>CAITMU010000029.1 GCA_903893565.1 uncultured beta proteobacterium | reverse complement strand
TCTCATGGCCTACGGCTTCTTTTTTATCACCGTGGTCTTTTTCTTTACTCGCTCCTGGCTTGGCCGCATGTTCATCCTTTTCATGACCTTTGGCTTGCTCATGGCCTACCGCTTCTTTTTTATCCTCGTGTTCTTTACTGGACTCTTCTTTGTGTAGCTCTTTTTGTTTTTCAATAAGGGGCTGAATAAGTTTCATGTAATTAGCCTCTACCGCAAGCTTTTGCTTGCGGGCAGCGACCATCTTAGGATTTAACTTAATCTGTTCATCTAACCATTGCTCTGCTTCTGCCGCGGCCTTTTCTTTTGCTTCCTGATTTTCTTTTTCTTCAGCCGCTTTTTTTTCCTGCGCCTCTTTCAATTCCTTTTCTTCTGTTATTTTTTTTCTTAGCAACGCTTCTTTTTCTTTAACCTGCTCTTCAGTCTTGTCTTTGAGGGCTATTGCGGCGACTAATTTTTCATTCAAAGTCCAAGCCACATAACCGGCGCCCAATAACCCAATCGTCAATACGGCACCCATCACCATCACGACGCCTTTGTTAAAACCTTTTTCAACCATGTTGTTCAGCTCCTTATTATCGTATCTGTGATCTCAGACAATCGAATAGTCGTAGTTTTGGTGAGAAATATTTCGGGATATCAGGTTTCGAATTCGTTGAAATAATAGTGACAAAAAATTGTTTTACCTCCAATTTAGCGTCATTTTATAGTCATTTCACAATGAATGCTTTATTCGATTTTTTGGTTTTTTTAAATTAGATTTTGTCAGGTCATCCAATTTTGTCATTTTTATTATCAATATAATGCTGCCCTGCCTATGCCTGCCAACTGAACCCCAGTGAGTTACCGGATTGTGTGGGGTTAGTGAGGCTTATAACAAGGTCAACAGCATACTGCCCTTTTTGCCCGTTTTTTCTCGGGCTTTATCAGGTCCTGATCTTCCGAGTATGCCCAAATGTAACTAAAAATATATTTTAAGTATTTGATATTTATGGATTAAACTAATTTTCCATGGCATTGCTTGTATTTTTTCCCAGAGCCACATGGACAATTGTCGTTACGGCCAATTTTCTCACCCGTTCGGATAAAAGGTTTTGATTTGTCAGCCACTGATTGGCCTTCAGCCGACTCCCCCGATTGCGCTTCTGGGGCTTGCGAATCATTAAATAATTCATGCTGAAAAACCAGATTCTCCAATTCAATGGGATTTTGCTCAACTTGCAAGTTTTCTTCGCTGCGCGCTTTGACGGTCATCAAAGTCTTGGTCACTTCTGTTTTAATCGTTTCTAACAACATCGCAAATAGTTCAAAAGATTCCCGTTTATATTCTTGGGTCGGATTTTTTTGCGCATAAGATCTTAAATGAATACCCTGCCGCAAATGATCCAACATTGATAAATGCTCACGCCAATGAGTGTCAATACTTTGCAACATTAAAGCCCCTTCGTATTGACGTATCGCGGAGGATTCAAACTGTGAGACTTTGTCCTGATAAGCGCTGTGAGATGCCGCTATAATTCGATTGATCAACTCTTGGGTTTCAAGTCCAGATTCATCTTTCAACCACTGTTGAATCGGCAAATTTAAATTTAAATCCGACTCTAAAATCTGCTCTAACCCCTGAATATTCCATTGCTCTTCAAGACTACCTGGAATGATGTATTCATTAATATACCCTTTGAGAACATCTTCTCGCATGGCAGTCACTGTTTCCGACATATCTTCTGCATCAAGCAAATCATTTCTTTGCTGATAAATGACCTTACGTTGATCGTTAGCAACATCATCGTATTCTAGTAGGTGTTTACGAATGTCAAAATTTCTTGCTTCCACTTTGCGCTGGGCATTTTCAATAGATCGATTAATAATGCCAGCCTCTATGGGCTCGCCTTCCGGCACTTTAAGCCGTTGCATAATCGATTTCACTCTTTCGCCTGCAAAAATTCTCATCAACTGATCATCAAGCGATAAGTAAAAACGACTTGAACCTGGATCACCCTGTCGACCTGAACGACCACGAAGCTGGTTGTCGATGCGTCGGGACTCATGACGCTCCGTGCCTATAATGTGCAACCCCCCTGCCAAAATGACTTGATTGTGAAGTTTCTGCCATTCATGACGAGTTTCTTCTATCTGTTTTTCAATACTGGCTGTATCCAAGTCGGTCTGATCACGAATTTGGTCGAGCTGGATTTTTAAGTTTCCACCCAAGACAATATCCGTTCCCCGTCCCGCCATATTAGTGGCAATGGTCACCGCCTTCGGTCGACCCGCTTGCGCTACGATCTCGGCTTCACGGGCATGTTGCTTGGCATTCAAAACGTTATGGGGTACACCTGCTTTTTGCAATAACTGACCTAACAATTCCGAATTTTCAATCGATGTCGTTCCAACCAGCACAGGCTGGCCTCGCTTGTAACAGTCGTCAATATCCGCAATAACCGCTTTGTATTTTTCCTCTGTTGACTGATACACCAAATCATTCATATCCTTACGAATCATGGGATGATGAGTAGGAACAATCACCGTCTCAAGGCCATAGATTTGCTGAAATTCATAGGCTTCGGTATCGGCGGTGCCTGTCATCCCACCCATCTTGCGATACATACGAAAATAATTTTGAAAGGTGATCGTCGCGAGCGTCTGATTTTCTTTTTGAATCTCAACACCCTCTTTGGCTTCCACCGCTTGGTGGAGGCCCTCTGACCAGCGACGACCTGGCATCAGGCGGCCAGTAAATTCATCCACAATAATCACTTCGCCGTTCTGGATCACATACTGCTGCTCATTATGGTAGAGCGAATAAGCCCTAAGCGCTGCATTCAAGTGATGCATGAGATTAATATTGGCGGCATCATACAAACTACTATTTTCCGATAACATACCGGCCTGCGTGAGAAGTTCCTCGGCATGTTGGTGCCCATCTTCCGAAATCATGACCTGTTGGGATTTTTCATCTACCCAATAATCTCCCTCAGCCTTCTCTTCTTTTTGGCGAACCAGCTTAGGCACGACATGATTCATCTTAAGATACAGATCCGTCGTATCTTCCGCTTGACCTGAGATAATCAATGGCGTGCGAGCCTCATCAATCAATATTGAGTCTACCTCATCAACGATGGCATAGCTTAGCGGTCGCTGAACTTTTTCCGAATTTTGATAAACCATGTTATCTCGTAGGTAATCAAAACCGAATTCGTTATTTGTTCCGTAGGTTATATCCGCTTCGTAGGCAAGCTTTTTTTCTTCATGCGTCATCTGAGAAAGATTGATCCCGACGCTCAATCCCAGAAAACGGTATACCGCTGACATCCACTCGGCGTCGCGTTTTGCCAAATAATCATTCACCGTAACAATATGCACACCTAGCTGCGGCAAAGCATTTAAATAAGCGGGCAAAGTGGCCACTAACGTTTTGCCCTCCCCCGTGCGCATTTCCGCTATTTTGCCATTATGTAAGGTAATACCCCCAAGAAGCTGAACGTCAAAATGGCGCATATTTAGCACCCGTTTAGACGCCTCTCTAACCACCGCAAAAGCTTCCGGCAATATCTGATTGAGTATTTCGCCGCGCTTTTTCTCTAACAACACTTCATGCGCTTGCAAAGCCTCGGGGCCCGTGTCGGTAGTGGGGGACTCAAAGGAGGATAAATACGTCTTTATGGTTGCCCGAAATTGCTCGGTCTTCCCTTTTAACTGTTCATCGCTCAGTTGCGTCATCTGCGCTTCCAACTGATTAATGGCAGTGACCTGACGACTGTATTGCTTCAACAAACGATCGTTGCGGCTACCAAATATTTTTTTAAGAATTCCATTAAACATGAACGACCTCTAGCTCCTACGCAAAAAAAAAGGCGGGAACAACCCCACCCCTTGATATGGGATTTTGATGGGTTTAAGTGGGCAATTGCAAGAATTGGGCTGGATCCAGTGCAATCCCACGCTGCCTGACTTCAAAATGCAAATGAGTTCCCGTTACCCGACCGGTATGTCCGACTTGTGCAATCTGTGCACCACGCAAAACCATTTCGCCTACCTTAACATTGAGTCCGTTGGCATGCGCGTATCGTGTCACAATGTCATTACCATGATCTATTTCGATCATATTACCATAGGCGGGGTGAAACCCAGCGAATACCACGACCCCACCAGCAGCAGCAACAATTGGGGTTCCGACCTCTCCACCAAAATCGATACCCTCGTGAAAAGCTCTTTGCCCGGTGATTGGATCCACTCGCCAACCAAAATTGGAACTGTAGTCTCCTGTGGCGACGGGTCGCATGGTCGGAATAAGGTGTTTTTTTCCATCTCTAAAGGTAAACAATGACTCTAAAAACCCCATTTTTTCGCCGCGATCATCGATGGTCTTGGTGAATCGCTCGATCTGATGTTGCAGTTGAGACAAGGTGAAAGTCGGGGTGGGTATAGCCATAGGGCCCGATTCAGGCAGGGTTTCTCTAAAATGCAAATCCTGGGGTTTGACCCCCGCTAGGCTAGCCAAACGCTCTCCAACCGTGTCAATCCGAAGCAATTGTGCCTGTAGTTGACCTAAACGGTTTGCCATTGCGTTTAGATTATCCTTCACGTAGGATTGTGCCGTTTGAGATTGATCTTCTTTGTTACGCTCTTCCACTAGCATCTTTTGCAGGTAAGGTAATACGTGCAGTTGATCAGCGTATTTTAATAGAACAATATTCATCGCTCCTGCTAGCATCAGTGTGAATGCCAGCATCACCGAGACCACCATAACAATGAATTTTGTATTTATATTGAGCGTTTTCGCCCTAGCAGAGCTCTCAGAAACGAAAATGATATTCAATTTGCACCTTTAGCCGGCCTTAATATGCCTATTTCAAACTTCCGTCACCTTTTAAGCACAGCCGAGGAACTGTCTGCTCTGCAAAAAAAAACTCAGAAACTCTTAGCCCTGCAAAAATTCTTTATTAGTGAAGCTCAGGCTGAGTGGACTAAGCTAACCCAATCTAGCCGCATAGGTTACATCGAGGCAGGCACCCTACACATACTTGCCGACAATGGCAGTGTAGCCCTGAAGTTAAAGCAACTATTACCTCGATTACTGACCTTATTTCAAAAACAAGACTTTGAGATTACTGGAATTCGTGTTGAGGTGCAACCAAAAATAGCGATTCGCAAGTCGACAGAGGCACACCAAAAAATAAACTTACCCTCTGATTATAAAGAAGAATTTAACAAAATAACTGGGGCAATTTCCGATCCAAAATTAAAGTTAGCGCTCACAAACATGATGCGCAATCGCAGCCATAATGCTTTATAAATCTTTATTTTTTTACAATGACGCCGCAGAAAGAATCTCTGCAAGGCCTACTTTGGATGGTTTAGGCTAATTGTGGTTGCCAAAATGCGATTCGTGGGGCCTGCTGTGCATCCAGAAAACTACAGTATTCCCAAGCCGATTGGTCACTTAATAGGTGGCGCAATAACTGATTATTAAGGGCGTGCCCAGACTTAAAACCACTGAAGGCACCGATCAGGGGATGCCCTAACAAGTAAAGATCTCCGATGGCATCCAAAGCCTTATGCTTAACAAACTCATCGTCATAGCGTAAGCCATCACTATTCAAAATTCGGTATTCGTCCATCACAATGGCATTGTCCAAACTACCACCTAAAGCCAGTCCCTGGGCCCGCATGTACTCCACATCCTGCATAAAGCCAAAAGTACGGGCTCGGCTCACTTCACGCACAAAGGAAGTCGTCGCAAAATCGATACTCACGCTCTGGCAGGATCGCTCAAACACGGGATGACTAAATTCTATTGATAGATCAATTTTAAAACCGTTATGGGGTTGCATTTGAACCCACTTGTCGCCTTGCTCAACTCTCACGGTTTTTAAAATACGGATAAACCGTTTAGGCGCATTTTGCTCTTCCAGTCCAGCTGACTGAAGCAAAAAAACAAAAGGCCCGGCACTGCCGTCCATGATAGGCACTTCAGGAGCAGACAAATCGATGTAGGCGTTATCAATACCCAATCCCGCCAAAGCCGACATCAAATGCTCCACCGTTCCCACAGAAGCCCCATCCTTTAAAAGGCAGGACGCGAGTCTCGTGTCACCGACAGCGTAAGGATTTGCTTTAATTTCAATGACTTCTGGTAGGTCAATGCGTCTAAAAACAATCCCCGTGTCAACCACGGCTGGACGCAAAGTCATATAGACTTTTTTTCCGGTATGTAGACCAATGCCCGTGGCACTGATCACATTTTTTAATGTGCGCTGTTGGATCACAACTAATATTTTATAAAATTACTATACGATTCAATGAGATAAAATTATATCATGGCAACTGCCCCTTGCGGCAACCTCTTTTTATCCGCATCTCTGGCTTTGTAAAACGAAAAAACCAGCAGGGTCTATTCAAAGGCCCTGCCGGAAGATCAATACACCACTTAGGAAAACGATCCCCTCTAATCCGCTTGCCTACGCAAAAAGGCGGGGATGTCGAGCATTTCTACGCCGGATTGACGCATCGCTTCAACCGTCGCATCGCGATTTCGACGACGCATCACAGCAGGTTGGTGATTATCCTCATAATTCGTTTCTATGGGTTGATCATCGGTGCCTGTTTTTTGCGCCACCATGTGTATCGGCTTCATCTGCTGACGGCCCATCGGCTTACCTAAACCCGTAGCGACAATCGTCACCCTTAACTGATCCTCGATTTGTTCATCGTAAACAGTCCCAACGATCACGGTGGCTGACTCCGCCGCAAAAGCCTTGATGGTATCCATCACATCATACATTTCTTGCATGAGCAAGGTAGACTTGCTCGCAGAAATATTAATCAGCACGCCTCGGGCATCGGAGATATTAATATCCTCCAGTAAAGGACACGCCACCGCTTGTTCGGCCGCCGCCCGAGCTCGATCTGGACCCGCCGCCTTAGCTGACCCCATCATAGCCATACCCATCTCTGCCATCACGGTTCGTACGTCTGCAAAGTCTACGTTAATCATCCCAGGGCAACTGATAATTTCTGCAATACCAGCCACCGCGCCATGTAACACTTCATTGGCCGCACGAAACGCCTCATCCAATGTCACTGCCGAGCCTAACACCTGCATCAGCTTGTCATTCGGAATAACAATGAGTGAGTCCACGTGTTGCGACAACGCTTCCAAACCTTCCATCGCAATTTTTTGACGTTTACCCTCAAAGGCAAAAGGCTTGGTGACAACCGCAACCGTCAAAACTCCCATTTCTTTGGCAATTTCCGCCACGACTGGGGCCGCTCCGGTTCCTGTCCCTCCCCCCATACCGGCGGTCAGAAACAACATGTCCGCACCTGAAATGAGTTCGGCGATCCGCTCACGATCCTCAAGGGCTGCCTGCCGACCCATTTCCGGATTGGCTCCCGCCCCCAAACCCCTGGTCACATTGCTACCCAACTGCAACTGGACCTTGGCCTGATTGCGTTTCAAAGCTTGGGCATCGGTGTTGACACAAATAAACTCCACACCACTGACCCCATTAGCAATCATGTGATCAACAGCGTTACCGCCGCAACCGCCCACACCAATGACTTTAATTACTGCATCCTGCGTTTGTGCATCGATCAATTCAATCATTTTATAACTCCTTTTTTAAACGACCCCGTTCTCGTGAGATACCTTTTTCTTTTGCCCTTCACACCCAACATATAAAACTAAAAATTTCCCTTAAACCAAGCCTTCATTCTTTCTATAATTAATTGTATTGATCCGGTTTGACTTCTTTCGATTTCCTGTAAGCGGTATTCCTGCATGCCCTCCATCAACAAGCCGATCGCCGTGGAATAGCGAGGGTGACGCACCAGTTCCGCCAGAGCGCCCCGATAAGCGGGCTGACCCACACGAACGGGCATATGGAAAATCTCCTCACCGAGTTCGACCATGCCTTGCATCAGACTAGAGCCACCGGTTAACACAATGCCCGAGGATAAGAGCTCCTCGTAGCCACTACGGCGAAGTTCCGATTGCACTAAGTTGTATAGCTCTTCAATTCGTGGCTCAATCACCTCTGCCAAGGTTTTTCGTGACAACTGTTTGGGACCCCGATCACCGACCCCAGGCACTTCTATCATCTCTTGCGGATCTGCCAATTGAGACAGTGCACAACCATGTTTGATTTTTATATCATCTGCATCCTTGGTCGGTGTGCGCAACGCCATCGCAATATCGCTGGTAATCTGATCCCCAGCAATGGCAATAACCGCCGTATGGCGAATGGCTCCGTTCGTAAATACCGCAAGGTCGGTAGTGCCGCCACCAATATCCACCAAACACACGCCCAAATCTTTCTCATCATCAGACACCACTGCGGTGGCTGAGGCCAGGGGTTGCAACACCAGGTCACGCACTTCTAGTCCACATCGGCGCACACATTTAATAATATTTTGAGCGGCCGAAACGGCTCCGGTCACAATATGCACCTTCACTTCTAAACGCATACCGGACATCCCTAAAGGCTCACGAACATCCTCTTGGCCATCGATAATAAATTCCTGATTAAGAATATGAAGAATTTGCTGATCGTTGGGAATTTGTACGGCCTTGGCCGTCTCAATCACCCGATCGATATCCCATTGCGTGACTTCCTTTTCCTTAATCGCAACCATCCCCTGGGAATTGAAACTTTTTACGTGGCTTCCTGCAATGCCCGTCAATACATCAACAATTTTACAATTGGCCATTAGCTCCGCTTCTTCCAAAGCGCGTTGAATGGCACTGACCGTCGTTTCAATGTTAACAACTACCCCTTTTTTAAGCCCCCTAGAAGGATGGGTGCCCATGCCAATGATCTCAAAACCACCCTCTGGTTTAATCTCCGCCACAATGGCAACAATTTTTGATGTGCCAATATCTAAACCTACAATGATCGATTTACTTTCTTTCGCGCGACTCATGGCCGACTCTCCTTCAAACGTACTGCACTGGCATGATCGGATGCTGTTTTTGCTATCGTATTTGATAGATCTGCGACGCGGACTGCAAAGCCGTTGGCATAACGCAAATCGATATAGGAGACCTTACGTTTCAAAAAAGACAGCGTAGCGTGGTAATCGGCCAAAAACCGGATCAAACGCTTTTCCACATTTTCTCTTCCTACTTCAATAGTCATGCCATCATCTAGTTTCACTTGCCAATCACGACGCTGCGACAATTGCACCAAGACCGGAGCCCTTCCGACGGTGGAAAATTCCTTTCTTAACCAATCGTATTGCACACTCACCTCACGGGCTGTGCCCTCAGGCGCGATAAATACCGGTAAGGCAGTATCGTAGGCGGCTTCAAAGACCTCGCCTTGCCGATTCACCAATCCACTATTTCCCCAACGGGCGATCGGCTGCTGCTCCGTAATATCCACTTCAATTCGATCTGGCCAACCTCGGCGAATATCGACCCGTCGTACCCAAGGCAACTTCTCAAAAGAGTCCCGCATCCGCCTTAAATCCATTGTAAAAAATGTACCCTTCATATCTCGCTTAGCAATCGTCTCGACTTGCTCCATGGTCACATGCTCTAAAGTATTAATGAGACGCATGTGATGTACGGCAAAAATGGGCTGCGCGGTTACAAAGCGAAATAAAAAATAAAAAATCAGTACCACGGCTAACCCGCCCAACAAATTCGCTATACGATTAAGGACTAAGGGGTTATCCCACATGGGCGGCCTCCAAAATCCTTAACACTAAATTTTCAAAAGACAACCCACACGCTTTTGCAGCCATCGGCACTAAACTGTGGTCCGTCATACCCGGCACCGTATTGGCCTCTAAAAACCAAGCGCGATTATTGTCATCTAATATGACATCCAGTCTTCCCCATCCCTCACAGCCTAGTAAGTGAAAGGCGACTAGGGCTTGCTCCTGAATACTCGCCTCCAATTGTGGTGATAAGCCGCTGGGACAAAAATATTGGGTTTGATCACTAAAATACTTATGGTGAAAATCGTAATTACCCTGAGGCGCTTCGATCCGAATCACAGGCAATGCTTTCTCACCCAATATGGCCACTGTCAATTCACGGCCACTGACAAACCTTTCCGCAATCACAACGTCATCCCGATCTCGTGCCTGTTCGTAGGCAGCTTGCATTTGTTCGACTCGCTCGACCTTACTGATACCAATGCTCGACCCCTCATGGGCCGGTTTCACCATCAGCGGAAAACCCAAACGATCCACTACTTGCAACGCATTACCCAGACTGGTCAAGCGCTGAGAATCTGGGGTCGCAACCCCGGCAGCAAGCCAAACTAATTTGGTTCGCCACTTATCCATCGCCAAAGCACTGGCCAAGACTCCACTACCCGTATAAGGAATACCCATGCATTCCAAAGCCCCCTGTATAGTGCCGTCCTCACCCTGCCGACCATGAAGGGCAATAAAAACTCGTTCATAGCGTTGTGCCGCCAATTGCAGTAAATCTTGCTCTGCGGGATCAAAGACTTCGGCTTGTATGCCTTGCCGTTTCAGCGCACCAAGTATCATCGTCCCGCTTTTTAATGAAATCTCCCTCTCTGCGCTTCGCCCCCCCATCAGCACAGCCACTTTGCCAAAGCCACTCATGCCAGCTCCCCTAGGACACACACTTCGCAATGAAGCGTTATGCCGGCTTGCTGTTCTACCTCAGTTCGAGCCCGATCAATCAATCGTTCAATATCAGTGGCACTGGCACCACCATTATTGATAATAAAGTTGGCATGCTTGTCTGATATTTGTGCGCCCCCTTCGATCGCCCCCTTCAGCCCACAGGATTCGATGAGACGTGCAGCAAAATCGCCCGGTGGATTTCGGAACACGGACCCGGCATTCGGTTTGTGAAGCGGTTGGGTCGAAATTCGCTGCGCTAACAGTGTTTTAATTTTCAAACGCGATTCTTGTTCATCCCCTCTGGGTAGACGAAAAGTCGCCGATACAAAAGACTCTCCGGCAGGGACTTGAACGCTGCGATAACCTATTGTAAATTCCTCCGGCCGTCTTTGTCGGATCACCCCTTGGCGGTCTATCGTTTGTACTTGGGTCACAATGTCCCAAGTCTGCCCACCATAACAACCGGCATTCATAAACAACGCACCTCCCACGGTTCCGGGAATGCCAGCCAAAAATTCAGCCCCTTGCGCACCTTGTAGCGCAGCAAATCTTGCCACCTTTGGGCTGGCAATGCCGGCTTGGGCATAAATGTCGATAGTCCTCTCCCCCTTGTCCAACAAACTGATCTTTCGTAAAGCCCAATGAGTAAACACGCCCGTAGCTTGCAATCCCCGGTCGCGAATTAGGAGGTTACTGCCAAGTCCGAAAAAGTACAAGTCCCCTAGTACATAATTTTGCATTAAAAAATTAACTAAATCGTCCAAATCAGCCGGAAAGTAGGCCCGCGCGAGGCTACCGCCCGCACGCCAGCTCACATGCTTAGCCATGGGTTCATCGAACCGTAGCTGTCCACGTAGCAACTGGTTCGTTGGCATTTGTCCTTGCACAATCAAGTCGATTTATCCTTTTTGCTGACTTAATCTTGATACTTCTGCTGCCACAGCACCTATTGAGCCCGCCCCCATGGTGAGCACCACATCGCCCTGCCTTACCACGGAAAGAATTTTTTGCGGCAGGTCAGTTACTTTTTCTACAAACAAAGGTTCAACACGCCCTTGTACTCTGACCGCTCGGGCCAAGGCACGGCCGTCAGCCGCCACGATCGGCATTTCTCCCGCGGCATAGACTTCAGTCAAGCACAACACATCGGTCGTTGCCAAAATGGTTACAAAATCTTCAAAACAATCGCGCGTACGGGTGTAACGATGGGGCTGGAAAGCCAATACCAACCTTCGTCCTGGAAAAGCCCCTCGGGCGGCCGACAAGGTGGCAGCCATTTCTTGAGGATGGTGCCCATAATCATCAATCAACGTAAAGTGACCACCGTCAGCCAGCTTTAGCTCACCATACCGTTGGAAACGCCGCCCCACCCCTTTAAACTCTGCTAGTGCATTGACTATGCTTTTCTCTGGCACGCCGACCTCTAAGCCCACCGCAATGGCAGCCAAAGCGTTTCTAACGTTATGGACGCCGGGCAGATTTAATTGAACGGAAAAGTCGGTTTTTAATAAATCTCGGCCGTCTCGCTGGACCCGAAAATGCATCTTCCCACCCCGATGTTCTACATCAATTGCACGAACTTGTGCCTGGGGCGATAAGCCATAGGTGGTGATAGGTTTGCTAATGAAAGGTAAAATACTTTGAATGTTCTCATCATCTTGGCACAATACGGCCATGCCATAAAAAGGCAGATGATGTATAAAATCGACAAAGGCTTGCTTTAACTTTTCCATCGAATGCCCATACGTTTCCATATGATCAGCATCAATATTGGTAATCACAGCTAGCACGGGTTGCAAATGCAAAAAAGAAGCGTCCGACTCATCCGCTTCAACCACAATAAACTCCCCCTCCCCTAGCCTCGCATGCGAACCGGCACTATTTAATCGGCCGCCGATCACGAAAGTAGGGTCTAACCCCGCCTCAGCCAAAATACTAGCCACAAGGCTCGTCGTCGTGGTCTTCCCATGAGTACCCGCAATCGCAATACCTTGCTTTAATCGCATTAATTCCGCCAACATCAAAGCCCGTGGCACCACCGGGATTTGGGCCTGTCGTGCCGCTAAGACTTCGGGATTATCCGTTTTCACTGCAGTAGACACGACCACGACATCGGCTTCCCTCACCTGAGTGGCTTCATGGCCTTTAAATACACGCACCCCTATTGACTCCAACCGCTGCGTAGTGGCGTTGGCTGAAATATCTGAGCCGCTAATTTCATAACCCAGATTCAAGAGCACCTCAGCAATACCGCTCATACCAGCGCCCCCAATACCAACAAAATGGATCCGCTTTACTTTATAGCGCATGGGCCAATTCCTCGCAGATTTGAACTACCGTTTGAGTCGCATCATTTTTAGCCGCTAAGCGTGCCGCCGCCGCCATAGAGATCAGATCACTTTTTTTCAAATGTCTTAACCACTGCGATAAACGCTCGGCAGTCAATTCGGACTGAGCCATTGACTGAGCAGCCCCCCGGTTGACCAGAAACTGCGCATTAAGAGTTTGGTGGTCATCGACTGCGGTAGGTAAAGGAACAAAAAGACTGGCTACCCCCGCTGCAGCAATCTCTGCCACCGTTGAAGCCCCTGCCCGACAAATCACTAAATCAGCCGCTTGGTAGCTTGAAGCCATATCTTCAATGTAAGGCACAATATGTGCCTTCACGCCAAAACGCGCATAAAGATCAATCAAGTTCTGCGCATGGGCAGCCCCGGCTTGATGGGTGACGCTAGGTCGTTCATTTTCAGTCATGAGCGCTAAGCTCTCGGGGATGAGAGTATTTAATGCAGCTGCCCCTTGGCTGCCGCCTAAAATTAAAATTCTCAGTCGCGTCGATGGATCCTGTGAGCGTTGACTCGGATCGGGTAATGTCGCGATGTCAGCCCGTACAGGGTTGCCTACCCATTGGGCTTTGCGGTTTTCGGCAAAAGCGCCCGGGAAACCCGCCAAGACACGAGTCGCAAAATAAGCCAATACTCGATTAGCCAATCCCGCCACTGCATTTTGCTCATGGATAATCAGCGGCCGATTCAGCACCACAGCCATTAATGCGCCTGGAAAAGAAACATAACCACCCATTCCAAGAATCACGTCGGGTCGAAAACGAAAAATAGCCTGCGCGCTTTGATAACAAGCCACCAACAAACTCCAAGGTAGACCCAAGACGCGTCGCCAGCCCTTACCCCGGACCCCGGTAAATTGAACCCATGCCATGGAAAACCCATGTGGCGGCACAATTCTCGCCTCCATTCCCGTTTTAGCCCCAAGCCAAACAATCGTCCAGCCCCTCTCCTGCAATCGATGCGCCACGGATAGGGCAGGATAGATATGCCCCCCCGTTCCGCCTGCCATTATCAATAAAGTATTGGCCATAAACTAAACTGTAAATCCCCGCGTAATTTGACGATTTTCCCAATCAATACGCAATAAAATAGAAATGGCCAGGCAAGTGGTCACAATCGCACTACCTCCGAATGAGAGTAGGGGCAGCGTGAGGCCTTTAGTGGGTAATACGCCCATATTGACTCCCATATTGATCAACGCCTGTACCCCAATCCAAAGACCAATGCCTTGGGCCACCAAAGCCGCAAAATAACGTTCCTGTAAAGCCGCTTTTCTACCAATCAAAAAGGCACGGTAGACAATAAGAATAAACATACCAATGACGGTGATCACCCCTATGAAACCGAGTTCCTCAGCAATAACTGCCAACAAAAAATCTGTATGTGCCTCTGGCAAATAAAACAATTTTTCTACACTCCCTCCCAATCCCACACCGAACCATTCCCCTCGTCCAAAAGCAATCAGCGCATGCGACAACTGATAGCCTTTGCCATACGGATCAGACCAAGGATCCATAAAACCCACCACGCGTTGCATCCGGTAGGGTGAAAACACAATTAATAAACAAAATGACACTGCCAGCAAAACAATCAAAACAGCAAAAATCTTCCAATTCATCCCTCCTAAAAACAATATCCCCATGGCAATCACCGTAATCACAGCCAGGGCGCCAAAATCAGGCTCCTTCAACAATAAAGCCCCCGCCAAAAACATAACACCAAACATCGGCAAAAAGCCTTTGCGAATATTACTCATGAACGCTGTTTTTCTAACGGTATAGTCCGCCGCATAAATGACTGCAAACACTTTCATCAATTCTGAGGGCTGAAGATTAAACACCGCCAATTGCAACCACCGGCGAGCACCATTGACCTCATGACCCAAACCTGGAATCAACACCAATATCAACAAGACCAAGCCGGAAAGAAATAAATAAGGCGCCCACTGTTGCCAACGTTTTGTAGGTACTTGAAAACTCACCACCCCTAAAACCACGCTGATTAATAAAAACACCGCATGACGGGTTAGATAATAAGTGGCTTGATGACCCGTATTTTTTCCTGCTTCCGAAATGGCAATCGAAGCCGAGTAGACCATGACTAGGCCTAGTCCGAGCAAAAATCCTGTAATCCAAATTAATGTATGGTCAAATTCAGCCGTTGGGCTAGTGCCTCTTTGACGGTTATACATCACAGGTGCCTGCCAATTCGCTTAGTTTTTTAAAGGCCTCAACAAACACTTCAGCGCGGTGAATATAATGGCGAAACATGTCAAAACTGGCGCAGGCGGGCGATAAAAGCACACCCTCACCAGCCTGTGCCTGAGCGTAGGCCCAATGCACGGCCTCAGTCAGATCAGCGGCCAGTAATATTGGAATACCACTTCTCGATAATACCTTCTGAAGATGGGGAGCGTCCCGACCAATCAGTATCACAGCACGGGCGCGCGCTTTGACCGCGGCAACTAAGGGCGTAAAATCCTGCCCTTTGCCATCCCCCCCGGCAATCAATACCACCGGGTGACTAAAGCCTTCTAGGGCTGCCACGGTTGCGCCAACATTGGTTCCTTTTGAATCATCAAAAAAACTCACTTCACCGAGTTGGCCAATTTTCTCAACCCGATGCGGTAGTCCTTTAAAATTTTGTACTGCACGCACCCAAGCTTTTTGCTCCACTCCGATTGCACAACAAAGAGCACCGGCTGCCAACACATTCGACACATTGTGCAACCCTACTAAAGGCAGTTCGGATTGCGCTAACAATGCCGAATCTGCCTGGCACAAATAAACCGCGTTACCTACCGATTTCAAACCCCAGTCATTTTCTTTTAGTGATTGCGCCTCGTTTACGCCAAAGCTGACTGCTACTCGATCCGACAAGGCCATCGCCATTGTCAGAGGGTCATCACGATTAAGCACTTGGGTATGACTGCCTAAAAAAATTCTGGATTTGGTCGATCTATAGTCGTTAAAAGTATCGTAACGGTCCATATGATCTTCTGTGACATTTAACACGGTTGCCACATCGGCACGCAAACTCACACAAGTCTCTAACTGAAAACTAGATAACTCCAACACGAAGACATCAGGCATTGCACGTCCCTGATCAATCTCAGTTAACACATCCAGCACTGGCAAGCCGATATTGCCTGCCACGACGGTATCCCAGCCCTGGGCCTGGCAAACCGCACCGCACAGTGCGGTAACCGTACTCTTGCCATTAGAGCCGGTAATCGCGATGATTTTAGCCGCTGATCGACGCTCACTTAATGCTTGGGCAAATAATTCAATATCGCCTACTACCGGCTTACCATTGGCCAGTGCCTGGGCTAACTCGCCCTGACGCGGGTCAATACCCGGGCTGAGCGCTATGGTTTGTGCATCAGAAAAAAGGCCCTCACTAAACGGTCCCGTGTACAATTTCACCTTAGGCCAATCCTGCCTCAAGTGCGCAGCATAGGGCGGGTTGGCTCGCGTATCAGCCACACTGACCTGTGCGCCTTGCCTTGATAGCCAGCGGGCCATCGATAAACCCGTTGCACCCAGACCCAGAACCAATATTCGTCTAGCGTTTAAATCCATATGAATACCAAGGGTTAACGTAACTTTAACGTTGACAACCCAACCAAAACTAACATCATCGTAACTATCCAGAAACGCACTACGACCTGTGTCTCCTTCCACCCTTTTAATTCATAATGATGGTGCAAAGGGGCCATACGAAAAACTCTTTTACCACGCAATTTAAAAGAGCCGACTTGAATCATCACGGATAAGGTTTCCATCACGAAAACCCCACTCATGATAAAAAATACAATTTCCTGCCTCACGATGACGGCAATACAACCGAGTGCCGCGCCTAAGGCCAAAGCGCCAACATCACCCATAAACACTTCAGCGGGGTACGCGTTAAACCATAAAAAAGCGAGTCCCGAACCAGCAATAGCGCCACAAAT
Source organism: uncultured beta proteobacterium (assembly GCA_903893565.1). Taxonomy (GTDB): domain Bacteria; phylum Pseudomonadota; class Gammaproteobacteria; order Burkholderiales; family SG8-41; genus UBA5216. Next base: position 30,275 of record CAITMU010000029.1, on the reverse strand, counting down.
CACAGTCAACTCACCAGCGCCAGGAATATAGGGAAAAGCCAAATACCGAGCAAAAACCGCATTCCCCGCCACATAAGTAAACACCCCCAAAGCGCCCGCAATCAGCACCGTTGGCATAATAGCTAAACCATCCAGACCATCGGTCAAATTTACCGCATTGCTAGTGCCTACAATCACAAAATAAGTCAAAGCGATAAATCCTATCATCCCCAATGGAATAACGACTTCCTTAAAAAAGGGCACAATCAATGCAGTTTGAGCCGGTAATTTATTGGTGTAGGCTAGAAAAATGGCTGCGCCTAAACCAATGACGGATTGGAAAAAAAATTTGGCCCGAGCCGACAATCCTTGAGGGTTACGATGCACGACCTTACGGTAATCATCGACCCATCCTACGACTCCAAAACCTAATGTCACCAGTAATACAATCCATACGTATCGATTTTTAAGGTCTGCCCACATTAAAGTGGTCACTGTAATAGACACTAAAATCAACGCTCCGCCCATGGTAGGAGTCCCGCTTTTCACCAAATGGGTTTGTGGCCCATCCGAGCGAACCGACTGACCAATCTTGTAGGCCGTGAGTTTACGTATCATCATCGGCCCGACCAAAAAGGACAATAACAATGAGCTCAAGCAGGCAAGAACCGCACGTAATGTAATGTAATTAAAGACATTCAATACGTGAATATCTTTGGCATACCATTGCGCCCATTCTAAAAACATATTTTCCCCGCTAAAGACTTAATCCATCGGACGAAACAAAAATACTGCCTCACGCACTCAGCACTCAAGAAGACTATTGTCATAGGATATCCCTGACCGGACTTAAGCCCTCAACGATGCGCTCCATTTTCATAAACCGAGAACCCTTCACTAATACCGTTGATTGAGGATTCAACTGTTTTTTGACTTGCTCTAACAAAGGAGTCATTTGATCAAAATGCTCTGCACCAACGCCAAAAGCGGCCCCTGCCTGCTGGGCCATCAAGCCCAACGTGTATAGGTGATCAATGCCACTAGCCTTAGCATACTCTCCCACTTCAGCGTGACAGGCTTGTGCCTTTTGACCTAGCTCACCCATATCGCCTATAATTAATATGCGCTGCCCCGGTATTCGGGCCAAAACATCGATCGCCGCACGCATAGACTCCGGGTTTGCATTATAAGTATCGTCAATCAGCTTAGCCCCCGACAGTGCGGCTTGAACCTGTAAGCGTCCCTTCACCCCTTGATATTGCCTTAAACCCTCGGCAATGGCTTCTAAAGGTAGCGCTAAAGCAACCGCGACTGCAGTTGCAGCCAATGCGTTTTTAACATTATGAAGACCCGCCACCGCTAGCTGCAATTCGACCTCACCTATTGGGGTCCTCAATCTTAAAAGACTTTGTTGCTCACCCAACTCATAAGTCGCCCACACAGCAGCCGATGGGGTTAAGCCAAATAAGAGCGTTTTTCTTTTTCCTGCTAATTCTTGCCACAAAGCGGCAAACGGGTCATCGGCGTTAATGACTGCTACTGCATTTTCATGAAGCCCTTCATAAATTTCCGCTTTGGCTCGAGCGATCGCCTCCTGACTCCCCAAATGTTCTATATGGGCACGCCCTGCATTATTAATCAATGCCACATCGGGTCTGGCTAAGGAAGACAAACGAGCGATCTCACCTGCGTGGTTCATCCCCATCTCAACCACCGCATAACGGTGCTCTGAACGTAGTCTCAATAAGGTAAGTGGCACCCCAATTTCATTATTGAGGTTTCCAAAAGTGCTCAGTACTTTTTGCCCGCACGACTTTTGTAAAATTAACGTCAACATTTCCTTGACCGATGTTTTGCCGCTACTACCGGTAATACCGACCAAAGATCCTGTAAAACGAGTCCTCCATGCGTAGGCCAGTTGCGTCAATCCTTGACGTGTGTTGGCAACACTCACAAAAGGCAACCCAACCGGAACACTGCCTTGACCTTGTTCATCGACCATCACAGCCACAGCCCCATTGGCCTGCGCGCTAGCAAGATATTGATGTGCGTCAAAATGAAGGCCCCTGAGCGCAATAAATAACTCGCCTTCTTTGACCTGACGACTATCGGTGCCTACATGGGTAAAGGTCGCGTTATGGCCCTGATGTGAAACACCGAGGGCAAAAGCGGCCTCAGATAAGCGCATCATCTGAGATATCCTCTCAAAGCCTTTTCTACCACCGCTTGATCACTATACCCATGACGCACACCGGTAATTTCTTGATAAGTCTCATGACCCTTGCCTGCTACCACCACGACGTCACCTTCAACTGCGCTATGAATGGCTTCATAAATCGCTTGCTCGCGATCTTCAATGCCAAGACTAGCCCCTTGGGTCGCAGATAAAATTTCGGCAATAATGGATTGGGCATCTTCATGGCGCGGGTTATCGCTCGTTACGATGACCTGATCTGCCAAATGACTAGCAATTTTACCCATCATCCGTCGTTTGCCCCGATCCCGATCGCCGCCACAACCAAAAACACAAGTCAGGCGAGCGCTTTTGTTCGTCGTAGTCAATTCTTTAGCCGTTGATAATATTTTTTCTAATGCATCCGGGGTATGCGCATAATCAATTAATACTAAAGGCTGTCTGCCTCCCCCATGACGCTCAGCGCGACCAGCCACTGCGGTTAATTCACTGACTATTTCAATGGCCTGCTTGAAAGGCACCTGACTCACGAGCATGACACTTAAGGTTGCCAATAGATTAGAGGCATTAAAACGCCCCATCAAATGGCTACGAACCCGAGCACTACCCCAAGTAGAATGCACTTGAAATACAAAGCCCTCGGCAGTTAGCGTCAAGTCACTGCCCTGTACATATCCTTGTAACCCTAACAATGCACCGATGGGCGTAAAGCCATAGCCTACAACAGCCGCCTTTTTATTTTCTTCGACGTGTCTCTTGGCCCACGCTAATCCCAAGACATCATCACAATTGAAGATTTTCCACTTCAATCCTTCAAATTGAAAAAGCCTTGCCTTCGCTTTTTTGTATTCATTCATAGTGCCGTGATAATCTAAATGATCCCGAGTCAGGTTGGTCAGTAGTGCCACATCAAACTCAACCCCATTGACCCTTCCCTGATCTAACCCATGCGAAGACACTTCCATCGAAATGGCTTGCGCGCCCTGCCGATTCCATTGACAAAATTGGGCTTGTAGCCAAGCTGCATCAGGCGTCGTATTAGGCCCCGCTTGCAAAGCACTTAAAAAGCCATTACCTAAAGTTCCCACCACGGCACAACGTTTACATAGGCGATTAAACGCTTGGGCAATCCAATGACTGCAGGTGGTTTTGCCATTGGTTCCGGTGACCCCAACTGTCCACATCCGTGAACTGGGGCGACCATAAACGTGACTGGCAATCGCACCAATCTTATAGCGCAACTGGCTTACCGCCAATTGCTTTACTGTCCACTTTTTAGACCATCGAAATGACTGTGGTTCCCAAAGTACTGACTGCGCTCCACACGCCAACGCTTGATCAATGAAACGACGCCCATCGTGTGAATGCCCAGGATAGGCTACAAAAGTGTCACCTCGTCGTACGAGTCGACTGTCAGTGACAAGCCGATCGATGGCCAAGCGATCAATGAGGCTAAGATCCTCATGGAAGAGTGGATTCACACCTCTTCCTTTACTTCCGGAGTAGTCGGTGGAATCACCAATTTTTCTTCGGGGGCATCAGGAGGGACTTTCATCATCCGTAGTGCCCCACCCATCACTTCACTGAACACTGGTGCCGCAACCCCTCCGCCGTAATACTGACCACCCCTAGGCTCATCAATCATTACCGAGATAATCAGACGCGGATTAGAAGCTGGTGCAAAACCGATAAACGAGGAGATATATCGATTGGCGGCATACCCACGCCCATCGACTTTATGCGCAGTACCCGTTTTCCCCGCCACATGATAACCGGGCACTTGTGCTTTCGGCGCTGTACCGCCTGCATCAACAACCATCTCCAGCATTTTTCGTACTGCATGTGCCGTTTTCGCTGATATCACAGGCACAGATTCTTGTAGCGTATCGGCTTTTAACAATACGGGATTTCGTAGCTCCCCTTCGGTCGCAAAAATAGAATAGGCTCGAGTCAATTGAAGCAAGGAGACAGAAATTCCATGGCCAAACGCCATCGTAGCCTGTTCGATGGGACGCCAATTTTCATGCGCTCGCAAACGACCAGCAACCTCCCCAGGAAGACCTGACTTAGGCTGCGCCCCGAAACCCACCTGATGGAACATGTTCCACATCGCCTCAGAGGATAATCCGAGTGCGATTTTTGCAGCCCCCACATTGGAAGACTTTTGAATGACTTGCGAAACGGTTAATGGACCATAAGCATGAGTATCATGAATAGTCGCTTTCCCAATTGTCATTTGACCGGTGGCCGTTTGAATCACTGAATCCGCTTTGACAGTGCCCTGCTCCAGAGCGGTAGCAATGGTAAAGGGTTTTAGCGTTGATCCCGGTTCAAATGTATCGGTCACAGTCCGGTTTCTTGTGCGATCAGGGTCCACTTTACCGCGATTATTAGGATTAAAGGTGGGCAAATTCACCATAGCCAAAATTTCCCCTGTTACCGTGTCCATCACAATCAGACCGCCGGCCTTGGCGTGGTGTTCATTAATGGCTTTTTTAAGTTCACGGAAAGCAAGGTATTGTATTTTGGCATCAATAGACAGTTTTAACTGCTGGCCATTTTGTTTCGCCCGAATGCTTTCCAAATCCTGAATAATTTGACCCTTCTTGTCATGGATTACCCGTCGGTGCCCGGCTGAACCACGCAGCTTATCCTCAAAGGCCCGCTCCAACGCCTCCTGGCCTTTGCCATCCACATCCGTAAAACCAATCACTTGGGCAAACACTTCACCCGCGGGGTAATAGCGCTGAAACTCCCTTCTTAGTGAGACTCCAGGAATATTCATTTCCACCACTTTTGCTGCCTGCTCTGGGGGCAATTGACGTTTCAAGTAGACGAAATCTTTCTTACTTTGTGCTAATTTTGCCTTTATATCATTCACATCGGCGTCTAGCAAAATAACTAATCTTTTCATCTGTATTGCTGAGATTTCCACATCCACAGGATTGGCCGTCACTGATTCAACCGGGGAAGAAATCGCCAACGGCTCATCGTTACGATCAACAATCATGCCGCGTGTTGGGGCAATTTCTATTTTTTGCATGTAACGTGAGGCTCCCTTATTTTGAAGGAAGCCATTGTTTAAACTTTGCAAATAAAAGGAACGCCCGACCAAACCAATGAATCCAGCAAAAATCAAAAAAAATAAAGTATAGGCACGCCAGTCTTCCAGCTTTCGGATCTCTAGGCTACTGCTTGAAACGTTCAACACTCTTTTCATGGCGTCAACGACTTTTCTGAGGGGCGGGAAGATGTCTCATGGTTGAGGACTTGGATACGCGTTGCCGCTGGCGTATTCATATGGAGCTGATCGATGGCGACTTTTTCTATTCTGGCCTGCATGGACAAAGTGCTTTGTTCAAGCTTTAGCTGACCCCATTCTTCTTCATAACGTTTTTCCAAGGTCTGTTGATACTGTAATTGCGCATACAGTTTGCGTGCTTTATGTTGTGAATTGACCACAGCCAATGCACTAAATATCAACAAGCCAAACAACATCACATGTACTCTTGTCATCTCAGCACCTGCGATACAGTGGGTGTGAAAAGTGTTTTTTCTGCCACTCTTAAGGTGGCACTACGAGCACGTGGATTTTTCGCTATCTCGATGGGCGTAGCACGCTGCGCTTTACCCATCAAACGCATCTTTGGAGGCGCCAATTCGTCACTCCGAATCGGCAATCTATGGGGGGCTTGTTCCCCCATCGCCGCTTCACGCATAAATCGTTTCACCAAGCGATCTTCCAATGAATGAAAACTGATGACGGCCAAGCGTCCACCAGGATTTAAACATTCGAGGCATTGGGGCAACACTAAAGAAAGCTCCTCGAGTTCGCGGTTAATGTGTATGCGAATAGCTTGAAACGTGCGCGTTGCAGGGTCCTGGCGTGACTCACGAGTCGCAACCGCACCCGACACGAGCGTGGCAAGTTGTCGTGTACGTTCAATAGCCCCCTGTGCTCGAGCCTTGATAATTGCTGCTGCAATCTGTTTAGCAAACCGCTCTTCGCCATAATTTTTAATGACTCCTCGAATTTCATCTTCCGTTGCCATCGACAACCACTGAGCCGCAGTCAACCCTTGGGTGCTGTCCATCCGCATATCTAGCGGCGCATCCGCTCTAAAACTAAATCCTCTCGATGCTTCATCCAGTTGTGGGGAAGAAACCCCCAAATCCAACAAAATGCCATCCACCTGTCCGATCCCTATTTCTGACAATTTTTGACGCATCTGACCAAACCTTGCGTGCTTCAGTGTGAACCGTGGATCCGTGAGCAACATCCCTGACTTAATCGCTTGCGTATCACAATCAAAAGCAATCAAGCGTCCTTCTGGTCCCAACTGCTCCAACACTTTTCTGCTATGACCTCCCCGACCAAAAGTACCATCAACATAAATACCCGCTTGCTGAACATTTAACCCCGCTACTGCCTCTTGCAGCATCACTGCCTCATGCAAACCAAGGCTCACAACGAAAACCCCTCCAATTCCGTGGGCAATTCACCGCTGACTAATTCCCCTGAAGTGGCCATTTGTTTATCCCATAAGCCTTGATCCCACAGTTCAAATTTTTTGCCTTGCCCTACCATTACCACCGCTTTTTCCAACGCAGCGTATTGACGTAGTGCCGGCGAAAGCAATATGCGACCCGCCGCATCCATCTCGGTATCTACCGCAAAGCCAATCAAGCGGCGTTGTAACTGCCGAACCCTAGGGTCTAGATTCGACAAGGCTTCTAATTTTTGTTGGATACCTTCCCAATCGGGCAAGGGGTAAACCAGTAAGCAGCGATCAGCATCCGCTGTAATCACCAAGTGGCCTTGGCAACACTCTTGGAGTAGCTCACGATGACGTGCAGGAACGGCTAAGCGTCCCTTGATGTCTAGATTAATTTGAGCAATACCCCGAAACATATTTTTAAAAACTCCCGCCTTTTGTGTGTAAGTACTGACTAACTTTTGCAAACTTTTATCTACTGTAAAACCCCTTCGAATTACGCGGTGTGTGGGTACTTACTGACTTTTTGCCTTTTTTTGAAAATTCACCATCAATTTCCCACTTTTTACCACTTTTTCCCACTATAGGCGAGGTACATTTATTGGTCAAGATAAAAATCCTAAATTCTTATTGTGGACAATGACTTATATCCCTTTTTCCAATAAAATCCAGTTTTTTTAAAAACATATAATAATATTAAAAACAATTACTTAAATAATAGCTTTAAAGTAATTTATTCAATTAGTACGATGAGTGTACGAAAACACTGACTTTTACGTCTTATTGCTGTACCGCAACATAAACTTTTAAAGCTGCCCCTAAAAAGGGCTTAAATGTAGGCTCATTGAAAGTCTTTTAGACGATTTTGATCAGGGCTGAGGGTTGTAGCGCCCCAAAAAAGAGCATTTAGCTCTGACAAAATGAGGAGGGAAGAAAGTGAAGTCAGCCGGTAAGCCGGGTTCTGTATGGGGTTTTAACACCCTGACAGTCATTCCTCTGGTCCACGAATTACTCCGTGGCTCTAGCCACCTACCCGCAAACTCGACGAGCCGCGTCATCGCTTGCCTATTTGGTGTTGCTCCGAGTGGAGGTTGCCGCGTTTCACCCCTGATCAAGACAGCATCAGGACTCGTCTCTGTGGCCCTATTCCTCGCCTTCCCCAAGCAAAATATGACGACTTGGTTTATAGCGGACGGGCGTTACCCGCCACCCTGCTCTATGGAGCCCGGACTTTCCTCTATGCAGGGCACTTGCCTTTTAGGGCGAAGGTTTCATCCCCACACAGCGACTGTCTGGCCAACTTCATTTTCGATGTTAGCACGCGTTGGGCTCAGGTAGTCTGAATTTGCTCGACTTCATGCGCCAACTGCTCCAACTTTTTATCCCTTACGCCCAACCGCTCAAGCTGATCAAGGGTTTGTTGCAAATACTCAGCGTTAGCCCCCCTCTCCCCAGAAGCATTCGCAATCAACAAGGCCGCCTGCTCTTGAGGTAACTCGGGAACAAAGTGTTCATGCAAGGTATTGGCCACAAAGGTTAAAGCCATGACAGGAGAATATTTCCCCGACAAACGAATGGGCACATAGCGCGGCACATAAACCCCTCGGGGCATTTCTCTAGCCCAGAGTAACTTTAATGTCTCTTGCACTAGAGGCAGAGGCACACGAAAAGCAATGCCACGACATCGTCCGCCCGCATGCAACCCTAACACCAAACCGGGTCTTTCGTAGCTACCTCGATAGCGAACTGAATAAATACAAAATTTACGATGATACCCATGCAACAAAGCATGATAAGTTTCATCGTACTCAAAATCAGGATTCCACATGAGTGAACCATAACCAAAAACCCATAGGGGTGCTTGTGGTACTTGGAACCCCTCCCATTCAAACACTAATCGATTAGTCACTGAGAATAAAAAAAGTCTCGTTAATCTTTAAGACGCCATCGCAAAGACGACCCAGCCAGAAAAGGGGTTAATTGATCTTCTCCAAAAGGCAACTCTAATGGCACCGTCCAAGCTTTCGACTCTAAAGTAATCGTATCCTCATTTCGAGGCAATCCATAAAAGTCCGGGCCAAAATGACTGGCAAAACCTTCCAGTTTATCTAGAGCGTTCACTGCATCAAAAGCTTCCGCATACAATTCGATACCCGCATAAGCGGTATAGCAACCGGCACAACCGCAGTCACTTTGTTTTGTATCGCGCGTGTGTGGGGCACTATCAGTGCCGAGAAAAAATTTCACATTCCCATGAGTGGCTGCATGGATCAACGCCAAACGATGGGGCTCTTTTTTCAGAATCGGCAAACAATAATTGTGAGGACGAAGTCCACCCGAAAATAAAGCATTACGATTTAACAAAAGATGATGGGCCGTAATGGTGGCTGCAATTCGAGGTGAGGCGTCGCTCACAAATTGAACTGCCTCTCGGGTCGTTATGTGTTCAAAAACAATTTTGAGTTCTGGGAAATTAGAAATCAAAGATTTCAATTGTCCATCAATAAACATCCTTTCCCGATCAAAGATATCAACATTTGCATCAGTGACCTCACCATGCACCAACAAGGGCAAACCAAGATTTTGCATGGCCTCGAGAGCCCGATGACATCGAGATAAATCAGTAACCCCTGCATCGGAGTGAGTAGTTGCACCGGCAGGATAATATTTAACCGCTTTGATCAGTCCCGTTTGTACCGCCTTAGCGATTTGCTCGGCAGACGTATTATCCGTTAAATATAAACTCATCAAAGGTTCAAATCGCAAACCACTAGGCAATCGGGCCAATATCCGCTCTCGATAAGCCAGCGCGAGTGCTGCTGTAATGACTGGAGGTTTTAAATTAGGCATTACCATGGCACGGGCAAAACGCTTTGCCGTATCACCCACAACAGAGGCCATAAAAGCGTCATCACGCAGATGAAGATGCCAGTCATCGGGTCGAGTTATCGTCAAGGATTTCATATTATAAAAACTCTCAATATCAATAAAATTATATGGCCTGTTTCAGGCTAAGCGCCCGCTCATAAAGCACATTGCGATGGGTACCGGTAATACTCACCGTCAAAGCAACTGCTTGCTTTAAGGGCAGCGCCTCTAACAAAATTCCCAGTGTTTTTTCTGCCTCAGGGGAAATGGGGTCGGGGCCTTGCGGCTCCGGTGCGGCTTCCACCACGAGCACAAACTCGCCCTTCGAACGGTGGGCATCCTCGGCAAACCAAGCCAGTGCCTGCGATAACGGTCCGCACCAAGTTTGCTCAAATAACTTTGTCAGCTCCCGGGCAATCAGTATGCGCCGCTCTGCACCCATGACCGCGACCAAATCACTCACGCAATCAATGATACGGTGGGGTGCTTCGTAAAAGACCACAGAATACAAAAGCGGGGCAAGCCCCTCAAGCGCTTGTCGACGGGCACTTTGTCGCGCCGGTAAAAAACCGTAAAACAAAAAGTGAGGGCAGGCAAAACCGCTGATAGAAATGGCGGCGGCCGCGGCATTAGCGCCCGGTACGGGACTCACCACAAAGCCCGCCTCCCGCACCAAACGCACCACCCTAGAGCCTGGATCAGAAATGCCAGGCGTACCGGCATCACTGACCAATGCGACGCGCTTGCCCTGGGACAACATTTGGATCACAGACTGTGCAGCCCGCTCTTCATTGTGTTCGTGTAGCGCTATTAATCGGGTCTGAAGGCCATGTACATCTAACAAATGCCGGGTCACGCGCGTATCCTCTGCGGCCACGCAATCTACCTCACGCAATACACCCACCGCCCGCGAGGACATATCGGCTACATTTCCAATCGGGGTAGCCACCACATAAAGCGTTGCGGCTGACAAACAATTTTGCGTCATGGTTGTACCCTGGGTTTCGGAAGAGGTCTAGTGGATCCCAAAGAATCGACCACCCCATAAACGCTACTATACGGGGGAGAACGAAGGTTAGCCAGCCCCTTAAGGCAACCACGCTCCAAGGTCTTGATCGTCATAGCTCATCCCCATTATTCTTTTTTTAACGCGCATGCACATTGGTAGACCACTTCATACCCTAGCCGACCAACAGATTTATCTGTACAAATTCTTCAAAATCATGCAGAATAATTAAATTATGGATATTATCAGTCGAATTGGTGAAATTTTCTCTGACAGCGCTCACTTAAAACTCGAGTGTATGGATTCGCTTTCCGCTCCTATTGCCAGAGCGGCTGAACTGATGGTTGAAAGCCTCAAAGCAGAAGGCAAAATTATGGCCTGTGGCAATGGGGGTTCTGCTGCCGATGCACAACACTTTTCTGCCGAGCTACTCAACCGCTTCGAAAAAGAACGCCCCGGGTTGGCTGGGCTTGCACTGACTACAGATAGTTCAACCTTAACCTCCATCGGTAACGACTATCATTTCGACCTGATCTATTCTAAGCAAGTTCGCGCCCTAGGCCGCCCTCCTGACGTGCTTCTGGCCATATCGACTAGCGGGAACTCCAAAAACATCATCGCTGCCATTCATGCTGCACACGAATCCTCGCTGCCCGTGGTTGCCCTAACCGGCAGAGGAGGGGGTGAGATCGCTGCATTATTGAAAGAAAAGGACGTCGAAATTTGCGTCCCTTCCCAAAGTACTGCACGGATTCAAGAAGTTCATTTACTCACTTTGCACTGCCTGTGCGATGCCATTGACTGTCTACTACTAGGAGTTGATTAATGCAACTACCCTCTCTGTCACATCTTCACTTACTAACCCGTCTACTCGGTATAGTCCTTATTTTAACGAGTCTTTCTGGTTGTGTCCTTGGCATCCTTGGTGGCGCTACCAGCGGAGCCCTCCTCAGCCAAGATAGACGAACCTTAGGCACCATCACAGAGGACCAAGGTATAGAGCTTAAGGCCAGCACTCGGGTTACTGAAAAACTACCAACGGCTCATATTAATATTCGTAGTTTCAATCGTATGGTCTTAATCAGTGGCGAAGTCAGCTCAGCCGGTGCTCGCGAAGAGGCTGAACGTATTGTGCGTGGGGTTGAAAGTGTTCAAGGTGTTTACAATGAAATTCAAATTCAGGGCGTTAGCGATATGAAAACACGCGCCAACGACGTCTTCATTACGTCCAAGATCAAAACGCGCCTCATTGACAGCGGCAAAGTCAGCGCCGTCAATGTTAAGATCAATACCGAAAATGGCGTCGTTTACTTAATGGGCTTGGTCAAGCACGAGGAGGCTGATGCCGCCGCTCAAATTGCGAGCACAACAAGCGGCACACAAAAAGTGGTTCGTCTTTTCGAATATCTCGACTAACCCTCGATCTAGCATTCACTAAGCTTAATGGGATTGCCTACTCCTTTATTTGAAAAAAAAATACTCGATCCTTCGAGCCTTCCTGACTCCCTTAATCGACTACCTAGGCCCTTAGTTTTTACTAATGGGGTATTTGACATTCTGCACCGTGGGCATGTCACTTATCTAGCTCAAGCACGGGCAGAAGGCGCCTCGCTAGTGGTCGCCTTAAATAGTGATGCCTCAACCCGTCGCCTTGGCAAAGGGGAGGACCGCCCCATTAACACTTTGGCTGACCGGTTGGCCGTCATCGCCTCATTAGAGGCCGTCAGTGCGGTCACTTGGTTTGAGGAAGACACCCCTATCGAGAGAATCAAAATCATTCGTCCCGACGTATTAGTTAAAGGCGGAGATTGGGCGGCCACAAACATCGTGGGGGCCACCGAAGTCTTAGCTTGGGGGGGGCGCGTTTTGTCCATTGATTTCTTACATGAGAAATCAACTTCAGCTTTACTAAGTTCCATTAGAGAATCAAAAAAATAAAAGTCTTTATTTTTTCACTAGGATTGCGTGTGAAGCCTCGTCCTTAAGGGCAAGTTGAGCCACGTCCCAGATGTGAAGATTGCAAGAAATATTCTTCCCCTGAGACTTGAACCGCTCGCACGAGTCATCCCAGTAGCCCCTAGCAATTGCGCGCTACGATGGAAGGCTTCGCCTCGAGTGGCATCACGGAGCCCTTAATCTTCAGGGTGAGGAGGAGGTCAAAGCATCGATATAGGACAACTTCCTTCGTTGATTTTTCCTTCGACTCGCTCATGCAATAAAGATCCTATACGAAGCTTAAGATCTAATGGCGAATTTCTGATATAAAAAACAACTTGCTTCAAGGTGTTCTCGCGCTTTGCCCACTGAACCCCAACTACCCCTTTTTGCTGCAAATCGTTCCATAAAGTCTGCGCCTTGCTCCGAGATAAAAAAACACCCAACGATATAGCATGGCGCCAAGGACCATCCTCTTCTACTAGAGCGTAATCATTCACCCCATGGCTTTTTAACTGTATCACCACTTGCTCAGCAGCAGCCCTCGAGGGCGAGGGTGGGACATAAACCCAAAAAGCACTCACTGCCTTGTCTTCTCGAAACACATCCCGTTGAGCTAAATGCAAAGTCTGTATCAACTTCTCGACTCGACGGATAGAGGCCTCGCCCTGAAACGCCTCCCATTTAATGCACTCTGAGGGCCCTTTAACCACTCGGGGCTCGGATGAACTATCTGGCTCGGGCATTAGCAGCAGCGTATTAGCCGGCACACTCGCTACAGCAAAAGGCTCGAGAAGTCGAATTTTTTCTGGGTGGAGCTGCAAGCCTTGCATGGTTTTTTCGTTGGTCCTAGAACCATCAAAAGCTAATCCGATAAAGAACAAAAAAAGATTCGCGAATAAAGCAAGGAAAAACCCTAAGCGCATCAGTTCACCCTTGCCGCGCTATGACCAACAAACCTTCCAGCACCAAATAATCCACACACTCGACCCCCCCCTTAAGCTCAGGAGAAAGAATCGAGGCAGCCCCTCCAGACAAAACAATGATAGGCAATTGAAGCACCGCTTTTTCCAAATAATCACGCATTCGCTCAATGGCACCAACCGACGCGTTAATCGCCCCACTGAACATCGCATCCGCTGTGTTATCAGGAAAATAACGAAAGGCTCCAGGTTGTTGTTGGAGTTGCGCCGCACCTTGTTCAAGACAACGACTCATTAAATCTAATCCCGGCACGATCACCCCCCCCAGAAAAATACCTTCAGAGGTTAACGCATCCACCGTCATCGTCGTGCCCGCATTCACCACCACGCAAGCACTATGATAAAAATTCCAAGCTCCAATCAAACTCGCCCAGCGATCACTGCCCAACTGCATCGGCAAGGCGTAACTACTACTAATGCCACATTGTTGTTCGCAGGCCTTAGTCCAAATCACGGGCACAGCAAACCGGCTCACCACTTGCGCTAGCAAAGAGCCTACAGAGGCACCAGCAACATTAGAAATAACCACCATCTCAGGTGGCATAAGATCAGCCAAGGCCACGTCGAGTTGCCCCACTTCCCGAGTCAGTATCGCCCCTAGCCTCTGCCAGCCGCCTTCATTCGCCAGTCCCCATTTAATACGACTATTGCCAGCATCAATGGCCAATATCATCACGACGACACCTCCTCTGCTCTTAGACTAACATCCCCGCTGTGGTAGGACTTTAGCTTTTGGTCTATCTCTAAGATCAAAGCGCCTGAATCATCCACTCCGCGCGCCCACCCAGTGTTTACCTCTCCACTGGGCAAGGTCATACGCACACGTTTATCCTGATACCAATGCCATCGTTGCCATTCTTGTTTAAGAGCTAAAAACCCGAATTTTTCAAAATCAATCAGTACGATATTTAATTGCGTTAATAGACAGGCCAATAATTCGTTACGGTCCACCGCAGCCTCTGCTGCCAAAATTGATAAATCTGCGCTAGGCTGATTAATCAAAGCTTTTATCGTTGTATCCAAGCTCACATTGACCCCGACACCGATGACCACTGCGCTAGGACCAAACGCTTCTCCTTGCATCTCAATCAAAATGCCCGCAATTTTCTGCCCACGCCACAGCACATCATTGGGCCACTTCAATCCTACCTCTGGTAATCCAAAAGCCTGTAAAGCCCGCACCAACGCGAGCCCTACCGCAAGACTGAGGCCCGACAAAGCCCCCGCCCCTTGGTTAAAACGCCACAACAATGAAAAAGTCAGACTACCGCATGGCTTTGCATACCAAGTTCGGTTTAATCGACCTCGCCCCCCCCGCTGCCACTCAGCTACCACCACGGTGGCGTGTGGGGCCCGTTGCTGCGCCTGCTCTAAAAGGAAGGTATTCGTCGATTCCACCTCATCCAAAAAAATCACCCCAAAGGGGGAATGCTCTCCCAGCAATCGGCCTATTTTTTCTCGATCCAACATCAAGAGCGATTCGGCCAAACGATAGCCTCGGCCTCGTATCCGATACACGAGCAAACCCATCGCCTCAATTTGCTCAACGGCATTCCAAACACTTGCTCGAGAAATCCCAGCCTTTTGCGCTAAGTCTGTTCCCGAATGAAATTGACCATCGGCCAGTTCACGCAAAAGTGTGTAGGCAATCGGTTTCGTAGGGTTTAATTTAGTCCCCAATGAGTGCTTTGTCTTCATTCATCATCAACACGAAGTCACCTATATTCTTACTTTCAAGACAATTGGCCCCAAACGGCCACAGACTTACTTTTTTGATGGCCGCTGTCATCTGCTAAAAAAATTGACTACTTAGACCCCAAAAACTTTAGTTCCTACCATTAACACCCTGACTTAAATGGAAAACCCCTTTTTCCTATTATCCTTTTTTTTCGCACTTTAGTTTATGCTTTCCGTCAAACTCGACCCAATTAAGACCCCCCCCTAGTAGCACGGTGCCCCAGCCTAGACGAGGAATTCGTTTGCTAGCACCTGCCTCGAACTTCCTGTCTATAATGACACTCCTATCGATTAAGGGATCTCCTAATGAACCCGTACCAACGTGCTTGGTCCACTGTTTTATTCTTCGGTTTTTGTCTCCCGGTGTGGGCTGACATCTACCCCAATAAATCAGTACGCATTTTGGTAGGGTTTGCTCCCGGTGGCGGCACTGATATCGTCTCTCGACTCATTGGCCACAAATTAACCGAATTCATGGGACAAGGATTCATTGTTGACAATCGGGCGGGGGCGGCCGGCACTATTGCCGCAGATCTCACCGCCAAGTCTCCTGCCGACGGCTATACCCTCATGATGGGACATGTCAACTCTCACGCCATTGCGCCCAATTTATACAAAAAACTGCCCTATGACCCGGTGCGTGATTTTGCCACTGTTGCCTATATCGGCTACGTTCCCAATGTACTCGTTATTCATCCTTCGCTACCTACGACAACATTGTCTCAGCTGATCCTTCTGGCGCGCAGCAAGCCAGGATTGTTAACCTTCGCCTCCTCTGGCGTAGGCTCTACCCAGCACCTTGCCGGAGAGCTTTTCCAATTAACCACCAAAGTCAAAATGGTTCATGTCCCCTACAAAGGTAGCGGGCCCGCGATCATCGACTTGCTAGCGGGCCATGTCGACACTAACTTTGATACCATGCCTCCTGTGCTTCCCTATGTCTTATCCGGTCGCTTTCGCGCGCTTGCCGTCACCACACCCAAACGCGCCAATCAACTACCGCTCATTCCAACCATGTTAGAAAGCGGACTTAAGGGTTATGAAATGACCAATTGGTATGGATTCATGGCTCCAGCAAAAACACCTCATGATATTGTGGTTCGCCTTAATGCCGAGATCAACAAAATCATGATGCAGCCTGACACCAAATCCAAGCTCGAAGAAATCGGCACTCAATTAGAACCCCTGTCACCAGAGCAATTTAGTTTATTTCTAACCGCTGAGCTCACAAAGTATGCGCGCATCATCAAAGCCTCAGGAGTGAAAGTCGATTGAATACCGAAGCCTTATTAGTCACACGTGATGGGCCTGTTGCGACTGTCGTGCTGAATAATCCAACGCACCTCAATGCCCTTAATCTGGGGATGTGGCAGGGGTTAGGCGATATCATGCGAACATTGTCTAACGACACCCATTTACGCTGCGTCATACTGCGTGGGGCTGGGGATCAAGCGTTTGCTGCAGGAGCCGACATTGGAGAATTTAACCAAGTGCGCGCCAACGCAAAGCAAGCCGCACTTTATGGCCACACGATGCATCAAACGCTACTGTCGATCAGCCAATGCCAGCACCCCACAGTGGCTTTGATTGAGGGGGCTTGTATTGGGGGTGGGCTTGAAATAGCCTGCGCTTGTGATCTTCGTATTTGTGGCTCTTCTAGTCGTTTCGGTGTGCCTATCAACCGACTGGGCTTAACCATGGGGTATGGTGAATTAATCGGATTGCTGCAAGTCGTAGGCCGTGCGAACGCGTTAGAGATTTTATTAGAAGGCAGGATTTTTGATGCCCAGGAGGCCTTTCACAAACGACTGGTCAATCGTGTGGTGGCCGATACGGCAGTGGTCGATGAGGCGTTAGCGATCGCGGCACGCATTGCCGCTGGCGCACCCCTGGTTGCTCGTTGGCACAAACGTTTCCTCACCAAATTACAACCTGAGCCAACGCTATCCCAGGAAGAATGGGAAGAAGGCTATGCTTGTTTTGACACTGAGGACTACCAAACGGGGACCCGCGCCTTTGTTAATAAAAGCAAGCCCCAGTTCAATGCGCGCTAAATGAAGTCCCATTTTGGTTTATGCTCTAAAAAATGGATAAACAATGACATCCTGCATCGATACGAGAAAAGAGGCCATAAAATAATGCGACCCGACACCACCATTCGTGTCTTAAAATTTTTTGGCTTAGCGCTACTAGGGAGCTGGCTAGCCACTGCACAAACCCTCATACAGGCCGAGCTTTGGCCTGCCAAACCAATTCGGCTAATCGTGCCCTTCCCAACGGGAGGCACCTCTGACATTCTGGCCCGCATGATCGGTCAAAAACTCACTGAGGCTTGGAATCAACCGCTAGTGGTCGATAGTCGTCCTGGGGCTAATGGCAATATCGGCGTCGACATCATGGCGAGAGCCCCCGCCGACGGCTACACCTTGTGTTTAATGGATGTCGGTAATTTATCGATCAGTCCTAGCATGTATACAAAAATGCCTTTCGATATCCTGCGCGACTTAGCAACGCTGTCCATGATCTCTTACTCTCCTCATTTAGTGACCGTTCACCCTAGCGTTCCGGTTAACTCGGTGGGCGAATTGATAGCGCTGGCGAAAAAAAAACCCGGTAAGCTTAATTTTCCCGTCGGTTTAGGTAGTGCGGTGCACTTAGCAGGTTTAGCACTAGAACAACGCACCGGTGCTCACTGGGTCTACGTTCCCACTAAAGGGGGCACCCAATCCATACTGACGGTCACAACAGGAGAGGCCGATTTACTTTTCATGGGAATCTTACAATCTTTGCCCCATGTCAAAAGTGGGCGCTTGAAACTCATCGCCGTCTCAAGCACAAAAAGAGATCCTCATCTTCCGAATACCCCCACTGTAGCAGAAACGCCTGGCCTCGAGGGCTTCACAACCGGGTCCTATCAAGGCCTCATTGCACAAGCAAAACTGCCCCATGAAATTATTCAAAAAATTAATCTCGAAGTCGGTCGCATACTAGGCTTTTCCGACGTTAAAGAAAAACTCCTCAGTCAAGGCACCCTTCCTCTACCCATGAGCCCCACTGAAATGGGGCAATGGTTAGCCAATGAAAAACAACGATGGGCTCAGGTAGTACGATTAAGTGGTTTTAAAATCGAATAAGGATACTTCGCCTGAATTTTGTGAGCCTTGTTCATTCGTAGACGTTGCTCTCCTTACCCAGGCTCTCATCCTTTTAAAAACCACTACGCTGTCAAGCTAAGCCCATCAAAATATAATTTTTGGGGGTTATCGACTAAGATCTTTTGCCTTGTTTCCGACGACTGCACCCAATGCCAAAAAAGATTTAGCCATTCGAAATCATCGGGCATACTGCCCTTTACCGACGGATGCGGCCAATTGGTAGCAAACAATAAACGCTCAGGCCACCGTTTAATCAATTCATGAGCTAAAACTCCAATATCCGCATAATCCGGGGCCCCACTTTTCGATCCATGATAAGGAGCAGATAATTTAACCCAACATTTTCCACTGTCGAGTAACCGATGCAAGACCTTTACCCCGGGCGAATCATTATTAACGGGTGCCGTAAATCGGCCGATATGGTCAATCACTAAATCACAAGCAAGCGTTTTTAATAAACTTTCTTTCTCAACCAAAGCCTCACCCGATAATTGCAAATTGATATTCCAGCCTAAGGGCTTAATTCTTGAGGCCATAAGACTCATACTATCCCACGACAAGGGGCGCCCGGCAAACATCACATAACGCTGTGCCCGCATACCGGCAGCGTGGAGTTGCAAAAGATGCTCGTCACTGTCCTGTGGATCCACACAGGCCACCCCTCGGGCCCGCTCACCCCACTGTTTCATCGCATCCAGCGTACATCGATTATCCGTGCCATAGGCGGTTGATTGAACGACCACCACACGACTCAACCCTAAACGCTCACGAATGAACTGATAATCTTTCGCTTGCGCCTGCCGCTCTGGGGGATGTTTATCGGCCATCGTTGTAAAACGATCATCGTAAACGTGCATGTGACAATCACATGCCCCCAAAAATTGTTTCATCTGCTCTACCAATGCTGTCATCAAGATTCCCTGTAAAATGAGCGAGTATTATCTATGCTGTACCTGAACGTGTGCGTCTGACCAAGACTGGGGCCAAATGAAGACCCTATTTTTTGACCTACGCCCTTAATCTCATCACGATAAATAACGAACTCCAAGTCTCCCAAAACCCCTAGCTTAAGGCTCTTGCGCAATAAATTAAATCATGAACCAAAAAAAACGACTGTACCTGACGGCTCGATGGATCCTATCCGTAATTGTAAACCTACGCCCCATTGTTTTGGCTCACTATTTATCATGGGGTTTCATTTTTACTCTAGGCGTAACCTCCACTGTTACTTTTGCACAAAATTTCCCTGAGAAACCTTTGCGTTTAATCGTCCCTTTTTCTGCTGGCGCTGGCACCGACCTATTAAGCCGTTTGATGGCCAAAAAACTTCATGCCTCTTGGGGTCAACCCGTTGTTGTCGAAAACCGCCCTGGTGGAGGCACCATTATTGGCGTTGCCTTGGCTGCGAAAGCCCCGCCTGATGGCCACACACTGGTCATGGTAACCCCATCATTCATTATCAATGCCACCGGAATTAAAAAGTTACCTTACGACAGTATTAAAGATTTTTCGCCCATTACGCTCTTTGCCACGTCGCCTTTGGTGTTAGTCGCTCACCCTTCCCTAACCGTGAATTCCGTTAAATCACTCATTATGCTAGCTCGAGCCCATCCCAACCAAATCAGCTACGCCTCCTCGGGCACTGGCAGTCCCACTCATTTGGGGATGGAAGTGTTTCGAACCCAAGGCGCCCGATTAAGTCATGTTCCCTACAAAGGTGCCGCACCGGGGCTAATCGATTTATTAGGTGGGCATGTACAAGTCATGATGACCACCCTCGCTTTTGTAAAACCCCATGTGGAAAAACGTAAATTAATCGCTCTAGGCGTGAGCACCGCCCATCGTGCCCGTGGTTTACCCAATGTGCCGACAATAGCCGAAACCGTTCCCGCTTACGAAGTCTTAAACTGGTGGGGCGTATTGGCCCCAGGGGCCACCCCCCAACCGATTGTCCAAAAACTAAACCTCGCGATGGTGTCGATGTTACAGGAACCCGATGTTGAAGAATTACTCGCTCATGAGGGTATCGAGCGTGCGGGTTCCAGTGCTCCCGCATTTGAGCAATACATCCGAAACGAGATTATCAGATGGACAAAAGTTATCAAGGATTCAGCGATTAGCTTAGATTAAAAATTTCCCCCTCCTATGCTCCTCGGTAGAAACCCAAAAAAATCAGCACCGTTTTCTACAACTTTCTTTGTTATACACTAGCAACGTGCAGATCCTCATTTAATCAGTCTAAAAAACAAAACCACGGAGAAGCCATGAAAGCCATATTCAATACGAGCCTTTGCAGTGCCTTGGGTCTCATTTTTTTAAGCCAGGCCGGTTGGGCCCGAGACAAAGTCCCCGACTATCCCACAAGACCTATTCGCATCGTTGTGCCCTATACACCCGGTGGCATTACCGATGTGATTACCCGAATCTTTGCTCAAGAAGTCTCCAAGAGCCTCAATCAAAACATACTCGTCGATAATCGTCCCGGTGCGAACAGCATCCTGGGGGCCGAAATCGTGGCCAAAGCGAATCCCGATGGCTACACACTGGTGTCTGTCATTGCCGCCCATGCGGCCAATCAAACACTGTATCCCCAATTGCCCTTCGATACGGTCAAAAGTTACTCACCGGTATCACTGTTGGTCACGGCCCCTTTGATCGTATGCGCAAACAATAGCCTTCCAGCAAAAGATGCCAAGGAACTGGTCGCACTGGCGAAGTCCAAACCTGGGGTCTTAACCTTCGCCAGTAGCGGTATTGGTGCAGCGGCACATCTGACCACTGAACTGCTGATGTTAACAACCGGCATCAAAATGATCCATGTGCCATATAAAGGCACTGCACCAGCGCTACAGGACCTGATCGGAGGGCAAATTCAAGTCATGATGGATACCCCCTCATCCATGCTCATCCAAGTTCGCGCAGGCAAAATCAAAGCCCTTGGAATGGCCTCAGAAAAACGCATACAAGCCGCACCCGACGTGCCGACGCTCACTGAAACAGGGGTGCCTGTCGTGGGGGGGACTTGGGTGGGGTGGCTCGCCCCAGCCGGCACGGATCCTCGGCGCATCAATACACTCTCGGATCAAATTCAATCAATTGGCAAACGACAAGATATACGCGACAAAATGATCCAAATGGGCAACGATCCCATAGCCGGCTCCCCCAAAGCATTCGATGAATTTTTGCGTGCTGAAGTGCTTAAATGGGGCCAAGTCATTAAACAAGCCGGCGTTCATATCGATAGCTAAGCTTGTAGTATCGATCAAGGTCTGACAAACCTGCCCATAAAAGGGGGGGCTTGCTCTGATTCGGTCATTTTACTTCGGTTGCAATGACCATTTTGTATTAGTAAGGGAATTTAAATTTGAAAACACAGATTCTAGCCATCGGTGGGGCGGCAATACCTGAAAAACTCGACAACTTGCTGTTAATTGATTACTTCTTGCGCCAAACGGGTAAACCCTGTCCGCGCGTCTGCTTTATCGGCACCGCCCATGGAGATAACGAAGCCGGGCGATTGCGGTTTTATTCAGGATTTAGTCAATTTAACTGTCGTCCCACTCACTTACCCTTATTTGCGCGAACCCCGCGAGATCTCGATTCTTTTGTATTAGAAAATGATGCGATTTTTGTTGGCGGTGGTAATACTCGGAGCCTACTCGCTGTCTGGCGTGACTGGGGTCTTGACCTCATCCTTAAAAAAGCTTGGCAACAGGGTATTATTTTGGGTGGTGCTAGCGCGGGCTCCATTTGCTGGTTTGACCATGGCATCACCGATTCCATTGATGGCCCATTAACGGCTTTAAAGGGCCTTGGATTTTTAGCCGGTAGCAATTGTCCCCACTACGACAGCGAAGCCCAACGTCGACCTACCTATCAGCGCCTCGTCGGGCGCGGTAGCGTGAGCCCCGGTTGGGCCGCTGATGATGGCGTGGGCTTACACTTTATAAACGGAGAACTCCATTCTGCGGTATCAAGCCGCCCCAAAGCCAAAGCTTTTCGGCTCGAAGCCAATAAAAAACGCGCCGTTGAAACCGCCATTGCCGTCAAGCGCTTAATACCACCACGCTTTGCGCCTTAGGCTAAAATACACGCATCATGAATGAATCTAAAAAAAATACCCCCGCCGCTGTCTCCCCTTCCAACTTCATTCGTCACATCATAGAGACGGATCTGGCTAAAGATTCTTTTGCGCTTCGCCCTTGGGCTGGGACACCAGGACCGGCACACTGGCATCGCCATGCCAGTCTGGATACAGCTAAAATTCGCACCCGTTTTCCTCCTGAACCGAATGGTTACCTACACTTCGGTCACGCCAAGTCTATTCATCTTAATTTTGGTCTGGCTGCACTTTATCAGGGTGCCTGTCACATGCGCTTTGATGACACCAACCCAGAAAAAGAAGAACAAGAGTACGTCGACGCCATCCAAAGTGCGGTGCGTTGGCTAGGCTTTGACTGGGATAAAAATCTTTACTTTGCGAGCGACTACTTTGACTTCATGTATGAGGCGGCAGAATATTTAATTCAAGCAGGCTTCGCCTACGTCGATGAACAAAACGCAGATGAAATGAGGCAAAATCGTGGCACCCTAACAGAGGCTGGAAAACCCAGCGTTTGGCGTGATCGTCCTGTGAACGACTCATTGTTGCGTTTACGAGAAATGCGACAAGGTCTACACGAAGAAGGCAGCATGGTGTTACGCGCTAAAATTGATATGGCCTCACCGAATATCAACCTGCGCGATCCCGCTATCTACCGAATCCGTAAGGCTGAGCACCACCGCACTCAAAACCGCTGGTGTATTTATCCCATGTACACCTATGCTCACCCCATTGAAGATGCCTTAGAGCGCATTACCCACTCCATCTGCACGCTCGAATTTGAAGACCAGCGCCCTTTTTACGACTGGCTCCTCAATCGCCTAGCAGAGGGAGGATTACTCGATTTGCCCCTGCCTCAACAAATTGAATTTGCCCGCCTGAACTTAACTTTTACCGTTCTATCAAAGCGAAAACTCATACAATTAGTGAACGAACACCATGTTGACGGTTGGGATGATCCTCGGTTACCCACCCTAGTAGGGGCCCGGCGGCGCGGATTTTCTGCCGAGGGATTTCGCTTATTTGCCGAGCGTATTGGCGTATCAAAATCGGACTCTTGGATTGAATTTTCCGTGTTGGAAGACTGCATGCGCGAACACCTAAACGAAGTCGCCCCGCGGCGCATTGCCGTGCTCGACCCAATCAAACTCGTCATCGACAACTACCCACTGGACCAAGAAGAAGAGTGTTTCGCTCCCAACCATCCACAAAATCCACTATTAGGCGTACGGATGGTCCCCTTGTCTCGGGAACTGTGGATCGAACGCGAAGACTTTATGGAAACGCCCACTAAAGGTTTTTTTCGCTTGTTTGTTGGTAATCAAGTACGGCTCCGTTATGGCTATGTCGTCAAATGCGTCAGCTTTGAAAAAGATTCGGAGGGCCACGTCAACCTTATTCATTGCGAATACCTACCCAACACAAAATCTGGCAACCCCAATGCCGAACCCGTTAAGGTCAAAGGCAATATTCATTGGGTCAGTTGCAAAAAAGCTCGGGACGTCACCGTGCACCTTTATGACCGCCTCTTCAGCGTAGCCCACCCTGGCGAGGGAGGACGTGATTTCTTAGAGGATTTAAATCCAGCCTCTAAAAAGACGCTGATCGCGCAAGTCGAACCGGCCTTAATCGAGGCTCAATGCGAACAGGTCTTTCAGTTTGAACGTCATGGTTATTTTGTCGCTGACTTACGTCATTCCCAACCCGGCATGCCCCAGTTTAATCGTACCGTCACGCTCAGAGATTCCTGGAAAAAATAACGCCTCGATTATTTTCTGTTGGCATGACTGTAACGCACCGTTGGATCACTAACCCGCTACCGACTATGAGTGACATTCTAAAAACTCCCCCCTCCGCTAGCGCCGATCGATCAGGTGCCATGTCCTTTGTGGATAAACGGACTCTGCCTGCCAAAATGCGCGACTTATTGGCTCTTGAAGACTTTGAAGCCGCAGCAAAAAAAATTCTACCCCGCCCCATCTTTGGATATGTAGCCGGAGGGGTAGAAACGAACGCCTCATTAAGAGGCAATCGCGCCGTTTTTGATGAGATCGGTTTTGTTCCTCAATCCTTAGTCGACACCAGTGCTCGAGGCCAAAAAACCCCCCTCTTCGGTCACACTTATAACGCACCCTTCGGACTGGCACCTATGGGAGGGAGTTCTTTAGCCGCCTACCAAGGAGACGAGGTCTTAGCCCGAGCTGCCGCCCAGGCCAATCTTCCGATGATCATGAGTGGCGCCTGCCTGACCCCAATGGAAAAAGTAAGAGCCACCGGCCATACCAGCTGGTTTCAAGCTTACCTGCCAGGCGATATAACATTGATCAATGAGTGCCTCGATCGGTGTCAAAAGGCTGGCTTTGACACTTTGGTTGTGACCGTCGATGTGCCGGTTATGGCCAACCGTGAAAATAATGTGAGAAATGGCTACAACACGCCACTAAGGCCCACCCTTGGCTTGGCCTGGCACTGCTTGATCAGTCCACGTTGGTTTTTCGGTAATTTCTTAAAAACCTTATGGCATCAGGGTATGCCCCATTTTGAAAACATGGGGCCAAGGGTGCCACTCATCTCTCAACACGGCGTCAGAGGTTACGGCCAGCGCGATCGCCTGCAATGGGGGCACATAGCCCATATTCGAAAGCGCTGGAAAGGCAACCTTGTCATCAAAGGCATCATGAGTTGGCAGTCTGCGCGCCTTGCCCGCGAACACGGAGTCGATGGCATCATCGTCTCAAATCACGGGGGACGACAGTTAGATGGCACCGTCTCACCCTTACGGGTTCTTCCTGAAATTGCAGCTCACGCAAAAGGCATGAGCATCATCATGGATAGCGGCATTCGTCGCGGTACCGATGTATTAAAGGCCCTCGCCTTAGGAGCGCATTTCGTTTTCATCGGCCGTCCCTTTTTGTTTGCAGCCACCGTGGGCGCAGAGGCTGCCGTGGCCCATGCCATCAAGCTTCTCATTGACGAAATCGACCGTGACATGGCCATGTTGGGGATCAATCAACTGTCTGACTTGAATGCTAGTTTTCTGCGCCCCGCCACAGGAGCGAGGTTTTTAACAACTTAAAGTGCCTGACAGCACAACCGCCGCCGTAAAATCCTCAACGAATTCTCTACGAATCCCTTAGCGTTTAGGCCCGCTGTAGCGTGGGGCTTCCCCCGCTTAACCCTGGCGATTGCGATGACCCATCAACCCAAAGAGGCTTTGATCGATAGTGGCGTTGAGACACGCTAAATCATGGCCTGAAAAAAACGCGGGCGCTATAGACTCGGGTCTTCATGTCCCGTAGCTTTGGCCGTATCTGCTAAGCGCGACCCTAATGTGGCTAGCGGTAAATCAAGCCCCAGTTCCTGTGCCTGTTGAAGCGCACTATGAAAATCTTTACGCAAATTGGGTAACGGCACATTGCCTTCCTGTGCTTTAAGCATCGACTTCCAACGCTCCCCCATGTCATCCCACACCTGCAATACTTGACTATTAGCCAACCCGCCTT
The DNA here is from genome assembly GCA_903893565.1 of uncultured beta proteobacterium. GTDB lineage: Bacteria > Pseudomonadota > Gammaproteobacteria > Burkholderiales > SG8-41 > UBA5216. The sequence continues at coordinate 4,317 of CAITMU010000029.1, read as the reverse complement.
CGAGAATCTGACGCATAACCTGAGGCGCTACCCCACTCGCCACCCCTAAAGCCAACCCTTCTAGTAACCCCAAAATGTTAATGCCCATAACGATTTGGTGCGCTAACTTTGCCGATTGTCCTGCCCCAATGTCACCGGCTCGAATAATGCGTGATGCAAACGCTTGCATCACAGGCATTACGGTTTCAATCACGGTATTGTTTCCCCCAAGCATCAAGGTCAATTCGCCTTTTTCAGCAGCAACAAACCCACCGGTAATTGGCATGTCGATCGTGACACACGCTTTTTGCGCAACGCTGTTAGCCAGCCTGACTACGGATTCAGGTCCTAGGGTGCTACCGATCATTAAAATAGTACCTGATTTTAACTGAGACAATAATCCCAATTTCCCACTGATCACCTCAAGGGTCTGTGGTTCATCAGCGACCAAACTGATCACCACATCACTGTGGGTTGCAACCTCTGCCGAAGAATTGCATGCCAGGGCGCCCAAAGCCTGCAATTGATCCACCGGTTCACGTCGAACATCAAAAACAAAGGTCCTAAAACCTGCCTCGACTAACCTTTTTGCAATCGGGTAACCAATCACGCCTAGTCCAATCACGCCAACATGAATACGGGGCTTCATTCAGTGGGGCCCTTGATCTGCGCCTGACGGGCGATGCCCATCCATTTACTCACCTCGGAATGCAACAACGCTTCAAAAGCCTGTGCCTTGATTGCGCTAGGACTGGCTGCCTCGCTCTGCCAATGAGAGAGCACGTCGGGTTGTTTTAAAACGTCATCGAAACGCTGATTTAAAAAATCAATGGTTTTATTATTCAATCCATGGGGCGCTACAAAACCCCACCAAGTACTCATTTCATAACCGGGAACCCCAGACTCATTGATGGTCGGGATATTCGGTAACCAGGCACTTCGTTTAAGCGTAGTGACTGCCAAAACCTTCAAGCGCCCACTCCTGACCGGCGTTAAGCCAATGGCAGAGGTCGCAAACATAATCTGCACTTGCCCTGAGATGAGATCATTTAAGGCCTGCGCTCCCCCTTTGTAAGGCACATCCACCAATTGCAACTTCGCCATATGAGAAAATAAAGCCCCGGCAAAATGATTAATGCCTCCCAATCCAGAAATCGCATAACGGATTGTTTGTGGTCTAGCCTGTGCTTCTTCAATCAACGCTGCGACCCCTTTGGCCGCTAAGCCAGGATTAGCCACCAAAAGAAGAGGCGCCACCGCCACTTGCATCAAAGGCGAAAAAGATTGGACCGTATCAAAACTTAAGGGGTAAACCGCCGCATTCATGGTATGGGATACCGATAGAGCTAACAGGGTATGACCATCGGCTACGGACCTAGCCACGATCTGCGCAGCAATCACACCATTAGCGCCCGGTCGATTATCAACTACCCACGTTTGACCCAGTATGGGACTCAACTTTTGGCCCATCATTCGAGCCACCATATCGGTACCGCTGCCTGGGGGGAACCCTACCAGCACACGAATAGGGCGTTGAGGGTACGCCCCTTCTGCATACGCAACAGAATAAAGGCCGGCCAAAAATAGGCAAACAATCCCCCCTGTTTGAACGCACAAGTCTGTTCGAATGGTTTTCATAATCATCATGAATTAATCTGCTCGCATATGAGTAAAGGATATGACTTTATGCCACTTCTGAATCTCGGATTGGGTGAACTTTACGTATTGCTCAGATGTGGAAAGCCGCAATTGCATACCAACAGAATCGAGAAATTTCTGCGCCTCTTCTTGTTCTAAAACGCTGTGGACCTCCCGGTTCAATCGTATCACTTTGTCATTAGGCAAATGCGCTGGGGCGGCCAATCCATACCAAGTCTCCGCCTCATAGCCCAACACTCCACTTTCTATTATCGTAGGCACTTGCGGCAAAACGGCTGCACGTTTTGCAGTCGTCACCGCTAAAGCCTTAAGCTTCCCAGATCGGATGGCCGGAAGCACCGATGGCAAGGAGGCGAACGACAAAGGTGCCTCACCACTTAACAGCGCAATCACCGAGGGACCGCCCCCTTTGTAGGGTATGTGAATCAGGCGAACCTCCGTCAGGTAGCTAAAAAATTCAGCCGCCAGATGTGTCGGCGTACCGCTGCCTGCCGAGGAGTAGGCCAACTGCCCGGGGCGCGCTTTGGCTAAACCGATTAGCGCCTTGACCGTATCCACATTAAGACTCGGATGGACCGCCAATAGCCCAGGCGTGGTGGAGAGCAACGTGATGGGAGAAAAATCCCGCATCGGATCAAAACTAAGACGTTGATAAAGGGTCGCGCTAATCGCGTTAGCCACACTGCCCAACAACAACGTATACCCATCAGCCGCCGCTTTTGCCACCACCTCCATACCCATCGTGGTGCCCGCCCCCGGTCGATTGTCTACCACCCATTGTTGTCCCATCGATAGGGTAAGCTTTTGACTAATCAAACGGGCAATCGGCTCAGTGCCTCCTCCGGGCGCAAAGGGCACCACCAATCGTATGGGGCGCACAGGATAGGGTTCAGCAAAAATGCCTGGCGTCCATAATCCATATAAAAACGTCAGCGCCCACCTTAATCGACACATAAAAGAGTAGGCATTTTTAAATTGTGTCATCGTTTTTGTTATTCAATGTTAAATTCACTTGAGTTTACCAGTGTTCTCCCCATCCCAAACACTCTTAGGAGCCCTGTCTTTTATGTATGCCTATGTCGGATGTTTTACCACTCCACAACGCAAAGCCCGAGGCAAAGGCATTAGCGTCTACCACGTCAATGCCTCCTCTGGGCATTGGAGACTCGTACAGATTTTTCCCACCTTGGACAATCCGGGCTATTTAGTGGCTGACCCCACTCAGAACTTCTTATATGCTTGTCATGGTGATGGCGACTCCATCAGTGCCTACCAAATCGACAAATCCAATGGCCATCTCTCGTTTCTTAACAAACAACACTGCCAAGGTGACAACGCCCCTCACCTCATGATCGAACCCAGCGGACGCTTTGTAGTGATCGCCAATGGGCCAGGCATCGCACTCATTCCAAGAGAAAAAAATGGCCTACTCTTGCCATTGACCGAAGCTCTCGTTCCCCAAGGCGTTGAAGGGCCTTACAAACGCGAACAAGGCTTGGGAGCGCACCCACACCAAGTCATCATGGACCCTTCGGGACGGTTTTTACTCTGCCCTGACAAAGGCGTTGATGCGATCCACCTTTTCCAAATTGACTTAAAAAATGGACGCCTTATCGTCCATGACCCCGCCTGCACTAAAACTCGTTATGGGGCAGGCCCTCGTCATATGGTCTTTCACCCTCAACGGGCTCTGGCCTACGTTATCAATGAACTAGATTCAACTCTCACCACCTACGAATGGGATGCCATCAAGGGTCGACTGATACCGCGCCATATCGTGCCCACCACACCGCCACACTTTACTGGCGACAATACCGGTGCGGAAATCGTGATATCGGCCGATGGTCGACATATCTATATTTCCAACCGCGGGCACAACAGCATCGCAACCTTCCAACTCGACCCTCAAGATGGCACCCCACAAGCCATCGACTGGCAACCCACGCAAGGTGAAAAGCCACGTTTTTTCACACTCGACCCCTCAGCTCAGAAACTCTTCGTCGCTAACGAGGACAGCGATACGATCGTCGAATTTAAAATTGACCCAGGCAGCGCAATACCGCAGGCCTCCGGTTTGATCATATCAACCCCCTCTCCCTCCTGTGTCGTTTTTTGTCACTCTATTTAATGAAACGTATCGAGGAACTTTATGGATCTTGAATTACAAGGCAAAGTGGCCATTGTTGGTGGTGCGAGTCAAGGTCTCGGACGAGCCTGCGCTCAAGTGTTAGCTGAAGAAGGAATGAAAGTGCTCATGTGCAGCCGCTCCTCAGACCCCCTTGAGGCAGCGGCTAACGCCATTCGCCAATCCACGGGCACCGAGATCCTCACAATGGCGGGAAATTTGGAAAACAATGAAACCATACAAAAGCTTGTCGCAATGGGGATGCGGCATTTTGGTCGTATCGATGTCATGGTCAATAACTCGGGGGGGCCCCCTTTATCCAACGCACTCGAATCCTCCGAAGCTCAGTGGGCCACTGCCATTGAACGCTCATTGCTTTTTTTTGTGCGCATGAGTCGTGAGGCCATACCCCACATGCGCCTACAAAAAAGTGGTCGCATTATTAACATCCTCGCAAGCACGGTCTATGAACCTATTCACAATCTTGCTTTATCTGGAGCCACCCGCATGGGTGTCGTCGCCTATGCAAAAAGCCTAGCTGACGAGGTCGGTCG
>CAITMU010000028.1 GCA_903893565.1 uncultured beta proteobacterium | reverse complement strand
TTTACAATTAAATTATCCAGAAGCTGTGGCATTTATTTCCGCGGCATTGATGGAGGGAGCGCGTGATGGAAAGTCGGTATCCCAACTGATGGATTGGGGCACGACCTTGCTCACTCGCGATGATGTCATGGAAGGGGTTGCTGAGATGATTCCCGATATTCAAATCGAGGCTACATTTCCCGATGGCACGAAGCTTGTCACCGTGCATCACCCGATTGTATGAGAGGTTAATAATGATACCCGGACAAATGCAAATTGCCCCTGGCGAAATTGAAATGAATGTTGGAAGACAAACATTAAAACTAGATGTAACGAATCAAGCCGATCGACCAGTACAAGTGGGCTCTCACTACCATTTTTTTGAAGTCAATGAGGCCCTTGAGTTTGATCGAGCCATCACTCGGGGATATCGGTTGAATATCGCGCCGGGAACGGCCGTGCGTTTTGAACCGGGTCAATTGCGTAGCGTTGAATTAGTGGCCCTGGACGGGGCGCGTGAAGTGTATGGGTTTTCCGGCAAGATTATGGGGGCTTTATGAAACTGTCTCGACAAGCCTATGCAGAAATGTTTGGGCCAACCGTGGGGGACCGTGTCCGCTTGGCAGATACTTCACTGTGGATTGAAGTAGAAAAAGATTTTACGGTCTATGGGGAGGAAGTTAAGTTTGGTGGTGGTAAAGTTATTCGAGATGGCATGGGACAAAGCCAACGCCTGTCTGCAGAGGTGGCCGATACCGTGATCACCAATGCGCTGATTGTGGATTACTGGGGTATTGTTAAAGCCGATATTGGGATTAAGAATGGCCACATCTGGGTCATTGGTAAAGCGGGCAATCCGGATATACAACCGGCGGTGAATATTCCTATTGGCGCAGGGACTGAAATTATAGCCGGTGAAGGCATGATCGTAACCGCTGGGGGGATAGACACGCATATTCATTTTATCTGTCCACAACAAATTGAAGAGGCGTTGATGTCCGGGGTCACCACTATGGTGGGTGGTGGTACGGGGCCTGCCACAGGCACGTTTGCAACCACCTGCACACCCGGGCCATGGCACATTCACTCGATGTTGATGGCGGCCGAGGCTTTTCCCATGAATTTAGGTTTTTTGGGTAAGGGTAATGTGAGTCAACCAGGGCCGTTACGGGAGCAAATCGAGGCAGGAGCGATTGGGCTAAAGTTACATGAAGATTGGGGTACGACACCGGCGGCGATTGATAATTGTTTATCTGTTGCCGATGAAATGGATATACAGGTGGCTATCCATACGGATACGTTAAATGAATCGGGCTTTGTAGAAACCAGTGTGGCGGCCATGAAAGGGCGAGCTATCTGCACTTTCCATACTGAAGGGGCCGGGGGCGGGCATGCGCCCGATATTATTCGCGTTTGCGGGGAACCCAATGTGTTGCCCTCTTCAACGAATCCCACAATGCCTTATACCGTGAATACGGTTTCAGAACATCTGGATATGCTGATGGTTTGCCATCATCTTGACCCATCTATTGCTGAGGATGTGGCTTTTGCAGAGTCTAGAATTCGAAAAGAAACCATTGCCGCGGAAGATATTCTGCATGATTTGGGGGCGTTTTCAATGATGTCCTCCGACTCCCAGGCGATGGGGCGGGTGGGGGAGGTGATTATCCGCACTTGGCAGACCGCACATAAAATGAAAACGCAGCGCGGACCCTTGGCCGGGGATCCAACGCAACACGATAATGGGCGGGTGAAACGTTATATTGCAAAATATACGATTAATCCAGCCATTGCTCATGGTTTATCACATAAAGTGGGTTCCTTAGAAGTTGGAAAGCTGGCTGATCTGGTGGTATGGAAGCCGGCATTTTTCGGCGTCAAACCTTCATTAATTATAAAAGGGGGCATGATTGCTGCCGCGGCAATGGGGGATCCTAATGCGTCAATTCCCACGCCTCAGCCGGTGCATTTTAGGCCGATGTTTGGTAGTTTTGGTAAAGCCTTACGCACCTCTTTGAGTTTTGTCTCACAAGCGGCATTGCAAAACCCTGCGCTGCAGGCCCTCGGTTTGAATCGACCGCTCGAACCGATCAGTCATGTGCGAACGATTGGTAAAAAAGATATGATTCATAATGACTGGCAGCCTGAAATGCAGGTCGATGCGCAGACCTATGAAGTGCGCGCCAATGGGGAGTTACTGGTGTGTGAGCCTGCTAAAGTACTGCCCATGGCCCAACGTTATTTTCTTTTCTGATGATTGAAATAAAAGTTAAGTTAGCTCCTGGATCAATGCCGGAGGTGACGGTTGAGGAGACCTTACGGCTGCCTTTCCAGTTACGGCAAAAAAGTCGATTAAGAACTCAAAGTCAGAAGGGTGAAGAAGTCTGGTTATTGCTGCCACGAGGGGAGATTTTACGAGGCGGTGATCGGTTGCTTGCCACCGACGGTCGTTTGGTAGAAGTGATTGCTGAAGAAGAAGATCTAATGCAAGTCACTTGTCAGGATGCTACGGCATTGGCGCGTGCGGCCTATCACCTCGGTAATCGTCATATTCCATTGCAAGTGGGTGAGGGGTTTTTACAACTGAGCGCCGATCACGTGTTAGAGACCCTATTGCTCGGATTAGGGGCGATGGTTAAGCATCGACGAGCGCCCTTTGAGCCTGAGGCCGGGGCGTACGGGGGCGGGCATCACCATCATGGCGAGGACGAAGAAGAAGGGGCCGCGTCGGGACTGAAGAGCAGGGCAAAAATTCATGAGTATGTGAATGTGAAGCCCGTCGCCCCGATCATGACCCCGTATAAACATGGTTAACGGACGTCTTGCCCGTTTATTGCAATTGACCAGTCCCGCGCTTCCGGTGGGCACTTATAGCTATTCACAGGGCTTGGAAGCGGCGATTGAGATAAAGATCGTCAAGGACGCAGCCAGTGTGTTGGCGTGGGTGGCAGAGGGGTTGGAATTAAACATGGCCCGCTTAGAAGGGCCGTTGTTGATTCGTTTGATGGATGCTTGGGCCAATGAAGAGGTTAAGCGGGTCACACATTGGAATGAGTATTTTTTAGCAACCCGGGAAAGTGCTGAGTTACGAGCAGAAACGGTACAGATGGGTTACTCCTTGAATCGGTTGTTGCAGGTTTTAGAGTCACCCACACCGACCCCTTTTTTACAGCTGCAGCCGATTGAGGAGGTGGCTTTCCCGACGGCTTTTGCGTGTGCTGCGACCCACTGGCAAATCCCCCCCACCGATGCCTTACTGGGTTATTTTTGGTCTTGGTGTGAGAATCAAGTGATGGCGGCGATTAAAGCGTTACCCCTGGGACAGACACAGGGCCAACAGATTCTTTTGGCGCTGGGGGAAAGACTCGAGACCTTAGTGGTGCAGGCATGCCAACGCCAAGATGAGGCCTTGGGAAATATTTTGCCGGCAATGGCGATTTTGTCCAGCCAACATGAAACACAATATAGTCGACTTTTTAGATCGTGAGACCCAATGAATACAATGAATGCTTTGAATGAAGTCAATCATCAGCCCTTGCGTGTGGGCATTGGCGGCCCTGTGGGCTCTGGTAAAACGGCCCTGACTTTGGCGCTATGTCGGGCGTTACGCGAGCACTACAATATTGCGGTCGTTACCAATGATATTTACACCGAAGAGGATGCACAGTTTTTAGTGCGACATGAGGCGCTAACCCCCGATCGTATTATTGGGGTAGAAACGGGGGGGTGTCCGCATACGGCGATTCGAGAGGATGCCTCCATCAATTTGGAAGCGGTGGCACGATTGAATCGACGGCATGAAAAACTCGATCTTATTATCATTGAATCGGGAGGTGATAATTTGGCGGCTACTTTTAGCCCTGAATTATCAGATTTGACGTTATACGTGATCGATGTGGCTGCTGGGGATAAAATTCCTCGTAAAGGGGGGCCTGGGATCACCAAATCGGATTTATTGGTGATTAATAAGATCGACTTGGCACCCATGGTGGGCGCTTCATTAGAGGTGATGGATAGGGACGCGAAAAAAATGCGCGGCGAGCGCCCCTTTGTGTTTACCAACCTAAAGACCAATCATAATTTAGAGACGGTCATCCGCTTTATTCAGACGGAGGGCTTGTCGCAAGGCCAATCAATACCGGCCATTATTGTTAAGCCCCACCCTGCCTCATCGCCAGCGCTGCCTTGAAGAAAAGAAAGGGGCGGTGTTTGACGACCCCTTCAAAAAAGCGCTCATCCACCTAAGACGTGATGAATATCCGCTACCACCGCCTTGGCTAAATTCTCTAGCATGCTATCCGCCCCCTGCATGAGTGCGATACGGATGCCGTGGTCGTGCATGCGTTGCACTCGTTCCCGCATCGCCACCGGAGTTGTGAAAGCATAGCCAATATTAGCTGCTACGATAATTTTGCGTGCCTGAGCCTTGGCCACGATACGATCGACTTCCTGCCACAGTGCGGGGTGATCGTATTGAAATGAGAGACCTAAGGATTCACTTAAGTCGGTCATCGCTAGCATAATGACTCGTAAACCCTCTATATCCAGAATTTCGTCGATTTCTGTGATGGCTCCCCCCGCTTCAATATGGGGAACAAAGACAGCAGCGTTGGCCTCTTTTTGATGCATCGCAGAAAAGCTTTGCAGGGAATTGGGATATTCCCCCGCGCCAGATCGGTGCCAATCGCGTGAGACCGCCACACAAGCTCGTGCTTGGGCGGCTGAAGCAATGGAGGCGCCAACAAAGGGAATGCCAAGGCTAAAAGCACGGGCCACATCCACGGTGATTTGTAGTTGATCGGCCCCTGCCAGCCAAGGATTGGCTGGCACACGCACCCAGGTGGTTAAACCCACTGACATCGCGGTGCGATGAATATGATCTAATTCCCGCCAGTCGATCGCAGAAAACATCATGTCAGGCCGGACAAAATCAAATCCGGCACGTGCAATGGTTGGCACCCAACTGGGCCCCCCTTTGATCCAGACGCCAAGCGCCATTTGTTGATTGGCTAGTTTTTCAAAAAGTCGGCTCATGGGGGTCTGTCTTTCCTGTGATGAGGGTTGAGAAATGGGGGTTATTGCAGGGGTAGGGCAAGCGATCGCGTCAAGCGCGACCACTTTAGACTTTCGTCATGGAACACGGTGGCAAAAGCCTCGGGTGTAGAGCCTTCGACTTGTGCGCCTTGAGTTGCGAGTCGTTCTCGGAGGTCGGGCTTATTCAAAATTCGGTTAATTTCCTGATTTAAACGATAGAGGATTTCTTTGGGCACCCCGCTGGGTGCTAGAACCCCGTACCATGCCTCAGCGGAAAAGCCTGGTAGCCCTGATGCGGCTACCGTGGGTATTTGTGGATATAGGGGTGAGGGTTTTAAGGTTGAGATGCCTAGAGCCACCAATCGTTTAGCCCGAACGTAGCTTATGCAGTTGATCAGATTACTCATCATCATCTGTACTTGACCACCGGCTAAATCCACTAGCGCGGCAGAGCCACTCTTGTAGGGAACGTGAGAGGCTTTAATATGGGCCATGGCTAAAAATAATTCAAATGCGAGATGGGTGCCCGAGCCACTACCTGCCGAGGAAAAATCCAGTGCACCGGGTTTTTGCTGGGCAAGAAGAATGAGGCCTTTGACCGAATTTACAGGCAGCCCGGGGTGGATGACGAGTAGGTAGGGGAGTCGCGCCACAAAGCTGATGGTTGAAAAATCGTGTATTGGGTCAAACCGTAAGGACTTGTGCAGTGAAGCGTTAATGACTTGGCTGTTAGTGGCCATCAATAAGAGGTAGCCATCAGGGGGCGCTTTGGCTGTTAGTTCAGCGGCAAGTAAAGTGCCCGCTCCTGGGCGGTTATCGGCAATCACCGGTTGTCCTAAGGCCAGGGCCAGTGGTGCGCTAAGGCTACGGGCCACTGTGTCCACTCCACCACCGGCGCCAGCAGGTATGAGTAAGTGCACGCTCCGAGTGGGGTAGGGTGTGGACTGCGCCGCAAGGGTAAACGGAATAGACAGTATTAAAAGGCCCAACGCCTGTCGAAAACCAAAAAAGGCATGATCCATTACTCGGCGCGCATTTTTCTTTCTTTAATGACTTGACCCCAGCGTTCAAATTCTGCGTTTAAATGCTGAGCAAATTGACTCGGTGTGCTCGCAATGATGTCGGCACCTTCTTTTGTAAATCGTTCCGACAGACTGGGTAAACGCACGGCTTTGACCAAAGCGTCATTTAATTTATTGACGATTGCGGTCGGGGTGTTGAGGGGGGCCAGAATGCCATGCCACGTGGTCAGTTCGTAGCCGGGCACCCCTGCCTCATTCATAGTCGGTATGTCCGCAATTGCGGGGATCCGATGAGTGCCGGTGACAGCTAGCGCCCGCAGACGGCCACTGGAGGTATAGGGTAAAGCGGCAATCATATTGGGCCAGGTAATATCGACTTCGCCCGCCAATGCAGCAATGGTCGCGGGTCCTCCCCCCTTATACTGAACCACGGTGAGATTGATTTTGGCGAGGTAATTTAACAGTTCACCCGCGATATGATGGTTGGTGCCAGAGCCGGCCGAAGAATAATTTAAGGTCCCGGGCTTGGCACGAGCTAAGGCTAATAATTGAGGCAGGGTGCGCGCGGGGATCGAAGGGTGAACCACCAAAAGTACTGGGGCGGAAGACAGTAGACTGACGGGAGAAAAGTCTTTGATGGGGTGGTAGGGCATTCTTGAATACAAAAAATTATTGGCAACGAAGGGAATGGTATGAGCGAGTAAGGTATAACCATCGGTGGGGGCATGGGCCACCATTTCTGCACCAATATTGCCTGAGGCCCCGCCCCGATTATCAATGATGACGGACTGACCAATCGTGTCTGCAAAATTGGGTGCGATTAAGCGGGTGACCACATCAACGCTGCCGCCCGGAGGAAAGGGTACGATAATTCGGATGGGCTTCGTAGGAAAATTCGCCGTGCTTTGACACCAAGCCCCGACGTGGGCAGTTAACAGACAAAATCCGAGCAGCCCCGTTTTAATGGTGAGGCAAGCCTTTCTTGTAGCGATAAGGCGTTTAAAAAAAAGGGCAAAGCGCAAGAAAAGGGAAGAAGGCATAGGATGAAGTGATTTTTAGCCGAGGAGGAAAGACGGGCTTTCGCAGGGGGGCCCCAGTTGTGAGCCCCTGCACGAAAAGGGGTGGGTGATCAATGAAAGTGGCGTAATAGTTGTCCGTAACCGGGGATACTGCCTTTAAAGCCTATTTTTTTAAGCGCCCCCCAGATACTTACCTGCGTCGTACTGAAAACGGGTTTGCCCAACGCTTTTTCGAGAGGCTCAATAATGGCCATACTCTGCCAGTTCGTACAGGCTAAAACAATGGCATCTGCTTCAGCACAATTAATTTTAACTCCCAAATCATAGGCGGTTTGAACGGGCAGGCGACCGATTTGTAGATTATCGATCATGTTAAGTCCATCTTTAGCAACGACAGAAACGCCATTGGCTTCAATAAAATGGGCGCAGATTTCGTTAACGGTGGGGCTATAGGCCGAGCCCAAGGCAATGCGTTTGATGTTGAGGGCTTTGAAGGCTTCCAATAGCGCGGTGGAAGTGGTGGTGGCCGGTTTACCGGTGACACGTTCAATACGCTCACTGACCTCGCGATCATAGCCCAAGCCTTTTAAAAAGCTGGGAGCCGTGGCACCAAGAATGATCACATCGACATCGGCACTGGCTAATAATTGCGATTCCACATCGAGCGAGTCGGCCATTTTCCCGATGGACTCTGGGGTTACGGAAACAATGGGGAGCCGGGCGGTATGTAAGGTTACGCCTTCGGGTAAGACTTTAAAAAATTCAGTTTCAACCGTGGTATTGGATGAGGGGGCCAGTAAGCCAATGCGGCCAGTAAACGACATGTGGAACCTCCGAGGTTTTATGATCATTATAAGTTTAGCATTCTATGCGTAGATATCGAAGCCTGGATTACAATCGGAGGTTTCAGATACCATGAGCCTTGGAGGGTAAAAGATGAGTGCGTTTATTAAAAATGCGGCAGAATATCTTTGGCAACAGCCAGATCTAGGGCATCAGAATGGGGCTTATTCGAAAATGCTGGTGACGCCGGACAATAGTGCAACACGTCACTTCGATTATCGTATTTCTAGTTACCAACCCAAAGCCCATGTGAGCGCTCACCGACATAAGATCCAGGAGCAAATCTATCATGTGCTGGAAGGTGAGGGTTTGATGGAGATCGATGGCCAACAGCGCCGAGTGGGAAGACATGATGTTATTTTTATACCCCCCGGTACGGAGCATGCGCTATACAACACGGGTTTTACCGATTTGACCTTTATCGTGGTGACTTCGCCACCGCAAGATGCGTAATATTTTGATGATTCTCTGGGAGAATGAGGATGACAACGCAGCATTCGTTTGATGTGGTCGTAGTGGGGGCGGGGATTGCTGGCTTGTCGGCCGCCAATCGCAGCGCGCAACAAGGGCTTAAGGTGGCCGTTTTGGAGCGTGGGCAAGAGGAGCGCTACTTATGTAATTCCCGCTACTCGGGTGGGGTGCTCCACATTGCCTGTCACAACGCGAAGGATGATCCCGATAAATTAATGGCGGTGATTCGGGAGGCCACTGCAGGCAAGGCTGACCCTGCTTTGGCGAGGGCGCTTGCAACTCGGGCGGGTCAAGCCATCGATTGGCTCATGAAAGAGGGCGCTAAATACATTCGAGTAGGTAACATCGTGTGGCAGCAACATGTGTTGGCGCCTCCGCGACCGATTGTGGCGGGGCTCGATTGGAAGGGGCGGGGACCCGATGTGACCTTACGTCAATTGGTGACCAATTTAGAAAAAAGGGGCGGATCTATGTTTCGATTGCCCGCGCTGGAATTGATGGAAAGAGAAGGCCAGTGCGTGGGGGTGGTGGCAGGCGATGCGCAGCAACGACATGAGTTCTGCGCGCGTGCCGTGGTGTTGGCTGATGGGGGGTTTCAGGGCAATGCGTCCTTAGTCAAACAGCATATGGGGATCGATTTAACCCGCGTTAAAACCCGTGGCGCTGGCACGGGAGTGGGGGATGGGATGCGTATGGCCACAGCCCTTGGAGCGCAGATGTCGGAATTAAATTACTTCTATGGACACATGCTTTCGCGCGATTCGTTCACCAATGATCGGGTATGGCCGTATCCTCAGCTCGATGAATTGGGTACGGTCGGGATGGTGGTTAATGAGGCGGGGGAGCGATTCGTAGATGAAGGCCAAGGGGGGGTGTTTGTTGCCAACACGATAGCGCGACTCGCCAATCCTTTGTCCACCTGGGCGATTCTGGATCAGGCCATTTGGGAGGGTCCGGGGCGAAGCGCAAGAATTCCAGCCAATCCGCAATTAGCCCAAGCTGGGGGGACCATCATAAAAGCCGATACGATAGGCGAGTTGGCGGTTAAAACGGGGATTACCGTACAGGGTTTGCAAAACAGTGTGGATGCCTACAACGCGGCCTTGTCTGAGGGTCAATTGCAAACGCTGAGGCCTGTGCGTACGGCCAAGCCTTTAGTGCCCATGGCCATTCAGAAAGCCCCTTTTTATGCCGTTCCACTGTGCGCTGGGATGACCTATACCTTTGGTGGTATTTTGACTGATGAGAATGCTCGGGTGGCGAGTAGCCGAGGCGGGGTAGTTGAAGGTCTTTATGCGGTCGGTGCTACCACCGGGGGCTTAGAGGGGGGCACGGGCGGCGGTTACGTGGGGGGGCTTATCAAAGGGGTGACTTTTGGTATGCTGGCCGCTGAGCATGTGGCGCAGACGCTCAAAGCCTAACGACAGGGGTTTGGCAGCCTAAAGCAAGAGAAGGGGCTTTCATTAATCGCACTAACCCGGAAGGGTTTAAAAGGCCAGTTCAACATAAAGCCGGAGGCGACTTAGCATGTCTAGCATCAACGTTTGGTCTGGTAGTGGCATGAGGCGAGAGGATAAAAGTGTTGCGCCCCCTCTCTGTAGAAGGGTCTTTTCTGGGGTTTATGGTATTTTTATCGCGTTCTTGCTTTTCGTCAGTGGTAGCGGTTCGCTTGGTTGGGCTCAAAACTACCCGAGCCGTCCGGTTCGGATTGTGGTACCCCTAGCGCCAGGAGGGGCGGCGGATATTATTGCTCGAGCGCTTGCGCAAAAACTCAGCGAACAACTGGGGCAAACCTTTGTGGTGGATAACCGGGCAGGGGCTGCAGGCAGTATTGCCTACGACATTGTGGCCAAATCCAGCCCCGATGCCTATACAGTGGCGTTTGTCACGGGCAGCATGATTACCTCGCAGTTGCTATCGAAAGCGGTGCCGTTTGACGTGCGACGCGATTTTGCCGCGGTCAGTCAAGTCAGCACCCAGCCTTATATCTTTGTGGTCAATACGAGCTTACCGGTTCGTAATATGAGCGAATTGATCGCTCTGGCCAAAGCACAACCGCAACGCTTAAGTTTTGCCTCTTCAGGGGTGGGTGGACTCATTCACTTAACAGGAGAATTATTTAAAATGGCAGCTGGGGTGCAGATGGTTCATGTTCCCTACAAGGGGATGGCTACGGCCTATCCCGATGTGATTTCTGGTCGAGTGCCTTTAGCGATTTCTGCGTTATTGTCCGCGAGTGCGCATATCAAAACGGGCAAATTGCGGGTGATTGGAGTCACCAGCCTCACGCGTTTCCCGGCTTTACCGGAAGTGCCCACCGTGGCGGAGTCGGGGTTGCCTGGGTTTGAGGTGGCACAGTGGTATGGCATCATGGCGCCCAAAGCCACGTTGGCTGCTAGGGTTGAGCGACTCAATGAGAGTATTGCCAAAGCATTGTTGTGGCCGGAAATCGTGGCGCGCCTCGAATTAGATGGGTCTCAGGCCAAGTCGAGTACGCCAGCCGCATTTAATGCGCTGATAAAAAGCGAATGGATTAAGTGGGAAAAAGTGATTAAAACAGCGGGGGTCGGCCCGGAGGCTTCGTGATGCAAGTGCGAGCAACCCCCCCCTCACATACCACTGCTAAAAATTTTAGACTTTTCCTAAAAAGTCCATTTTGCCGATTTCAACCCCGCCATGACGTAACAGGTTGTAGGCCGTGGTCACATGGAAATAAACATTGGGTAGGACCCAGTTTTGTAAATAATCTTGCCCTTTAAATTGGAAACTGCGCGGCCCGGCCTTAAACTGGATATCACGCTCGGGTGCGTCTTTAAATTGATCTGGCGTAAGGCTATTTAGGAAAGCGATGGTTTTGGTCAATCGGGCTTTTAATTCAGGCAGTGTTTTTTCGTTATCTTCGTATTTGGGAATATCGATGCCACACAGTCGAGCCCCAGCGCCTTTGGCCATATCGCCAGCGATACGAATCTGGCGAGCAAAGGTGAACATGTCGGGAAATAAGCGGGCCTCCACAAAGGCGTTATCATCGATCTTGTGGGCCGCAGCGTGCGCGATGGCTTTGTCAATAATGGCCTCTAAGTTACCGAGGGTTTTTGTGAGTACGGGAACCACGCCGTGATAAAAGCTTTGAGACATAAAAATCCTTTTAATCAGTAAAATGGGTTAATAATAATAAATGAAGAGACCGAGAGTGCATATCAACGGTGTGGGGGGAAACCGGAACGTGGGGTATTGGCAAAGGCGTGATCATCGGGCGCCCAGTGTGGTTATCCTGACGGTTGAGCCCAACGATTATATTCGTTAAAGTGTCGGGGTGCTGAATACTTCCGGCTAGTACAGGGGTTCTTGGCAGAAACGGGAACCCCTGTAGAGGGTTATCTAAGCTTAAGTAATTTAAATTTATTAGAGGATCTGCTATGTCAGAGCTAGAAATTAACGAACATCGCCAAATGCTGCTTGATAGTGTCACCCATTTTGCGCGAGGCCTCGATTTGATCCGGGTGAGGCAATTGCGAGATACAGCCACCGAATGTGATCGTGCGGTATGGCAGCAAATGGCTGAATTGGGCTGGTTAGGGGTGCTCGTGCCAGAGGCTTACGGGGGGATGGCATTGCAGCTAGCCGATATGGCGATCGTGGCCCAAGCACTAGCGCGCGTTTTACTGCCTGAACCGCTGACGGCGGTGGCGGTGCTGGCGGCCAGCGTATTAGCCCAAAGTAACAATGAGGCGCTAAAGAAAACGTTGTTAACTGATTTGGTTAGCGGTCACTGCCTACCGGCGACGGCCTGGCAGGAGCAGGCCGGGAGCTTAGCGGTCAACTCCATCGGCCTTCAGGCGACGGCGTTTGAAGGGGGTTTTAAACTCAATGGGCGTAAACAATTTGTTATGGGGGCAACCGGGGCGGATGGGTTTATTGTCTCGGCGCAGTCGCAACAAACCCCGGGGGTTGATGGGGTGCAGCTGTGGTGGGTGCCCAAAGACACGGCAGGAGCCAGTGTTAGTTTTGAAACCTTAGCCGATGCTCGTCGTTGTGCCACGTTGAGCCTTAAAGAGGTGGTCGTAGCTAAGCAGCAGTTGTTACTGAGTGGCCAGGCGGCGGTGGATTCGTTGTCACGAGCTATCGATCATACGGCGGTGATACTCAGTGCAGAGCTTTGTGGTCTGATGAGCCGGGCTTTGGAAATGAGCCTTGAGTATATGAAAACCCGGGTTCAGTTTGGCAAGCCGATTGGCAGCTTTCAAGCGCTACAGCATCGAGCGGTCGACCTATATATTCAGCAAGAATTAGCCTCTGCCGTGTTGGCCGATGGCTTGTCCATTCTAGACGCGGAGCCTACGGTTCAGACGCGTCAGGCGGCCGCCAGTCGCGTCAAGGCGCGCTGCACGGAAGCCGCGCTGTTGATCACACGCCAGTCGATACAGTTGCATGGGGCGATTGGCTTTACCGAAGATTGTGATGTTGGGCTTTATGTAAAAAGAGCGATGTGCCTAGCGGCTTGGATGGGTAACGCCCATACTCACCGGCGGCGTTACGCTAAAACCGAGATTTTACGAGAGGTGGCCTGATGTCGGCCGCCTTGAGTGTCGATTGGAACGAGCAAGACGATGAGTCGTTTCGGCTGGACTTGCGCGAGTGGTTTGAGCGCGAATTTCCTGTCCATCTTCGTTTTTTGCCGCGCCGCTTAAGATGGTCTGAATCGAAGGATTGGTGGACAAAGCTTTCTCAAAAGGGCTGGTTAGCCCCTAATTGGCCAAGAGAGCATGGGGGTATGGGACTTACTCCGGCTAAGCTCATCATTTATTGGGAGGAATCAGAGCGAGCGGGCTTGGGAAGAATGCCGGATCAGGGGCTGACCATGGTCGGTCCGACATTGATTCGCTTTGGCACGCCTGAGCAGCAAGCCCAATTCTTACCTAAAATCATCAGTGGCGAACATGTCTGGTGTCAGGGTTACTCGGAACCCAATTCCGGTTCCGATCTAGCAAGCCTTCGTACCGAAGCGGTGCTGCAAGGCGATTCGTATGTGATCAATGGCAGTAAAATTTGGACTTCCATGGCTCATGATGCCACCCATATTTATGTGTTAGTACGAACCGATAAAACCGTTAAACAGCAACGCGGGATTAGTTTTTTTCTGTTGGATATGAAAACCCCGGGGGTTAGCTTGCGCCCCATTAGAAACATTGCGGGACATGAAGAGTTTTGCCAAGTGTTTTTTGATAATGTGAAGGCCTCAACCTCTAATTTAGTGGGGCGGTTAAATGAGGGTTGGACCATTGCCAAGGGGCTCATGACCTTTGAGCGCCTGTCCATCGGGAGTCCTCGCCGGCCATTGCAAGCCTTTGAGCAACTCGATGCCTTAGCGCGTAAACTCAATCTTTTTGCCGATCCGGGTTTTGTTGATTGCTATACGAAATTAAAAATGGATTTGCTGGATTTAGGATCCTTGTATGGCCGCTACGTAGATAAAGTGCGTCGGGCGGAGCCCTTGGGACCGGATATTTCGATGCTCAAGATTTTTGCTACCGATACGTATCAGAAACTCTCAGAGCTATTACTCGAGTCGGGGGCTGAATACGGATCGTATGCAGAGGCCGTGAATTTCGATGGGAAAATCATTGATTTGATTTCTCCTTTTTATATTTCTCGCCCAGGAACCATTTACGGCGGATCGAACGAAATTCAGCGCAATATTTTGTCTAAATACATTTTGCAATTACCCAATTAACTTTTTTTACTGTGCCCAGAGATTTTTACTATGCCACGATCCCCTATTCATACGGATAATGCCCCACAGGCGATTGGCACCTATTCGCAGGCTTTGCGAGTAGGAGACACGGTGTATTTGTCGGGCCAGATTGGCCTAGACCCTAAAACGATGCGTTTGGTCGACGGCATAGCGGCGCAGATCGAGCAAGTGTTGATGAACCTTAAGGCTGTGAGCCAAGCCGCAGGAGGGTCGTTGCAATCGGTTGTCAAGCTAACGGTGTATCTAACCGATCTGGAACACTTTCCTATCGTCAATGAGTTAATGGCCCAATACTTACAGGTCCCGTATCCAGCGCGCGCGGTGGTGCAGGTATCTCGCTTGCCACGGGAAGCGTTAGTGGAAATTGATGCCATTATGTCGCTGGCCTAGTCGCGTTGGCTAACGAGTGAGGGCGAATCGTTCGCTCGTTGACCCCAAGGCGGAGCAACCCGGGCCGCTGTCTGAGCCATTGCCCGGAGAGATTTTTTTTTCTAAGCTCACCAAGGTGACCCGAGAAAAATTAGCGCGCATCAACGTGCACTGCGCATGGGACTTAGCATTGCATTTGCCCTTACGCTACGATGATGAAACGCGGTGCTTCGCGATTCGAGAAGCACCTCAGGGAGAGGAGGTGGTGGTCGAAGCCGTGGTGTTGAGTTGCGAAATTCAGTATCGGCCCCGTCGACAACTCGTGTGTCAGGTGCAAGACGAGAGTGGCGTGATGAGTTGTCGGTTCTTTAATTTTTACCCCAGTCAATTGAAAGTATGGGCCACTGGGGCCCGCATTCGTTTATTTGGGGAAGTCAGATCGGTGTATGCGGGCCTTGAGATGCTGCACCCTCGATATAAAGTCGTTACCCCTGAGGCAACGTTGCCAACGTCGTTGACTCCGGTATACCCAACCACGGCAGGCCTAGGCCAACAAAGCCTTCGTCAATTAATTGTCCGAGCCATGGCGGCACTGGATCGAGATGATAGTGTGCCGGAGACGATACGAGCGCAGTATCGTTTACCTGAATTTTGTAAAGCGCTGGATTTTTTACATAACCCGCCCGCCCACGCCTCTCGCGATGCACTGCAAGAGCGGACTCATCCGGCTTGGTGCCGGATGAAATTCGATGAATTATTAGCGCAGCAATTGTCGATGCGTACGCACCAATTGCGTCGTCTGGCCGTTAAAGCCCCAGCCTTAATGCCGGGACAATCTATAAAAGCGGCCTTTTTAAAGGCGCTACCGTTTCGTCTAACCACCGCACAGCAAAAGGTAGTGGCTCAGATTCAAAAGGACTTGTCACAACCCTATCCCATGCAACGATTACTGCAAGGCGATGTGGGCAGTGGCAAAACGGTGGTAGCGGTATTGGCAGCGCTGCAATGTGTAGAAAATGGTTTTCAAGTGGCGTTGATGGCGCCGACTGAAATTTTGGCGGAGCAGCATTATCGAAAACTAGAGGCCTGGTTAAAGCCATTGGCTATCGGCGTGGCTTGGATTTCGGGAAGCACTAAAAAAAAGGATAAGCAGCAGGCGCTAGAAGGAATTGCTAATGGGCAGATTATGCTGGTTGTCGGCACGCATGCCTTATTTGAGCAGGCGGTGGTGTTCCAACAATTGGGACTGGCGATTATCGATGAGCAGCACCGATTTGGGGTGAGACAACGTTTGGCTTTGCGTCTAAAAGGCACCGAGAGCCTGCAAAGGGCAGAGGGACAATCTTTGCAACCGCATCAGTTGATGATGAGTGCAACGCCGATCCCGCGAACGCTTGCGATGAGTTTTTATGCCGATTTGGATGTGTCCGTCATTGATGAGATTCCGCCAGGACGAACCCCGGTGAGTACGAAGCTCGTGACGGATCAACGACGAGATCAAGTCATTGACCTTGTGAGGCAAGCGTGTGCTCAAGGCAGGCAGGTTTATTGGGTGTGTCCTCTAGTGGAGGAGCTAGAGGGGGCAGGTCACGATGAGGGCGATGTGTCTACTCCTCTAGCCCCGATCGCCTCTGTCCGACAGAAAACGCAGGTGGGTCGCAAGGGCCCTGATATGAGCGCACTGCAAGCGGCCTTGGATACGCATGAGAAACTCTCGCAGGTCTTGCCCGGTTGCTGTGTTGGCTTAGCCCATGGGCGATTAAAAAGCGAAGAAAAATCGGCGGTGATGAAGGCTTTTTTAGCCGGAGAGGTCCAACTCTTGGTGGCCACCACAGTGATTGAAGTGGGGGTGGATGTGCCAAACGCCTCGTTGATGGTGATTGAGAATGCTGAGCGTATGGGTTTATCGCAGCTACATCAATTGCGGGGAAGAGTGGGCCGAGGAGCGGCTAAAAGTGCTTGTATTTTGCTCTATCACACCCCCTTGTCGATCATGGCACGAGAGCGGTTAAAAATTATTTTTGAGAATAGCGATGGTTTTGAGATCGCACGCCATGATCTGCGATTGCGTGGCCCGGGAGAACTACTAGGAGCCCGTCAGAGTGGGGTGCCGATGTTGCGTTTTGCAGATTTAACGCTAGATGTGGAGTGGCTCGAAAGGGCCCGCGATAGCGCGCAGACGTTGTTAGCACAGTACCCGATGGCGGCGGTGAAGCACCGGCAGCGCTGGTTGGCGGGGCGGGGGGAATTTTTAAAAGTGTAAATCATTAACGCCGAATCCTTCGGGGTTTAAAGGGTGGGGTGGTTTTTAGGCGAGCCCTGACAGGGAACGGGGGATTTCTGCGATAATCGGTCTTCCTCTTTTGAGTCGCTTTTTCACTGTCAGTGACCCGTTCCGGATGTTAATGCTCCGAGTCAACCCTTGGCTTCGCTTTCCTTTTGCGGCTGGACCTTATCGTTCATGGCTACAGGATAGGCAATCCTTGACCCAACGTCTGCAAGAGCGGGGGGGAAAAGTCGGGGTCAGAGTCCTTTTTCAATGCCGAT
The DNA here is from genome assembly GCA_903893565.1 of uncultured beta proteobacterium. GTDB lineage: Bacteria > Pseudomonadota > Gammaproteobacteria > Burkholderiales > SG8-41 > UBA5216. Next base: position 2,600 of record CAITMU010000028.1, on the reverse strand, counting down.
GTCCATTATTGACGGATGAGCAGTTTTTAGCCCCAGCCAAAATTTGGGGATTGACGCGTGAGGTGGTGTTGTCGGTGGCGGGCCAAGACGTGGTCTATGCCCATAGTGTATTGATACCCCATCCAGCGCACATGGGTGCTTTCGGTTCGGATGGCTGGCGATTGATGAAAACGATCTATGCCAGACCCTTGGGGGCTGCGTTATTTTCAGATCCCAAAATTAAACGTTATGCCTTACAGGCTAAAAAACTGGGTCGTGGGCATGCGCTATATCGCCGCACCCAGCGCCTATGGGGCGTGACAGGTGAGCGTTGGGCGCGGCGTTCGTTGTTTCGTGTGGGCCAATCTTGGATTTTGGTGACGGAGGTTTTTTTGCCAAAGATACTCGCGCTATGAGCGTTAGGAGTCGGTGGATTCTGAATCGGTTGGTCCTTTACGCTCGCTTAATGCGTCTTGATAAGCCTATCGGCATTATGCTTTTATTATGGCCTACGCTCTGGGGCTTAGTGTTTGCCTCCCCTGGCTATCAGGACATGACCGTGTTGGTGATTTATGTCTTAGGCACGGTATTAATGAGAAGTGCGGGTTGTGTGATTAATGACTACGCAGATCGAAATTTTGATCCTTATGTTCAACGTACCGCCACAAGGCCGCTCGCGACCCAAGCGCTAAGGCCCGCTGAGGCGCTAGGGGTGGCAGGAATATTAGCGCTGATGGCTTTTGGGTTGGTTCTGATGCTTAATCCGTTGACCATCGGTTTATCTTTTGTGGCCTTAGCGGTAGCGGTGAGCTACCCTTATACCAAGCGCTTTTTCCCGCTGCCTCAGGCTTACCTTGGCGTGGCTTTTGGGTTAGCTATTCCCATGGCATTTGCTACGTATCAAAATACCGTGCCGGGATTGGCATGGGTCTTGTGGATGGCTAATGTGTTTTGGGCGATTGCTTATGATACTGAGTATGCGATGGTCGATCGTGATGACGATATCCCATTAAAGCTACACTCTTCTGCGCTGTTGTTTGGGCGTTTTGAGGTATTGGCCATCATGCTCTGTCATGTGGTTTTTCTATTAATGATGGCGGGAGCTGGATGGTGGATGCGGTGGGGATTAGGCTACTTTTTAGGTCTAACGGTGGCGGCAGGGTTAATAGGGCTTCAATACCGATGGATTAAGACACGCGAACCGAAGCGCTGCTTTGAAGCGTTCTTAAATAATCATTGGGTGGGTGCTGCGATATTTTTGGGCTTATTGTGGGATCGTTGGGGCCTAATCCAAAATTTGAGGGTATAAGCCAGTATCGAAGGGCTTGGGCATAGGCTGCAAGTCTTTGTTCAGCGTAAGCCCTCAGCCGAAAGTGTCTTTGGAGACAGCAAAATGCATCAGTATCAGGATTTACGTGACTTTATCGCCCAACTAGAGAAGGCGGCCGAATTAAAACGAGTCTCAGTGGCCATTGATCCTCAATGGGAAATGACCGAGGTGTGCTCCCGAGTATTGAATGTAGGGGGGCCGGCTTTGTTATTTGAAAATGTAAAAGGTCACACCCACCCGGTATTGGGGAATTTATTCGGTACCGTGGGCCGGGTGGCATTGGCCATGGGTGCTAAGCCTGGGCAGGATCCCGTTCAAAAATTACGCGAAATCGGCGAAACCTTGGCCTATCTGAAAGAGCCTGAACCGCCCAAGGGTTTACGGGATGCGTGGGAGAAATGGCCGCTATTAAAAAAAGTGTTGTCGATGGCGCCGCGTGAAGTCAATAACCCCGTGTGCCAACAAATAGTGTGGCAGGCAGAGGAAGTCGATCTGGGACGATTGCCGATTCAGACGTGTTGGCCGGGCGATGTTGCGCCGTTGGTGACATGGGGATTGACGGTGACGCGGGGCCCCCATAAAAAAAGACAGAATTTGGGTATTTATCGCCAACAGGTACTGGCTAAAAATAAGCTGATAATGCGCTGGCTTGCGCATCGTGGGGGGGCGCTAGATTATCGCGACCATTGCCTGCTTCATCCCCGTGAACCGTTTCCGATCGCAGTGGCTCTGGGAGCAGATCCGGCCACCGTGCTGGCTGCAGTGACCCCGGTGCCTGACAGTTTGGGGGAGTATCAATTTGCAGGGTTATTGCGTGGAGATAAGACGCAGATTACCCGTTGCTTGAGCCATGACTTACAGGTGCCTGCTACATCGGAAATCGTGTTGGAGGGGTTTATCTATCCCAACGAAACGGCCTTAGAGGGGCCCTATGGTGATCACACGGGGTATTACAATGAACAGGATAAATTTCCTGTGTTCACTGTCGAGCGCATCACTTTGCGTGATAGCGCAATCTATCATTCCACTTACACGGGCAAACCGCCGGATGAACCGGCGATGTTGGGAGTGGCTTTAAACGAAGTGTTCGTGCCTTTGTTGAAAAAACAATTTAGCGAAATTGTAGATTTTTATCTTCCCCCGGAAGGCTGCTCTTATCGAATGGCTTGCGTGAGCATTAAAAAACAATACCCTGGACAGGCCAAGCGGGTGATGTTTGGGATTTGGAGTTTCTTAAGACAGTTTATGTATACCAAGTTTATTATCGTGACTGATGAGGACATCGATGTCA
>CAITMU010000027.1 GCA_903893565.1 uncultured beta proteobacterium | reverse complement strand
GCGGCCGTAGGTCATCCGGCGGTGGCCATGGCCGCAGTGATCGGCATCAAACACCCTAAATGGGACGAACGCCCACTGCTTTTCATCGTGCGCAAACCCGGGCAGACGCTGGACAAAGCAGAAATCCTCGCCTTCTTAACCGAACGGGTCGCCAAGTGGTGGGTGCCCGACGATGTGGTCTTTTTGGAGTCCTTGCCGGTGGGCGGCACGGGTAAGGTGCAAAAGAACGATTTGCGCAAAGAATATGGCGGCGTTTTCAGTTGAAGTGCCTGCGGCCATTGCGGGGTAGGGCCAGCAAAATTTAAAGTCTTTGTTCTCTGATTGGGCCCATTCCTGTGGCCTAATCAGGGGTTGAACTTTTTACTGGAGCCACTGATGGGCAATAAGATTGTGACTGAAGCAGATCGTAAATTTACACCACCCATGGCGGTGCAGCCGGGTGTGACCTTGCCTACGCATGGCCGTGGTCAGCGCGTGAGCTTGGAGCGTGGTGTTTCCACCCGCAACAAGAAAAACCCTGGCAAGCGCTCCAAAAAAGGCGGTTGATGCCACGGGTGATTGATCTCGATCACTGAAAGCCCTCTTCGGAGGGCTTTTTTTATGCGTGGCGTGCCCTTAAAACGCCCTGTTGGGCCTCATGAGGGGCCAGATCTCAGGTGCAGTTGTCAGGTTTGGGTATTGGTTTTGTAAATTATTGCCATGTGCATCTGATCTCTTTCCCGCTAGCTTTGCCTGATGTGCGTTGGCAGCGTTTCATGCCGACGAGTCCTATGGGGCTGTACCGGATAAAGACCCTGTTTGCAAAAAACTTTTATTGATTTTAAATACTGTAAATAACTTACATTTATGCAATGAACAAAGTGAGTAAAGGTGTGGTTTCTGGATGGTGGAACTGCAGAATTCTCAATTGACTATTGATCTTGAGCAATTGCAATTAAGCCGGCATTATGAAAAACTATTGTGAATTTTTGAGACAAAGAAATGAGATCGGTAGAACTCATTTATCTAAGAAATTGGACATGGCGTGTCTTCAGTTATTGGATTTGATTGTCATCGCCATGCACGAAAGGCGTGAGCTTTCTGTGAGCGATGTACTCGCACTTCAAGAAGTGGGTTCTCCTGCCACCATACACAAGAAGCTGCAAATTTTGCGTGACTTTGACTTGGTCAGCGCTTCATTCACAACGGACAAACGTACCAAGGTCTTAAAGCTCACCTACAAGTCACGAGCCTACTATGATGAAATCGAAGCCGCGTTTCGTCTGACTCAATAAACGTCTGGAACAAGCTCGCTTTTCCGCTTAAAACTCATTGGCTTTTTTCTCCGCGTAGCTCAGCGCTTCGTGCTCGCTGGGGAAATGGATGTCCGGTTCACCCAGCACCCGGACGACGTAGTGAGCAGTGGTACCCAGAACAGAGACCAGTTGCACCGAGTCATCCAAGTTAGAGTTGTATAGTTTGATGACGTTCTCTTTGCGCATGGCGGCTTTCAAGGACTTTGATTATTCTGATTTCTAAATACGAAAATATACTACTTCCATCAGGGTTTTCCTCGGGTCCGCGGTTTGAAACCTCATCCTCATCAAGGTCTTTTGGGGGTTCGGGTTCTGCACAATACACGCATGGCGTCAAGGCATTTTCGGAGGAGCTTGTTATTGCGGGCTGTTCAACGAGAGCTTGACAGTATCCGCTAGGGCTTGCCATACGGGTTGCTTGTGCCGTGTTCTTCATCAGCGAGTTCTGCTACCGCTACGAGCCCAAGCACGATGCTGAGATGCGCTCATAGCCGACTGGTAGATTCGCCTCACGTACACGCCCCCACAACTGGGGCTTTGGCCTGTGCTACTTGAACCTGCGCCAGCTCATGCACTTTGGCTGAGACCACAAGTAGGTATACCGCATCTATCGCGAGCTGGGATTGAATTTACGCATCAGACCCAGTTAACTTCTTGTTCGCCAAAAGCCTGGCGGGTCAAACTCAAGACTGGCAAACCCCAACAAAACGCCCATGTTGAACGGTTTAACCGGACAGTGCGCTACGTATGGTTGTTGCAGTATGGCTGTGGGCTGTGTTAGCCCACAGCAACATCTGGCCTCTGTTGCATCACTTATCTTCTCAGGTCAGAGTAAATTGTGGGATGACCTTAAAACTTGTAAAAATTCACTTTGGAATTTCACACTTAGATTGCAACATGATATTGCTTAAGTGAACACTCCTGTTATCGGCAGCAGCAATTGCCTCATTAGCATTCATAGCTGTTCCAATAATTGCGGGCCAGAAAAGCAAAGCCCGCACGACATTGCCACCGGTCACATTTTTTCAGCTTCAGCTTCTTTTTTCAGTCTTTGAACATCGGAAAACTCATTTTGCATCTGAGCACAAGACAAACCTGTATCCCCAGGCTTAACTACTTGAGTGACAGTTGGCGTGGCACAGCCAGCAAGCAGAGCAATAGCACTTACTGACAAGGTGTATTTGGCTAAATTTTTCATTTAAATTAAGTTAATTGGATTAAAATTTAATTATAACACGATCATAATACTCACCTCATTTTAGAATCACCCCCAACCTCAAGCCAACTGCCAAGTCGTCAGCGTGTGTATGACAGTGCCATTGAAGCGTTCAAAGGTGGCACAGGTGTGGCGCAGGCTATACAAGGTGCGCTTTTGCCGTGTATCAGCGTCAGCACTCAATCGTGCCTGCGCAAGCAGCCTTGAGAATGTCTGCTAAAAGCTTAGCTATATTGAATAGAAGGGTATGGGTAAGCGGTGTTGCTGCCTTGCTACAACCAAAGGAGTCTGGCTGTTAAACTAGAGCGGTACAAAGCTGCGACCAGTCGCACGGCCCCGATGGTGAAATTGGTAGACACTGCGGACTTAAAATCCGCCGCTTCTCGAGAGAGGGCGTGCCGGTTCGATTCCGGCTCGGGGCACCATCGAATGAAGACACCATGAGTTCATACAACACGCCTTTCGAAATCCACGTTCATGGTGACGTCTTGCTTCGCAGTGATGTGGACCATAAAGCCGTTCAAGAGGCCCTCAAACCTCTTTGGAAATACGCCGGCGCCCGATCTTTGGCAGAAGGCGCTCAAAGCCTTTACGAGGAAGAAAAAGGCATTATTTTTGATGATAAAGAGCACCGCTTGCAGCTGTGCTGGACGGTGCGCGGCAACGAGGATTTCAGGCAAGTCCTTGACGACATGTGCATGAACATCAACGAGGTGTCAGCCGCCGGCGCGCAAATCGAAATCACGTTTTACGACACCGAATACGACGAAGAGGACGAAGAGCGGGGAACCGACTCGCGCGACGACTTCTTGATCCTGTTCGTGGGGCCAGACCCCGCGTCCATCATGCAGGCGCAGCGCGACCTGTTGGTGCAAGACGTGGTCAGCCTGATGGAGCGTCACTTTGACGGCGCCGAACTGGGCGGCGTGGTCGGCGAGATTGACAAGCTCTTTGCCCAGCGCTTTCAAGACCTGGTCAACTCCCTGGAACTGGGCAAGCCGCCTCGCGGTGGCATGGGCCCGGGCCCCCAAAACGGCCACGGCGGCGGCGGTCGTCGTCCCCGTCATCTGCATTGATTTTCATCTCTTTTGCTCATGGCGCTCTTTCCAGCTGATGCACTGAACCCCGGGGTTCGGTCACGCGAGGTCTTTGGCTGGGCCATGTACGACTTTGCCAACTCGGGCTACACCACCGTGGTCATCACGGCGGTGTTTGCTGCGTATTTTGTGGGCGGCATTGCCGACGGCGCCCCCTGGGCCACCTTGGCGTGGACCTCGGCGCTGAGCCTGTCGTACGCCATCGTCATGCTGACCATGCCGGGCCTAGGTGCCTGGGCCGACCGTTGGGCTGCTAAAAAGAAATTGCTGTCATGGGTCACCATCGGCTGCGTCATCAGCACGGCGGCGCTGGCTTGGGCCTCGCCGGGGCAGGTGGTGGTGGCTATGGTGTTGATCGTGATTTCCAACACGTTTTTCTCTTATGGCGAGTCGCTCACCGCCGCTTTTTTGCCTGAGTTGGCCAAACCCGAAGCCATGGGCCGGGTCAGTGGCTGGGGCTGGTCGCTGGGTTACATCGGCGGCATGGTGGCGTTGGGGATCAGTCTTGGATATGTGTTGTGGGCGCAAAGCCACAATGTTCCGGCTGCGCAATTTGTGCCGGTGACGATGTGGATCACCGCGGTGATT
>CAITMU010000026.1 GCA_903893565.1 uncultured beta proteobacterium | reverse complement strand
CGACTATTCAGCAATTGACCACACGTCTGAATACGCAAGAATCAGCCGTTCAAAATACCAGCGACGTACTCACACGTTTTAAGCAATTGTTGTTGCAGGCCAACACCAGCACCGCTTCGACTCAGGATCGCACTAGCATTGCTACTGAAATGCAGTCGCTTCGAGACCAAATGCTCTCAGCGGCCAATACGCAAGACACGAATGGTAATTTTGTGTTCTCAGGTGCGATGGGAGATACGGCCGCCTTTTCTAAAGGTGCTGATGGCACGACGCGCTATACCGGCGATAGCTCTGCGCTAAAAGTCACGATTGGCCAAAATAGTAGTATTACCCTGCATTCCACGGGCAATAAAATCTTTACCAATGCAGCGCGGATGACCCCGAGTGGGAGCACGGTACAAGTTGGATTTTTTCAATCGCTCGATGATGCCATTAAGGCTGTTGGCACCAATAACGCAGGCGGCATGAGCACGGCCATCGGGGAGGCCGATACCCTACAAAATGGCCTGACCCAGTCCTTATCGCAAATCGGCACTCACTTAAACACCTTGAGTAACCAAGAAAGCAATAATGAATCCACGAATCTGCAATTAAAATCAACCTTGTCGACTTTGCAGGATGTGGACTACACCACTACGATTACCAAACTCACCACCGACATGACAAGCCTTCAAGCCGCGCAATCCAGTTTTGCGCAGATGTCAAAACTATCCATATTTAACTACTTGAATTAAATGAATACTTTTCAAAAAAAACAGATTCATTTAAGAAACTCGGTCCGATGCCGACTCTTTTATGAAGATAAGCATCGCCAAGATACCTTGTCCCGTTGCTATTTTGTCGATTGATCCTAGCCCATTAATCATCATCAAAGACTTTTATGACTATCTCCGCAACCTCCAATAGTCTACCGTCGGTAGCCACCTCAGGCACTAATAGTACGGCTAATAATCCGGCCACGACGAATGGGGCAACGGCCACTAACTCCACTGCGAGTAGTGGATCCAGTAACTCTAATTTTTTATTGGCATTGAAAGCAGGATCGGGCATTGATACGGCCACCTTAGCGAAAAGCTTGGCTACTGCGGAGTTCCAAGGTCAACAAAATGATCTAAACAACAAACTTAATTCTACCCAAGCCTCTATATCGGGCTATGGGATACTGGCTTCCTCCTTATCGCAATTGCAAAGTGCTTTCAATAGCCTCGCGATTGCGAGTGATTACACTTCGCTGAGCGCCGCTGACAATGCCAATGGAGCTTTTCAAGCCATCACCAGTGCAAACGCCGTGCCCGGTGGCTATTCAGTCAACGTGTTGGCTTTAGCCGAAGCGCAACGAAGCCTCTCCTTAAGCTATGCCAGTGCGTCCACTGCTCTGGCAACACAATCTAATTCCGAAACCATCACGCTGAATCTCGTTAGCCCCCCGGGTTCAACGGACGCAACAAAATCCCACCCTATCGTCGTCAAAAGCACTGACACTAATGGCCTAACCCCGCAAGGGGTGGTCGATGCGGTGAATGCACAAAGCACGACGTTAGGCGTTACCGCCACTCTCATTAACACCGGTAATGCTAGCAATCCCTACCGTATTTCTCTGCAAAGTAACGCCACGGGCTCAACTCATGCTTTTGCAATCAGCTCTGATAATCCCAATGTCGTATTTGATAACACCATTGTTAGCACGGGTGGTTTCACTAACCTTACGAACCCACTGAATAACAGCAGTCCGTTTAATCTAAATATTAAACTCGGCTCCAACACCAAGACCGTCACGATCACGGGTGACACTTCACCGCAAGGCATCGCCAATGCGGTCAATAGTGCCAATATTGGGGTGTCTGCACAACTCATCAACACTGGCGATTCAGCAACCCCTTACGCTATCGCCTTTACCCCTAATGACACGAGTGCGACTAGTAGCTTAAGCATCTCTGCTTCAACGCTCACAGAATCTCAGGGTAGCCCCCCTATCGTAGCCAGTGGCACGCCCTACTCTGTGAACGGCACGAATGGAACCTTTGGGGTGGGTTCCTCAACTAATTTAAAAATCAATGGTGTGGCGATCAGAACAAGCACAACTGCTGTTAGCGACATAGCCGCAGCCATTAACACCCAAACCAGTCAAACCGGGGTCAGTGCTACGGTTGTTAATAACCAACTGCAATTATTAGGTAACACCAATGGTATTAACTTAAAAGGCTCTGATGCGGTCACTTTTGGCTTAGTGCCATCAGGCAGCTATGCTGCTACCGCCAGCACTTCCACGACCGGCTATAGTGTTCCGATCACCTTGCAAGACCTCACTTCGTCGCTCAATAGTGGGAACGCCTTTAATATCCATGTTTCCACGGGATCCAGTGGAACGACCAACTTGACCATTAGTGGCGACACTTCACCAAAAGGCATTGTCAACCAAATCAATCAAGCCGGACTCGGTATTACAGCCACTATAGATGCCTCAAAAAATCAAATTGTATTAACCACTACCGATAGTTCCGGTATTAAAAATACACTCAATTGGACAACCAGCCAACTCAGTGCAACAAGTGTCAGTGGTACAGGCTCTAGCATCGCTGGCTTCACTTTATCCAATACCCCTCAGACACAAGCCTCCAATGCCAATTTAGTCGTTGATGGGGTGGGCATGTCTCGGGCCAGCAATAACATCACAGATGCGATCAATGGTGTAACACTTAATCTTGCTGCAACGACCCCATCGACGGCCATACTCAATATTACACAAGACACGAGTACGGTATCGACTAACATAGAAAAACTCGTTACGGCCTTTAATAGTTTTAGATCAACATTTAATACCCTCAACACTCCAACTGCCACAGGCATAGGCGCGGGCTCCCTCGCCTATGATCCTTTATTAAATCAAATTCGCGCCCAAATGACACAAATTGTGGTGGGAAATTCCTCCACTCCTGGGACGAGCATTTCCGGTTTGAGTGACATAGGGATCAGCATCCAATCCGATGGCACTTTGACCCTTAATAGCGCAACCCTTGCCACTACCCTTTCCAATAACTATGCGGATGTCAAAAAAATGATGACCGGTGGTGCCATCACTACTGGGGTTAAGATGCCAGGGGGTAATGGGTTGGCTGGGGATGCTTTTAATAATATCGATAAATTCATCAAAAGTACGGGACCCATTCAATCGTACATTGCAGGTGACAATCAGTTGATCACAGGCTACCAGGGGCAGTTAACTGACGTTCAATCCCGTATGACGCAAGCGCTGAATCGTTACACATCCCAATTTGCTAATATGGATAAAATCGTCGGTCAAATGACAAGTCTTCAGGACTCACTCAAAAGTCAGTTTACTGCCATGTTAAATTCTTATAGCAAATAATGAACCTTCATCGATATCTTTTTTTTGTGGATCTATTTTTTTGTTATCACTCTAACTTTGAATAATTTTGTTCTCATTGGACTACTCGCCTGCATCGTCATTTTGGGGATTCTTTGTCATCATCTTTACCAGAGTGTTCGTCAGGTTGGTAAGCGCAGTCTTACCCCCGCTATCCCCAAAGATCCGCGGTTTGGAGATTTGGAAGGGGAGGCGCTGTGGATGGTATTTAACGGCACATTGCCCTTGCCTAACGATAGCGCTGCCTTAATCGATTTACAGGCGTGGTTTGAACCCGTAGCACAAAGACATATGGAAGAAGTTTTTAATGAAGCGCTTCTCGATAGTAAGCTAAACGTGAATATACCGCCACCCTCGCTGCGCCTGATAAAAACGCAAGAAGGACAACTGTTGTCCTGGTTACCCGATGAGGTTTTAAATATCGTCTACCGAATCGGGCTTCATCATGCCGGCAATAACATCTCGACCGATCTGGCCCTGTGTAACGAACTCGACGCGGCTGCGGAAAACATATACAACATATTGAACCTGCCTTTTAAATCGCTCGTTCAAGCCTTGGGCTTAAAAGCGACTGAATCGTCTGCTTCATTAGCCTCTGATAATCCGGATCAAAAATTGAACGAAATAGCACCCCTCACCAACCCCGAAGCATCAGAAGAATTAACCCCTTCCATTGCACAAACTACGCCCACGGATACGATGCCCTCACCACAAAGCCCTAAAACAGAAAAATAGTTAATTTAATTCATATTCGGGCTCAAGTTTTACTGAATTTTGCCGAATTAACGTAGTATCTCAATTATAAATGTAGGAGTTTTTGATATGATGATGTTAAATCGCAGGATGGCAGAAAGTTATGGTGCAGTCAGAGCTGAGACGGGTGTTGCGCAGGCTGATCCCATACAGTTAACCCAAATGCTTTTTGACGGATTCATTGAAAGTGTTGACACGGCAGAAGGCCATATGCGTGCCAAAGACATTCAACAGAAGTTAAAATACATGGCTCGAGCTTCTAAAATTTTGGTCGGTCTCATGGATACCCTAGATTTGACAAAGGGTGGGGATTTAGCCAAAAATCTTTTAGAATTGTATAAATACTTAAATAAACGGCTTTTGTTATCTAACCTTCACAATGATTTAGAGGCTTTAAAAGAAGTGAGGCATCTGATGAATGAAGTACGTATGGCTTGGACCTTGGTTCCGGTTAAACTGCAAGAGCAGCGACGGCCTCGCGTTTACTCTTGAACTTTTTAATTTTATTTTTTAACTAGGATTTTTCATGCTGAATATTGGTGGGATCGTTCTAGCCATGGTGGTCATTTTCGGTGGTTACATTATCGAAGGTGGTGACATGGCGCCGATTATTCATGCGGCTCCTATGGAAGCTTTCATTATCGGAGGGGCTACCCTTTGCTCGATGATCACGGCCAACAGTATGACGATTATCAAAGGCACCTTTGGCGGTATTGGTAAAATTATGGCGGGGCCCAAGTTTAAGAAACAAGATTACATGGATGTCATTTTCTTGGTTTCTAAAATCATGAAAGTTTTAAAAGCAGAAGGTGCTGTTGCCCTTGAGTCCCATGTTGAAAGCCCTGAAGCCAGTGCCATTTTTAGTGAATATCCCCGGTTACTGAAAGATCACTCCGTCATTCACTTAATTACCGATACCATTCGATTGCTGGTAGTGTCTTCTTCCGCCCCGTCGGCCGATTCCATTGAAGACATCATGAATGTTGGCATTAAAAATCACCACCACGAGGCCTTGAAGCCGGCCGAAAGTATGGCGGCTATGGGTGGTGCACTTCCTGCACTGGGGATTGTCGCGTGCGTGTTGGGTGTGGTCAAAACCATGAGCTCGATTGATCAACCACCGGCAGTACTGGGTGCATTGATTGGTAGCGCCTTGGTCGGAACCTTCTTAGGGGTGTTAATGGCCTATAGTATTGCGGAGCCCTTGAGTATTCGTTTAAAGCAAATCGTCGATGACGAGGGGCAAATTTATCACGTGATCAAACAAATTATTGTAGGCACCTTAAACGGTCATCCCATGCCTGTGATTATTGAAGCGGCGCGGGTGTCTATCGGACATGATAATCAGCCCTCTTTTTCAGAAATATTTGATGGCTTACGAGGTAAGTAAGCGTGGCTGAAGCCCCCACTCCTGCAGCGCCAGCCGATGCGCCCGCCTCGGAAGATCCTAAGCTAGCCGCTGATACGACGGCTGAGGCTTCCGCGGGGGCACCGCCCCCGGAAGAAAGCGCCGAGCCGCTTGCGCCGATTATTGTCAAAAAGATTATTGACGAAGGGCATGGCGGAGCGCATGGCGGGGCTTGGAAAATTGCGTTGGCCGACATGATGACCGCCATGATGGCGTTCTTTCTTCTGATGTGGTTGCTGGGTGCAACCAATACGGATCAACGTAAAAGTATTGCTGATTACTTTAAACCCACTGCATTAACACGCTCCGCGATTACAGTGAATTCCACCTCCGGCTCCCAAGGCCTACTGGGCGGGCAATCGATTATTGATGATCAGGCGCTGCCTAACCCTGCGGCTCAAACTGGGCTCATGCAAATTCTCACCCCCAGAGACGATACGGGCTCCAAATCGACTGAGAAATCCGGCGACAAAGATCAGGATAAAGCCAAAGACAAGGATAAGAATGGGGCGGACAATTTAACCGAAGAAGAAAAACAAGAAATTGCTCAAAAACAGGATCAGAAAAATTTCGAGAAGCTAGAAAAAGAGCTTGAAGAGAAATTAAGTGAAGATAAGTCATTACAAAAATTAAAAGAACAAGTTATTTTCGTTCGCGAAAAAGAAGGCCTACGTATTGAAATCATCGACAAAGCGGATTTTTCGATGTTCCCTTCGGGCACCAGTCTACCCTCTGGGAAGGCTGAAAAATTGATGGTAGAAATATCAAAATCGCTAGCCAGTATGCCCAATAAAATAAAAGTTCGAGGTCATACCGATAGTGTTATTTTCAATAACAAAGGCCGTAACAACTGGTCCCTTTCCGCCGAGCGAGCCGAGGCCATTCGACAGGTCATGGCTAAGACGGGTATCGACGAAAAACGCTGGTCCCGCATCGAGGGTGTGGCCGATACAGAGCATTTTAATCCGGCCAATCCCACCGATCCTCGTAATCGCCGAATTAGTATCACATTGCTGTATCAAAACGCAGACGGCGGTAAGCAGTCTGGAGCTGGTGGCGAGAAGTCTAAGTAGGCCCTTGAAGAGCTTAGCTGTAAGAGCCAACGCTTTAAGCGTTCGCTTCCATTCTTATCCATTGGCTGGACGGGTTTGTAAACGTGAAAGGCTAATGATCTTTTTAGTAACTTTTAGCACCTTTTGGCACCTTTTAGCGCCTTGTCAGTGATGGCTTCGGAACAGTCGCTTTGATGGATTTGGACGCTGGGGTAACCCCGCACTGGCCTACAGTGAAAAATAATCTAGTTTGACGGATGATTATTTTTTTCATCCCCTGGGCGCATATCTTTTAGCCAATAAACCCAAGATAAGACCACCGCCACGGCGGCAAACAGGTGTTGAGGAATTTCCTCATCGACTTTGATTTGCCCGAGCAAGGCCACCAGTTGCGGGTCTTGAGCAATAAAAATCCCCCGACGCTTGGCTTCCTCCAAGATCCGTTCGGCAAAGGCACCACTGCCCCGGGCGCTTAAGACCGGGATCTTTCGTTGACCGTATTCGAGAGCGAGGGTTTCTTTACTATAGGTCATGGTGATTGAGTCGGAATGAAAAGTTAAAAGAGATTTAGGCTTCGAGATTGAAAATCATGCCAGGTGCTGAGGAGGAAGGTCGGTCAGAGGCTCGGGGACCGTTGTGTACGGTTAGGCTCGTCATAGTGAGCCCCGCTAATTGCAATTGCTGGAACAGTGCCCCTGATTTGGCTCTTGCAAGAGCAGCCACTTCGGGTAGGTTAGCCCACATATTTAAATCTACTTTACGCTCTGAGTCCAAGGCAGACTTTAACCAAATCTCTCCTAATTGGGCGTTGTTGGTGTAGGCCTCAAACACATAAGGCGGACGCGGTAAGGCAAGGCTTGGGGCTTGTCGGCTGATGGTCAGGCGCACTGGGTTAGCATCGGCAAAGGGCAACTGCATCTGAAAAAAAAGTTCTCCCCGCATTTGCGCTTCCAGTGCTTTGAGTTGCGAGCTGTGAATGTCATTGATGCCCTCTTTCAAAGCATTGGCTTTGGGGTCATCGGAGGGTGTTGTTTTCAGTAAACGTCCCAACGTGACTTTCATGTCTTTGTTAGAAATGGGGCCTGAGCGCCCGAGTTGGGATTCTGTCCACAGACCCGCAGCTGACAAGGCCACCCGTATATTATCCTGAGTCAATTGGGCCATGCTGGGAAGAGTACCCAAGAGACTCATGAGACTAGTGGATAAGGCATTGTTGGGGTTTGCCGGGTTATTCGTGAGTAAAGTGGCTAAAGCATTGGATTCATTTGGGCGCATCAGTAATGATAAATTTCCCATCGATAGATCTTCGGGTAGCGGGTCTGCGCCAGTCGTGACCCCACCTGAGAAATTGGAATGAATGCTCGTTGTGTTAGCAATAGAGGCGGTGTTAGTGCCTTCAGCGGAGGCAGCCAAAGACGATAGGCCCATATTGGTTAGTGTCATCCCTTTGGTCGTCTCATGGGCACGCCAGTTAAGCGTCTCACCGATTCCTGGGTGAGGACCTGCTTTAGGCAGTTCAATGGACAACCCTTGGATAGAAAGGGTGAGGCTGTCGCCTTTTTCTTCGATGACCCCTTGAACAATCTGTCCATCCCGAAGTCCTAAGTCACGGGCAACAGAGGCTGTGACTTGGATGGGCAGCAACTGGTTGTCCAGCGGCGTGATTCTCAAAGAAGCATTGATCGGTTCAGTGGTCAGCATGGTGGCATCCCCCGCGTTTTGGGTGATTATGGGGGAAGATTCGATAGGAGTCACCCCATTCGGCATAGGGTGTGGTTGGGTCGGATCGTAGGGTTCATCCGCGCCCGAGGTTTCCATCAAGGGTGGGAGTTGGGGCAGAGTAGGCTGCGTGAAGCAAATAAAGGGATTAAAGGCAGTATGGGTTTGCGAGGCCGACTCTGGTGGAGTCGCTATGAGAAAGTTTGTAGTAGAGGGGGCAATAAGATCACTATTGTGTTCGACCTGAGAATCGACATCCAACATAACCGGTAGCCTATCCACGGTTTTTGAGGGCCGAGTCAAACTAGAACCGGGGTAAGGCCGTCGATTGATGGAGAATGAATAGGTGGATGTAGAGGCGGAAATCAATGAATGTAGGGATAAAACACTGGGGTTGCCTAGCTGACTTGAGTTGATCTGCAAATTTTGCGGGCTTTGGGTGTTTTGGTGGGGAGGTGCATTTTTCAAATGTTCTGTCTGGGGGCTGAGGGCGAGCGCTTGATGGGTCCCTGAATCGATGGTTGAGGGTTCTGTCCTTGGGAGGAGGCAAGCCTCAACGATGGCCTCAGGATCTGTCGAATGAATGAAAGGTTTGGCAATGTCTTTTAAATAAAGCGATTGTTGATGTTCGACTAAATTGTTCGCCAAGAAAGAAACCGAAGGCTGTGAAGATGCTGGGGCAGTAGGGGGCAGCACACTGTAAGCGCTCGAGAGGAGGCTCAGACGATTACTGGTTGGGGAGATAGCTAGAGCAGTTGACGCTGAAAGGGAGGGTGAAGCGAGCTCTACAGTGGCAGTCTGGTCGAGTGACTCAATGGGGAACTTGGGTAATTGGGGTGCTATCGTTGTCGTTGCGAGTGCTGTATTGGCATCCGTTGGCACTCGTGCATGGAGTGGCGCTGGCCCATGAATCGGCACGGTCTCCCAAAAAATAGGGTTGATCTGACCGTTGATCGGGCTGCGATAGGGTGAATCGCTACTGAGTGCAGGGTTTAAAGTTTGCGATAGGGGGTTTTGAAAAGAAGATATTTTTGCCGCGCCATCAAGAGCGATTGAGGAGGGGGGGGAGGGGCGCTGAAGCCTTAAGCTGGTATTTAGCGCTTCTTTCGGTTCATCTCTTAAAAGGTTCTCGGTGGGTGTTGACGGGGTGGTGTCTAAGGTTGCTTGACTGAGGAATTCGCCCTGTAGGGTTGGCTTTGTTGTCACGCTACTGAAATGGGAGGAATCCTCTGCGTAAGAAAACACGCGTTGCAGATCCCCTCCTGTTTTAATGAGCGACGTTTTGAGTAACTGGAGAGCTTGACGAGCCGTGTCAACCGCAATCGGTGAGGCATAAGGGTCAGAGGCAGGAGTGGCGCGTGGATTGGCGAAAGTGGGGTTGATCGCCGGGGGCAAGGCAATGGGAGCTTTTAAATGGAGTTGGTCCAAGGTTGTAAAAAATTGTTCGATGACTTTCATCGAAGGATCTTTGATGGCTTCGGTCTGGGTAGGAAGCACACTGCGATTGATTTTATGGTCAGCGGGTAGATTTGCGGGTAAGCCCGTTTTTACAGCGATAGGAAGGTTATTGTCGTTGACAGTGGGCCCTTTGTTATCGACGTAAGTCGCAGGCACCTCAGTGGGGGAAGCTAGTGGGGAGGACTCGTTTGTAAGCGATGGAATCCATGGGGTTAACTCAGGATTCATTTTTGAGGGATCAAAAATATCCTGTGGGATCGCCTGAGTCAGTGTCTCAGGCAGGTTTGCTGGAGCGCCTTGGGACAAGGCGCGATAACCCTGTGCCTGGCGCTGCGTTAGGGGTATCGTATCCATCCGCGTGTTGGGTCGTCAGCAGGCGAGGGTGTGGATGGATCGGGAGCAATGGCCGGTCCTACGTTTTCTTTCAGTGGGAATGTTTTAGCTGCTACGCCAACAGGGGGGGCTGCGGGATAGCGGGCCTCACGAGCATCGTTCGTGCCACTGGTTTTAGGGGCTTCTTTTGCCCCATGCGCTGCATTTTTTTCATTTGCTCCATGCTTTTCCAAGACTGCTTTTTTCTTGGTAGGGCTCGGTTTGGCTGGTTCAGAATGAGGGGCGCTGGATTTACTGTCTTTCGCGTGACTATCCGTGGCGTGACTGTCGTTTGCCATGTCGGTTGCCCCAAAGAGAAAACCGCTAAATAAACAAGCACTAAGGCCTAAGATTGCCCTTACTAAGGCAGGTCGTATTACGCGTGATTTCGGACAAAAGACGTTTTTCTGATCCATGGGATTCGTAGGGACTTGAAGGTTAAAAATACTAAAAGGAAGATGTTAGAACTAATATCGTCCGCAGATTTTATTTTTTTATAGCGTTGTCTAAAATAGTTTCATGAGCTTAGTGCTTATGCGGTTTTTCTGATTTAAAAATAGGGTAGTAATATAGTTAAGGTATTAAGGCATCATCGCTGTGAGTCGGGCACTGTGGGCAGGTAAGGCGCCGGCAATGAGTTTGATTTTAGATTGATCGGTTTGGATTGAAACGATTTCGACTAAGCCTATTTGCTCGATGACCCCTTTTTCCAAGGTGGCATGGGGAATTTTATCGGGGTCAAAGACGAGTAATTGATCGCCAACGTGCAATCCTATGCGCTCGCCGGTCAAAAGTGTCAGGGTATTGGGGTTGATATCACGCTCGACTCTAAATTCCATCGGTTCACAAGCTATCTTTTGGCTCAATTGCTTATGCCAGCCGCTGATGAAGGTTTGAATTTGCTGAATAGTGGTTTCGGAAAGAGCGGTGCGCGTGCGTTCTAGAGTGGGTTGTGGGTAGGCAATGATTTGGTTTTTTTCCCATAAAAGCTTACCCGATTGGGTTTCAATTAAAGTTAAATTGAAGTTCACTTGCGGGGGAGGGACAGTCGAGGACAGGCCCAGCGCGTGTTCCACGTATTTAAAGTAGTGAATATCCCACCACTGGCCTTTATCAGCGACTTGGGTGGGGCTATTTTTATCGGCTAGGGTTAGCGCTATACGCAGATGAAAAGGCGCTTTGACCGCGACCTCGTTGCCGCTCGAGTAAAGTGCTGCCTCATAGGTTGATTTAAAGTTGGGATTAGTCGTAATAACCCAGTGACCGTCGGCATTGATGGCTTGATGTAGGGCTTGTTCTGCGGCCATCCCCATATCACGCATGAGAAGAAGGCCGCCTTTCCCATCCATGGGCCTGACCTGTAATTCTAAACTGGCGTGGCGTTTAAGGTGTGAGGCGGGACTGGCGCAGCGCTTAAATTGAAGTAGGGGTTGTAGGGATTGTTTTTGATGCGCAATCGATTCAGTCTTGCTGTTGTTTTTTTCAGGGTTTGCTTCTGTGCTGGGCCAGTGCTTCACAGGAAGCGTGCGTAGGCTACGTAACTTTAGATCCGAGCGGATGCGGGTGTTTTCATGTAAAACGCCCGACTCATCAATAAACGCTGTCGAATGAATTTCTGTAGGAGATTCCAACGCTAAGTCAGCCAAGGCGTTACGAATGGCGTCGAGTCTTGCTTGGGGACTGGGGGCAGAGTTAGAGGGCGAGGCGATATTGGAGCGGTCCGTGCTGTTCACTGTATGAATCGTGTTGGATTCTGCTGCGAAAGCGGCAGGCAGCATTGAGAATAAAACGAACAAAGACGATACCGCTACGATAGGTAGCGAGCATGGACGGCGTTGGATAATGGGAGCGACTGAACGAGGCATTGGTGGCTTAGTGTTTGATCTCGGGTTTTGTCTCGATTTTGATTTCGGGTTTGATCTCTTGTGAGATCTCCGGCTTCACCTCAGCCTTGAGGAGCGCTACGTTATCAGCATATAGGTGCAGTAGATCATTCACCACCATTTTGCTTAATGATAAGGTGACTTCATAGGTATCGTTATTGATTGGTGTAATGCTATTAAGTACCGCTCCAAAAATCACCCCTTCTACCTGGGAGCGGAAGGTATCGCTTTTAAGCATCATCATGGAAACGGTGCTGTTGGAGTTAATTTGTAAGCCATAGACTTGTTCGGCCAAGTTTCTATACGCGTCAATTTTAGCCGCCCGGATGGCCATGAGTCTTTGCTGGGGGGCATTTTGTGTCGGTTGAATGCCGATGATGGCATATCCTGTGGCGGTTAGATTGCCATTAAGCCCTACCACTTCGCGAATGGGGGCCTTAGCTTCTGGTGAGGGAGTTGGTGGTGCTATCACCATGGGCATGGGTTTAGCACCCTGAACCGCTGGAGGGGGGATAACACATCCACTAAGCCCTAAGCAGCCTAATAAGACTAAGAGGGGGGCGGAGCCTAAGGAGCGGAGAGTGGGGAGGGTTTTCATGGGAGATTTAACTTTTTGGGCAATTAAACAGAATCATTCGGTGGAGAATACGGTTGGTTGATTTCTGAGTTCATTCAAAAAAGAAGAGTCATTATAAAAGTGCGGGCAAGAAAAAGTTCAGAATTAAAATTTAATTCATTGATAGTTAACAGTTTTTGTAAATCCCTCCCCTAAACGATTACCGGTGTAAGGAGCTCAGGATTCACTGATGTTTTATTCCATTTTCCTTTTAAAAGGCGGTTTAAGCCACTTAAAGTGAATTTAATGGTCTTTGAGCGATCGATTGCGGTTTTACATCCTTTTTAATCTGACATCCCAATGCTCATCGACTTCATTAATCTTTTCAAGCCCTAGTAAATCAGGCAGTTACGTTGACCTTATCGTCCGAAGTTGAAGGGACTTTAGTCAATAGGGCCATTTTTTTTGAAATATTTTTAAAAAAAGACTAAAGGCATCGTCATTCCCTCCGATATTCAGTAGGCGAAGAAGGACTTTCCCAACGAGGTTCAATGTTTTTGGATGTTTAAAACGTGGGCTACTGGGGATTTCTTTTAGATGAAGTCGATTTAAAAAGGCTAAAAGACTAAACCAGGTAGGAAAGAGCCCGTAATTTTGGGTTTGATCTATAGATTCACCAGGTAAAAGGAGTTGGAAAATGAGTGACATGATGAAAATGGCGGCAGGAATAGGGGCTATTGGGGGCAGCAGTGCAGGCGCTTCTGGAGCTAGTCAAAAGACGGAATTAACGGTGCCGACTTCAACGTTGACACCTATTAAGCATTTGGATGCGAGTCAGCTCAGTATTCCGAAATCCAATATTGATACGACCCCCAGAGTGATACAGCCCACGGTTCGTATGGATCCCGAAAAAATGCAATCTGAATTAAATAATGCGATTTCATTACTCAATGAGCAAATGACAAAGCTTGGCAGAAATTTAGGCTTTAGTGTCGATCACCAAATTGGGATGTCGATTGTCACGGTCAATGATCGGAACACGGGTGCCATGATTCGTCAGATCCCCAATGAGGCAGTGATTAGGGTTGCGCAAAATATTGAAAGTTTGAAGGGCGTTATCTATAGCAAGTCCGTTTAATCGTTCTTGTTTTTAAAAATTTTTGTAAATTGCTCTAAAGGTTTTAGAAAAGAAGTCGAAATAATCAGTGTAGTGTTTATTAAACCAAAGTTTGCGACGCAGGTCCTTACGGTAGTAGTAGCAGCCTGTGATTGCTTTAATTAATTTAAAGGAGATTTAAATGACTGTTATTAACACCAATATGGGCGCTCTTCTGGCACAAAGCTCGATCAGTAAAAATCAAGTGAACTTAAGCCAGGCCATGCAACGTCTGTCCACCGGTTCACGCGTTAACTCTGCAGCAGATGACGCTTCCGGTTTAGCGATGGGCACCTTGATGACTTCGCAAATCAATGCCTTCTCACAAGGTATTCGTAATGCAAACGATGGATTGTCCTTAACCCAAACTGCAAACGGCCACTTGACCGCCATCTCTGATTCATTGCAGCGTATTCGTCAGTTAGCCGTTCAAGCGTCCAACGGTGCCAATAACGCTACGGATCGTTCTTTAATTCAGTCTGAATCGACTCAATTGGTTCAGGAGATTCAACGTATTGCAGTAGACTCTTCTTTTAACAACGTTAACTTGTTGGACGGTTCTTTTGCATCTCAGTCTGTGCAAGTCGGTGCGAACAACACGGCTGCTGACAAGATATCATTCTCTATTTCCAGCGCGCAGACGTCTACTCTAGGTGTGGGTGCTGCCTCGATGTCAGCCTCTGTTACAGGTAGTGCCGTCACAGGCTCCGCTTTAGTTGCTAACACTTTAGCGATTAATGGTACGGCGATTGGAGCTTCGACTTCAGATGGGGTTTCAACTACGAAGGCTGATAGCAGTGCATTGGCCATGGCCAATGCAATTAATGCCGCTCAGTCCGCTGTGCAAGCCCATGCTAATGCAACTAAAGTGACTTATGATATAGGTGGTACTACCGCAACTTTGGGTAGCAATCTCTCAGTTAATGGTCAAGCCATCGGAGCCTTGTCTAGTACGCTTGACCACAACTTGCGCGCCTCGCAGTTGGCCTCTGCGATTAATGCAGTAAGCGCTGCTTCTGGTGTAACGG
>CAITMU010000025.1 GCA_903893565.1 uncultured beta proteobacterium | reverse complement strand
TTTGCAGGCCGCTGCATAACCACTCTGCTACCCCGCCACTTACCTCATTGACCTGATGACCTCTTATTAATACCACTACCGACTTCATTCCAAAAAACGAAATTCCAACTAACAGGGGGCACAGTTGAAACTATTGTGCCCCCAAAAATTTGGAGCGGGAAAGGAGGCTCGAACTCCCGACCTCAACCTTGGCAAGGTTGCGCTCTACCAGCTGAGCTATTCCCGCATAACCGGTCTTGGATTATAAATAATTCCTTATTTTGATGCAAGTTTTCTGCTCAGTTAATGGGCAGAATAACGATAAAAAGAAAAAAACCGTATACCTGATTCGCCTCTAATGCCTTTAGAGACGTTAAAAGCGCTCTTAGGATCCGCCGCCAGTACGAGATTGGGTATTCGAATCATAGGCGGCTTTGAGGTAATAACCCATCGAAACTAAGGTTAAAATGGCCGCAAGCTTAATCAAAATCGTGCCAATTTCCTGCGGAAAAAAATTTCCCAACGAATCATTATAAAGAAGCAACGGGATGGCCACCATTTGAGTGGCAGTTTTAAGCTTACCCAAAAAGGAGACAGCCAAGCTTTTTGATCGGCCTAACTGTGCCATCCATTCACGAAGGGCCGATATAGCGATATCTCGACCAATCATAATTAACGCAATAATGGCATCGACGCGCCCTAACTGTAACAATATGATCAAGGCAGCAGCCACCATGAGCTTATCAGCCACAGGATCCAAAAAAGCACCAAAAGCGGAGGTTTGATTTAACCGTCGAGCCAACCAGCCATCTAACCAATCGGTCAGCCCTGCCGCCACAAAAATCAAGGTTGCCACAAGATTTTGATGCCCGACACTCACCCAGCTCTCATCAAAATAAAATACTCCCACAAACAAAGGGATAAGAACAATCCTCAACCAGGTTAATAAGGTGGGTAGCGTTAATGTCATGACGGGGAATGACCATTATTAGGAACTTCAATTCACGGATGAAGCACACAATAGCAAAGTCTATGGTAACGCTTCAGTGTAATTCCTGATAGATTTTTTCGGCTAAAGTCGCACTGATACCTTCAATCTGTGCGATTTCCTCCACACCGGCCGCCTGAAGGCCCCTTAACCCTCCAAAATGGGCAAGTAAACGTTGTCTTCTTTTACTGCCAACGCCTGCAATATTCTCCAACGGCGATTGCGAGCGCGACTTGCCACGACGCGCTCGATGACCGGTAATCGCGAATCGATGCGCTTCGTCGCGAATTTGAAGAATGAGCAGTAAACCCGGATGATCCGCACCGAGTAAAAAAGGGCGATCTTGGCCTGGCACCCATAGTGCTTCTAGACCGGCCTTTCTGCCCTCGCCCTTGGCCACACCAATCAACAAAGGAGTCGATAGCCCAAGATTGGCCATGACCTCACGGGCAATACCCAGTTGCCCCTTTCCCCCGTCTATCAATATCGCATCCGGCAAAATAGCCTCCTCTTCCACCAAACGGTGATAACGCCTTTCAAGCACTTCTTTCATCGCCCCATAGTCGTCACCCGCTACGGGCGTTGTGATGTTAAAACGTCGGTATTCGCTTTTTCGTAGCTCATCATGGTCATAAACGACGCAGGAAGCCACTGTCGCCTCCCCCATCGTATGACTAATGTCAAAGCACTCAAAACGTCTAATATGAGCACCCAAGCCAAGGGCCGTCTGGAGCGCTAAGAGTCGAGTTTGTTGGTTGGATTTGAGCGTTCCCGTATGACGAGCGCCAATCAAGGCGTTTTTTTCAGCCATTTCAAGCCAAACCCGACGCGCCCCATTCGGATGGCTCATGATTTGCACACGAAATCCTGCGACCTGACTTAACATCAATTCCAAGGTTTCAGGCTCTTCGAGTTCACGCACAAAAATCAGCGGTGGGGCCGGATGGTTCTGATAATGCTGACTGACAAAGGCTTCTGCAACATTTTGAAGATCCGTATCGGCATCATGCTTTGGAAAATAATTATGGTCTCCCATATGTCTTCCACCACGAATCATAACCAAATTAACACAATTAACCCCGGCATAATGGGCACATGCAATCACATCCGCATCGCGTCCCGACACATCACTTACATATTGCTTTTCTATCACCGCACGAAGGGCACTGACCTGATCACGGTGCTTGGCCGCAAGCTCATAGTGTTGGCTTTGAGCGGCCTCTTGCATGCGTTCGATTAATTGGGCAATCACATCATCTTCCTTGCCCGATAAAAACAACGTCGCACTCTGCACATCCTCTGCATATTGCTCAGGGGAGATCAAATTCACGCAAGGGGCACTACACCGTTTAATTTGGTGCATCAAACAAGGCCGAGAACGATTGGTAAAAACACTGTCTTCGCAAGGACGGAGCAAAAAAACCTTTTGTAAGAGCTGAATACTCTGCCTCACCGCACCGGAACTGGGGAAGGGGCCAAAGTAACGCTCCTTTTTATCCACCCCCCCCCGATGAAAACCTAAGCGAGGGTAAGGGTGAGCGCTCAGGTGTAAATAAGGATAGGACTTATCATCGCGAAACAAAATGTTGTAACGCGGGCTTAACGATTTAATCAGATTATTTTCTAACAATAGCGCTTCGCTCTCAGAGCGCGTCACAGTGGTTTGGATGGCACGAACCTGTGCCACCATGAGTTGAATGCGTGGCGACAAAGTAGCCGTACGCTGAAAATAAGAGCTCACACGTTTTTTCAGATCAATGGCTTTGCCCACATACAAAACGTCCTCGTTTTGATTGAGCATGCGATAAATGCCGGGCAAATGGGGCAGATCGATCAAAGTTTCCGCAATACGCGCCGCTACCGAAGCGGCCTCGGTCAAGTCTACAATGTCACTGGTTTTTTCATCCGGAGTCGACATATTTCACTCCGATGGGTTCTGGACCATGGCTTGGCTCATTTTTTCAAACAAGGCCTCAAACATTTGCGAAGTAAGTCGTCGGGTCTGCGTGTTATACCGACTACAATGATAACTATTCCATAGGGTATGCCCCTGGGGCAATGAGTGAGAAGCGGCATGGGCAAAGGGGTAAAGGGTCTTTTTTAACCCCAAGGCCAACAACACGGCTTGGTGGGCAATGTGGCCTAAGGCGAGAATTTGCGTGCGCTGAGGCAGCGCCTTAATCTCTTCGGACAGATAAGGATTGCAGGTTTTTACTTCAACCGGCAAAGGCTTATTCTGCGGCGGCAAACACTTAACCGCGTTGGTGATCAGGCAATCCCGCAGCTTAAATCCATCCCCTAGCCCGACGCTCTTTGGTTTATTCGCAAATCCGTGACGAAACAACGTTTCATAAAGCAAAATACCCGCAAAGTCGCCCGTAAACGGCCTACCCGAGCGATTCGCGCCATGTAAGCCTGGCGCCAAACCCACAATAAATAGCTTAGGCTTTTGTGCTCCGAAGGGCAGAACCGGACGACAATGGTATTCGGGATATGTTTTTTCTACCTCCCGCAAGTGCTCAGCCAGTCGAGGACATTTCTGGCAGGCCAATATTGATGAACCAGATGTTTTCAACGAGCACTCACATTAAAGGGGGGTATTTATAATAAAAGGATACATTCACATTGCATGTAGATTAGACAGCGCCCGTTGGTACTCAACATTGACAGCCAATGCTTGACGATTAAGAGCAACGTTCACAGGACGCATGCGCATAAGCCGATCCCGGCTACGCTGCGGATAAGGATAATCCAGTGTACCCATGAGTTCAAAAGCCGCTTGGGGATCGTTACAGACTAAAATCATGTCACATCCAGCCTTTAATGCCAATAACGCTCGGTCCGTAATGGACCCAGACCCTTTAGCGCCCTCCATAGACAAATCATCACTAAAAATAACACCGTCAAAATGAAGGGAACCCCGTAATATCGTTTGCAACCAGTGATGGGAAAAGCCTGCGGGCTGCGGGTCAACCTCAGGGTAAATCACATGCGCGGGCATCACCGCATCGAGCCCCGCATGAACCAATTGCCTAAAGGGGATCAAGTCGATTTGATCTATCTGCTCAAAGGCTCGATTGTCTATGGGGATTTCAATATGCGAATCGGCTTTTACAAACCCGTGACCTGGAAAGTGTTTACCCACCGATGCCATCCCAGCCAAACGCAGCCCTTGAATGAAAGCCGTGGCCAACCGAGCAATGATCAAGGGGTCGCTATGAAAGGCACGATCCCCAATCACTTGGCTATGAGAAAAATCAATATCGAGTACGGGGGCAAAAGAAAAATCGACACCATGGGCCCTTAATTCGCTCGCTAACACAAAACCACAATCGGTTGCCAAACGCAAAGCCCGCTCAGGATGATCCTCCCAACAACGTCCCAATTGCCGCATTGGCGCAATCGGCGTAAATCCTTCACGAAACCGTTGCACGCGCCCCCCCTCATGATCTACCGCGATCAACAACGGTGGGCTTCTCAGCGAATGAATTTGATTACACAATTCAGTCAAAGCTTCGAGCGTTGAAAAGTTTCTCGAAAACAAGATCACCCCACCGATATTGGGGTGAAGCAGACGCTCGCGCTCCTCTGGGCTTAATTCACAGCCTTGAAGATCAAGCATCACAGGGCCTAACGGTAAAACGCGCGGGGCAAGGGTTGTCATAATTCGAGTATGGCGGTTGCACACACCAAAGAGCGCTCATCACTGATCGTTAGGTGGTGGGTTTTAATTTGAAAGTCATCCAATTTTTTTTGAAGCACGGCACTGACACTAAAACTCGGTTTACCCGCTTTGTTCTGTATGACACTGATATTTTGAAGTGTCACTGGGAAACGAAAACCGGTACCGATGGCCTTTGAAAAAGCTTCTTTAGCCGCGAAGCGATTGGCGATATAAAAGACCGGTTTTTTTGTTCTTTGAAAGCCCGCCCACTCAACCGGTGTTAACACGCGTTGAGCAAAACGCTCCCCGTAAAGAGAAAGAATTCGCTCCACCCGTGCAGGCTCTACCAAGTCCACACCAATGCCGTAGATCATGACACCCGACCTGCACTGCCAAAGCGCGTCGCTTCTAGGTAAGTTTCAACCGTTGACTTTAACCCCCATTCAAGCGCCTCCGCAATCAACGCATGTCCAATCGAAACCTCGGCTATAGGGCGCGTTGCAGCAATAAAGGTCGCTAGATTTAGCCGATTAAGATCATGTCCGGCATTAATCATTAACCCCGCATCACGGGCCGCTGATGCGGCTCTGGCATAGGTTGCCAATACGCTTTCTTGTGCCATCGTACCAAAAGCTCGGGCATAGGACTCCGTATAAAGCTCCACGCGATCAGCCCCTAATTGAGCCGCTAGTGCCATCGACTGCGCCTCGGGATCCATAAAAAGACTCACGCGAATACCCAAGTCCTTGAGTTCCGCCACTAAAGGCCGAAGTCTTGGGGCATCACGCTGTAAGTCCCAACCATGATCTGAGGTAGATTGCTCTGGGGCATCCGGCACCAGTGTGCATTGGTGGGGACGATACGTTCTGGCATATTGCAATAAATTTTCGAAAGGATTGCCCTCGATATTCAATTCGGCAGCCCCATGATCTTTCACCAATTGCGAAAGCGCTTCTACATCTTGAGGGCGAATATGACGCTCATCCGGACGAGGGTGCACCGTTAAACCCGCAGCCCCCGCACTTAAGGCAATGTGTCCCGCATTCAGCACACTCGGAACATTCAGCGAGCGTGCATTGCGCAGCAATGCCACTTTGTTCAAATTGACACTTAATCGGGTAATCATAGGCACTAGTGAATAAAAGTAAAATACAGTGAAGACAAAACCATGAGAGTTAGAGATATCAAAATTGTTAGTGTCCCGCCCCTGCCCTTACAGGGCTTGTAGATCAATTAACAGTTGGCGACTGTATAAGGTCTGATGCCCGATATAGTGACTGATTAGGGCACGCATCAAGGTTTTGCTTTGCTGCTGCGTGCTGGGTGAGTGGTATTGGTTAAGGTTCATGTCAATTAACGTTTGTCCGGATAATTCTACCCCGTTTATCCCGGGCCTAGCAGCAATCGGTCCTTGATCGATCACGTAAATATAACGTTCGTGAGCCTTAATAGGCTGATCCGTACGGGCCTCCCGATCTAAAACCAGAGCATAACCCAATTCCTGAAAAAGATTTTTTTCAAAGTGCCTTAAAACCGTGGCGGGCTCGTCACTGCGATGCAAGTCGAGCAACGTTTGACTGTAATAGTCAAAAAGTTGCTCATGGGGGTCTTCTCGGTGAAGTAACTTTAATAGCAACTCATTTAAATAAAACCCACACATCAGTGAGCGACCCATGAGGGTGCGATAGCCACTTCTCCACTCGGCACTTCTTAACGTTTTTAACTCTGCACGTCCAGACCAATCGAGGGTCAACGGGTGAAAAGGCATCAACACGCTACGTAAAGCAGAATGGGCCCTTTTAGCCCCTTTAGCCACCACCGCTAAGCGCCCAAA
The DNA here is from genome assembly GCA_903893565.1 of uncultured beta proteobacterium. Lineage (GTDB taxonomy): Bacteria > Pseudomonadota > Gammaproteobacteria > Burkholderiales > SG8-41 > UBA5216. Next base: position 59,044 of record CAITMU010000025.1, on the reverse strand, counting down.
TTCCCGGGTAAAAAGCTCTACGATGAGACTCGTTTCCTGATAAGGATAGGAATGGATGACGTAGCCGGGTTGCTCTTTGTGGCGAATGCTTTTTACAGGGCTCATCTAACAAAAAAAGGGAAAGGGTGCGTTATCGATTAGTCAAATTTGGGCAAACCGATTCGTTCTAGAGTGCGTTGGTCATCGGCCCAGGATTGCTTGACCTTGACCCAAATCTCGAGAAAAACCTTTCTATCCAGTAATTTCTCGATATCTTTGCGCGCTGCCGTGCCGATTTCCTTCAGTTTTTCGCCGTCTTTTCCAATGACGATGGCTTTTTGACCTGGTTTATCAACAAGGATCACGGCACGAATTTTAGTTAAGGTCGTTTTTTCTTCAAACGTCTCAATTTCTACGGCGGTGGAATAGGGCAACTCCTGACCCAACAGTCGAAACAATTTTTCACGCACCATTTCCGCCGCTAACACTCTAACGCTCGAAGTGGTCACATGATCCTCAGGATAGAGAAATTCTTGTTCCGGAAGCAAGGGGGCCAAAGCCTCAATGAGGGTATCTAACTGAAGTTTATTTTGCGCAGAAATAGGCACAATGGCCTTAGGATGATAGACCTGATCAAGGCTTTGAATAGAATCGAGCACTTCGTTCTTGTTATCTAAACGATCAATCTTATTTAATGCCATGACCAAGGAAGTATGCGGCGGAATACGTGCAAACAATACTTCATCTTCATGAGGCCTCACCAGCACATCCAACAGCCATAACACCACATGTGCCTCTGACAAGGCATTTTTAAGCGCTCGGTCCATCGCTTTGGTCAGCCCCGAAGAATACTGGGTTTGAAAACCCGGGGTATCTAAAAACACCAATTGACAGACCTCGGTGGTATAGATGCCAGCCACATTGTGTCGGGTCGTTTGTGGTCGCCTCGAGGTGATACTGATTTTCTGACCCACCAAGGCATTGAGCAAAGTGGATTTTCCAGCGTTAGGACGACCAATAATGGTCACATAACCACTGCGTGTAACTGGCGTTGTTGTCATAGGCAATCTTGGGCTTTTAAATAGACCAGTTGGGCCGCTTGCTGCTCGGCACGGCGCCGACTGGTACCGTTACCTAGGCATTGGATACCCAGACTTTCTACGGTACATTGAACTTCAAAAAATTGCTCGTGTGATTGACCCCGTATGGCGGTGATATGGTATTGGGGAAGCGCTAAGTGATGGGACTGAAGTAGTTCTTGTAAAAGCGTTTTAGCATCCTTTCCGGAAATGCCCGGCTGCAGTGATGTAAAGAGCTCGGCAAAGATTTTATGAATCACGTTTTCTGCAGCGCTAAACCCTCCTTCGATAAATACAGCCCCCACGATCGCCTCCAAAGTATCGGCCAAAATGGAAGCACGAGAACTGCCTCCACTACGGATTTCACCCTCCCCCATACGGATAAAAGTTCCCAATTGCATACTTTTAGCCACCTCAGCCAAGGCGGGTTCACTCACAAGGCTCGCGCGCATTCGGTGCAGCTCCCCTTCACTGGAAAGGGCAAAGTGCTTGTAGAGCCAGTGCGCGACAAGGCAATTGATGATGCTATCGCCTAAAAACTCCATCCGCTCGTTATGCTGTAATCCGTGACTGCGGTGCGTCAGGGCTTGAACGAGGGGTTGCTTATCCAAAAAAACATAGCCAAGTTGGCTTTGTAAGGCAGACAAGTCCATCAGCAAGTCACAGCAACCAGAGGACAAAGACCGTGGAGCGTACTGGCCACAGGGTTTAATCGGTCAAAGCACGTCACACCCCCATGACGAGCCCTCGATCGCAAAAAACAAAGTAAAGCAGAGGCTTTTTTTCGATTCATTAGGGAATAAAGGAGCCAGCCCGTTTGAGTTGATCAAAATTAAACCAAATCAAAAAAGCGCGACCGACAATATTTTCATCCGCTACAAAACCCCAGTATCGACTATCGCTGCTGCGGTCCCGATTGTCTCCCATCATAAAGTAATGCCCCTGTGGTACTTTGCAAGTAAAGCCACTTTCTTCATAAGTACAATTGGACCGATACGTGTAGTTCATGACACCATCCAAATGAACGCTGGGCATTTCACTTTGCAATAAAATCGAATGACGCACCTGCGAGAGGGTTTCGGTATAGCGTTCGGAGGCCGTAAAATTCAGTCCATCTTCGACATAGTTAAATTCCCCATCGGCCTCCAGCTTCATCTCCACGCCATTAACCGTTAAACGCTTATTGCGGTAAACCACTGTGTCTCCCGATATACCCACGACCCGCTTGATATAGTCTTGGCTGGGATTTTGAGGATATCGAAATACCATCACGTCCCCGCGTTGAGGGTCATTAATGGCAATAATTTTTTTATTAATCACCGGCAGACGAATGCCATAGGTAAATTTATTGACCAAAATAAAATCTCCGATCAATAACGTGGGCAGCATCGAACCGGATGGAATTTTAAAAGGTTCGAATAAAAAAGAGCGTAAAACGAATACAATCAAAATAACGGGAAAGAAACTCACTGGATATTCTAACCACCAAGGTTGACGCAAGTGGGAGGCTGTCAAAGCCTCTCGCGCCTCCTGTAGTTTTTGCGCCTCTAACGGATCATTGACCTCGCCGACTTGTTCGTTCATCGCCTCAAGCGCTTTAGCCGCTTTTTTTTCACGCTGCGGCTTGAACAAAAATTGCTCTCCAAGCCAAAATACACCCGTGACCACCAACATGACAAACATGATTAAAGGAAAGTTCATGGGATTTATCTGTCTTTAATAAAGTTGATTTACTTATCCACTTGCAAAATAGCCAAAAAGGCCTCTTGTGGAATCTCCACATTACCGACCTGTTTCATGCGTTTTTTACCGGCCTTTTGTTTTTCCAAGAGTTTTCTTTTGCGACTGATATCGCCACCATAACATTTGGCTAAAACGTTTTTGCGCAACGCTTTGACCGTTTCTCGGGCAATGATGTGAGCACCGATTGCCGCTTGGATTGCGATGTCAAACATCTGGCGAGGAATGAGACCCCGCATACGAGTGACCAGATCGCGCCCACGGTACTGCGAATTTTCACGATGCACAATGAGCGACAGAGCATCGACCCGCTCCCCATTGATCAGGATATCAAGCTTTACCATGTCACCGGCACGATACTCCAAAAAATCATAATCTAAGGAAGCATAGCCGCGTGAAGCGGATTTTAATTTATCAAAAAAATCCATCACCACTTCGTTCAAAGGTAGCTCATAGGTAAGCATCACTTGACGACCGAGATACTGCATATTTTTTTGCACACCACGCTTTTGTATACACAGGGTGATCACCACACCCACGTATTCCTGTGGCACCAAAATAGCCGCTTTGATAATAGGCTCTCGAATTTCATCAACTAACGAGGCATCCGGCAATTTCGAAGGATTTTCAATTTCAATGGTGTTGCCGTTATTGAGCAAGACCTCATAGACCACGGTCGGGGCCGTGGTAATGAGAGAAACGTTGTATTCGCGTTCGAGGCGCTCTTGCACAATGTCCATGTGCAAAAGACCCAAAAAGCCACAACGAAATCCAAAACCGAGAGCCGTGGAAGATTCCGGTTCATAGCGCAGGGAAGAATCGTTTAAGTGGAGCTTTTCAAGCGCGTCTCTTAATCCATCGTATTCATTAGATTCGACCGGATAGAGTCCGGCGAACACCTGGGGTTTAATTTCTTTAAAACCGGGTAAGGCCTCAGTGGCAGGCCGATCGAATAGGGTAATAGTATCCCCAACCTTAGCCGCATCGAGCGCTTTAATGCCCGCGATAACAAACCCCACCTCTCCTGCATTCAAACAATCTCGGGGGCGAGATTTAGGGGTAAATACACCCACATGTTCACACACGTAGGAGGCCTTGGTTGACATTAACAGCAAGCGATCTTTGGGCTTAATCTGTCCATCTACGACCCGCACTAACATCACCACGCCCACATAATTGTCGAACCAAGAATCAATCATCAAGGCTTTTAAGGGGCCGTTGGGGTTACCTTTAGGTGCGGGTATGCGTTCGATCACAGCCTCGAGCACATCATCTACCCCCATCCCCGACTTTGCACTCACCTTGACCGCATCTTTGGCGGGAATACCAATAATGTCCTCAATTTCAGTAATCACACGATCAGGATCGACTTGGGGTAAATCCATTTTATTAAGCACCGAGACGACCTCGATACCTAACTCTATCGCGGTGTAGCAATTGGCCACGGTCTGCGCTTCGACCCCTTGTGAGGCATCAACGACGAGCAATGCGCCCTCACAAGCACTCAGGGATCTTGAGACTTCATAGGAAAAATCGACATGCCCTGGGGTATCAATTAAATTCAATTGATAGACTTGGCCACTTCGCGACTTATAACTTAATGCGGCAGTTTGGGCTTTAATGGTAATGCCACGTTCTCTCTCCAAGTCCATGGAGTCGAGCACCTGGGCCTCCATTTCGCGCTCAGAAAGTCCGCCGCAGCGTTGAATAATACGATCCGCCAACGTCGACTTGCCGTGATCAATATGTGCAATGATGGAGAAATTACGAATGTTTTGCATGGCCAATATACAAAGGGGCGCAGAGAAAAATTCAAGGCGCCCCAGGGTTAGCTAATTTGTTGTATTTTATCGTAATTGGGAGAGGAAAGCAGTAACAACCGGTTCATCTAGGAAATAGTGACATAATTCACGGTCTTCATAGAGCAAAACAGGCACCTTGTCTCCAAACTCGGATTCCCATTGCGTCTGCGCATCGATATCAATGACATGGAACGCGAAATCAACGCGTGATTGCAAATTTTCAAGGGCAAGAACCATGTCAGAGCACAGGTGGCAGTAAGAACGAGACAACACCGTCAACGTCACCTTATCCAACTGTGCCCTGTGATTCTGACTCACTGTTCTAATTAGCCGAATCGATCTTAAAAGGCAGGTAGAGCGAGTTGTTACCGCGTCTGACCAACAATGCCACGATCTGCCCCTTTTCAAAAGTCGACATAATTTTAGTGAACATTTCAACCGTTTTTACGTCTTGATTGTTCACGGCCAGAATAATGTCACCGCGACGAATCCCCGCTCTGACAGCAGAGCCCTGTAATTCTCCCACTAATAATCCACCCTCGATTTTTAGCTCCTTACGTTGACTGGCACTTAACTCAGAAATGCCCATACCATAAAGACTAGCACTCGGCGCGGGGGTTGCCCCTCCTCTGCCACCACGTCCAGCCACCGCATCATCGGAGAGCTCACTCACCGTGACCCGCACTTCTTTTGCGGTTTTATTCCGCCATAACTGCACGACCACTTGTCTGCCGGGTCGAGTATTGCCCACAATTCTTGGAAGATCTTCCGAGGCGTTCACCGCTTTGCCATCAAAGCGCAAAATGACATCCCCCGCTTCAATGCCTGCCTTTTCAGCGGGCCCGCCCTTTTCCACAGAGTTAATGAGTGCACCACTCGGAGAGGCCAGACCAAACCCATCGGCAAGCTCCTTGGTCACAGGCTGAATCACGACCCCGATGCGACCACGGGTAATTTTGCCACCGGATTTCAGTTGCTCCGCAATCTCAGTCGCCATGTCAATGGGAATAGCAAAAGAAAGCCCCATGAAACCGCCCGTACGACTATAAATTTGAGAGTTAATGCCTACAACCTCACCTTTCATATTAAATAAAGGCCCGCCTGAATTGCCTGGATTAACGGCCACATCGGTTTGGATAAAGGGGACAAAATTCTCATCGGGCAACGAGCGTCCCTTAGCGCTGACAATGCCAGCGGTGACTGTATTGTCAAAACCAAAGGGAGAACCAATCGCCACCACCCACTCACCCACTCTAAGACGTGCCGGATCACCGATTTTGACTTGAGGCAAATTAGAGGCTTCAATCTTAATCAACGCCACATCCGTGCGCCTATCCGTGCCAATTAACTTCGCTTTATATTCACGTTTATTCGTGAGCTTAACCGTAATCTCTTCGGCCGATTGGACGACATGCGAATTGGTCAGAATATAACCATCAGCCGAGATAATAAAACCCGACCCGAGCGACTGGGCGGGGGCCTCATGAGGGGTCTGCCCAGGATTGGGACTAAAACGCCTGAAGAATTCAAAAAAAGGATCATCTTCAGGTAAATTAGGAAAAGGTTGCGCCTGACCTTGACCTTGTTTAGCACCCGAATGAGAGTTGGTTTGGGTCGTACTAATATTCACTACAGCAGGCCCTTGCTTTTCAACCAGGTCGGTAAAATCTGGCAATTGACCTTTACAATGTAAAGGCACCCAAAATAAAAGAACGAGTAAAATATTTTTAATCATGTTGGCTTTTGTAAAAAATCTCTAGAAAATGAAAAAACAATCGCAAATAAGTCAGGTTTAGTGCTCTGATGATTTTTTGTATTGAACAGAATTAGCGAACATCATAACGGTTTTGGCCGGAACCTCCCCGAGTGCCACGATGGTAAAAGTCTGGTAATTCTTCTTATAAATGTGGATGGCACCTTTTGAAATCAAGGGGGGGGTCATTTTTTTTCTTTGATTCGGCTCTATAAATACCGATATAGCCGCCAAGCCATCGGAGTAGACTAAATGGGGTATGGCACTCAAACGTCCGGCAACGGTGCGTTTGACTTCCATTTTCTTGTAAAAACCAGGAGGCGAGGGTTTAATGGTCCAGCCCGTATCAAAGGGTTTTTCAGTGATATTTAATGCCGATCGATCAATCCGCCAGTTCTCGTTTCTCGCCACCACCGCATAAAGAGAATCCTGAGACTCGGCCGCCACATCCTGATCGATCTGTAATTGATAAAAACCAAATGACTCGATTACTTCCATTTTTTCATTAACGACCTGCGCCCGAAGCGGCAGACCGGTATTAAACTCAATACAAAACTTACGTCCGTATCTTAATTTATCTTTGGGCGCTATAAAAATCCACTGGCATTCAAATCCAACGATACGCTCAGAGTGGGTTTTTTTTAATTCATATTGCGCGTTAAGTTCTTGTAAATTCTCAGGCAGTGTCACGGGTAGGTGATGTGGATTTCTTTTCTCAACAATGACCGTTTGACTATCTGGCAAATAGGCAGTGACTTTATCGTTAGCACGGATAATTTCTCTAGGAGGGCCATCCAAGGTTTCGAGTTTTTCAAATACATCGCCCATCGGACTCACGTGATGGGTCAGATGCGAGGTTTCCAATCGACCGCCATGTTGATAAATAAAGGTTCCCACATAACTCACATTATTATTGGAAGCGGCCATTTTTTTTAACCAATCAATGGCCTCATTGTCCTCAGCGGCACAAGAGTGACCCGCCAAGAAAATCGATAAAATTAACCAGTATTTCATTATCGAATAACAATATAAGGCATTAGCAATCTCAGATTAATCCCCTTGAAAGGAGACGCTGCGAACATAAGCAGCCACACCTTGAATAGCGGTCGAAGGAGACAATCCTTGATGAGCCAAGAGGTATTCTTGCAGATACTGCGAACCGGGGTCTTCTACCGAGGGCGCCGTTAAGGCTTTAGCCGAAACGCCTATCACAGCCTGACGCTCATTCATGGGAACGGTTTTGTCGATGGCCTTTTTAGCCAAGCTCACCGCAGGACGAGGCCCAGCTTCCAGTTCAAGCACCGCCCAACTGACCATCGCCACGGCCGTAACTGAAGCGGCGGCGGCGAGGAGATAATTATTAAAGGCTGTCTTTCCAAAAAAAGGCGCTAACCAAGAAATGCCTGAGCGTTCGATTGTTTTTTGCCTCACCGGATGGGGGCTTAAAATCGTTGGCTCAGCAGCCAAACGAGCCCTCAATCGTTGATTGAAATTCGAATGCGGTAATCGTTGCTGTGAAAAAAGAGGACTCGCGTCGCTAGACCTAGGGGAAGGGGAAAGCGAAGGCGAATATTGACTGACCGGTTGAATCGAAACCTTGGCGTGGCTCTGGTCTAAAGCGCTCTCGTGTCTTAGGGTGTCGCCAATGAGGTGGTAGAGGTGCCAATGGTCCATCTTTTCAATGTTTTGCTTAACAAGAGAAATTTGCTCGTCAGCGGCCTCCTCTTTTAATTCACCATCCATTAAGGCTGAAATTTTTTCCATCTCACCACCTTTTATCTTTACCGGCATCCAGCATAGGACGAAGTTGAGTCGCAATGGCCTCGCGCGCGCGAAAAATACGCGATCTGATAGTACCTATAGGACAATTCATCATCAAGGCTATTTCCTCATAACTTAAACCTTCAATTTCACGCAAAGTAATAGCGGTACGTAAGTCTTCAGGCAATTTTTCTAGCGATTGGTTCACTGTCTTTGCCACCTGCCGACTCATCATTTCATTTTCAGGGGTATTGACATCGACCAACAACTCCGATTCGCCCAACTCTTCAGCTTCCTCAGCATTGGAGTCCGTCGAAGTCGGTGCTCGCCGGCCCATGGCCACCAAGTAATTTTTCGCCGTATTGATGCCAATTCTATAAAGCCATGTATAAAAAGCACTCTCACCTCTAAAATTGGGTAACGCTTTGTAAGCCTTAATAAAAGCTTCCTGAGCCACATCCTCAACTTCGTTGGCGTCTCGTATAAAGCGGGATAGCAAGCGAATCAACTTACGCTGATATTTGAGCACAAGCATTTCAAACGCATGCTTGTCGCCCCGCTGTGCGCGCTCAACCAGTTGTTGGTCGATTTCGCGATCGCCACCCATAAACGCCATCCCTTGTTATTGATTATCTTGGGCTTAATACGGCCTGTTAGCATTTTACGAGTAAAACTCACACGTTACTACTTAAGCTTGGGTTCCTTGAGAATTCTTACAAAATAAAATATGCCTTACCCTTTATAATGGACACTATAAGTTCTATAAAGTTCTGTATAAAATATTATATAATCTTAAATGAAATCCGATTGACTTCACAAAGATGCACTTAAGTGATTCATTTATCTATGTTTTTTATTACCCCCCACCTGGCGAGCACTTCCAGCCCACGTCGATGAAGACCCTCTATACTCCTGATACTCATGAGGGTAAGTTCCCATAAGCATGGAAGGCCACACTACCAGCAAAACAGGACTAGCAGGATTGAGACAGAATCAACCAGGCACCCGTTGATCGTGCTGCAAGTAGGCTTCTACGGCCTGACTCATGGTCATGAATACAGCCCCCTGCTCTTTTAACTGACAGATGAGCTTTTCTAACACTATCATCCGATGCCCGCGGCCGATCACAAACGGATGAAAAGTATAGGTTAAAATACCCCACTCAAGGCTTTGTTTTAAATACAAAAAATCATCCACCCAGTTTTGCAAAACGTGATGCGCATTCATGTTACCTGGCAAAATCGTCTGCGCCGTGCGAATAAACTCAAAATGCGGGTAATCGTCTAACGACCAACTGATGGGCATTTCGATCAATTGACTGGGCGGCCCCCAAATGGCTGGCGCCTGCAAACTAATTTGATCCCCCTGACGCACCCGATAAGGATGGTAGTCATCACCCATCATGCTGCTATCGTAGATAAAACCGTGTTTTAACAGTAATGCCACCGAATGCTCACTTAAGTCCCAAGAGGGGGATCGATAACCTTTGGCATACTGCCCAGTCAATCGATGAATGCATTCATTGGCCCGTAACAAACCCGCCTCTTCTTCTTCGGCGCTTTGCATGGCTGGGGGTACATGCGTCCATCCATGGTGACCAATTTCGTGCCCGTGATCGAATACCGCCTGACAGGGTTCAGGAAACGTCTCCAAAGTATGGCCCGGGATAAACCAGGTAGAGGCAATATCGTATTTTTTTAATAACGATAGAACGCGGGCGGCCCCCACTCTGGCACCAAATTCACCACGGGAAATGGGCGAAGGCGAAACCATACCGCGCGAGATAAAGCCGCTAATCGCATCAAAATCAAAACTTAAACAAACAATGGATGTCATCGCGTTGATCGCTTAGAGAGGGCAATGGAGTTAAACAATGAAATGACTCATAAAAGCACCACTAACGACGATTATAAGTCAGACCCCCCAATGCAAGGGCCTACTCAGAGTAAAATAAGCGATCATTTTTCCTTCCTAACGAATCAAAGCCCAGAGTAAACCATGCAAAAGCCTGATGACCTCGCACTCGACGCCCATTGGATGCCCTTCACCGCTAACCGCGCCTTTAAAGCCAACCCACGCCTTGTGGTGTCGGCCAAAGATATGCATTACCAATCCTATGATGGTCGCTCAATTCTCGATGGCACCTCCGGCCTTTGGTGCTGCAACGCAGGTCATTGCCGAGATCCGATTGTTCAGGCAGTCATCAAACAAGCACAAACCCTGGACTACGCCCCCGCCTTCCAAATGGGGCATCCGGGCAGTTTCCGCTTGGCCAATCGCCTCGCTCAGATGTTGCCGGGCGATCTTGATCATGTTTTTTTCTGTAACTCTGGCTCAGAAGCCGTCGACACTGCCCTTAAAATAGCATTGGCCTATCACCGCGCTCGGGGACAAAGTCAACGTCAATTACTGGTCGGACGTGAACGCGGTTACCATGGCGTCGGATTTGGTGGTATTTCGGTAGGGGGCATTAGCGCAAACCGCAAGCAATTCGCTAGCCTACTGCCCCGGGTCGATCACCTGCCCCACACCCACGACGTCGCTCACAATGGCTTTTCCAAAGGCATACCTGCCTGGGGCGCCCATTTGGCCGATGAATTAGAAAATCGCATCATCGCGCTCCATGATGCCAGCAACATTGCAGCGGTTATTGTGGAACCGATGGCCGGTTCCACAGGGGTCCTCATACCACCACAGGGCTACTTACAGCGCCTACGTGACATTTGTGATCGTCACGGGTTATTACTTATTTTTGATGAAGTCATCACCGGTTTTGGACGCACCGGAGAGCCCTTTGCCGCACAAACCTTTGGCGTCACCCCCGATATCATTACGCTTGCCAAGGGGCTGACCAATGCCATCGTACCGATGGGGGCAGTGGCCGTCAAAAAAGATATCTACGAAACTCTCATGAATACAGCCCCCGATGCTGGGGTGGAATTATTCCATGGCTATACCTATTCTGGACACCCCTTGGCCACTGCGGCGGCAGAAGCCACGCTCGACCTTTATGAAAAAGAGGCGCTTTTTGCTCGGTCAAAAGAATTAGCCCCCTATTTCGAACAAGCTGTGCATTCGTTGCGTGAGATGCCCAATGTGGTGGATATTAGAAATATTGGCCTGGTAGCGGGTATCGAACTGGAATCCAAACCCGGAAAACCCACGCAACGCGCATTTAACGCTTACCTACGCTGCTTTGAGCGCGGACTGTTAATTCGCACCACGGGCGACACCATCGCCCTGTCTCCACCCTTGATTATCAGCCGAGCACAGATTGATGAACTCATCGATATTCTCGGTCAAGCCTTACGGGAGACCGGACGGGATTAGTCTAACGAACCACCCCAAAGGCCCCAACAAACGCCTAGAATCGTCCCTCAAATAGGGTAATGGGCGGGTAGGCCTGTGGATCAATCATAAGATCAATGAGATGAGTCTTCACATTCAAGGGGTCAAACGATTGCAATAAGGCGGGCCGTATCTGTGCTGGGTCCGTCACCCGAATCCCCACGCATCCACAAGCATTAGCAATCAAAGCATGGTCCACCGGCGCCAACTGGCAAGCCTCTGTGTGAGCCCCATAAAGCGCCTCTTCCGCGTGCCATTGATAACCCAGTATCTGGTTATTTAATACCAATACGGTGATTTTAATGCCCATGCGCGCAACCGTTTCTAGTTCACTCCACATGTGAGCAAATCCCCCATCACCCACAATACACACCACCTCCTGATGAGGCTTGGCCACCTTCACGCCAATCGCCGCCGCGAAGCCCCATCCCAAGCCGGCCAATCCCCGTCCACTGAAAAATCGAGAGCCCGGTTTTTGTGCCACCAAGTAATTCATCGCCCAGATCGATGCATAACTCGCATCGGTCACAATCAATGTGTCGACATTGATTAAATCATTGAGCACCTGCATCACCCGTTCAGGACGAATCGGTGTTGCCTCTGATTCGCGCATCGATCGACTTTCCGCCATAAACGCTTTTTTACCCTGCAAGATAAAATGCTCCAACGCGGGTCGCGAGGCTTGGCGCTTTGTTAAGTCCTCCTCTAGCAGGGCAATCCTTAACGCCTCTAGGGTCAGTTTGGCATCACCCACTAAGCGCAAGGCTTCATAATTTCTACCCACTTCCTGAGGATCAATATCGATGTGAATATAACGTGCCCCAGGAGGAAACAAGGTCCAAGAATCCGTACCATTTTGATTAGTACGGTTCCCGACAAAAATAATACAATCCGCTTCACGGATCAAAGGCAGCATGTGTCGACTCATGCCACGCTGCCCCATAAAGTAACCCATCACCCCAATAGACAGCGGGTGTGTTTCAGCCACACTGCCCTTACCCATACTCGTGGTGCCTACTGGCAATGCGGCTTCTTGCTGAATCGCAGCCAAAACCCGATGAGCCTCTGAAATATGTACCCCTCCACCGGCCACGATCAAAGGATGCTGAGCCTTTGCGATCCATTGGGCTGCCCGTTTAATTTGAGCAAAATCGGCTTGCGGCCGATCGAGAGGAAAGTAACCTAGATTTAACACGCGCCCTTCGCCAGTGGGTATGACGGTGGGCTCAATCAATAAATCTTGCGGAATCAACAAGACGGCCGGTCCCGGACGAGCACTCGCGGCAGCCGTAAACGCCATATCCACATAATCCTCGATGCGCGACATTTCACTCACCCGCCTAACCCACTTAGCGCAGCCCCGAAAAATATCCAAATGATCGAGTTCTTGAAAAGCATTGCGATCGGTTTGGTTGCGTCTGACATCCTGCACAATGGCCACAATCGGGATCGAGGCCTTCAGGGCTTCGGCTAGCCCGGGGGCCAGTAGGGCTGCCGCAGGACCGTTTTGCGCGGTGACAACGGCCACTTTTTGACAGGCTCTCGCATAGCCATCAGCCATGGCCGCTCCCGCATTTTCCTGTCGGTAGGCGATTTGTCGCATCCCTTGGGGCCCGATCACCAGATGCAGCGCCGAGGGTAGGCTTTGCCCGAACAGGACTTGAACACCGTGGCGTTTCAAAGCCCTAGCGAGTCGATGAGCACCACACGGGTCCGGGAGATTTGTCGGCACGAAACGAGAAGGCACACTCATGATCGCTGTCCTTGAAAAGGGACTCAAAAAAATGATTAGTTAGGGCTGGGATGAAGCTCCCTTGTAAATAACGGAAGAGGCAAAAAAATAAACCCTACCCAGCGCAATCCTAATGACTCAAACAATGCTGCAGCCAATGCTTCGTGAGCTTTTCCTGAGTCGCATTTTGCTGCAGCCTTTGATTTAATGCGGGCCAATCAACATGGTCAAGCCTCTGATCTTGATTGAAACAAGAAAACACATAAGTGGTTTTTCCGGTCAAGGGATCAACATGGGGCTGTAAGCACTGCGCACAGATTTCTTTCATCATGCATTGCATAGGCGAATTAATAGACCCTATGGCCTCGTGCCCTGCTTTCACATAGTCTTTAAGCACCTTGTGACGTGCCTCGGTCACCGCCGACATCATGCGATCTGAACCGATCACGATCAATCGATCGGCTTGATTCATTGAGAGTCGTGATTGACCCAATTGCCCCGTTGCATAGGCCAGCATGCATTGCACGATGTTGCCCACGAAACTAAAGTCCTGCGCGCGGGTCGGAGTAAAGCCCGGCGCTTCATCACAACACCACACCACCACATCAGCGGCCGCCTCGATCTCTTCGACCTTATAGCGGTCAATGATTTTTTTGTAACCCGCAAAATAAAGCACTTGGTTGCCGGCTCGGCGCATGGCCTGGCCGATGGAAAAGAGCACTGCATTACCCAACCCTCCTCCCACCAGTACAACCGTCTGATCGCGTGGAATTTCGGTGGGAGCCCCCGTAGGCCCCATCAAAATGACCGGTTCCCCCGGTTTTAATTGCGCGCACAGATTGGAAGAGCCCCCCATCTCCAGTATGATCGTTGAAATCAAACCTTGCTTGGCATCCACCCAAGCACCGGTCATAGCCAACCCCTCCATGGCTAGTCGGGTCCCATGAAGCTTCGGGGCCAAGGTTTCGAAATTTTGTAATCGATAAAATTGTCCTGGCTCAAAGCGCTCGGCCGCAAGAGGTGCCCGTACGACCACTTCCACAATATTAGGCGTGAGTCGGTTCACGGCATGCACCCGAGCACTTAGACGCTCCTTCATACGATGCAAAAATTGCGCATCCGTTAACGGGGAACCCGCACTGACTTGGGTTAACACTTCAGTGACCACAGGGTGGCCTTGTTTGGCACTGGCCAGCGCCTTGACCACGTTACCAAAGTAGGAAGGGTGAACATCACCAAAATAACTCACGGCCCGTCCGTCGACACGCCGGGCAATGATGACTTCAATGTCGGTGGGTTTAGAGATCGATTTTTCAACCGCGATGGCTTCTGCTTGAGGATTCACGGCTTGGAAATAACGTCCATCGAGCTTATAGTTCTGGGGTTCTTCACGGGCTAATACCGTATTAGGTTGGGTGCCAGCTGCGATCAGCAAACAACCCAAGGGGAGCAACTTTTGGCCCACTTCATGCCATGTCCCATCCTCAGCACGCTGCTGAATGGAAACATTTAAAGAACTAGCATGACCAAATTCATCCACCTGCACGCTAAGCGGCGTTAAGGCCTCCGCAAAGGCTATCCCCTCTTCCAAAGCCTTGTGCACTTCTTCATGATTAAGCGTGTAGGCTGGGCTATCGATGAGGCGACGACGATAAGCCACTGTCACCCCTCCCCAACTTTGCAATAACTCAACGATACGCGGGGGGCGGGACTGCAGTGCCGCTTGTGCACGCTCGGCTCTGATCGCACGCGCATGCTCAAGATAAGTCATCGCCACGCGTTTTTGCTCTTCCGTCAAACTACGATTAAACGCCTCTTCTGTCCCCTCTTGGCAAAGTGCTTCGTAGCGGAATAAAAACTTTTCAACCTGTACCGGATAATAGGCCATCGATTCGGTGGCCGCGTCTATGGCGGTCAACCCCCCACCAATGACCACCACCGGCAACCGGAGCTCTAAATTGGTGATGGAGTCAGCTTTGGCGGCCCCCGTTAACTGCAATCCCATTAAAAAGTCAGACGCCGTACGAACTCCACGCGCCAGCGCATTGGGCATATCCAACACAGTCGGACGACCAGCACCAATGGCCAGTGCCAGATGATCAAAGCCTGAATCAAAGACTTCATCAGTGGTGAGAGTGCCTCCCATACGCACACCACCGAGCAGTGCAAATCGAGCGCGCCGCTCGATTAAGAGACGGATAATTTTTAAAAAATTCTTATCCCAACGCACCGTAATACCATACTCGGCCACCCCACCAAAACCGGCCATGACGCGTTGATCAAGCGCTTCATTGATCGCCATCACATCGTAAATAGGTTCAAATCCGACACTCTGATCTTGCTCAGAACGACCCACCCATCGAGCCTCTAAGGGTTCAATCTTTAAGCCATCAATCCCCACTACCGTATGCCCTTCATTGAGCAGGTAGTGCGACAAGGCAAACCCAGCAGGCCCCATGCCCGCCACTAAAACCCGTTTTCCGGTGGCTTGACGGGGTAGCGGTTGGTGAATATTCAAAGGGTTCCAACGGGTGAGTAAACTATAGATCTCAAAGCCCCAGGGCAGCCCCAACACATCTTTTAACGTTCGAGTTTCCGCTTGGGGTATATCTACCGCTTCTTGCTTTTGATAGATACACGCTTTCATACAATCATTACAAATGCGATGACCCGTTGCCGCCGCCAAGGGATTATCGACGGTGATAATCGCCAACGCACCAATCACATGACCTTCGGTTTTAACTTTATGAAATTCTGAAATCTTCTCTTCCAATGGGCATCCGGCCAAAGTCACACCAAAAGGACTTTTCTTAAAAGCACTCACCCCACGACCGGTGGAGCCTTTTTCAAGCAACCCTTTGGAGCAAGAATCCTTGCCTTGCTCATGACACCAAATACAATAATGCGCCTGATCAAGGGCACCGGTTAGATCAGTGCCTGAGTCGGTGAGTTTAAAACCCTCTCGTCGGCGTAACCGACTCACATCAAAGCGATACTCCACATACGGCTTATCTGGAGTAGCCGTCACATCCACCAAATGAGCGGGATTCGTCTTATGGGGGGCTTTGAACAATACGCCACTTTGATGCGTCAATCGACCTTGTGCGGTGTGCGCAGCCCAAGCCGCATACTCCAGGGCGCATTGAAGCGCTTTTGCGTGCGTTACTTCATCTTGTTGCCAAGCTAAAACACTTTTTGCAAAACCCAGTTCACTGATAGCCTCTCCCATAAACCCTTCGAGCGCCCTTCCTAATGCCACGCCGTCCAGTTTTAGCGCCTCATCTGGTTTAATTTTATGCATCGCTTTACGTTGCACAAAAAGACGTTTAACCGAAAAGATCGGCGCCAAGTGGTGATGCTCAGCTGACACAGAGGACAATTCAGCCACAATACCAAACAGGTGCGCTAAGAAGTCATCCACATAAGGGGCTAAGCGAATCAGCAGCTCGGAATGTGCTTTGGCAGAAATGTCTTGGGCAAGGGCTCTGGCTTGGCGCAACGATTGCGCTAACTCGGGTTCGAGTTCAGTCACAAATTGAATAAATTGCGCATCAATTTTTTCTAATCGATCTTCCGCATACAGATCGGTAAAAGAAAAACCAAATCCCAAACTCAAAGTGGGCACGGTGCGATGTAAGGAGTTCAAGATAGCCTATCGTTATGTCAATGAAATAATACGGGATGTTTGACGTACAAAAAAAGTGTAACCGTTTATTCAGTCTAAAAAAAACTTCACGGCATTCGGTTTTCGAAAAGCTTTTATTGGCCATCCATCCAAGGTTGAATGACTGCAATCAATGGCACAAAAATGCTTAGCAATTCACAGTCGGCTATTATCCCGCAACCGCACTAAAGTCTCAATCGGTTGCAAAGGCCTAGAGCGAAAAGCCCACAAAGTGGGGAGAGTGGGTCTAAAGTGCTTTTATTTTTCTATTAAAGCACAATAAGCCTGCAAAGTATTTTCCACCAACATGGCTACCGTCATCGGCCCCACCCCCCCAGGTACCGGGGTTAGCCAACCGGCATGCTCTTTGAGGGCTTCAAAATCCACATCACCACAAATTTTTCCATCAGCCAATCGATTAATCCCCACGTCAATCACTGCCGCTCCGGCTTTAACCATATGAGCACCCACCAGGCGAGGCTTACCAATGGCAACAACTAAAATATCCGCTTGACGGGTCATCGCCTCCAGTGCGCGGGTTTGCGAGTGACAAATCGTCACGGTAGCGCCCCGTTCAACCAACATCAATGCCACCGGTTTACCCACAATCGTGCTGCGTCCGAGTACCACGGCATGAGCGCCTTTGATGGGTATTTTTTGACTCTCTAGCATCGCCATAATGGCAGTGGGCGTGCACGGCCTTAAACCAGACGCGCCCTCGACTAAAGCGCCTAAGTTCTGCCAATTAAATCCATCAACATCTTTTCTTCGATCAATGCGCTGGGTGAGTTTTTTCGCATCAAGGTGCGGGGGCAGCGGCAATTGCATGAGTAGGCCATGAACCAGTGGGTCTTGGTTCAGCGATTCAATTTTCTCGACCACTTCCTCAAAAGTACTGTTGGCGGGCAATGTATGGTGAATCGAGCATACCCCAGCCTCTGCACAGGCCCGGGCTTTGTTACGAATATAAATACGTGAGGCTGGGTCATCTCCCACCAGCAATGTGGCGAGACCGGGCTGAGGATGCGTTAAGCGCAGCGTTTCAATCTTTTGCTTAAGACTCTGTAATTTTTGGCTCGCGAGCGCTAAGCCATCAATGAGCTGGGCTGTCATGGGGGGGCGAAGTAGGAGGCGATGAAGAAGTGGATGAAGAAGGGGGCATTTTTGAATCGTTTGGCTTTGGCTGCGTCGCCAAACGACTTAAGGGCTGACTCGGTGTGGCTTGATTTTTTTTCGTCGCTTCAACAGCCGCATCCATCGTGTTGGCAGAAGAACCCCTAGGCGCAGAGGGCAATTTGTTTTTGGGCGCATCCGGGAATTGAATAAAAATCTCATTATTTTTAATCATTCCCAGCAAGCTTCTTGCGCGCTCTTCAACCGATTCGATCCCTTGCTTTAAATCCTGCACATCAGCATCCAAAATCCGATTTCTTAACTCTAATTGTTCATTTTTTTGTTTTTGGACATCAACCTGCTGCTCAACTTCCCATACCCTAAACCACCCTCCATCACCTAGCCATAAAGGATATTGTAAGGTGACAATGACCAAAACAAAAAGAAGGGTTAAGGTTTTTGCCGTCATTAAAAAAGGGCTACTTAATTTGATAAAAAGCACTTCTTCCAGGGTATCGACCGGATTCCCCTAGTTCTTCCTCAATGCGCAGCAATTGGTTGTATTTAGCCAAACGATCCGAGCGTGACAGGGAACCGGTTTTAATCTGCAAAGCATTGGTCGCCACCGCTATGTCGGCAATAGTGGTGTCTTCGGTTTCTCCCGATCGATGTGAAACCACTGCTGTGTAACGAGCGCGTTTGGCCATTTCAATGGCTGCCAGCGTTTCACTTAATGTGCCAATTTGGTTGACCTTTATCAGCACCGAATTAGCAATCCCCTGATCAATGCCTTTTTGAATGTATCGGGTGTTGGTGACAAAAAGATCATCTCCCACCAGTTGCACTTGATCGCCCAAACGAGTCGTGAGTAATTTCCAACCGTCCCAATCTTCTTCTGCCATCCCATCTTCGATACTGATGATAGGATATTTTTTAACCCAAGCGCCTAGGTAATCGACTAACTGAGCGGCCGTAAAATTAGCGCCCTCGGAGCCCATTTTATAAACACCGTCCTCATAAAATTCAGAACTCGCGCAATCCAAGGCCAACGCCACATCTTCACCGGGTCGATAGCCCGCCAATTCAATGGCTTCAAGAATAAATTTAATCGCATCCTCGTGCTTAGCCAAGCGGGGAGCAAACCCGCCTTCATCGCCAACGGCGGTAGAAAATCCACGATCATGCAGCAGCTTTTTAAGCACTTGAAAGATTTCCGCACCGTAGCGCAGCGCCTCTTTAAAGGAAGGGGCCCCTAGCGGGATAATCATGAATTCTTGCATGTCGAGGCTATTATCGGCATGCGCCCCCCCATTGATCACGTTCATCATCGGCACAGGCATAGACATCGGACCTGCACCACCCAAATAGCGGTGCAAGGACAAACCGGCCTGCTCTGCTGCCGCTTTAGCGGTGGCCATAGACACCGCTAATATCGCATTAGCGCCTAAGCGTGATTTATTCTCCGTCCCATCCAACTCAATCATGGTCTTATCGATGAAACCTTGCTCGGTGGCATCCAATCCAATGATCGCTTCACATATCTCGGTATTCACATAAGTGACCGCCTGCGTCACCCCTTTGCCCCCATAACGGGATTTATCACCATCGCGCAACTCGATCGCTTCACGACTACCGGTCGAGGCCCCCGAAGGAGAGGCGGCTCGTCCAATCACACCGGAATCGAGCAACACATCGGCCTCAACAGTGGGGTTACCACGGGAATCTAAAATCTCTCTAGCAATGACATCAACAATCGTACTCATTTTTTTGACAAAGCTCCGTTATATTTTTCTGGCGCTAGCCTACGGGTTGAAAAAAGGGGCAAGGCATTGAAATGCCTAACCACACTCATAGCACTTAAACAACGAGGGTTTCTGCAAAAGTTGTCTTTTTAACCAACTGATCTAATTCCATTAATGTTTCAAGCAACGGTTTCATATGCTGCAAAGGCCAAGCATTGGGGCCATCGGATAGGGCCTGCGCAGGGTTAGGATGCGTTTCCATGAATAACCCCGAAATACCTGCGGCAACCGCAGCACGTGCTAGAACGGGAACAAACTGACGCTCTCCACCACTAGAGCCCCCTTGCGCTCCGGGCAACTGGACCGAATGGGTCGCGTCAAAAACCACCGGACAGCCCGTCTGACGCATCACCATCAATGAACGCATATCGGAAATTAAATTGTTATAGCCGAAAGTCGCTCCCCTTTCGCAGACCATGATGTTGTCCGTTTGACTAGAAGCCCGGGCCTTTTCCACGACATTTTTCATGTCAGAGGGGGCTAAAAACTGACCTTTTTTAATATTAACCGGTCTACCACAAGCGGCTACAGCGGAAATAAAATCGGTTTGACGACATAAAAATGCTGGTGTTTGTAAGACATCCACCACACTGGCCACTTGCTCAATTTCCCCTATCTCATGCACGTCAGTGAGCACCGGTAAGTGTAGATTTTTTTTAATATCCGCTAAAATCTCCAGTCCTTTATCACGGCCTAAACCACGAAACGATTGATGGGAACTGCGATTGGCTTTGTCGTAAGAGGCCTTAAAAATAAACGGCATGCCAATCGAATGACAGAGCTCTTTTAACGCCCCAGCAATATCCGTAGCCAGTTGCCTAGACTCAATCACACAGGGCCCGGCAATCAGAAAAAGCGGCTGTTTCAGTCCGACTTCAAATCCGCACAAGCGCATAGTGAGGGAAACCTTTTTTTTCAGTTGACGAAGAAAGGGATAAAAGGTGTAAAAGGTGTAAAAGGTGTAAAAAGTGTAAAAGAACTCAGCACAATCAAAATCTCAACCCATTTTAGACCGAAGCATCGTGCTCGCTTTGGTGGGCAATAGCGGCTCGTAAAAACGCGTTAAATAAAGGATGGCCATTACGCGGGGTGGAGGTAAATTCAGGATGAAATTGACAGGCGACGAACCAAGGATGATTGGGCAATTCAATCATCTCGCACAGATTTTCACCACTCGAAAGACCACTGACCCTCAAGCCTGCATCACGCAGTCGACCCAAATAATGCTCATTCACCTCGTAGCGATGACGGTGTCTTTCTGTAATGCGCGAGGTAGTGTAAATTTTTTGGGCGACCGAACCGGGCTCTAACACACATTCGTGTCCACCAAGACGCATAGTGCCTCCGAGATCGGATTGCTCAGTGCGCTTTTCAACCGCCCCATCGCGTTGCTGCCATTCCGTAATCAGCGCGATCACCGGGTGCGGCGTAAGGGCATCAAATTCAGTACTATGGGCGTGAGCCAAGCCCACTTGATGCCGGGCGAACTCAATGACGGCCAATTGCATGCCTAAACAGATGCCAAGATAAGGAATCGCATTTTCACGGGCAAATTGAATCGATAAAATCTTGCCCTCGACCCCACGCTTACCAAATCCACCCGGCACTAAAATGGCATTCATAGAACGTAAACATTCAGGGCCGTTTTTCTCTAGTATCTCAGAGTCAATGTAATGAATGACCGGTTTAGAGGCGGTATGGATCCCGGCATGAATCAGCGCCTCAGACAAGGATTTATAAGACTCCGTCAGGTCAACATACTTACCCACGATCGCAATATGCACTTCACACTCGGGATGTTCGAGCTTATAGATGAGCGTCTCCCACTGCTTTAGATCAGCTACAGGGGGATTGATATTGAGTTTACGGCAGACGATCTCGTCAAGTTTTTGCACATGAAGCTTGCCAGGGATTTTATAAATACAATCCACATCGACAGCAGAAATCACAGCCTCAATAGAGACATTGGTAAAAAGAGCAATTTTCTTACGCTCATCTTCTGGCAGTGCGCGATCCGCACGGCAGAGTAAAACATCGGGCTGAATACCAATTTCGCGCAATTCCTTTACCGAGTGCTGCGTTGGCTTGGTCTTGATTTCACCGGCTGAGGAAATAAACGGCACTAAGGTTAAGTGGATATAGCAAACGTTCTCACGACCCAACTCAAAGCCCATCTGCCGAATGGCTTCCAAAAAAGGCAACGATTCAATATCCCCGACCGTACCCCCTACTTCCACAATGGCCACTTGTGCATCGCCTGCACCGCGGTTGATGAAAAGTTTAATCTCATCGGTAATATGGGGAATGACTTGAACGGTGCCCCCGAGGTAGTCGCCATGGCGCTCTTTACGGATGACACTTTCGTAGATTTGTCCTGTCGTAAAATTGTTTCTTTTGGCCATTTTGGCCGAAATGAAACGCTCGTAATGACCCAGATCTAAGTCAGTCTCTGCGCCATCCTCTGTGACAAATACTTCCCCGTGTTGGAAAGGGCTCATCGTGCCCGGATCCACATTAATATAAGGATCCAGTTTCAGCATAGTCACCTTCACCCCACGTGATTCGAGAATGGCGGCAAGGGAAGCGGCGGCTATACCTTTGCCAAGTGAGGAAACTACACCACCAGTGACAAAAATATATTGGGTCATTTCTTTAGGTAATTGTTTACTCATTTTAAATCATTTTTAACCGCGGGCCAATGATTTTATCAGGCCTACACTGACCGATAACAAAACCCATGACCCAGATACGAAAAACGGCTACCGTTTTTTTCGCCAAAGGACCGCTCAGCGCTTTTAGCCTCAAGGCAGGCTCGAGCGGGCCTTAAAACCCACCTGACGAAATCGTTCATACAAACACACCGCTGCAGCTGCGGCAACATTTAACGATTCGGCAGCCCCCTCTTTCATCGGCAAACAAACACAGCGACTCGCCTTTTGTGCCAGAGCCTGCGAGACCCCTGCCCCCTCATTGCCGAGGATCAAAGCAATCGGTCCGGTCAAATCGCATTCAAAAAGGTTGTATTGTGCCTGTTTTTGCGTCACCAACACCTCACCAGGAAAACGCTCAACAATAGCCTCCAAATCGCAAGACTCGAAAATTTGCAAACTAAAATGGGCGCCCATCCCAGCCCTTAACACCCGGGGCGCCCAAGCAAATACGCTGTGCGGAGATAAAAATACCTGTCCAATCCCGGTGGCAGCACAAGTTCTTAAGATGGAACCCAAATTGCCTGGATCCTGAATATCTTCTAACAACACACAATTTTCAAGTTGGGTCGGCAAAGCCTGAGCCAACGGGGTTTTAATCAATCCAATCACCCCACTGGGAGTCTGAAGGGTAGAGATTTGCTTAAACAACAGGTCCGAGAGTATGCAAACGCTCGGATGGGCAGAGATTAAGGATTGAATTTCTGGCACAAGCAACCCGCTTTCGCTCACAATCAAGCGCTCGGGACTGCCTTGGTGCTGGTCATAGGCTTGAATCAAATGAATCCCATCGAGCAGGGAAAACCCACTCAAACGCCGCTCCCGAGAAGAGCCCACCCATTTGGCTAAAGTCTTAAACTGTGGGTTACTGCTAGAGGTGATAACGGGGGACAAAATCAATGACATCCATTTTTTTATATCGTGAACACACTTTATCGAAGGCAAAACCAAACATCAAAAAAACCGGTGAGAAGGGGCAACTGGTGAGGCCTGCCTCCCCCTTTGTTTCGCCCCCTACCCTTTCATGATCGATCGAGGGGGACACCCTCGAAAAAGAGCGTTACTCTAACCCTCCACCGCCAAGCCTAGCCTTCAATACCGGATCGCTTGACCTAACAAGCAGTATATTCTTAAATCCTCCTTATGAAAATCATCCTTCTCGCCCCCACCCTTCATGATCCGGAGACCGCAACGACCCCTATCGCGGCCCTTAGCGCTCACTGGCTTACCCAGCAATGGCACGCATTGTTAACGCAATCTGGCCATCATGTTTTATTACAAGACCACTGGGATGGGGAGGCTTGTGAACTACTCATCAGCCTAGACTTTTCAATGGCTCATGACTCCATTAGAAACTATTGCCTATGCTACCCGGATCAAGCCCTTGTTTTAATCATTACACAACCACAACATATTCGTGAATCGGCAACCGAGGTTCGTCTACAGGAGAGTTTATCCCTATGCACACACATAGTGGTTTTGGACGCCTGGGCGAAAAAGAATCTCGCCCTCCAATGGTCAAAAAAACTCTTTTTGATTGACCCAGTGGTCCTTGGGCAGAAACAACCCCACACAGTCATGAGCCCTGGGAAAGTGTTGTGGGTTAACGAAAAGCCACCCAGCCAGGCCCGCTTAGGCTCGATTGAAAAATGCTTTCGCCCTCAAAAAGACCTCAGTCATTGGGAAGGCTCCCTTCAGATCTGGGTGGAAACGTTGAGAAATAAGCCATCGGCTCGCCTGCCTTCATCGCAAAAAACGCTCCACCATGGCCTATCGGTGAACGCAATCGATCCCCAACACGCTCAGCCATTGATGCTTGCTTTAGCGGAGGCCGAAATAGTCATCATCCCTCACAATGATAGGACATTTAACGTGATATTGGCCTTAGCGATAGCTCAAAACAAAGGCTTAATAACCTGCTCGAGTCCAAAACACCAAGCCTTGCTTGGCAACGCTTACCCGGGATTTTTTTCTGTGGGCGTTGAGCAAGAGATCGTGCCTTTAATGAAAAAAGCGTTCGAAGAGCCTACTTTTATCAAAAGCTTACAAAATCAATGTAAAAAACAGGCACTGCGCTTGGCCAAAGAGCATCCCGGTAACACTTTGCTAGCATTCATCCGCACGATCGCCCTTGGGGGCTAAAAGTTTTCGAATAGGCGCGTAGCTCAAACGGTGAATGCGACTCACCCCATGCGCATGAAGCGCTGCCAAGTGGGCTGCGGTAGGGTAGCCTTTATGTCGATTAAATCCATATTGCGGCATGAGTGCGTGCCAACGCATCATCTCTTGGTCGCGCGCCACTTTAGCCAAAATCGAGGCGGCGCTAATCGCCGCCACTTTACTATCCCCCTTGACGATGGCCTGGGCTGGCATTTGAACTTTGGGACAAAATAACCCATCAACAACAATTGCGTGAGGTTGAGGCTTCAGGGCCTCTACTGCCCGCTTCATCGCCAAAAGACTGGCCTGCAGGATATTGATTGAATCAATCTCCTCCACACTCGCATAAGCAATAGACCAAGCGATGGCTGTTTGGCAGATCACATCAAAAAGCGCTTCTCTTTGCTTGGCTGAGAGTTTCTTAGAATCCGCTAAACCCTCGACTCCATGATCTTCGGGCAAAATCACCGCCGCAGCGTATACCGGACCGGCTAAGGGCCCTCTACCCGCTTCATCCACACCTGCTTGCAGTTTTTGACGCATTATGGAAGAAGCCTCAAGTGCTCACTGACCGCTTTGGCTGCTTTAACGGCAGCATCCTGCTTTAAGCTTTGAAGAATGTGAGAAAAATGCGCTTTCATCTTTTTTTGTTTTTCAGGATCCCGCAGCAAATCCATCACCGCGTCGGACAAACGCTCAGCCGTGGCTTGGGTTTGCAATAACTCTGGCACAATACTCTCGCCAGCCAAAATATTGGGTAAGCCCACGTAGGGCAAATACGCTCTTGGCTTCATCAACAACCAATTAAACCAAGGCAGACGGTAGGAGATGACCATCGGGGTTTGTAGTAGTGCCGTTTCCAAGGTCGCCGTGCCCGAGGCCACCAAGGCCACATCCGCGGCCAGGATCGCCTCATGGGATTGACCATCGAGAATTTTTACAAAGGGAAATTTTTCTTTCTCTAAGGCTTTTTCAAACAGTGCTCTGGTCATCAACGAGGCCATCGGGGCCACGAATTGCACCTGAGGCCACTGCTGATGAATTCGCTTAGCGCTTTGAATAAAAAGCTGACCTAGACTTTTTAACTCCCCAAGCCGACTGCCTGGCAATAAAGCCACTAGGGGCCGATCGACCTCCAAATCTAAACCGACACGACTTGAGCGTTGCGAGCCGAAACCACTTAATAAATCCGCTAACGGATGCCCCACATAAGACACGGGGATCCCCGCCTTCTCATAAATAGCCGTTTCGAAAGGAAACAAGGTCAACATTCTATCAACCGCTTGCCTAATCAAATCGATACGTTCAGCACGCCAAGCCCAGATTGAAGGGCTAACGTAGTGAATAATAGGAATCTGTTGGCGCTTTAGAAATTTTTCGAGTTGCAGATTAAAATCCGGCGCATCTATCCCAATAAACGCGAGCGGTGGATTGTGGCTCCAATGGGTTTTAAGCGATTGTCGAATCGCCAAAATGTCTCTCAAATGCCATAACACATCCCAATACCCACTGACGGCAAGTCTTGATATCGGGTAAAGGGGTTTGACGCCCGCTTTAATCATTCTGGGGCCTGCTACCCCCTCGAATTGAAGGTCGGGATGAAGCGCCTTGAGCGCTGTCACCAATTGCGCCCCCAATAAGTCCCCCGAAGCCTCTCCAGCCACCAGTGCTATAACACGAGATGAGGGCATAAAATGTTGGTATAAAAAAAAGCGTGAAACTAACGGATAATGCCGCGTCCTGGAACAGACAAAAAGGCAACCAATACCTCAATGGCTTTTTCAGACTGCGCCATGACTTGTAAAAGAGCAATGGCTTCGGCTAAGGTGTGACCTGATCGATAGAGAATTTTATAGGCCCGTTTTAATTGCAACAGAGTGGCTGCGTCAAAACCACGTCGCTTTAACCCCTCTGCATTGATACTGTAAGCCCGTGTGGGCGTCCCGGCCACCGTGATGTAGGGAGGGATATCCTGCACGACAACAGAACTAATGCCCGTCATACAATGGGCACCAATGCGTACAAATTGGTGCACACCGGTAAATCCCCCCAGAATGGCGTAATCGCCGATGTGGACATGGCCAGCCAGTTGCGTACAATTTGCAAAAATCGCATGGTTACCCACTTGGCAATCATGGGCCACATGAACATAGGCCATGATCCAATTATCATTACCAATTCGGGTCACTCCGCCATCTTGTACCGTGCCACAGTTGATCGTACAAAACTCTCGGATCGTGTTGTTATCCCCGATGTCTAAACGTGTTATTTCTCCGGCATACTTTTTATCCTGCGGGACTTCGCCAATCGACACAGAATGAAAAATTTGATTATTCTTACCAATGGTGGTGTGTCCCGTCAGATTCGCATGCGCGCCCACGCGGCTACCTTGACCGATCTGAACATGGGGACCAATCACAGTAAAAGGACCCACCTCAACATCACTGGCCAGTTCAGCTTTAGGGTCAATCAGGGCGGTGGGATGAAGTCGATTATTCAAAGGGGCATCCATTAGGAAGAATGGGGGGGGATTTATTTTTCCATCGCTTTCACGGCGCACATGAGCTGAGCCTCAGCCACCAAATGATCCTCCACAGTTGCTTTTGCGCTAAATTTCCATATACCCTTTAGATGTCGATCTAGCGTCACGTGTAGGTGCATGGTGTCACCGGCCGTGACAGGCTTTTTAAATCGTGCCTTGTCAATACCAACAAAATAATAAACCGATTGATCATCGCTCTTGGCATTCATCGAGATAAAAGACAATAATGCGGCTGCTTGGGCCATTGATTCGATAATCATGACCCCTGGCATCACCGGGAAAGCTGGGAAATGGCCATTAAAAAAAGGCTCATTAATGGTCACATTTTTCAAAGCCACAATGTTTTTACCGGAATCACAGGAAAGCACTCTGTCGATTAACAAAAAGGGATAACGGTGTGGCAAGATTTCCAACACCTTGTGTATATTCAAATTAATCAAGTCACTTTCCTTTCCAAGGCGGCCAAACGTTTTTCGAGGGTTTTCACAGTCTTATTTAATGAATCGAGGTGACGAATCTGTACGGCCGTGCGTCTCCACTGCGCATTGGGTTCGAATGGATAACCACCACTATAAGTGCCAGTAAGAGTAATGGATTTTGTGATGAAAGTGGTGGCCGATATCTCCACCCCATCGGCTATATGAATATGTCCGGCGATACGCGCTGAACCTCCAATACGACACCAGCGACCAATACGGGCGCTACCAGCAATACCCGTACAGGCGGCAATCGCGGTGTGTGCGCCAATATGAACGTTATGGGCGATCTGGATCAAATTATCCAGTTTCACACCTTCTTCAATGATAGTGTCGTCAATGGCGCCTCGATCTATGGTGGTATTAGCACCGACTTCGACATCATCGCCTAACACCACTTTTCCGAGCTGAGGCACTTTGACCCAACGTTGCTGATCGACAGCAATACCAAATCCGTCTGCACCAATCACCACCCCCGAGTGCAAAATGCACCGAGAACCTATTTGGCTATGCGCATAGAGGGTGACTTGGGCCATGAGGTGGGTGTTATCGCCAATGTGGCAATGATCAGCGATCACGCAATTGGGCTCAATCACGACATCATGACCCAGCCTCACATTTTCGCCAATAAAGACATGAGCCCCGATACTCACCCTCTCTCCGCATTGCACTGAGGCGGCCACTACCGCACTCGGATGAATGCCAGGCGTTTTTGGTTTTGGCGGATTGAGAAAGGCAGATAAGCGTGCAAAATATAAATAGGGATTTTCAGTAATGATGCGAGGTAAAGTGCTGGCATCACGGTAGGCAATAGGTAAAACCACAGCCCCGGCTTGGGTGGTTGCCAATTGGGGTAAGAACTTCGCTTGCGAGACAAAGCTAATGGCATCAGCCTTTGCGTTCTCCAGAGTGCCGACTCGAGACACCTGACAAGCCGGATCCTCTGAGATCAACTCCCCACCGAGTTTCTCAACGATAGTCTTAAGGCTCACAAAATGGGGTTTAAGAGCCTGATTCATCGGCGGAATAAAGACGGGCGGTATAGCCAAATGAGCTTCGTTTTATTTACTCTCTGACAATGCTTTGATTACGCGATCGGTGATGTCCACTCGAGCACTGCGGTAGACGGCTTCCTGGAAAATAATGTCGTATTTATCCGTTTCTGCAATTTGCTTAATAATTTTATTGGCTTTTTCCAACAACCCTGAGAGTTCTTGATTACGACGCAAGTTCAAGTCCTCGGTGTATTCCCGTTGTTTGCGTTGAAAGTCCACAATCAAACGTGAAAGATCCGTTTCTCTTTTGCGGCGATCCGATTCTGTGACGGTCAAGGCATCTTTTTCAAGTTGCGATTGTTGACTTTTGATTTGGTTGTCTAATTTTTGTAACTCTAAAACACGGGGCTGAAACTCTTTTTCTAGTCGTTTGCTGGCTTGTTCAGCGGGTGCTGAGTCTCGATTGATCCTTTCAGAATCAATGTAACCAATTTTAATATCAGCCGCTTGAATCGAAGGATAGACCCCCAAAGTCAATAATAATGTAGACAGTTTCAAAATATTTAAAAGATTAAGCTTCATGACATTCCCTAACAAATACAATGATCAGAATAAACCACCGAAAGTAAACTGTAGAAACTGATGGTGATCGGCTTTGTAGTGAGATAAAGCCTTGGCAAGACTTATTTTCAATGGTCCCATGGGTGAAATCCAAGTCAGGGCCACCCCTGTGGAATAACGCAAGCTCCCAAATTGAAAACTCCCATTACTAACTTGACCGGCATCGATAAAGTTACTCAATCTCACAGAATGGTCATTGCGTAGACCAGGAAAAGGATAGAGTACTTCTAGATTGCCCAGAATTTGTCTATCACCACCTCGAGGGAAACCTTGGCTATCCAAAGGTCCTACGGTATTTAACTTATATCCACGAAGGGAACCGACGCCACCGGCAAAGAAATTCTTAAAAAATGGCATGATCTTGCCGCCATAGCCATCACCGACACCGAGTTGACCATTGGCCATGAGGGTGTAATCACGGGACAAAGGGAAATAGCGTTGATATTGATAGCTTGTACGGGCATAGAGTAAATTCCCCCCCGGCAAGCCGATCTCGGCATACGCTTTTTGAAAAACCCCGGTTGTGGGATACAAATATGAATCTCGACCATCCCGCACCCAACCCACCGTGGCAGGTATCGCAACACTAGAGTCTCCAAACGCATTAACATAATCCAAATAATACAGAGGACTGTTACTGTTGATGGAAATATTCGTTTGTTCAAGGCCAATACCGTATTGAATCGTATCGATACTAGAGATCGGGACCCCAAAGCGCAAACTCGCCCCAATGGTTTGGGTCTTATAGTTGCCCAAATTGACCGCAGCCGCATTGGTCTCACGATCGTAAATATCGTATCCAAAGCTCAATCCATCGGGGGTGAAATAAGGATTGGTGTAGGATAAAGAGTAAATGGTGTTGTAGGACGAAGTACTCAGGGCCAAGGTGAGAGCCCGACCGGATCCAAAAATATTTTGCTGCGACACTGATGTGGATAAAATAAGCCCCGTGCCGCTACCAAAGCCCGCACCGAGCATCACACTGCCAGTGGGTTTTTCAGTCACTGAGAAATTAACATCCACTTGATCTGTAGTGCCTGCCACAGCAGGGTTGTCAATTTTCACATCGGTGAAATAGCCTAAACGATCCAGCCGCATTTTCGATTCGTTAATTTTTTCTTGTGCAAACCAAGCGCCTTCAACTTGGCGAATTTCCCGTCGAACCACCTCGTCACGGGTTTTCGAATTTCCCGTCACATTGACCCAACGCACATACACTCTGCGTCCCGGATCAACATAAAAGCTAAAAGAGGCGAGTTTTTTTTCTTTATTAAGCTCAGGCACTGCATTGACGTTGGCAAAAGCGTAGCCATCATTACCCAGACGTTCATTAATTTTTTTGGTCGATTGCTGCAACTTCGATCGCGAAAAAATATCCCCTGGCTTAATGTTGATGAGCTTACGTATCTCAGCCTCAGGCACGAGCAACTGACCGGCCACTTTCACCTCAGAGACCGTATATTTATCTCCCTCGGTAATGGCAACAGTGATGTAAATATCCTTTTTGTCCGGGGTAATCGACACTTGGGTAGATTCCACATTAAATTCAAGATAGCCCCGGTCTTGATAATGAGATTTCAGCGTTTCGAGATCGGCAGACAGTTTTTCTCGCGAATACTGGTCTTGCTTGCTAAACCAAGTCATATAACCGGGTTCACGCAGGTAGAACAACTCAAGCAAATCTTTTTCCTTGAATGCGCGCGAACCGATGATGGTAATTTGGCGAATTTTAGCCGTATCGCCTTCAATCACATTAAAATTCAGTGAGACTCGGTTTCTTTCTAAGGGCGTAAAGGTGCTATGAATTTCAACCGCGTATTTTCCACGGCTTAAGTATTGTTGTTTTAATTCTTGCTCCGCACGCTCTACGAGACTGCGGTCGTAAATACGACCTTCGGAAATTCCTATTTGTTTAATACCCTTTAAAAGGGCTTCTTTATCGAACTCTTTATTACCCTTAAATTCGATTAGCGCAATGGAAGGCCTTTCCACTACCACCACCACAAGGGTGTTGTTATCCGCTTCGATCGAGACATCTTTAAAAAAACCCGTTGCAAACAAGGCCCGGATGGCTTGCGCCGCCTTGTCCTCGGTCATCTGATCGCCTACTTTAACGGGCAGGTAACTAAACACCGTGCCCGCTTCCGTCCTTTGTATGCCCTCGACCCTAATGTCTTTGATGACAAATGGCTCTATAGCCATGGCCAGTGCCGCAGCCGTAGCAAGCATCAAGAATGCAATACAACGAAGTATTAATGCCATCAATTATCCGATTAACAACCGGTTAACATCGTTAAACAGCGCCAATATCATCAAAGAAATCAAGAAAAACAAACCCACCTTTTGGCCGATTTCCTCAATCCTCAAAGGCACTGGCGAGCCTTTTATAAATTCTACAATATAATACAACAAATGCCCTCCATCTAAAACTGGAATTGGCATGAGATTGAGTATTCCGAGGCTAATACTGATTATCGCCAAAAAATGACAAAAGGCCATCCAGCCCATTTGAGCCGACTGCCCGGCATAGTCTGCGATCGAAATGGGACCGCTAATATTTTTAAGCGAGACTTGCCCGAGCAACATCTTCCCCATCATCTGAACGCTAAAAAGGGCCGTATCCCAGGTCTTTAACGTAGCCTCATACAGGCTATCGAGAGGGCCGTAGCGCTGTAACACTTGGTAGGGCGCTAGCAAGGCTTGCTCCGGCTGCAATGCAGCCCCCATGCGACCCACCGTTTGTCCCGTTTTGGGGT
The DNA here is from genome assembly GCA_903893565.1 of uncultured beta proteobacterium. Classification (GTDB taxonomy): domain Bacteria; phylum Pseudomonadota; class Gammaproteobacteria; order Burkholderiales; family SG8-41; genus UBA5216. Next base: position 27,013 of record CAITMU010000025.1, on the reverse strand, counting down.
CAGCGAATGGATCCGGAGTCAGGGTGAACGTTAATTCTGCCTTTGCAGAGCTTCTTTTCACAACCACCTGCAAAGCATGGTTGGCATTATGACGAATGATTTGTGTGGCTTGTTCGGGTGACTGAATCATTTGGTCGTCAATTTTAAGTAATACATCTCCCACCTGCAAACCGAATCGCTTGGCACTACCCTGTTCACTGAGCGCTACAATTTCTGGAGCCCCGAGGGGCAAAAAACGACTCAATCCCAGGTCTTGAATGAAATTGCCTTGTAGGGATTCTTTATCTAAACCAGATAAATCCAAGCGGCGTAACGCTGATTGATTCGATTCGGTCAGTACACTGACTTCAACCGTTTGCTTTTTTACCGCTTTTTTGAGTAACTCCCAACGCACTTCTTGCCAAGTCGGCGTCGGGATCTGATCAACCGCAATTAATTGATCGGCTTTTTTAAACCCTGCCAATGCTGCTGCTGATTGAGCCTTGGGTTCAGCCACGATGGCACGAAAACCGGGGATCCCGTGCATGAATAAAACGCAGTAAATCAACACGGCCACTAATAAATTTGCCACCGGCCCTGCCGCCACAATGGCTGCGCGTTTAAATAATGTCTGACGGTTAAAGGCCCGCGACAAGTCCTCGTGAGGCACCAATCCTTCCCGCTCATCGAGCATTTTGACATACCCACCTAGCGGGATCATGGCAACGACCCATTCGGTTTTATCTGGACCGCGAATCCAGGAGAAAATCGGTTTACCAAAACCCACGGAAAAACGCAGTACTTTCACCCCACAAAGACGCGCCACCCAAAAATGACCCAATTCATGAAATATCACTAAGGGCGCTAAAGCCAGCAAAAAAAAGAATAGGTAGTAAAGTGCGTTCATTTTAATATTAACAACATTAAGGGGCTAAAGTCCGATCGCAGCAAAGGATACATGGGGCTTCCAAAGCAAAGCCCTCTGGCGCGTGATGTGATCCAATTCAATCACCGCCTCCAGACTCTCAGGGCTTGGGATCGCATGGGAAGTCAACACCGCCTCGATCAATCTTGGAATGTCCATAAAAGCCAGTGCACCATTCAAAAATCGCTCCACCGCTATTTCGTTGGCCGCATTAATCACGGTGGAAGCACCACCGCCCAACCGCAAAGCTTCAAACCCTAAGGCTAAACAAGGAAAACGCTGCCAGTCAGGCTTTTCAAACTGTAGGGCTTGGCTCTTGGTTAAATCCAGAAAATTAACACCATTTTCAATGCGTTCAGGATACGCCAAGCCATGGGCAATGGGGGTGCGCATATCAGGGTTCCCCAACTGGGCAATCATGGACCCGTCAATGTATTCAACCAAAGAATGCACAATACTTTGGGGATGAACGAGCACTTCAATCGCACTGGCAGGGGCATTAAATAACCAATGGGCCTCGATGACCTCCAAAGCCTTATTCATCATAGTGGCCGAATCGACCGAGATTTTTCGACCCATCACCCAATTCGGATGAGCACAGGCTTGAAGCGGCGTGACCGAGTGCAGTTCATGCAACGGGGTTAATCGAAAAGGCCCTCCCGAAGCGGTGAGTAAAATACGACGCACACCACTGGTCTGTAATTGGCCATTAAAGGGATTGGGCAGCGATTGAAAGATCGCATTATGCTCACTATCAATCGGCAACAGCGTGGCCCCTCCCTGATGTACGGCTTCAATAAATAAAGCACCCGCACTGACCAAGGATTCTTTGTTGGCTAATAAAATTTTCTTACCACTAACGGCCGCAGCCAGCGTGGACTTTAAGCCCGCAATACCGACGATGGCCGCCATGACGGTTTGAACCTGAGGCAGGCTCGCCACCTCTTCGAGGCCTTGCGGACCAGACAATAATTTTATCTTTAATCCAGAACTATTTAATTTCGATTGCATATTTTTTGCTGCAATCGGGTCCGTCACCACCACAAATTCAGGATGAAACCGCTGGCACTGATCCAGTAACAAATCGATTCTAGTGTGTGCACTCAAAGCAACGACCTGGAATCGCTGCGGGTGACGGGCCACCACATCCAAGGTGCTCACGCCGATGCTACCGGTGGATCCCAGAATGGCAAGTTGTTGGCGGGCAGTGGCGTGTGGCATCGCGTTAATAATAGCTTGAAAAAATGAGAGCGGCTAGGGGCATACTAGGGCAAAGGGCATCAATACGATCCAAAAGACCTCCGTGACCGGGCAGTATAAAGCCGCTATCTTTTACCCCTGCCACCCGCTTAATCCAAGACTCGAATAAATCCCCTTCTACCCCTAAAATGCCCATCAATACCACTACCCCTAAACCCATCCCAAAGCTCATGGGCGGCCAGACGCTAGCATACACAACATACAAAACCCCGTAATAAACGCTGATGGCTACCATCGCCCCCAAAAATCCCTCCCAGGTTTTTCCAGGACTAATGTGTGCGGCCAGTTTTCTTTTCCCCCAACGTTTTCCACACCCATAAGCGGCTGTATCCGAAATCCAAATCACCGCAGCAATGGCGAGCAACAGTAAAGGATGGGATTGCAAACGGACCAAGCTAAGCCACAAAGGTAGTAGAACCACCCAACCGGTCAAAGCCAATAACAGGGGATGAACCCGGGTCCATCCCCTCTTTAACCAAAGGGGGGCTACCACAAACCAAAAAAATAAAGAGACCAGCAAGGTCGGGGTAAAAACATCGATAGACGGACTCGCCCCATTAAACCACTGAATCCACAGTCCACAGGCGGCCGTTCCCAACACGTAGAGCACGATTGCCCAAAGAGGCCAATGGGCTAACGTGGCCCATTCCCAAGCCCCCATCAAAAGAATCAATAAAAGAAACAAGGACCAATGGGCAGAAGTCAACAACAGCAATGCTGCAACAAATAAAGGCAGGATCACCAACGCACTGAGCACACGCTTTATCAGCATGTCTCAACCCTCTGAAAACCCCACCCTTTAGCGATCGGGGGCAAGGGGCGGTATCTCGGGTGAACTCACCAATTGATCGCTGGTGCGACCGAAGCGACGTTCACGTTGCTGATAGGACAAAATGGCAGCATCCAAAGCTTGAGCATTAAAATCAGGCCACAAAAGGTCGGTGAAGTAAAATTCCGTATAGGCTAATTGCCAAAGCATAAAATTACTGATTCTTTGCTCACCGCCTGTGCGGATGAACAAGTCAGGCTCGGGAATCAACCCCATCGTCAGATAAGGGGCTAGATCTTGTTCCGTATAGCCTTGAAGGGTATGGGGTTTTTCTTTCACCAGCCGATTAAGCGCCTGTAGAATATCCCAACGTCCGCCATAATTGGCCGCAATAGTTAAATTGAGTGAAGAATTGTGTTGGGTTTTTTTTTCGGCATTTTTAACAAGAGTCACAATCTTTTCATCAAATCGAGACAATTCGCCAATGACCCGAAAGCGAATATTATTGTCATGTAATTTAGCGACTTCACTTTCCAGAGCATAAGCAAACAATTGCATCAAAAAAGTCACTTCTTCTTCTGGGCGACGCCAGTTTTCACTACTAAAAGCAAACAATGTCAGGTATTGGATCTTGCGTTCAACGCAAGCCCGAACAATGCTTCTCATCGCATCCAAGCCCCTTTTGTGGCCCGCCACACGGGGTAAGAAACGCTTCTTAGCCCAGCGTCCATTACCATCCATGATGATGGCAATGTGATTCGGTAGAATCGAGACCGCTGGTACCTGCTGGGTCGAACTTTGCGGAAGTTTCACTAAAAACCTAGACAGCCATTAATTCGGCTTCTTTGGCCACAAGTGCTTTATCTATATCAGCAATAAAACGGTCGGTGAGTTTTTGTATCTCCTCTTGAGACCGCCGTTCTTCATCCTCTGCAATTAATTTTTTCTTCAAAAGCTCTTTACACTGAGAGTTGGCATCGCGACGGATATTGCGAACGGCTACTTTAGCGTTTTCACCCTCACCTTTCACAATTTTATTAAGATCCTTGCGTCTTTGTTCCGTCAGCGCCGGCATCGGCACTCTGACCACATCGCCTTGACTGCTGGGATTTAATCCCAGATCGGAATCTCGAATGGCTTTTTCAATCGCATGTCCCATTTTTTTCTCCCAAGGCGACACAGCAATAGTCCTCGCATCGATCAAGGTCACATTGGCCACTTGCGCTATGGCGGTGGGAGTTCCGTAGTAATCAACCATCACATGATCGAGAATGCCCACATGCGCCCTACCGGTTCGGATTTTAGCCAAATCGGTTTTGAGCGACTCAAGCGATTTTTTCATCTTCGCTTCACTGCTTTGCTTGATTTCATCCATCATTTGACTCTCCTAGGGCTTTGACTACGCATGCACCATAGTACCTTCATCTGCACCCATCACGATTCTTTTTAGGGCGCCAGGTTGAAAAATACTAAAAACATTAATAGGCAATTTTTGATCGCGACACAGGGTCAAAGCCGTCGCATCCATTACCTTAAGGTTTTTAATAATCGCCTCATCAAAGGTAATCGATTTATACCGGGTTGCCTTCGGATCGAGCTTAGGATCCGCCGTGTAAATACCATCGACTTTGGTGGCCTTGAGTACTAATTCAGCATTCATTTCCATGCCCCGCAATGCGGCGGCTGTATCGGTCGTAAAAAAGGGATTCCCGGTACCGGCCGCAAAAATCACAATGCGCCCTTCTTCCAGATAACGCATCGCCTTACCACGAATATAGGGCTCGACAACCTGTTCCACATTGAGTGCCGATTGAACGCGACTAATGAGATTGACCCGCCGCATGGCATCCTGCAAGGCCAAGGCATTCATAATGGTTGCCAACATTCCCATATAGTCGGCAGTGGCTCGGTCCATGAGGGCAGCGGCTGGGGCCACACCACGAAAGATATTGCCTCCACCTATAACGACAGCCATCTCAACATTTAATTTGGCGACCTCAGCAATCTCACCCACAATTCTACCGATCACTGCTTGATTGATGCCAAAACTATCATCACCCATTAAAGCTTCACCACTCAGTTTTACTAAAATACGCTTGTAGATTGGCTTGTTTTGCATGTGCTAAGGCCTCTGGGCAATGGGGAATCAGTCGGTTTATTTGTTGGCGGCACTCACAGCAGCCATCACCTCGGCGGCAAAGTCGTCCTTTTTCTTATCCATACCTTCACCCACGATATAAAGAGTAAAGGCACTGACACGGGCCTTGTTTTGCTGTAACAGTTGCTCAATCGTTAGTTTGTCATTTTTAACGAAAGGTTGCCCTAATAGGGTTACTTCTTTCAAGTATTTTTGTACTGTGCCTTCAACCATTTTGGCAACAATATCGGCAGGCTTTCCAGACTCAGCCGCTTTGGCCGTCGCAATGTCTCTTTCCTTTTGGATTAAAGCGGCCGGCACTTGGTCTTTTGATAAAGACACGGGCTTACTGGCTGCAATATGCATGGCCAAATCCTTACCCAAAGCTTCATCAGCACCGACCAAATCCACCATCACGCCAATTTTGGCGCCACCGTGAATGTAATGGGACAAGTGACCTTCAGCCTCAAAACGCACAAAACGTCTAAGGCTCACATTTTCGCCGATTTTACCAACCAAGGCCTTACGGGTTTCTTCCACACTAACGCCATTAATACTCAATGCAGATAGCGCTTGAACATCAGCGGGTTTTTGCTCACCCACCAAGCGACACAAGGCATGGGAAAAGTGTAGAAAATCTTCACTCTTGGCCACAAAATCCGTTTCGCAATTAAGCTCAAGGATAACGCCCAGTTTACGGTCTTCACGAATGTAGGTCGCCACCACACCTTCGGCTGCCACACGAGAGGCCGCCTTGGTCGCTTTATTACCTAGCTTGACCCTTAAAATCTCTTCAGCCTTTTCCATCTGACCATCGGCCTCAGTCAGCGCTTTTTTACATTCCATCATCGGCGCGTCGGTCTTTTCGCGCAGTTGTTTGACCATTGATGCGGTAATTTCCGCCATTGCAGACTCCATCTATTAAAAAAAAGGGGCGGTTTTCGCCCCTTATGAAAACGAAACTTCGATTATTGCGTTTCTTCCACTTCTACAAACTCATCACCACCTGGGGCGATAATGGCATTTAAGCTATCATTTCGACCTTCAAGGATGGCATCTGCCATTCCACGTGCATACAAGCGAATCGCACGACTGGAGTCATCATTGCCCGGGATAATGTAATCAATGCCTTCAGGCGTGTGGTTCGTATCCACCACTCCGATGACCGGAACCCCTAATTTGTTGGCCTCTGCAATGGCATTTTTTTGATAACCCACATCAATAACGAACATGGCATCAGGCAATCCGTCCATGTCTTTAATTCCACCCAAGCTACGCTCGAGCTTAGCTAATTCACGTTGAAATAAGAGCGCTTCTTTTTTGATGAGCTTTTCAACCGACCCATCGGCAACCATCGCCTGCATGTCTTTTAGGCGCTTGATTGATTGTTTAACCGTTTTGTAATTTGTGAGCATGCCGCCGAGCCAACGATCATCCACGTAGGGAGTCGAGCAACGCAGTGCTTCTTCACGAATGATTTCACGCGCTTGACGCTTAGTGGCCACAAAAAGCACTGAGCCACGGTTGGCCGTGAGTTGACGCACAAACTTGATGGCCGCCTGATACATGAACAGGGTTTGCTCAAGATTGACGATATGGATCCGGTTGCGATGGCCGAAAATATAAGGGGCCATACGGGGATTCCAAAAACGAGTTTGGTGTCCAAAATGCACACCGGCTTCCAACATTTCACGCATCGTAACTGACATATCATCTCCTGTTAGGGTTAAACCGCCATTCGCCAATATTCTGCCGATTTCGGCAAAACACCCGTAACGCTGTGCGAATGTGAGTATTTGACTAAAACATTATAAAAAAACAGATGGGCCGATTAAACCCAATCAAACCCAATCAAAAAAAACGAATAAAATCAAAAAATTAACCTAATTCATACTTTTACTAAGTTAACTTCTTATTTTAACATAATTTTTTTATTCCATTCAAGTTCTTCCTATTCCTCACTATCCCTCACTATCCCTCACTACCCCTCATCGCAATCGTTGTCCACTTCCCCATCACCCTGAGCTCACCAAGAGGGTGCGCCATGGCGTGCCCTTCAGAGGCCCGCCTACAAACGATCTGAATGAAAAAGCTGTGAGTTAGACGAAAAACTGAATACAATAACAGCATTCATTAAAACAAGGACTTAGCGTCTATAAACGACGTTCCCTGCACATGGCCATAGAGATCAAAAATAGCGTTGAAATAGAAAAAATGCGTGAAGCCGGCAAATTAGCGGCCGAAGTGCTCGATTATATTACCCCCTTTGTCACAGCGGGACGTACTACGGGGGAACTAGATCAAATATGCCATGACTACATGGTTAACATCCAAAAAGTCATCCCTGCGCCTCTGAATTACTGCCCCCCCGGCTACACGCCATACCCCAAATCGATTTGCACCTCTTTAAACCATGTGGTGTGCCATGGCGTTCCCGGAGAAAAGAAACTCAAGCAAGGCGATATCGTTAACTTAGATATCACCGTGATTAAAGACGGCTGGCATGGGGACACCAGTCGAATGTTTTATGTGGGCGCCCCCTCCATCCAAGCCCGACGCTTAAGTGATATCACCCATGAGTGTATGTGGCGCGGCATCCATGCCGTGGCCCCGGGTGCACGCTTAGGTGATATTGGTCACGCTATCCAAAGTTACGCTGAAAAAAATGGTTTTAGTGTCGTCCGAGAGTTTTGTGGGCACGGTATTGGGCGAAAATTTCACTGCGAACCTCAGGTGGTGCATTACGGCAAACCGGGCACCGGTGTCGAATTAAAGTCAGGCATGATTTTCACTATTGAGCCGATGATTAATGCCGGTCGAGCGGAAATACGGGGTCTGGCCGATGGATGGACCATTGTCACTAAAGATCACAGCTTGTCGGCTCAGTGGGAGCATACGGTACTAGTGACGGATACGGGCTTTGAAGTGCTCACCGTGTCTAAGTTAATGCCGCCTGATCCTTTAATGCAGTCAGTCATCGCACAACACTAAACGCTGCGTTTTATCGCAATGAACTCAACGCTCAGCACCTCACAGGACACTCCAGCAATCGATACCCTAACCCAAAAAATGGAGTTATGGAAAACCGACTTACAGCTCGGGCGAGATCGTTTAAAAAAAGAATTTGAGCAATCCGCCTCTCCGCACCGATTGCTCAAAGGTCACTGCGCACTCATCGATCACTTGCTAAGAGAGATTTGGACTTTTTTTCAAATGCCTGGCTTTATCAGCTTGGTCGCCGTTGGCGGTTATGGTCGTGGAGAACTGTATCCTTACTCAGACATTGATCTACTCATTTTACTTAATCAACCGGCCGATGAGTCGATAGAAAAAAAGTTACAACAATTAGTCGGCGCATGGTGGGATATTGGGCTTGAAACGGGGCATAGCGTTAGAACGATAGACGAATGCGTCTCGATGGGCCTACAAGACATTACCGCTAAAACAAACATGCTAGAAAATAGGGTTTTGTGTGGTGATCTAACCCTATACCAAAAATTTCTGAGCGCCACCCGTCAAGCAATGGATGCATTGGCATTCTTCCAAGCCAAGCGCGTTGAACAGCGCCAACGCCATGAACGTTATGCCTCGACCAACTTGGAACCGAACGTGAAGGAGACGGCCGGTGGCCTCAGAGACTTACAACATATTTTGTGGATTGCACAAGCCAGTGGGCTAGGCAAAAGTTGGCAAGAATTGTTGATGGGTGGCGTTATTTCAAAAGAAGAAGCACGACACCTCACCAAGACCGAAAGATTTTTACAAATTCTGAGAATTCGATTGCATTTTCTGGCCAGTCGACGTGAAGATCGGTTAATTTTTGATCTGCAATCACCACTGGCCCAAGCCTATGGCATCGAAAATCGGCCTAACCGTCGCGCCAGCGAGCAATTAATGCAACGCTACTACCGTTGCGCTAAAACGGTCTCGCAACTTGAATTGGTCGTGCAACAAAGCCTTCGTTCTTTGTTAACCAATTCAAAAGACAAGCCCCTGCTGCCCTTAAATGAATTTTTTGGTGTTAGAAATGAATTGCTCGCTATTCGAGATGAAAACTTATACCAAACACACCCCGAAACGATTCTAGACACCTTTTTAACTCTACAACAACATCCTGAAATCAAAGACATTGGGGCCTCCACGCAAAGAGCGCTTTGGCGGGCTCGCAAATGGATGGATTTATCCTATCGTAAAAACCCTATCCATCAGCAACAATTCTTATCGATCCTCAAAAGCCCAGATCGCGTAGTACGGGAGCTTCGTCGCATGCATCGTTTGGGCATACTGAGTCGCTATATTCCGGCGTTTGGCAAAATTGTTGGGCAAATGCAACACGATCTTTATCATGTCTACACGGTCGACGAGCACATATTGCGAGTCGTCAGAAATCTTAGACGATTCGCCGTTCCGAACTTAGCGCATGAATTTCCGCTTTGTAGTCGCTTGATTTCCGAATTTGAAAATCCTGAAGTACTGTATCTGGCCGGTTTATTCCACGACATCGCAAAAGGTCGGGGCGGAGACCATTCCACGCTCGGCACAGTAGATGCTCGCCGATTTTGCCAAAGCCACCACTTAGCACCAGAAGATAGCCAGCTCGTCGAGTGGCTCGTGGGACAGCATTTGATGATGTCGGCGACAGCACAAAAACAAGACTTATCCGACCCCCTGGTCATACAACAATTTGCCTCCAAAGTGGGCAATACAAGACGCTTATCCGCGCTCTACTTACTCACCGTAGCCGATATCAGAGGTACCAGCCCCAAAGTGTGGAATGCTTGGAAAGGCAAGTTGCTGGAGGACTTATTTTTGATGACGCAAAGACTTTTTAGTGGGCAGGCAGGCAATGAGGAACACAGCCAACGCACCCGCCAAGAAGAAGCGCGAGGCATTTTGCATCTTTATGGCATTGATGATAACGTCATCAACCAATTTTGGGGGAAATTGGATACCGCTTATTTTATAAAACATGAGGCTAAGGAAATTGCTTGGCACACCCGCCTACTGTGTTACCGCCAAGACCCCACGCAATTGGTCATACGCGCCCGACCCTCGCAAGCGGGCGAAGGCTTGCAGGTAATGGTCTACGGGCCAGATCAGGAAGAGTTATTTGCTTGTATTTGCGCTTTTTTTGAGTCCATCCACTACAACATACAAGACGCGAGCGTGTATACCTCCTCGTTTGGCTATGCTTTGGATACCTTCGAAGTTCAAGACCCTGACAAGCCCAAGACTAACTACAGAGACTTAACCGCTTTTGTAGAACACGAACTGACCCAACTACTCACCTCCAAAGCGTTACCCCCTCATATCGGTCAAACGCGTCTCGGACGACAAATGCGTCACTTCCCGATCTCCCCTGAGGTGCAGTTGCAAAATGATGAACGAGGCATTTATCAAATTTTATCCATCATCGCTGGGGATCGCCCAGGACTTTTGTCTCGCATAGCGCGCATATTTTTACAATATAAGATTCGACTTCATAATGCAAAAATAAACACCATGGGTGAGCGTGCAGAGGACACCTTTCTCATCACCGGAGAGTGCTTAGCTGACTCGAAGAAATTAATGCAAATGGAAAACGATTTAATCGAAACCCTAAAAATCTAATCCTCTTCCAAGATTTGCCCTGGAAATAACGCATCGTTAAATCCAAAATAACTCAGATCTGGGATTCGCATCGGATACAGTATGCCTTGCAAATGATCGCATTCGTGCTGAACCACTCGGGCATGAAATCCTTCAGCGACCCGGCTGATACGTTTACCAAAAGGATCCCACCCTTGGTATTTCAATTGCACGTAACGTGGCACTAACCCTCTCATACCTGGTACTGACAGACAGCCCTCCCAACCCTCTTCTTGCGTGTCATTCACAAAAGTGAGCTTGGGGTTAATCAATATCGTGAAGGGCACGGCGTCAGCATCCGGATATCGCGGGTTGTCCTGGCTACCAAAAATAACCAACTGCAGATTAACCCCAATCTGTGGTGCAGCTAGCCCTGCCCCATTCAGTGAGTGCATGGTATCTTTCATGTCTTGAATCAGACTATGTAATTCAGGCGTGTCAAATTGCTTAATCGGTCGAGATTTCTTAAGCAATTTTGGGTCGCCATATCTTAAAACAGGCTTAATGGCCATCGGAACACATCTTTATAAAAAGTTTTAAAGCCGCACCCACTAGGCTACGAGAGACTTGCGCTGCGGCTTGCAAATCTATTTTTTTTCCACTCACTCCCTGACCCGCAGCTGCGTTGACCACCAGAGCCAGTGTGGCGTAGTTTAACCCGAGTTCTCGAGCCAGTGAAGTCTCCGGCATCCCCGTCATTCCGACCATATCAGCACCATCATGGGCCAAACGTCTAATCTCTGCAGCCGTTTCTAATCGCGGACCTTGGGTCACCGCATAGGTGCCATGATCCAACACGTTTAAGCCACAATGTTGAGCCGACTGTAGAATGCGTTCACGAAACACTTGGCAATAAGGCTGGGTAAAATCAATATGAGTGACGCCATTGACTTGCTCATCGTCGTAGAGTGTAAATTCACGCCCCCAAGTATAATCCACCAACTGATCGGGAAGCGCCATGACACCGGTTTCAAAAGCCGGACTAATACCACCAACAGTGGCCAAGGCCAAAACGTTTTTAACCCCCGCCTCCCGTAGCGACCACAAATTAGCCCGATAATTAATCCGATGAGGAGGCCACTGATGGCTCTCACCGTGTCGAGGTAAAAAAGCCACCGATTGATTCTTTATACGGCCCAACACAATGGGAGCAGACGAAGCGCCATAAGGCGTATGAAAATTTTTCTTTTCCTGAAAAACAAAATCCTCGAACCCACTTAATTCGGTGAGTGCACTGCCACCGATGAGCCCGATCATACTTAATCCCCTTTTAAGGCATAAATGGCCGGCAAATTACGCCAATAACCCTGAATATCCATGCCATAACCAAATACGAAACGATTGGGAACGATGAGCCCTACGAAATCGGCTCGCAGCGGTTTACTCAGACCATTGTCTTTATCTGTCAACACCACGATTTTGACCGATAAGGCCCCTTGGGCTAAAAACCACTCCCTGACGGCCTCCAGGGTGATCCCTACATCTAAAATATCATCGATCAGAAGAATATGCCGTCCATTCACCGCGGTTATAGGAGGGCTACGAATGGTGACTTTACTGCCATAGGTATGGTCACCATAACGCCCCACATCCATCGTATCGAGCGTTAGCGGAAAATGTAAATGAGGAAGCAATTGACCGGCGAAAATAAGGGCGCCACGCAATAAGGTGATACATAAGGGAAAGTCTTCTGACATGTCCGCAGAAATTTCAGCCGCTAAGCGCTTCACGCTAGCGTTAATTTCATCATTATCAAATATAACTTCTGAAGCCTGCAGATAATCGATGGCTTTTTTTTGCGGTTGGCTCATTGTAGGATCTAGGATCGTGAGGATAGTTAGAAAAAAAAGTGCAGTCAGCGCAGTCTAGCTTAGATCGAGTGGATCGTTCATCAAGCTCAGTGCACCTTAAAAAGAAAGCGAAGGCATTGACTTCTACGGGTTTAATATTTCATGAATGAATTTTATAGAGTGTGCATTTTTTTTATTCTTTTGGCAAACCTAACAGATCTCGTAAACTGGGCTCATCCAAGATAGTAAGGTTTAACGATTGTGCTTTAGTCAATTTAGAGCCAGCTTGTTCGCCTGCAACCACGTAGTCGGTTTTTTTAGAAACGCTGGAAGAGATTTTTCCACCACGCTCCTCAATCAATAACTTACACTGATCTCGATTCAAAGTGGGCAAGGTTCCCGTGAGCACAAAGGATAAGCCTGCCACTCCCGGTCTTGGTGCAGGTAAAGAGGGCAACTTCGCAAACACAATACCAGCTGCTACGAGCGCTAGAATGAGTTCACGGTTGTGGGGTTGTGAAAAATACTCGATAAGACTACGTGCGACCACAGGGCCCACATCACCGACTTCTTGCAAGGCTTGCTCTGAGCAATGCATTAACGCCTCTAATTCACGAAAATGAGCCGCCAAATCCCGTGCCGTACTTTCTCCGACATTGCGGATACCCAGTGCATAGATAAAACGACCCAACGTCGTATTTTTACAATCTGAAATCGCATGAATGAGATTAGAGGCTGCTTTATCCCCCATACGCTCTAGACTGGCTACGTAGTTCACATCCAAGGCAAATAAGTCGGCAGGCGTATTGACTCTGCCCTGATCAACCAGTTGATCCACAATTTTTTCGCCCAAACCATCAATATCCAACGCGCGACGGGAAGCAAAGTGTAAGAGCGCTTGCTTTCTTTGCGCAACGCAATAAAAACCCGCAACACAGCGCGTCACCGCTTCCCCCTCGTCACGCTTGAGCTCACTGCCGCAAGACGGACACAACCGAGGCATACAAAAAGCACGGGCCGCTGCAGGGCGCCGCTCTGGCAACACCCGAACGATCTCGGGGATGACATCTCCGGCTCGACGAACGATCACAAAATCACCGATATGAATATCTTTACGCCTGACTTCATCCTCATTATGCAAAGTGGCATTCGTCAAGGTCACTCCACCCACAAACACCGGTTTTAACCGCGCCACCGGAGTCATCGCACCCGTTCGACCCACTTGCACTTCAATATCTTCTACCTGTGTCATCTCCTCTTCTGCAGGAAATTTATGCGCTACCGCCCAACGAGGTTCCCGACTGCGAAAACCGAGCTGTTGTTGCAAACGTCGTTCATCCACTTTATACACCACACCATCAATATCAAAGGGCAGCGTGGGACGTTTTTGAGCAATGTGACGGTGAAATTGGACTAAACCCTGAGCCCCCTTGACCACTTGGTGATCCGCGTTAACTGGCAAGCCCCATTGATGAAAGGCCTGCAAAAGCTCGCTATGACGGGCAGGTGTATTCCAGTTTTCTGAAATGCCTAGTCCGTAGGCAAAAAATGATAAACGCCTTTGGGCTGTAATTTTAGGATCCAGTTGACGCATGCAACCCGCAGCAGCATTACGGGGATTAACGAAAAGTTTTTCGCCCCGCGAGGCTTGTCGCTCATTAAGGCGAGAAAAATCTTCACGCGTCATATAAACTTCCCCCCTAATTTCCACAAGGGCAGGCACCGCTAAATGATGGGACGATAACTTTAAGGGTATAGAGCGCACCGTTCTGACATTATGCGTCACATCCTCCCCCGTTTGACCATCACCCCGGGTGGAGGCCATCACCAGCACAGCATTTTCGTAACGAAGACTAATGGCCAAACCATCAAATTTAAGCTCAGCACAGTAATCAACCACAGGATCGGTCAGCGACCACTCCAGTTCGCTTCTGACATAAGTATCAAATTTAATCGCACCACTGTCCTCGATATCAGTTTCTGTGCGTATCGAGAGCATTGGCACCACGTGCTCAACGGGGTTAAGGTCTTCTAAAATAGCCCCACCCACACGCTGCGTGGGGGAGTCGATCGTTAATAGCTCAGGAAATTGCTTTTCTAACGATTGCAATTGCTCAAACAACCGGTCATAGGTCGCATCCGGCACGAGAGGCGAATCTAGACTGTAGTAGGCATGTGAGAGACGATTTAATTCCTCACGCAAGTGCAAGGCTCTAGCCTGATCTTGCGCACTGGCTTGCATTAATAAAACAGTCGGAGCGCCCGTTCGCTACCAGGCAGTATGGATTTTTCCACCATCAAGGTTTCAATTTGTATCAGTTGTTCGCGAATCGACTGCATACTGGAGGCATTAAGCGCAGCTCGGTTGTCATCGACCAAGCGTGCCTTCAAGGCGACCGAAAAACTTTTCCCCACTTCAAACATCCGCTCCAAGCTTTGCTGTGGATTGCTCACTTTGGGCAGATCCAAGAGGATCGAGATGCCTTGGGTGGAGAGGGCGTTTATTTGTTCTTGTAAAAAAGGCGTCTCTTCCTGATTCGAAATACTAAGAATAGTATTTTGATCCTCATCCAATAGATAAAAAATCCCATCCGGTTGTAGGGTAAAACCCGCCGATTCAGCCAAGGCTCGAAGTCTTAATCCGGTGAAGGGTTCCGAATCAGAACTCGCCACTACGTTAATACCAAACACCACATCCACTTGAGCGCAAAACTCATCGAGTTCACGCGCCTGCTGCAGCACCTCATTGATCGGCGGATATTCAAAGTCAGCCTCCATTTTTTTGGCACTAGCACTCACCGCATCGAAAAATGAGCTTAGTTGCACACTCGTAATCACACCACTTCGATTGGCCAGAGGCAAAGCCAATTGCAACTGGGTAAATTGCCCCGTAAACCCTCGATTATTGATGGGCTCCCATTGCGAGGTAGCGGCATTTAACCCAGCCGCCCGCCAGTGACGTCCACAGGTGGCCACCGCGGCGAATAATTGCTTCACATCTACCGTGGGCAAGATTCGATCAGAGCGGATTTTTGCCACGCAATCTATGGACTCATCCATACCCACGATGTGTGAAAAATCCCCAGGCGAGGCCTCTGAAGTCACCATCTGGGCGACTGGCGAATGAATCTGAGGTTCCACCCGATCGCTAAACTCAGCCGTATCCGGTGAATCGACTGGCTCTGCCGATAGGCCTTGTTTTTGCCTTTTTAGGAGCTGCCTTTCTTGAAACCGGTTATAGAGAAAAATTATCCCGATAACCAATATAGCAATAGAAAATAAACCAATTTGAAGTGGACTCATGGCTATGTCTAATTAAGCAGCTTCTGATAATTTAAGAGCCTCTTCAATATCTACCGCCACCACGCGTGAAATGCCAGCCTCTTGCATGGTAATGCCGAGCAACTGGTTGGCCATTTCCATCGTAATTTTGTTATGACTAATGAAAAGGAACTGAGATTTTATCGACATTTTCTTAACCAATTCACAAAAACGCTCTGTATTTTGGTCATCCAGTGGTGCATCTACCTCATCGAGCAAGCAAAAAGGTGCTGGGTTCAACATAAAGATAGAAAAAATTAAAGACAATGCCGTCAATGCTTTTTCGCCCCCGGAGAGCAGGTGAATGGTACTGTTTTTCTTACCCGGTGGCTGCGCCATGACATGTAAGCCACAGTCAAGAATTTCTTCCCCTGTGAGAGTCAACTTCGCTTGCCCGCCGCCAAATAAAGCTGGGAACATCTCACTAAAATGTCGGTTTACTTCATCAAAGGTTAACTGCAAGCGATCTCGGGTCTCCCGATCAATACGCTTAATCGCATCTTCCAAAGTGGCCATCGCTTCAGACAAATCACGCGACTGGTCTTCAAGATAAGTGCTACGTTCCTGAGCCGCCGTTAGCTCTTCCAGAGCGGCCAAATTAACGGCCCCTAAGGCGGTTATCGCCTGGTTGATTCGATTAATCTCTGACTGCAACGCGTTGGAGCGAGTGCCTTTTTCTAATAACGCAGCCAGCTCTTCTTCATTGGCATTGGCTTCGAAGAGTTGTTGCGTATACTGTTCTTCATTTAATCGTGCCTCCTGCTCTTTTAATCGAAGCTCAGCTATGCGCTCACGCAAGGGATCGAGCTTTTGCTCAAAAGTGAGCCTATCCTGCTCTAGCGCTCGAAGCCGCGTCTCCAACCCCTCCAGCTGATCTCGCGCTTCGCCCAGCACTTGCTCTCGAGCAACCCTCGTCTCGAGCATACTTTGGAGCTGCTCGTCCCACGGCGTTTCATCAAAACCTTCAAGATCTTTATGCGCTAACTCAATACTCGCTTGAATGGAGGCAATCGACTGATCGAGCCGCTCAAGGCTTGATTCAATGGTGCTTAATTTATTCGCGATCGTTTTTTGTTGGTATTGCACTTCCTGGTGCTGTTGGCGCGCCGTATCGAGAGCCTCACGCTCAATCTGCAAATGATGTTCCGCACTTTCGGATTCACTTTTAGACTCGTCAACCGCATCATTGAGCATCAACAGTTCTTCGGCGAGCTTATCCAACAGTTCTTGGGCCGCTTGACGATTATGAGATTCACTGTCCCATTGCGCAGCGATTTCTTCGAGCGCACGAGCAATCTGGGTTTGTCGCTCTTGGGTTCTTTCGTTTTGCTCTGTCAGACGCAACACCGATAGCTGAATTTGATGTGCTGAATTCTGCTGTTGCGCCATTTGGTTGCGGGTTTCTTGAATGTAACCTCGACAATCTTCAATCTGCGCTTGAGCTTGAGCCAGCGTTTCTCGCGCTTCTAAAATAACATTTTCTTCCAACTGCAATTGCTCTTCAATCGATTCAATTTCTCTTTGTCGAGTGAGCACGCCTTGAAGTTCGGTATCAGGGGCATGAAAACTTAAACTCTGGGCATCCAGAATATGACCTTCCACAGTGACCAACAAAGAACCGGCCGGTAGTCCCGCGCATAATGGAAGAGCGGCACGAATATCGCTCACCGCATAAACGCCGCGTAACCACTCTTTCATGATGCTCTCCAACCGAGCCTCACGATAACTCAGATGCGTAATCAAAGGCGTTAAGCCAGGGATCACGTCCGATAATTGCGCGAGATCGGTTGGCCCATTTTCAGCCAACGCGACCAAAGTCATCTTACCGGGGGGACTTTGCTCGAGCCAAGCCGTTTGATTGGAATAGGTCTCAACCGTCAGCGCATTTAAGCGTTGACGTAAAATAGCCTCTAAGGCCGTCTCCCACCCGGGAGTGATCTGCAACGACTGCCAAACACGGGGAAACTGATCCAATCCCCGACTCGCTTGCCAATCCGATAGCTCAGCTCCCTTAGCCAAATTAGCCTGAAGCTGACTCAATACGCTTAACCGTGCCTCAATGGCCGCTTGTTTTTGGGTGGATTGATTCAATGCGCTGGTATGCTCACGAACCTGCTGCTCCAAAATGGGCAATTCTTGTTCACGCTGCTCCAAATGACCACGGGACTCTTCGATTTGTGCGGTCAATTGCTCGAACTGCTCCTGCAACGCATCAAGCTCGGAGAGTTGCAACTGAGGCAAAACGGCCAATTCATCATGTAAACGCGTTTTTCGCTGCGTGAGTTGCTCTATCAAAGCACTCGAATGCCCCATCTTGGTTTGTTCCACCTGATGCTGACGTTCTATTTGCGACAAGCTTAATTGGAGCTGACGACGTTTTTCATCGCTTTGGCGGTATAACTGCTCTGCTTGAGGTAGTTTTTGAGATTGATCTTCGAGTCGAGCGCTCGCTTCGATGATGCGATCATCAATGCCTTGCTGCTCCATTAAAGTCTGTTCTTTTGAATCAGCGAACTGATGCAATTCAATTTGTTGATTATTTTTTTGACTTATGAGCGTTTCCAAGTGGTGCTCGATACGCTGGCGGTTCTCACGAATATGGTTAATTTGCTGCTCAATTCGAGCCACTTCGCTGTTGGCCTCGTATAAAGCGCCCTGCGCCTCATGCAAGGCATCACCCGCCGTATAGTGATCCGTACGCAAAGTCTCGAGTTGATTTTCCGTCTCTCTTAACCGAGCCGTTTCAGATTCTAGGTCGTTGACACAGCGCTCGATGTCTCGATTATGTCGGCCGCGAGCCGCAATGGCTTCTTTTTTACGAGTAAACCACAAAAGACCCTGTAAGGTGGCGAGCTCATTTTGCAAACTGTGATAATTGGATGCAACCGCCGCTTGAGATTGCAAATGTTCGATTTGCTTGGTCAATTCTTGGCGAATATCTTCAACCCTCACGAGATTTTCTCTCGTATCGCGCAATCGAAGCTCCGTTTCTCTTCGCCTTTCCCGGTATTTAGATACCCCTGCGGCTTCTTCCAGAAAGACTCGAAGGTCTTCCGGTTTTGCCTCTATGATGCGAGAAATCATCCCTTGTTCAATAATGGCGTAAGCACGAGCGCCCAATCCAGTACCCAAGAATATATCGGTCACATCTCGACGACGCACCGGTAAATTATTGATGTAATAAGTCGAATCACCCTCTCGAAGTAAAACCCTTTTGACCGAAATTTCCGCATACGTAGACCACTGCCCTGTGGCTTTACCCAGACTGTTGTCAAAAATCAATTCCACACTGCATCGGCCCATGGGCTTACGATTGCCAGAGCCATTAAACAGTACATCTTGCATGGTCTCGCCACGCAACTGTTTTGCAGAGGACTCGCCCAAAACCCATCGTACGGCATCAATAATGTTAGATTTACCACAGCCATTGGGCCCAACGATACCCACCAATTGACCCGGGACAGGGATCTGTGTGGGGTCAACAAAGGATTTAAAACCAGCCAGATTAATGTGAGTGAGTCGCAATTTAAGACTTTGCTTGAGGTTATAATGGAGTGAGTGACGAAAATCGAACCACTCAATCCTCTCATTCTAACTGATTTGCTACTTGCCGATAATGCCCCGTACATCCCCTACCCCTACTTTCCCTTCCCGTCCTTCAAGAACAATACTCGAAACGTTTCCCAATCCAGCCCCGGGTAGAAACTTCCGAATTCACATGGAATTACCTGAATTCACTTGCCTTTGCCCCAAAACTGGCCAGCCCGATTTTGCAAGCTTAATTCTTGATTTTGTTCCAGAAAAGCTTTGTATCGAATTAAAAAGTCTAAAAATGTACGTTTGGTCATTCCGTAATGAAGGGACCTATCATGAGGCGGTCACTAACCGCATACTGGATGATATTGTAAAAACCATTTCCCCCCGATTTGTACGTTTAACCGCCCGATTTTACGTGCGCGGAGGCGTGTTTACGTCCGTAGTCGCGCAACACGCCAAGCGAGGGTGGAAGATGAGCGACTTACCGGACTACGACGTAGAAGTCAACGACCCGAGTATCCGTTAACCACGAAGACTGATTCATCGAGCCCTTTTAGGCCTCTGTCCCCCCATCGCTTGAGAGCCATTCAAATTAGAAAAAAAGTCTTATAATCTTACACTTACTGTTTGAATGGGTTCTATATTTAGAGCCGAACATGGAATACCGCCATTGAATCCCTATCTGGAAAAATTACAAAGCTACCCGTTTCAGAAACTAAGCCTATTGCTCGAGGGGGCCGTGCCCAATGCGTCATATTCCCCAATCACACTTTATATTGGGGAACCGAAGCACCCGACACCAGAATTTATCAAAAATGCGTTGATTGATAGTCTCACAGGGCTATCCACCTACCCTTCCACGCTGGGCAATGAATCACTGCGACAAGCCATTTGCGACTGGGCCGCCCTGCGCTACCAAGTGAAACTGAATCCGGATACCCAGGTGCTCCCGGTCAACGGTAGCCGTGAGGCTTTGTTTGCCTTTGCGCAAACGGTGGTTGATTCAAGCCGTCGAAAAGATCCTATCGTCGTCTGCCCTAACCCCTTCTACCAGATCTATGAAGGGGCAGCTTTGCTGGCGGGCGCCCAACCGTATTATCTCAATAGCCTCGCAAAAAACCGATTTGCTGCTCAGTTAAGCGATTTGCCCGATTCTGTGTGGGAAAAGACTCAATTAATTTTCACCTGTTCACCAGGCAATCCGACCGGTTGCGTCATGGACCTGAAGCAATGGGAAGCGCTGTTTAAGCTCTCCGATCGCTTTGGTTTTGTGATTGCCTCGGATGAATGCTATTCAGAAATTTACTTCGATGAAGACCACCCGCCCTTAGGTGCCTTGGAGGCGGCTCGCCAACTCGGGCGCGAGGGCTTTCCTCGTCTTGTGGTTTTTTCTAGTCTTTCCAAAAGATCCAACGTGCCGGGGATGCGTTCTGGTTTTGTGGCTGGAGATGCCTCCATCATTAAGCAATATCTTTTATTCCGTACTTACCATGGTTGTGCCATGAGTGTGCCCATACAAGTTGCCAGCACCAGTGCGTGGCGGGATGAAAAACATGTCGTTGACAATAGGCGCCTTTACAGAGAAAAATTCAACATCGCGCTATCGATTTTAAAGCCAGTTTGCGATGTAGACTGGCCCGATGCGGCATTCTACTTATGGTTGCCCACCCCGATTGCTGATACGGAATTCGCTCGTCGGCTCTACATTGAAAAAAATGTATCTGTCTTGCCAGGTAGTTTTTTAGGTCGCTCATCGGCAGGCATTAATCCGGGCGAAAACCGGGTGCGAATTGCGCTCGTGTCGAGCGTTGAAGAGTGTAAAGAAAGTGCCACCCGTATTGCACAATTTATCCAATCCCTTTAATAAACGGAAGAGCTTATGAACAAAGATCAATTACAAAAGACGATTGATTCGGCCTGGGACAATAGAGCTGAATTATCCTCCTCTACCTGTAGCACCGCTATTCGTGAGGCTGTCAATGCCACCTTGGCACAACTCGATACAGGGGCACTACGCGTTGCAGAAAAAATTCAAGGCGATTGGGTCACACACCAGTGGATTAAAAAAGCTGTGCTATTGTCTTTTCGTATCGAAGACAATGCGCTTTTAAAAGACGGTTACTCCCAGTATTACGATAAAGTGGCCTCAAAATTTAGTGGCTTCACTCCCAAGGATTTTGCTCAGGCAGGCTACCGGGTCGTGCCCCCCGCCGCCGCAAGACGGGGTGCCTTTATTGGTAAAAATGTGATTTTAATGCCCTCCTTTGTCAACATCGGCGCTTATGTCGATGAATCCACAATGGTGGATACTTGGGCGACGGTGGGTTCTTGCGCTCAAATCGGTAAGAATGTTCACCTCTCGGGTGGCGTCGGTATCGGTGGTGTATTGGAACCCCTGCAAGCCAATCCCACCATTATCGAAGACAACTGTTTTATCGGTGCTCGCTCGGAAATCGTAGAAGGGGTCGTCGTCGAAACCGGTGCGGTCATTTCAATGGGTGTTTTTATTGGTCAAAGCACAAAAATCTACCACCGCCAAACAGGACAGATACTGTATGGCAGAGTGCCTGCGGGTTCGGTGGTCGTCCCCGGCTCTTTACCCTCACCCGATGGTAAATGCCAACTGTACTGTGCGGTCATCGTCAAACAAGTCGACGCTCAAACCCGAGCCAAGACGAGCATCAATGAACTTTTGCGTGGCGACTAAACTGACATGGGCCCCACTGCGCTGCGATCAAAGCTAAAAATAGCCCTCAAGCGCTGTGGCTCTACCGTCTAGGAATCTTTCATTTGCCCAGTCCCAAACCTTGGTTAAAACCGGCCCCTGTCACCCCCACCACGGTGGGTCAATTGGCGCGTCAAGGTCAACGTTGGTTTGAGGATGCGGGCATCTGCTTTGGCCATGGCACGACAAACGCACGTGATGAGGCGATTTATTTAACCTTGTTTAGCCTCGGATTACCCCTTGGAGTATTACCTGAAAAAAAACAGGTCAACGGGCTCGATGCGGCGCGTGTCAGGCAAGTGTTTATACGTCGTATCAAGCTTCGGCTTCCCGCAGCCTATCTCACCGAAGAGGCTTGGCTGGGACCTTTTAGTTTTTACGCTGATTCGCGCGCTTTAATCCCCAGGTCCTACATCGCCGAACTACTCCTTGGCAGTGCGCCTTTTGAATGGCCATCTACGCCAAAAATCCGTAGGGCGCTCGATTTATGTACGGGTTCAGCTTGCTTAGCGATTTTATTAGCCAAGCGATTTAAGTCCACCGCTATCGATGCCACAGACATTTCAAAAGAAGCATTAGAAGTGGCCCGAATCAATCTCACACGCTATCGGCTAGGAAAGAAAATACAATTAAAGGTGTCTGATTATTTTTCTCAATTAGACACGGCTTGCTATGATGTAATCATTTCCAATCCCCCCTATGTTCGCCAACGCGTCATGCACTCGTTACCAGAAGAATACCGGCAAGAACCTGAAATCGCATTAGCGGGGGGTAAAGATGGACTCGATGCCGTTCGTATTATTCTCAATAACGCAGCAACTCATTTAAGCCCAGGGGGCTTACTAGTGGTCGAATGTGGTCACGCCCGATCCCGTGTAGAACGAGCCTGGCCCCGCATGGCGTTTTTTTGGCCTTTAACCAGTGGCGGGGATGATTGTGTTTTTGTACTCACGCGAGAAGGCCTTTTGGCCGGCTTAGCTCGCTGAATGTCGTCTTCCGTTTCGATGAGGGGTTGCTTTAACCATGCCAGTAGCTCGATGACTTCTGCTGGTTCTAACTCCATAAATTGGCCGCGCTTTAAGCGGCTGGGTAACTGTAAGTAACCAAACCGCACGCGAATAAGGCGACTCACGGTAAAGCCCAACGCTTCAAACAACCGCCGCACGAGTCGGTTTCTGCCCTCACTGACTTGAACTCGATACCAGTGATTAGACCCTTCTCCGCCCTCATCGGTTAGCGCATTAAAGGCTGCCATACCGTCAGGCAACTCAATGCCTTGGCACAACTGATCGGCTTGCGTTTGGTTCAAAGTCCCAAAGACACGCGCCGCATATTCGCGCTCGACCTTAAATCGCGGATGCATCATAGAGTTGGCTAGTTCACCCGAAGTGGTAAAAATCAACAAACCACTGGTACTCACATCCAATCGCCCAACAGACAACCACCGTGCCCCGCGTAAACCGGGAAGATTGGAAAACACCGTCTCCCGCCCCTGGGGATCATCGCGCGTGACAATCTCCCCTTCTGGTTTGTGATAGAGCAACACTCGAGGGGTTAGCGCAGTGGCGCTGACATGGACATCTCTTCCATCCACTTTAATTCGATCGGAAGAGGTCACTCGAGTGCCTTTGGTCGCGATCTGACCGTTGACCAGCACCCTTTCTTCCTCTATCCACACCTCCATATCGCGCCGCGAACCTAAGCCAATTTGGGCTAATACTTTTTGCAATTTATTGGACTCCGTGCTGACAGGGGCAACAACGGGCCTGCGAAAAGGGGTTTTAGTTTTAGTGTTCAAGGCAACAACCTGAAGTCAAACAATGGAATAAAAATCCCGAAAAGGGAACCTCTGTCTATTTTTTTAAGCGAGCCGCTCTTAACACGAGACCCGCTCCCAGCACCCCGTTATAGGCAAACTCACTCAAAACATTGATCGTTTGGGGAGCTTTTCATTTAAAAAACAACCTATTATCTCATTGCTGGGGTTCACCGTGACACAGAATTACGAAAAACTAAACCGAACGTCTTTCAAGGAGTGCTTGCGCTAAAGTCCCCGCATCCACGTGATCGAGCTCCCCCCCCACTGGCAATCCCCGAGCAATTCGAGTCACCTTCAAGCCGCGAGACCCTAACAGTTCACCAATGTAGTGGGCCGTCGCCTCACCTTCTGCAGTAAAGTTAGTGGCCAGCACCACCTCTTCGACCAGTCCGTCCGTGGCCCGTTTAAGTAAGCGGTCCAAATGAATGTCTTTAGGGCCGATACCATCCAATGGGGATAAAACTCCCAGCAGCACAAAATAAAGTCCCTGAAAACTTTGAGTTTGTTCCACCCGCATGAGGTCAGCAGGGGATTCAAGCACGCACAGTTGACTTCGGTCACGACGAGTTGAGGAGCACAAACTACACAAGGGGGTTTCAGAAAAACTATTACATTGCTCGCAATGCTGAATACGTTCAAGCGCTTGGCTTAATGCCAGTGATAGACGAGCTGCACCAGAAGGATCACGTTGCAACAAGTGATAGGCCATGCGTTGGGAGGATTTCGGACCTACCCCCGGCAAGCATCTCAGTGCCCCAATCAAATCCTCCAATACCCCCGTATGACTCATCTTATCCTTACAAAAAAGACTCAGACCTTAACAACAAAAAAACGCTTAATCAGTCCCTCATTTTTAAAAGGGCAACTTAAAACCAGGGGGCAAAGGCAAAGAACCGGTCACCGAATTCATTTTTTCTTGCCGAGTACTCTCCACCCTTCTGACGGCATCGTTCACCGCTGCGGCAATTAAGTCTTCCAACATCTCTTTATCATCTTTAAACAAGCTTTCATCAATATGGATTCGCTTTACACCATACTGACCGTTCATGCTGACTTTCACTAAGCCTGCACCGGAAAGTCCCTCGACTTCAATTGTAGTTAACTGGTCCTGCATTTTCTTCATGTTCTCTTGCATTTGCTGTGCCTGCTTCATTAAGCCGGCTATCTGGCCTTTCATCATGGACTCTAACCCCTAGGATAATGGTTGAATGGAAGATTTTTTAACATTGCCGCCAAAAGCCTCTTGCAGCTGCTGAACAAAGGGATCAGCACTAATGGCTTGCGTGGCTTTAATGAGTTGTTCGTTTTTTTGCTTTTGAATATTCAGTGCTGGCGTTTGCACCAACGCTTCGGTAACCTTGAATGTGATCTTAAACGGCTCTCCAAAGAGTTTTTGAAGCGCGTTTTTTAGTTTTTGTTGCTGCGTTCCGGCCAGCAACACCTCCTGAGCCTTAGGAATACTTAACTCCATTTCACTCTCGGTATACCGTGACAAGGCACAGTTTTGCGCTAATTGCGCTGTCATGCCCATCAACCCTAATTGACGAACAATATCATCCCAAGAAGCCTCTAATGCTGGTTTAACCTGTGGCGGCAATGGCGCCGCACTAGCCGTTACCGGGCTCGTAACATGAGTCGATTTTTGAGCAACACTAGCTGAGGGCATTACGGCTCTTACCGCTAATGGCCTCGGGCTTGGGCTTGAAGGCACAGCGATATCACTGGAGGGATGAAACGCCAACATTCGCAATAAACTCATCGTAAATCCGGCATATTCGTCAGGCGCCAGACCGATATCGCTTCGCCCCTGAAGGGTGATTTGATAATAAAGCTGCAATTCCTCTGGAGCAAAAAGCCCAGAAAGATGGATGAGTGTGGCTTTATCTGGATGATCATCAGCGAGCGTTTGGGGAACTTTTTGATACAGTGCCAACTGGTGAAGTAAGCTACCCAAGTCAATTAATGCGGATTCAAACGACAGGCTACGCGCACTCATCTGCTCTGCCTTTTGCATCATCGCGGGGCCATCGGCTTGTGAGAGCGCTTCGAGGATGGCATAAAGATGTTGTTGGTCTACCGCCCCTAGCATATCGCGCGTGGAGGCTTCATCCACACGACCCGCTCCGTGGGCTATCGCCTGATCCATTAAGGACAAAGAATCACGAAGGCTGCCTTGTGCGGCTCGGGCAATCAAAGACAGAGCGGTCAAATCACCTTCTAATTTTTCTGCTTCCAAAATAAAACGTAATCGCTCAACAATCTGAAGGGGAGGAATTTGCTTTAAATTAAATTGAAGGCATCTAGATAAAACGGTGACAGGAATTTTTTGCGGATCGGTCGTCGCCAATATAAATTTGACATGAGCAGGAGGCTCTTCCAAAGTCTTGAGCATCGCATTAAAGGCATTTCGAGACAGCATATGCACTTCATCGATAATATAAACCTTAAAACGACCGCTCGAGGGAGCATACAGTGCGTTTTCCATCAACTCGCGCATGTTGTCGACTTGTGTGTTCGAGGCCGCATCCAGTTCGACCAAATCAACAAAACGGCCTAAATCAATTTCTTGACAAGCCGAACACACCCCGCAAGGGGTAGCCGTAATACCAGTCTCACAGTTGAGCGCTTTGGCAATAATTCGGGCTAAGGTGGTCTTACCGACTCCACGCGTACCCGTAAAAAGATACGCATGATGCAAACGCTGTTGGTTCAGTGCATTGGTCAGCGCTCGTACAACGTGCTCTTGCCCGACCAATTCGGCAAATGATCTGGGGCGCCACTTACGTGCAAGAACTTGCGTCATGATCTGGAGAATAAGAAAGTTGAAATGTTAAAACTCAGATTTTACTCGGCTTAGGGACAACTGTAGCAGGAAAACCATGGCCCTTAAAAAAATACGGACAGAAACAATAACAATACGTATAAAAAAACCACAAAAAACCAACTCAGACGTGTTTTGTCCTTTTTTAGGGCATTGTCGTTTTAATGTTTCGCAAAAAAAAGGGGGGGGTGGCGAGCCTGACCCCCGGCACTTACAGAGAATAGCTTTGGCTGCTTCCTTCCGGACCTGACCAGGTTCACTACCATGCAATGCGAGGAGGCCCGCCATGGGAACAAAAACTA
>CAITMU010000024.1 GCA_903893565.1 uncultured beta proteobacterium | reverse complement strand
GTGCTCCCTTGCCCTTGTTGGCATCAGTTGCATTGGCATCTATATTCATCAGATAGATTTCGCTATCAAGAGTGTTCGGGGACATTGCTGCATGGACAGTACTAAAATTAAGGTCCTTTGCAAATGGCATCTTCAATATACCATTGTCAGCACCTGCATTACCGTTCAACAACTCTACCTGCCTTACTATCTTCCTTTCTGCTTCATCGTGCATAATGATAAGCATATCCTTGGCCTTGTCATGGATCAATAACGGTTCGGGTTGGTCAGGATTGAAATTCTGAGCGCGGTATTCACGCGCAACATCTTCCAGCGTATCCTTGCCGTATGGAAGTAAGCGGATTTCCTTACGGTCACCTAAGAATAATCCTGAAGTCGCCATACGGGCATGGAAATTACTCCAGCTGATTTGGACAGCATCAAAATATTCCATTCTGGAAATTTCCTCCACCGCATAACCTAACATCATCAGGTCAGTAACGATCCAGCGTTCGATTGCACTGCGCGAGGCTTTAACTGGAAACAGGCGGTCCTCTGGCAGACCGCCACTCTTCTCATAAATTGAGATCGCTGTTGGCAATGGATTTCGGATCGTCACTAGGTAATCGGCCTTTCCTTCGCCGAGAAGCATTTTGAAGCTTCCACCCCAGTTGATTAGCTTGTGCATTTTCTTGGGCGCCAGCCAATAACCATGGGGATGGCGCTGGGTCTTTCGCGAATAATAGAGATTCGAGATAACAAGAAACTCTGCGGTCTGGAAAATAGAATCTTGCAGATAGAAGTATGGCCTGTCGCCGGTTGAGTCGTACCAGATATCCCGCAATTCTGGGAAACCGTCATGGGCTAATGCTTCAGATACGCGCTTATGATCCAGCCCGATTGAGCGGAGAATTTCTTTGGTCAAATAGCTCCCTCCACTGCGGGGATAGCCGATCACAAATGCGAAGCGGATCGCCTGCATATAGTTGCGCACGAGATGGTAATTTCCTGACATCAGCGCAATTGCGACGTGCAGGAGGTCGTTAACTGCGCGCTTACTTAATGGAGTTTTGAAAAGCGCTTCGTCAAAGACGGGCAAAGGAACCGGATTATGGAGAAAGTCTGTGGTTTGCGCTGCCCAGTCATATGATCCATCGGTCCAGTTGGCATTCTGCTCGTTCAGCTCTGCCAAGATGCCGATGAACGACTGTGACGGCTTAAATTTAAGGGAAATATTGAAGTCCATGTTTCTTTTCTTTTCTTATCAATGTGTCTGACACAAAGAATAGTGAAAATATTTACGTCGATAGACCAATCTGAAACCAAAGCTGATTTTTATTGGTGCTGTAGCCCGAAGCGCCATTGGATCCAATGCGCCTTAGATAAGAACCACTGAGGTTCAAATATTCCCATTTATAGGAGATACCTGGGCCAATGCCGTTCAAAGTTATTTGTTTCGGCCCGGTTGCGCCCTCATAAAACGAATGGTGCACCCAAATCGTTCCGTTCTGAAGGTGTAGCGATCCAATCAAATGACCGGGTAGATCCGAAATTCTCAAAGCGTGTGAGAGCTCAGCTCTTACCAAGTAGCCTTCGTCCCCTCCGCCATCGCCTGTTGCATAGCTCATCACTCCATAGGGTCCACCGATAAAGAACTGCTGTGAGCTGTCGAGGTTCTTACTAGACAGTTGACCAGTTAGGTTAGCTGTCACCTGCAAATTATAAGGCAGCTCTTGTGTACGCCCGATACCTAATTGCAGAATCTGGAATGATCCGGCTGTGCCCGCAACCGATGTGCTGGTTGAATCCTCGCTTGGAGAATTATGGCCATTCGAAATCGTAAGATTGGCCGTGGTGGTGCCGTTCAAACTGTCGAAGAGAGCGCCCTGCAGGCTTAGGCGTTCTATCAAGAGTTTTTGTGCTGTGTTTGTGCCTATGCTTTCGGTCTTTTGCGCGAGCCAATCCCGCAGTACATCAAAACGCAAGTTCAGCACCCGGCTCGGTTGCAAGATCAGTGGGAAGTTCAAATCCCCGCCTAACTGTGTAGAGCGCCCTACCTGACCGAGGCTGCTAAAGGTGCCGCCGAGCTTATAAAAACTTTGTGAACCATAGACCCCTGCCCGCAACCCATCCCAAACGTTTGGTGAGGTCAACGTAAATCCATCCGATTTCATTCCAAGGGTGTTTGACATTAGCCCATTGACCGACAATGAGCCGCCAAACCCAAACGGATCATTGGCCGACAAAGTGAGATTGGTCAGATAGGTACCAGTATATTTGTTACCATAACTGTTATCGGATATTGTCCCGCTAAATAGAGGTTGATCTTCGTTTTCAATCTGCAGCGAACTTGTGTCGGGATGCGCGCCGGGAATTAGCGTCCCTTTGATTTGCACGCCCGGCGTCTGGTTCAGCAACAGCAATCCACGCTGCAGGCCTTCCGCTTCGACAACGTCACCGGAATGAACCCCAACCGTTGTTCTCGCCACATCTGCATTCAGTCGTGAAGTACCCTTGATGAGTATTTCATCGTAGGTAGGTTCGACGACCGTAACTTTAATCAGGCCATCCTGTATTTTTTGTGCTGGAAGATACGCATAGGCAACCGGATAGCCTTTTTTGTGATAGGCTTCAGTAATGCGGTCAACGTAATCACGTAGGGCCCCGAGCGTCATCTGCTGGTTTTCCGCAGGCTGCACCAGAGCATGCAAAACATCATCCGGTATTAGATGATTGCCCGCGATCACGAGGTGACCCACTGGAATTTGGACCGTAGAATTGCTCGCTTGCTGGCTGGGTTCCGGAAGCGTCAAAAGCTGTCCTGGTGCAGTCAATGTGACTTGCGGAGGGGCTGCCTGCTGGAGGATGGAACCGGCGCTCGGTGAAAGCGCCTGCGCATGAGCTGCGGATATTCTCATCACAGCTATGCAGCAGGAGGCTAGGAGCCAGGCGCCTCGTACGGCTACTCGATGCAATCTATTGGCAGATACGTATGAGCCCATTACGCATAATCTTTCTAGGCGCGGTGTTAATTCGACAGCGCTACTGACTTTTAGTTTTAACTTCTGCGTTTGTTGAATTCGATGAGTTCGATGAGACTCTTAGTGTTCCATTGCCCGCGCCGTTCACACCTCCGCGGATCACTAATACAGAAGCGGGCTTAAGCACAGGGTACGTCATATTACCTGCGTTTGTTGTAAGCCCTCCCGATACCATCGGAGACAATATTGTAGGTATCTGTATCGTCAGAGGCGCATGTGACGGTGACGGTTTAGGTGTCTGCGTGATTGTCTGCGTGATTGTCTGCGTGGGAGTAGGTGTGGGTGTGGGTGTAGGTGTGGGTGTAGGTGTGGGTGTAGGTGTGGGTGTTGGTGTCGCCGTAGGCAGGCTATAGCCAACAAGTTTGCCTACGTGATTATTGCCAGAAACAGAACCCGTCGCGTAGCTGTCGCTGATCGTACCGTAGTAATTTAAGCCAACCAGCCCCCCGACGTTGCTCGACCCCGAAACGGCCCCCGTCGCATAGCTGGCAATGATCGTGCCGCTGTTTCGACCAACTAGTCCGCCAACATTAGTGCCGCCAGTGACTGCCTCTGCGAGCAGCCCGACACTACTAATCGTGCCGCTCACATCGCCAAACAGGCCAACATTGCTGCTACTCGGCAGGTTAATCGTCAGGTTGCTGATCGTGTGACCCAGGCCATCAAACACGCCGGTAAATGCGTTACTTCCATTACCAATCGGCGTGAAATTCGTGCTGCCTGCTGTCAGGCTATTGCCGAGGACATAAGAGCCAGACAAGCTTGTCGTGTTGATATTTTGCAACTGCGTCATCGTCTGGATAACGCTGTAAGGCGTCGGCGTCGAACTCGTGTCGCTGCCCAGATAAACAACCCCACCGATCGTGCCGAAAGACGCGTCAGCTAGAAGGTAAGGTGTCGTCTGATTGTCAGAATTCGCCCATACATCCGAAGAAAAGCCAGAGGGTAAATGTGCTGCCAATTGCGCTGTAGTGTATCCCGTGACGCCGGCGCTGCTGCCGCCACCAACACCGGCCGTCTGATCCGATGTTACCGTGTCCCAGTAGCTGTCGCTGATCGTGCCGCCATTGCTGCCGGCCAGACCACCGACGTAGATGGCCCCCGTAACCGAACCCATCGCGTAGCTGGCACTAATCGTCCCGTTCGAATTGTAGCCAACTAGCCCGCCAACTTTTGTGCCCCCCGTAACAGTATCCGTCGCGTAGCTGTTGCTAATCGTGCCGGAGTAATTTCTTCCAGTTAACCCGCCGACGTTGATCGACCCCGTAACCGCACCCGTCGCGTAGCTGGTGCTAATCGTGCCGATGTTATTGTAGCCAACCAGGCCGCCGACGCCGTAAATCCCCTCAACCGAACCCGTCGCATAGCTGGCGCTGATGGTGCCGTTATTTTCGCCAACTATACCGCCGACCTTGTAGGACCCCATAACCGAACCTGCCGCGTAGCTGGCGCTGATCGTGCCACCGCTGTAGCCAACCAGCCCGCCGACATAGTCCATACCCGTAACTGAATCCGCCAACAATACGACGTTTCTGATCGTACCGCTCATATCGCCAAACAAGCCGACATAGCTGCTACTCGGCAGGTTAATCGTCAGGTTGGCGATCGTGTAACCCAAGCCATTGAACACGCCGGTAAATGCGTTGCTTCCATTACCAATCGGCGTGAAATTCGTGCCACTGGCTGTCAGGTTATTGCCGAGAACATACGAGCCAGACAGGCTTGTCGTGTT
>CAITMU010000023.1 GCA_903893565.1 uncultured beta proteobacterium | reverse complement strand
CTTACTTTTGAGGCTTAAAAAAACGGCGTTGTTATCAAAACTTTATCGGAAAAAAAACAACCGATTGTTTTGGACGCCCCGCTCTAAGATCAGTTGAATAAGGGCACGAACACCCGGAGTGTCACGGTCTCCGGGCCAGACGTGCTGTCGGACTGCAGTCGGCCATAAGCGGACGATGCGGTTGTGGCATCAACTCGTGCTTCAGGCCCAAAGCGGTCTGTCATGGGTTTTGCGTGCTGACCAGAGAGAGGAGGAAAGCGGGTATACGAATTTGCTGCGGCCATACATCTGCAATGATCTCTATATTTGTGTACACTATGATCCACAATATGACTTTGACTCCAAAGGAACAAAATGGAAGCTACTAAAGTAGGCATTCGGGAATTTCGTGCCGGAATGGCCGAATTCATTGCGTCAAGCACGCCGGTAGCTGTGACGCGCCATGGTCAAACTATTGGCTACTTCATTCCGACCCATGGCCAGGCCGAGGCAGATGTTGCCTCGCTAAAGAAAGCGAGCAAAACGTTGGATCGGCTTCTCGCGGCTAAGAGTGTTGATATAGACGCCGTAGTGTCTGATTTCAAATCGGCACGTAAACGCTCGTCCGCACCCAAGAAGCCCTCAATCGCTGCGACATGAGCAATAAAGCGATCGTTCTGGATGCCAATATCCTGATCCGAGCGGTGCTGGGCAAGCGTGTGCGCGAACTCATTGTCGACAACGCAAATGCGGTCCAATTTTTTGCGCCAGATGTAGCCTACTCTGATGCCCGAAAGTACCTTCCCAGCTTATTGGAAAAAAGAGGCGTTAAACGTGAGCCGGCAATGGCGGTTTTGGATGCGCTGGAATCCATTGTCTGGCCTCTGGAACTTGGCGTCTATGAGGGCTTAAAAACGCAGGCACTCCAAAGAATTGCGATGCGAGATGCTGATGATTGGCCCGTATTGGCTTGCGCCATGACGATAGGCTGCGCTGTGTGGACGGAGGATGCGGACTTCTTTGGCACCGGGATTGCGACCTGGACTTCCGATCGGGTTGAACTGTACTTGGCCGGTTGAGTGGGGTGATAGCCCGGGTACTGACGGTCGAGGGTGTCCCGAATTTTGTGTAAAAGGGGCGGACGTTCATTCGTTGGCTTCCTTATTCCAAATTGGAGGAACAGAGGGTGTGTGGTTGACCGCTTTGGAGAAAACCACTCGATTTCCAGATGCACCCCGAACGGCTCCTAACGCGACACTTGAGCCATTCAAAACCAATCGCTCGTTAAGACAAATGCGAACGATTGGCTTGAAGCATTTACATGCAGTAAGAAATCTTTTGAAAAATAATTCAAACTGTTTGCAAAACTTTGCTGACCTTCAATTTCAGCTTAGTTGACTGCACCACACTGGCCACCATGTCCGCGGTCACCGCTGACAGCGTCCAGCCCAAATGACCATGCCCGGTGTTGTAGAACACGTTGGCTAATTTACCCCGGCCCACGCGCGGCATCATGTTGGGCATCATGGGGCGCAGGCCGGCCCAGGGCACGACTTGGCGGGTGTTAATACCGGGGAAGCACTGTTTCACCCACGCAATGAGGGGCCGGATGCGGTCGGCGCGAATGTCTTTGTTGTAGCCGTTGAATTCAGCGGTACCTGCAACACGGAAACGGTCCACTCCCAAACGGCTTGTGACGAGCTTGGTCTCGTCGTCCAGCAGACTCACAATGGGTGCAGCCGACTGGCTTTGCGCGTCCGGCAGATTGACCGTAATGGAGTAACCCTTCACCGGGTAGATGTTGACCCGATCGCCCAGTTGCGCGGCAAAGCTGCGGCTCTCGACCCCAGCGCACACCACCAGCCCATCAAACTGGTGCGTGACATGACCGCCACCTTCAGCCGCACTATTGGCCACGGTCACTTCGGCCTTCGTGCCATCACTGTGCAGGGACAACACGTCTTGACCGTACAAGCACTGCACACCCAGGCGCTCAGCGGCTCGCGCCATGCCAGTGGTGAACTTGTGAATGTCGCCGGTGGAATCGCTCTCGGTGAAGTAGCCGCCGTAGTAAGTGCCGGCCAGCGTGGGCTCAATTGCCTTCATTTCGCTTGGCGTGACGGCACGGCGCGGCAAGCCGCCTTTGGCCAACATCTTGCTCACTTCACCGGCGTGGTCGAACCCCTTTTTGTTGCGGTAGATGTGCAGGATGCCTTCTTTTTTGAGGTCGAAATCCACGCTCTCTGCCTGCGACCAGTTGAACAAGTGTTCGCGCGCCGCAATGGCCAGGCGGGTGGATTCGATCGTGTTGCGCTCATATTGCGGGATGTTGCTGATGAACTCCACAAACCAGCTCAACTTGTGCCAGCTTGGCTTGGGGTTGACCAAGAGTGGTGCGTCGCTTTTCAGCATCCACTTCATGCCCTTGAGGATGGTGGACCAGTGGTTCCACACCTCGGCATTGGACGCCGATAACTGGCCGCCGTTGGCAAACGATGTTTCCATCGCCGCGTAGCGGTTTTTCTCAAACAGAGTGACGGCAAAGCCGCGCTTGGCCAGTGCGTAGGCGGTGGTGACGCCAGTGATGCCGCCGCCTATCACTGCGATGGATGTTGAGCTTGATGTCATGGGTCAGATCTCCAAAAAAGTCAGGGGTGTCAAGATGACAAAAAGCACGCCCACGCTCCATGCGCGACATGCACCCCCTCTGTTTGGAACCTGAGAGATTCATGGCCTTGTCGTTGTGACGGGGCCACTTGCTCCTGCGGTGTGCCGGGTGACTAAGCCCAACAACTCTTCAGAGAAATCAACGATTCAAACCGGTCCTTTTGCCTGAGAGTTTCCGGGGTGGTTGCTCCTTCGGCGTCGCGGTTTAACGCGATCTCTCCCGATCTGAATTTCAAAAAGAACCAACTATGCCAGAAAGCGCTCCGTCAACGCCACCCAGAAGGCAGCACCCGGCGCGATGATGTCATCGTTGAAGTCGTAGCCGGGGTTGTGTACGTTGCAAGCGCCCGGTGTACCAGG
>CAITMU010000022.1 GCA_903893565.1 uncultured beta proteobacterium | reverse complement strand
GCAGAATTTGCTTCGACTTCAGTCGCAAAGCTCACTGCGTTGCCACCGTCCGCGTAATCGGTTGACCAGTCGCCGTTCTGGCCCTTACCTTCGATTTTGTAGCTCATGTCTGATCTCCTTTATGCGGCGACCGCTTCGACTGCGGGCAGCGTCGTGTATCCGGCGCGGAACAGCTCGACCGCGCGTGCGTCTTGCGCTGCGGTCAGCGTCAGCCTGCGGTCGCCGCCATTTTGATAAAGCATCCATTCCATTGCGTCAATCAAAAACCAGCCAGTTGCGCGGCGCTCTAATTTGACGCGAGTTCCGATTCGGGCATATTTATAAGCGTTGGCTACCTTGTCTCCGCTGGTCGCTTCAAACCTGGCGCCGACTGCGGCTTTTTGCGATCCGACCAGGCCGATAAGCTGCTTTTCTGCTGCGGCGGCGATCTGCTCGATTTGCTGGTAAGTCGTGAACGTGTGCGCCGTGGCCTTGCCGTTTACGTTTGCAAGGGCCGCGACAATCGCGGCGCGGTTTTGCTCAGTGATGCGTATCGGTTTCATCTCATCTCCTCAGATGGGCAGGATTGCCCGCACAAGGTCGCACGCGACCCTGTACGTGGAACCCTAGAAGAGTATGTAGCCGAGTGCTTTCATGCTGCCACCTGCATAGCACGGGCCGGAAACTGCTTTTGAACATCAGACAACACAAGAGCACGGATACCGTGGGTGTCCAGATTGTTTTCCGGATAGCCGAGCAGATCAAAAGCATGATCAACTGCTTGGTCAATCGTCAGGCGTGCGACGTGATCAAGGACAAGCTGGATCGCCAATACAACGACAACACGGCGAGTGTGCAGGCTGAGGGGTATAGTTTTTGACATGGTAGGAAACATCCTATGAATAGCCGGTAGCTAACCGGCAAGCTCATCAGTGCGGTAGCTAACCGCAGACCGGCCGGAGCCGGTTTCGCTCAAATGGTCGTCTCAATCCCAATTAGCTGGATTAGCCAAGTCTCTGACCAAAAAATAGGTGGAAATGTATCCACCCTTAGCCTGGTCCTCGGGAGACAGGGGGGACGAAATCCCCTCCGAATCCTGATCATGTATGAAGTGGCAAAGCCACTCCCCCTTGCCTTCGGCAAGGTACTTTTGAGCCATATCTAATGAATAATTCATTCTGGAAACCTCCGGTAGATGTTGTGGTTAGCGGTTGCAACGACGTGCATCTCGAGCTTTGTCTTCGAGGATGTCAAGAACTGCAAACGCAATCATGCAAATCATCATCAGAACGTAGATGCCGCTGATGAAGTATTGAAGATTGTCGATCATGCTGGGAACCCCCTGGTGGATGCCGCATCAACTTGATGCGGTAGTGAGATAGTGACACAGATAGAATGAGAACACAACCCTTCATATAGTATATATAGTAGAAAATGAAACGTGGTATTTATACTACATAGTGGCTTGTATGTATAGACTATGGACAGAATGCCTGGGCTATCGTTCGTGACAAAGGGATAGAGATAGACTATCGCCTCCCCGGCCGCTTGTTACGGGGTCAATATGGGGTATTGCTACCCTCGCCTATACAGATAGGTGGTAGGCCATCCTGCGCTGATCTGATGCGTCTGACAGGCATATTGGATGGGCAGGGTTGTGCTGCTGGTCGGTGATCTGCTGAGTGCACATGGCGCAGTCGAGTGGGACGGAGGGGGCTTGTGTGCGAGCACCCCAACAGGCTCCCCCCCATAGAAATTTTCATATATCCTGTTGTTTCTCTGCTCTCCTCCCCCTGTGTGGGTTGACCCGTCTGTGTACGGGTCTTTTTTTGCTTGTATACTGGGATTATTTAGTGAGGTGTATATGCAAGCGTTAGAGATAGAGAAGGAAGTGCCTACCCCGAAAGAGCGGGTTGTGTACAAGTACCCGTATGACGATATGCAGATCGGGGACAGCTTTACGGTGCCTGTAGCGCACAAGGCAAATGTGATGAACGCTAATCACCGTGCTGGCAAGCGT
Source organism: uncultured beta proteobacterium (assembly GCA_903893565.1). GTDB lineage: Bacteria > Pseudomonadota > Gammaproteobacteria > Burkholderiales > SG8-41 > UBA5216. Next base: position 34,787 of record CAITMU010000022.1, on the reverse strand, counting down.
TTGTCCAGAAGGTTTATGGCCCGTACAGAGGCGGATGTTGTCCGCGTGTGGAGAATCCGGTGAGCATGACCACGGCGGTGGTGATTGTCACCAATACAATTCCGTGGCAGAAATGAACTTTAATCTTAAACAGTTTTATAACTTCTGCTCTCAATTAAAGATTGAGACAAAAGAGCATGGTTTGAGAAAGATGGATCATCTTCTTGGTACTCAAACATATGTGATGGATGAGATATCTAAGGGTCTGGCAGATGATGTACATTTTTTTGTTATTCTTAAAGGAAGGCAGTTGGGTATCACTACCATCAGTCTTGCTCTGGATTTATATTGGCATTTCATTAATGCTGGTTTACAAGGTACTCTAACTACAGATACAGAAGAAAACAGGGAAATGTTCAGATCTACTCTTTCCATGTATATGGAAGGACTCCCTAAGGAATACCGTATTCCGCTGATAGCGCACAACAGAAACCAGCTATCTCTGAAGAACAGATCCAGACTGTTTTATCAGGTTGCAGGATTGCGTGCCAAGGGGTCTTTGGGGCGCGGTAAGGCGATCACGTACCTTCACGGGACTGAGACATCATCTTGGGGTGACGAAGAGGGCCTGGCCTCTTTGCTGGCATCTCTGGCAGAGACCAACCCTAACCGCCTGTACATCTTTGAGAGTACTGCTCGCGGTTTTAATATGTTTCACGATATGTACGTTACCGCAAAGAAGGCACGCACCCAGCGGGCCATATTCTGCGGATGGTGGCGTAATGAATTGTATTCAGTTGACGGCAATACCAATATCTATAAAGTATATTGGGATGGAAAACTTACTCCTGAAGAAAAGGAATGGGTAAGAGAAATAAAAAAACTCTACAATGTAGAAATAAACAGCCGTCAAATTGCATGGTGGCGCTGGAAGCTGCACGAAGGTATTAAAGACGAAGCATTGATGTATCAAGAATTCCCGCCGACTGAAGACTATGCCTTCATCATGTCGGGAACCAGTTACTTCAGCACCGTCAGATGTACTGAAGCTGCAAAGCTATCCAAGAAAGCAGACCCCGAATATTTCCGGTATTCGTTTGGGCAATTCTTCCAAGACACCAACGTCTTGAGAAGCAACGCACGCCTTGCAAGCCTGATCATCTACGAACAACCCGTGGACACGGCCTACTACGTCATAGGCGCAGATCCCGCATACGGATCGTCGGATTGGGCAGACAGGTTCTGCATACAGGTCTACAGGGTCTACAGCGACGGGCTGGATCAAGTGGCTGAGTTTGCAACTTCAGAACTCAACACCTACCAGTTTGCTTGGGTGATCTCCCACCTTGCTGGCGCTTACAAGAACAGCACACTCAACCTTGAGATTAACGGCCCCGGTCAAGCCGTTATCAACGAACTACAGAATCTCAAGCGCATGGCAATCTCCATGGGCAACAAGATGGGCAAAGACCTGATGGATGTGCTGGGCAGTATGCAGAACTACATCTGGCGCAGGAATGACTCCATGACGGGTCCAGGTTCCAGCATGGGATATCTGACAACCCAGTCCAGCAAAGAACGAATGCTGTCCTACATGAAAGACTATTTTGAGCGCGGGATGATGACCGTACTTAGCATGGAACTCATCGAGGAGATGAAGACCATTGTCAGAGACGGCGGCAGTATTGAAGCATCCGGCAGGAACAAAGACGACCGTGTGATTGCTACTGCTCTTGCCTGCGTGGCTTATGCAGAACAAGTCCAGCCCCGGTTGATTATGAACAGAATCACCAGAAGTTCCAGTAAGGCGCTGGATGATAAAACACCAGAGCAGATAGCCATGAACCGTAACGTTTCCGATTACCTTAAATACATAGGACTGCACGATGCAAATTGAAAAATTTAACCGCTTCAATGCCATGGCACTTTCAAGCATTTACTCGGAGCCGGAAGAAAACAACTTCCACACCCAGCTTATTCCCCAGATGGTGGACAAGTACGTTCCGTTAATGGAGCTGGATAAGGATGCTGCCATCCTCGATGTTGGCTGCGGCTACGGCGCTTTCCAAACCAAGATGGCTGAGTTGGGCTACCCCAACACCATAGGGGTCACCCTGTCTGACCAAGACTACAAAGCGTCTGAAAGTAAGGGAATGACCGTTATCAAGTCTGATTTCTCTGACCTCCCGTCAGTAGAAGACGAAACTGTAGACATGATCTGGTGCAGGCACGCACTTGAGCATTCACCCTACCCGCTTTTTACCCTGTACGAATTTAACAGGCTTCTAAAGCAAGGCGGAAAGTTGTATGTTGAAGTACCCGCACCCGATTGCGAGCGTCAGCATGAGGCAGACCTCAATCACTTCAGCATTCTGGGTTTGACCATGTGGATGTTCCTCTTTGCCCGTGCTGGTTTTAACGCCCTGATGGTAGACAAGTTTCAACTCACCTTGAAGACTGAAGACAAGGATGTTCCTGAGGAATACCTGATCTTCTTGCTGGAAAAACAAGATGTTCCCCAAGTCAGAACTCAAGAAGCAGCTTAAACGGTTCATCCAAGACTCTGAGCGGGGCATTTCTGTGCCCAAGTTTGCTGAGATGTGTGGCTGTGACCCATCCCTGCTCTACCACGTCTTCATCATGGAGGACAAACCCCTGACAGAACCCATGCAGATCCGTATCGGCAGGGTTTTCAGGGACTGGCAGCTAGGCAGAATCGGGGTCTTCCGTTCCAAGGCCGCTGGAGAGTTCCCTGCTTACAAAAAAGACGAAAAGATCCCGTTGATGAAGCATTTTGGGGTGAAAGTGACCCCTGACGGCATCAAAATGGATATTGGCATGAGAAACAGGCACGATTACAGCTACACAACCCTCGATGAAGCGTTAAAGGACTGAAATGGCTGTTTTGCACGACTATTACTGCTCAGAACACGGTATTTTCGAGTCAATGCAAGAAAAGTGCCCTATGAAGCACTGTAAAGGCGAACTTTCGCTGGTTTTCCTCAAACCAGTCGGATTTAAGTCAGATGCAACCAAAAATGCGGATAAACACATTGCTGGGCTGGCAAAAGACTTCGGAATGACCGATATCAAGTCTGCACGCGAGGGTGAACACCAAACCGGCTACATCAACCGCAACAACGACAACAGCCGGGAAGAAAAAGAAGCCAGAGACCTTGCTGAGCAGAAGTTTCGTCCAGGTGATAACGCCATTTGGGGCGATGCGGGCTTCCGTGGCATGAGCATGGGATCTATCATGGGAGGCGGTGCCGCCCAGAGCGTCAGGGGCGAGGCAACCGGGTTTAATCCTCAGGCCGCTGGGATCACCGCTCCTAAACCTAGCGTCGTCATCAACGATCATGAGAACTTGCAGATAAAATGAGAATCCCAAAAAATGATTTAGATCGGGAAGCGTTCTATCTTGATCTGATGCGTAAGTGCCAAGTATCAAAAGAAGAACGTAAAGGCGATTACCACAACCTTCGTTCTTTTTATTTATTTGGCAACAGCCCTGACGAAGCACCCGCGCTGTTCAACAAGATCCATCCGCACATTGATCAGTTGACCAGCTTCCTGTACTCGGCTGAGACAACGCGGTTCTCAATCTTGTTTGGTGCTGCCGTCCCAGAGTTTGAGTACAAGAAAGCACCCACGCTGACCAAAGCGCTCAACGATGAGTGGCTCAACAGCAATGCCGACCAAGTGTTCTCTGCTGCTGCACAGTGGGCGCTGGTTTACGCCAGCACGTTTGTCAAGCTGGTCTACAACAAGGGCGTTCACCCTTACCTTGTAGAGCCGCATTGCATAGGCGTGCTGCGAGAAGATCAAGCTTACAGCGACCGGCAGGAAGCACTTACGCATACCTACTACATCACCAAGTCGGATCTGTACTCACGCCTCTTTGCTCACCCTCACCGCGACAGCATCGTCAAGCGTGTGTCGGCCATGGAGCATGAGCGCACAGACGTTGCAACCGGCCTAGACCGCGTGATCATGTCGCAGGTCAATCCGACCATGTACGGCAACGTCAATCTGGATCTCAACGGCAGCAACCGCTACAAAGCCCAAGTTGCAGAAGAGACCATCGAGATGACCGAACTGTGGGTCTGGAACGATGAGATCGCCGACTATCAGGTTGTCACCAAAGCAGAACCGGATGTGATCATCTACGACCGGCCTGGTGAAAAGATGTTCTTGAAAGGTGAACTCCCGTTCATCCAAGTCTGCCCCAACCCGCTGTACGATTATTTCTGGGGAGAGTCTGAAGTTAATCGACTGGTCTTTCTCCAACAGCTTCGAAACAAACGGATGACCGAAATCCTTGATCTGCTGTCCAAGCAAGTAAACCCGCCGACTGCTCTGTCAGGCTTTGTCGGGATCATGGATGAGAAGAACTTTGCGCTGAACCGTGCAGGCGGTCTGCTGGCATCCGATATGCCGAACGCCAAGGTAGAGCGGATGTCCCCAAATATGCCGCAAGACTTGTTCTCCGAAATCAAAGAGATTGACGCGATGTTTGAAGAGGCGTCCGGTATCGGCAACGTCTTGCAAGGCAAAGGAGAAAGTGGGGTCAGATCAAGCGGCCATGCCAGCCAGCTTGCAAGACTGGGATCTAGCCGGGCCAAGAAACGGGCGCTGGTTATTGAAGACAGTCTTGAAAAAGTTGCCACGCTGTATCTGAAGATCATGCAGCAGTACGACGATACTCACTTTACTGATGCTGACGGCCACAAGTTTATTGCTGAACAGTTCACTAAAGATTATGTCGTCAAGGTTGACGCTCACAGTAACTCTCCTATCTTTATGGAGGACTTGCGTTCTCTTGCGTTCAACTTGTTTAAAGCTCAAGTTATCGACAAGGAATCCTTGCTTGATTTGCTTGAGCCGCCTATGAAACAATTGCTCAAAGACCGGCTAAAGAAACTGGAAGCCAAGCAAGCGCAGGCCCAGCAGCAAGAACAAGGCAAAAAAGAAGAACCCAAGTCCAAGTCGGAACCCGGCACGCCTCCTAACTTGAAGGTAGCATCGTGAAAGCAGGACAACCGCCTACCAGCAGACCGGATCAACCGAATATGTCGGCACGCGGGATAGCGGATAAAAGTAGTCGCACGCCAGCCTTGACTTACAGAGCGCCAAGTATTAAAAACAGTACTGGCTCTCGCCAATCCAAACGTGATTACATTCGCAGGTAAAACATGAAACGTGCGCACAAACGCGGTCGCAAGACCCGCCGGTAAGTTTCACCCGGTATGGCTGCTTTCCGGTTTATAAGTGGCCGCTCGCCAAATGGAGAACCATCATGGCTCGCAAAGCTCGCAAAGGCCGTAAAGGCCGCAAGTAATCCCTCAGGGTTCCGTTTGGGGGGTTTCGGTTAAATACCCCCCACCGCTTGACATTTACTTTCACGTAAAGTAAAAACAGCCCAACTCCTCTGAGGTTTATATGGGCGTACCGCCAGATAAGTTGATGGAAATGATGCGTAGCCAGCAAGGCGGCGCAACAGGCGCACCCGGCGGTGAGGGTGGCCCGACTTCCTCAGCAGGCGCGATGTCGGATGCAAGCGGCGCTCCCAGCGCAGCCCCGATGTCTACCCCAGAAAGCAAGATGGGTAGCAAAGAAGCCGCCCGCATCAACCTGAGCATGGCGCTCGACCTTCTGGAACAAAGTCTCCCCGCACTTGGGTCTGAGTCAGAAGAAGGTCAGAAAGTGATGGCCGCGTTGAAAACTATTCACGCAGTACTTGGGCCGCGCAAGAGCAAAACCAACGAACTACAGCAATCTGAGATTCTTCAGATGATGCAGCAACTTCCGCAAGCCGGTGGTCAAAGCCCTGAAGTCAAGGCAATGATGGGCGGCGGCGGTGCCCCAGGTATGCCGTCCGCAGGCGGCGCTCCTCAACCCATGCAAGGATAAATCATGGATCTGTTTAAACCCCGTGGTGCTGGTTCTCCCCGTCGTCCGACCGACAACAATCAGATGAACGGCCCGATCTACAACACCCCGCGTTTTTCGCCATTTGGTGGCTTGTCTGCTGCCAGCAAAATCAGCAAGAACCGTATGGCTGTTAACAAGCCCGGCGACGGCAAGAAGGTCATCTAATGTCACTCGAAAATCTGTCTCCGGATGCGCGTGATGAACTCGCGGCACTTGCTCAGCAATTGGCCGAGAACCCCAAGACGCGCCGTGACTTTCTGCGGATGACCAAACAGGTCAAGCCGGATCTGCCGATCCCCGAACTCGACATTGAGGATTACACCAACCGTGCTGTCAGCAGGTCTGACGAACGGGTGCAGGCACTGGAAGCCAAACTCGCGGAAAAAGATGCTCAAGCAGAACTGGATCGTCGGCGTCAGTCGCTGATGAAAAAAGGTCTGATTGACTCGGAAAATGACGTTGGTGAAGTCGAGAAGATCATGCTTGAGCGCGGTATCACCAACCATGAGACCGCTGCCGAATATCACCAGTGGATGAAGCAGGCCGCAACGCCCACGCCGAGTTCCTACAACCCGTCCACGATCAGCAAGTTCGATCTGTCGAACTACTGGAAGAATCCTGTTACTGCCGCACGCAATGAGGCAGCAAAGGCTCTCAACGATCTGCGTAAGCGGAACCGGCCCATTGGGCTGTAATTTAAACTAAAAGGATTTTGCCATGGCTATTGGTGGCGGCATTATCCCGGCAAGTGGCTCAACTCAGTACAGTGAGCTTACGTACGTCACCCGCCGGGCATTCATTCCTAAACTGGTTGTACAGATCTACAACTCGACTCCTCTGCTGGCGGCATTAATCGCCAACTCGCAGCAGGCGTCCGGTGGTGTGTCATCTGTCACCGTTCCCGTGCAGGGCGCTCAGTTTGTCAACGCACAATGGTCTGACTACTCCGGTTCGTTTGCTCAACCGGCAGTCCAGCAGGGCGCGTTCAACGCTGAGTTCAACCTCAAGCTGATGATTTCGCCCGTGCCCTTTCTCGGTATGGAAGGCGCAGTCCAAACGGACGCTGCAATTATCCCGCTGATTGAAGCGCGAATGAATGACACGACCAACGTCATGATGGACGCGATGGCAACCGCGCTCTACAACAACACGACCAATACTCAGCAGTTTATTGGTCTGCCAGGCGCAATTGACGACTCGACCAACATGACCACCTACGGCAACATCAACCGTAGCACCTATTCGTGGTGGAAGTCGAAGGTCTACGCTGCCGGTAACGTCAACCCGACTCGTCAGAACATCCTCCAGTACATTTCCGGTACTGTGAAAAATGGCGCTGAAGTCCCGACGTTTGGCGTTTGCGGATTTGGAACCTGGACGTTGCTGGCCCAAGACTTTGTGGGTCAAGAGCAATACGTCATTACTCCCGGTCATGGATTTGATGGTGATGCAAACGGCCCGTCGGCAGCGTTCCGCGCTCTGATGGTTGCTGGCGTGCCGATCTATCCTGATCCGTATTGCCCTGAAGGCACCCTGTACTTCGTCAACACTAACTACTTGTCGCTCTACATTCATGAGCAAGGTTCGTTTGTGTTTACCGGCTTTGAATCGACGCTGCCCAACTGGCAGATCGGTTATGTCGGTGCGGTTCTGATGATTGCCGAACTGGTGAACACCAAGCCGAAAGCGATGACTCGGGTCTCAGGCCTCAACTCCATTAGTCTGTAAGGAGAACTGAAATGGCCTTGGCTCTTAACAAAATCATCATTGCAAACACCGCTGCTAACAGCGCGGGTTCGTATGCACAGCCTCTTACCGGAAACATTGCTGGTTATCTGACCGGCGGTTTGACGGGCAACCTGTCGGCGGTTGGCGGCGGCAACGCCACCGCCATGATCAGCGCGGTTTACATCCCCGCTGGTCTGTACTGGCTTCCGAATACCGCCAACCTGACCATCGAGATTAACGCGTACAACCCGAATACGTCGACCAACGCATGGACGATTATAATGGGTAACAACACTGGCGGCATGATTGTCTCGGACGGCTTTAACGTTCGCGCCAATGCCATCAGCGGTACGGTCAACGTCACTCTGTTTACTGTCAACGGCGGCACTCCTGTCTCTGGCACGTTTCTGAGCTAAGGGGGCCACAATGGCTAATGCAGACTCAGTAAGTCAGTTATACAGTGATAGTTTTGGCAACTTTTGTGTTGCCAGAGCGCAAACGCTGTCGCTTACGTCAACCGGCAATGCCGTGTTGTCAATACCCATCCTTAATGGTGGTCTGACTGCCGGCGGCGCGGTTGCAAACAGCGGTTCAGTAATTATTCGCCGTATCACGATTCAGAACCCCAGCGCTAACATTTCTGCTGCCAACATTGCGGTCACAATTTCTCCTACCGGCAACGTGGCGACTGCTAACGCGGTTACTGCTAACACCGTGCTGTCAAATTTGACGGTGGTTGGAACGTGGCAAGACATTGCTATTGCCAACAACTTTGCGAGCAATACTGCTGTTAGTGGTAACTCTACTCAAGCTCTGTACATCAACGTCAATACCGCCGTGGCTAACGCGACGTTTGACATTCGGGTGTACGGTGACGTTGTGACGTTCTGATGCCGTTTGTTCACAACGCTACTGATGTAGATTTCAATGATGCCTATGCCGGTGTGGGAGTTCACATCCCCGCTGGCAGGGCAGTTGAGATCTCTCCGGAAGCTGCGCGACATATTTTTGGATGGTGCGACCCTGACAAGGAACCGTACCTTGCTCGACTGGGGTGGATTCGTCTATCAACGGACATCCCAGAGGGGCTAAAGAAATTAGATAAATTCCGTATTACAGAAGGGCCGGTTGCGATGCCTGATAATACGGGGGTGGTAGCACTGCCGATTCAACGCGGCAAACGGGCCTGAACATGGTGAACTATGGCGACCCTATCTACCTACCTAGCGGAAGTGCGACGGCTTCTACATGATGCCAACGCCAACTTCTGGACAGACGCAGACCTAACGACCTACATTAATGAGGCCCGCGCCCGTGTTGTTCGTGACACCGGATGCTTGCGGACTCTTCAGCAAACTTATTCACCACTTGCACCTAGCGGTGTGGCTGCTACTGCTTGGTCTGCTGGCGCTGTCGTTGCGGTCAACAACTACATCTACTACAACATCTACATTTACCAAGTAACTGTAGGTGGCGTCCTTGGAACAACCGCACCGCCCTATCCTGATGGGGTTTCTGCTACCCCGCCGTCTGCTGCTTTTGCCAACGGCACAGCTACGATTAAATATGTCCAGAATGCTGAGATCATTCCGTTCTCAAGCCTTCCCCAAGGTGCGGCAACGCTCGACATCTTAAACGTCACCCTGTACTGGGGTAACAGCCGTATCCCGCTGCGGTATATGCCGTGGACGCAGTTCAACAGCGACCTGCGCTACTGGCAGAACTACATGGGCAGACCGATCGCATTTAGCGTGTACGGTCAAGCGCAGATTTACATAGCACCAATCCCCGACCAGACTTACAGCATCGAGATTGATTCTGTTGTCTTGCCTACGGACTTGGTTCTGACTAGTGACGTTGACACGATCATGGAGCCGTACAACCGGCCTGTGTCGTTCTACGCAGCACACAAAGCCAAGTACCAAGAACAATCTTACGGGGAAGCCGAAATTTTCAAACAGGAGTACATCAAGCACGTAAGTTCAGTGCTGAACTCTGTCTACACCCGCCGAATTCCTAACCCTTACAGCACACCGTACTGACATGGCCGCGCAAGAGCAGAAGAAGTCTTATGCGGTCATCAAGAACTTTAAGGGTATTAACACCAAGGCTAACCGCACGGCTATTGAAGACTCTGAGTTTTCCTGGCTTGAGAATGCCATGCCTATCGGGGCTGGCAACATCAAGGTCTTGCAGTCTCAGTCTCAAGTTTACCTAGCCAGCAACGTTGCGGTTACGTGGTCAAACACAATTGTTTCTCTGTGGTCAGTCAACCTGAACAATCAGGATTACGTGCTGGCTTCAGAGGCTAACGGGGCACTGGAATACTTCAACATCACCGCTGGTACGCAGGGCAACGTCGCAGCAGCAGGCACGTTTTCCAGCTCGGGCGTAAAAGTCAGCCAGTACAAGTCTGACCGAGTAATTATTGGTGATCCCAGCAAAGGTTTGTACAACTGGAACGGAGGCAGCAACGCAGTTGTTGCGGTGGGGTCTGTAGGAACGTTGTCTGTTGTTAACGGCGGCAGCGGCTACCTGACTGCACCGCTTGTAACTATCAGCGCACCTAACGACAGTAACGGTGTGCAAGCCACCGCACTTGCGTTTATCACCGCAGGCGCAGGCACGGTGATAGATACCAAAATTACCAACGACGGAAGTTTGTACGACAGTCTTCCTACCGTTACTTTTTCTGTTCCTGAAACGGTAGGCGGGGTCAGAGCAACTGCATATGCAGTTCTGACAAGCGGCAAAGTAGACCAGATCATCATCACCAACCCCGGCAACGGGTATTTGTCTGTTCCGACAATCACAATTACCGCCAACCACAACGGATCTGGCGCTAACGCAACTGCGGTACTTGGAAACGGGTCAGTTACCGCACTTGCGGTGACAAACGCTGGATCTGGGTATACCTCACCGCCAACCGTCACGTTTACCAGCAGTACCGGCGCTAACGCCACCGCACTTGCACAACTGCTGACTTTCAAGACCGGCACGGTTGCCGTGCTGGTAAATACCGGCGGGTCTGGATACAGCAACGCTTCTAACGTGGTGGTGAGTTTTAGCGGTGGAGGCGGGTCAGCAGCAGCCGCTACCGCCATCCTTAGCGGTAACGTCGTCAGCCAAGTGGTGATGACCAATCCTGGTACCGGATACACCAGCGCACCTACCGTCACTATCACGGGCGGGGGCGCAACCGTTAACGCTACTGCTACTGCCTACGCTACCACCGACACCATCACAGACGTAGCGACGTTCTCAGGCCGCGTGTGGGTCGCAAGCGGCAGGAATATGTTCTACAGCGCGGCAGGCTCCTACAGCGACTTTACAAGCGTCTCAGCGGGTAGTCTTACGCTCTCGGATACCACCCTGCACAGCAACATCAAGTCACTGCTGTCAGCAAACAATTTCTTGTACATCTTTGGAGAGGACAGCATCAACGTTTTCTCAGATGTCCGAGTAGGTACCACCGGGGCAACGCTGTTTACAAACACCAACGTCAGCGCCAGCGTGGGTAGCCCGATAGGTGGCATAGCGTTTGCGTACTTCAGAAACGTACTGTTTATGAACAACTATGGTGTGTATGCCCTGATCGGGTCGACCACCAATAAGATATCGGATTCGCTAGATGGCATCTTCCCGTTTATCGACTTTACGCAGCCGGTTACAAGCGGCCAGGTCATGCTTAACAACATCCTGTGCGCGGCATTTAGCTTCACGTACGTCGATTCGGTCTTGGGTTCTAGACCTGTACAAGCAATCTTCTTCGACAAAAAGTGGTTCTTAAGCAGCCAAGGTAGCGTTGCTTACACAACGTCTGTACCTGCTGGTGGCGCAGTTAACTTGTACGGCAATATTGGGCTAAATCTCTACAAGCTGTACAACACCAGCGCAAACACCATTTCTGTAAAAGTACAGACGGCTCTGATGCCGCTGGGTGATGCTATCCGCACTAAACAAGCGTTGAAGTTTGCAGTAGAAGCAACGCTGTCGGGCGCTGCAACCATGAACGTAACGGTGGACTCTGAGCGTGCTAGTAGTCCAACATACGCATTACAAAACAGTGTTACTTGGGTGACCGGCTGATGGGCTATGTACTTGTTGGAAACGGTAGCTGGTTTGCGGCGACTACAAGTTCTCCCGTAGTTCTTGACACGGGCGTTCGGTACATTGGCAATCAGCCGGGAATTACGTCTACATACTTTAGCGGCGGGGTTGCAATGCCAACTTCAATGCAAACCGCAGTTTCGACACAGATTATCTCTGAGTCTGTAACGCTTGCTGGCTTGCAAGCAACTGCTTATACGCCAGCTTTGACATATGTCAGTACCGCATACGGGTCGTTTGAACTAAGTGTAAATGGCGGCGCTTTTGCAACGGGTGAACAAGCTATTGCAAATGGCAATACTTTAAGAGTCAGGCTAACCACTAGCGCGACATATGCGGCGGTTGGAATTGCAACTATATCGTTCAGGTCTGTTAGCGGTGGAACTGATAACTATTTGCTGACTTTCAACTATCAAAACGTCAACAATGATCGTTCCCCGCAAACTTTTCAGGTTGGCTCTGGAAGAACATACACGCAGCTTTACAGCGTTTTGTCTTTGCTCCGCGCTGGCGATACTGTTGAAATAGATTCGGGAACTTATGGCCCAACCGCCTATAACGGCACAATGAATGCTGTTAATCAAACCATCGAATATACGCTTGCTGGCGAAACAACGATGGGCTTTTCTATTATTTCAACGGCAGGCGTTGGAACAATTACGTTTGAAAAGTTTGTCAGCGGATCATGGTCAGCATTAACGGTTTCTGGCGCAACAACATCAACAACGTTTGTGTTTACCGGAACTTATATTTGCCGGGCGGGATTAATTAGCACTGATTCAACAAATTACTCAGGCGCAACAAAAATTAGAATGCGTTTGTCTAGTTATACAAGCGGCACATTCAAAGCAGCAATCAATTTTCAATATTCTGCCCTTGGCGCTCAAACCCTTACAAGGTCTGGTACACAAGCATTGCCAATCACAATCAAAGCCGCACCGGGCGCTGCTACTAGGCCAATCATTACAAACGGTAGTTTGTCTGACGGAACGCCGGGATCGTACTGGTATAACCTTTGGGTAAGAGCAGGATCGGATACTAATTTCCAAGGACTTGAGTTTGTTGCCGATAAATGTTCGTCTGGAATCGTTACTGGCGCATCAACAAGTAGCTGTTCTCACCGAGTAACTTTTACGGATTGCGTAATTAGAGACAATGCAGACGGACTTTTGGCGTTTGATACTGGATCTGGTTCTATTACAATGGATCGTTGTTGGATTAATAACAACGGCGACGGTGTATATCCAACTTATAAAGCACACGGAACGTATTTTGGGGGAAATCCAGATGCGTTTCCTGATATGGTAATAACTGTTAAAAATTGCGTTTACACAAACAACGAAGCAAACTCTATTAAGTGTCGTTCTCCAGCAAGAATTTACGACAATTGGATTGCCGTTCCAAACAATGTAAACAGTAATTACTGCATTGAATTGCCGGGGTTGCAGGGGCCAAATACTGAAAGCTCGCATCAAAACTATGCTGATGTTTGCGGTAACGTGCTTATTTCTCAAACAGCAAATCTTTTGCGCGTTGGTGGTGACGGCGCTTCCGCAAGAACAAACGCAAAATTTAGGTATTTTAAAAATACCTGCGTTATATCTACGTCGTACTACAACGCAATTCAGTTTAGTGATGCCATGTATTCGCTTTTGTTTTCTAGTAATGCAATCATTGGTGCAAGCGGCGATGCTTTAGCAAACATGACTTTGTTTGGAGAGCAATCTGCCGTTACTTGGACAAACGGAATAAATCTAAGAGCGGAATATGACAATCTTCCGACCGGATACACGGTATCCAATAATTCATCGTGGACTGCTGCCGCTCAACTAGCCAGCAATACTTCTGGCGGTACAGTATCAAACAACACGTTTGCATCGTTTGATGCCACGCCGGGGGGTAACTTGGTTGGCAACGGCTTGACACCGCCAACAACGCTTCCAACTAACTTTGCGTTGCCAGCGGGGACGTTCAGAACAGACTTTTCGACTAGGGTGTGGACAACACAACCAACCCTGTACTCAGTTCTGACTGTTCCTAGCAGATCGTCGCTTACAAACATTGGAGCGATCTAATGTCTATTACTGTTAACGCCGTAGTTGGCACTGATACCGGCGAAGCAAGTTATGCCGCGTCTGGAACGGTAACAAATTCAGCAAATATTACCACAGCCGTCGGAGACGTTGTATTCGTTCATCATTTTTATGCTCCAGTGTCTTTTGCGTTAATTTCTTGTACGGTATCTGGTGGAACAGGTGGGTACACGGCGGGAACAGGAATTACAAGTGCATTTTCAAACGTAGCGGCGCAACATTTTTATCGAGTGTCAACTGCCGCAGAAACATTTAAAGTAACAACGACTTTAGCAACCGCTGCATTAACTAGAAAAATTGTTGTTGCAGTTTTAAGGTCATCAACTGGCACGCTTAGTTTTTCATCAAGTTCAGGGTTTCAACAATCTTTTGACGCGCCCGCAAACCCCGGCACAAATACTGTAACTTCGCAAAGCGTTCCAAATAATTCAATAATTATTTTTGGCGCGCAATTAGCACAACCAACAATTACTGGAGCTGGAACGGGATATACAGCATCTGCAAACGGCGCTGATACCGGGTACGCAATATATCAAACCAATGCGACGGCAACGTCTACGTCACCAGTTTTTACAACTGACTCTACCGCATATCGCGCTCTTATTGGCGGGTTTGTTTTTTACGACACACCACCCGCAGTAACCATCTACGAATTTCAATCATTTAGCCGAGGCATTGGCCGTGGCATAGCACGAGGAATCGCATAATGACTCCGATCTGGGCACCCTACGGGCGTTCTTATACTTTTCGTGCCCCGATTGTCGGGGCTACCACAACTAACTTTTCCAATACCTGGACTGCTACTGCCGGTACGGTAAAGATTGTTCTTGATGGCGGTGCTGGTGCTAACGTCACCACGTTGCCTAACGTCGTTGCCAGTCAGTATGTCTACAACTGGTACTTGTCTGCTGCTGAGATGCAAGCCGACGAAGTAATCATCCAGACCGTAGATCGCACTAACGTAAGCGATCAGATGTTCAGGGTTATCACGTTGCCTGACGGCGCACTGAGAAGCCGTAACGTGGGTTCTAACGCGGCTGCTAACGCTACGACGGTGGTGCTGGATACCGGCGCTAACGGAGTGACGGACAACATCTATAACGGTGCGATCTTCACTATCCTTGCCGGAGATGGAGCGGGTCAGAACCGTGTTGTGACGGCCTACAACGCCAGTACGAAGACCGTGACTATTGATACCGGCCTTGTGTATCAGGTGACTGCAAGCGGCAACAATGTTTCTACGTATGCGCTGTACCCGCAAGCCATTATCGGGCTGTCTAACGCCAACGTGCAGACGGCTGTAGTGGCTGCTTTGACTACTTACGGAACCAGCACACTAACTTCTGCAAACGTTACTGCTGCTGTGCCTACTGTGTCGCAGATTTCTGCACAAATTCTGGATACTGAAGTTATTGAGACCAGCTACAGCACCCGTAAAACAATGCGTGCTATGGCGGCTATGCTGGCTGGGTACAGGTCTGGTATTAACACCACTTCTGAAGTGTATTACTCGCTGGGCAATTCTTCTGTGGCTCGGGTCACGTTTGCGTTCCCCAGTTCTACCAATGCCAACTCGACTTCTGTAACCTTGTCACTATGAGCCTAGCACTCGGCGGTCTGGCGTTTAAGACTCTGGCAGACAAGGGCTTGGCCCTTGCTAGCTGGAGTTCGTCAGGTGGCGGTACTACACCAGGCTTGCCGATTCAATGGATCAACAACTCTGGTCAGGTTGTGGTGTGGACTTTCTCAAGCGGTTATGCGCTGTACAAGTCGGATGCACAGCAGTACGGAAAGTACATAGGGTTGACCCTAACCAGCAACAGCACAGGCACTTATGTGATCAACACGTTTGAGCTTGAACACGAACTTAGAACGAGGTTCTGATGGCAGTTCCATACACATTTGCTAGTGCAACCGGGTCGATTCCTTTATCGCAGCTAGATACCAATTTCACTACTGCGATTGTGATCGGGAATACGTCTGTATACCTCGGCAACACGATCACCACCCTTAATAACATTACGCTGGCTAACGCAACTATCAGCAGCGTTGTGTTTGCTAGCGGGGCTAGTCTTGCAAACGTTACGTTGACAGGGACTACCACTGTCACCGGAAACATTACAACATCTGGCAATTCTACCGTTAATAACAATTTGTTTATAACTAGTGGAAATTTGCTGGTTGGAAGAACAAGCCTTACTTCGTATAACAGCGGGGTTAAAGGATCGGCTCTTAATACCAATGGACAAGGAATTTTTGAAATTGATTATGCCAATAGCCCCGGCATGACTTTAAATATGTTTAATTGCGGTTCTAATAACGCAAACCAATTTCAATTTTATCGAAACAATATCTCAGCGGGTCTAATTGCTACAGATAGCAGCGCACAGACTTACTATACTGCGTCATCTGATTACAGACTTAAAAGCAACGCACAACCACTTACCGGCAGCGGCACGTTCATTGATTCTCTGCAACCTAAATCATGGGTTTGGATTGCTAATGGCAAACGTGGTGCTGGTTTTATTGCTCACGAAGCTGCCCAGATTATCCCTAGCAGTGTGTTTGGAGAAAAAGACGCCGTAGACAATAATGGAAATCCAGTCTATCAATCAATGTCTTCGGCTTCATCCGAAATTATTGCCAACATAGTTTCTGAATTGCAGTCGCTGCGTGCCCGTGTAGCAGCTTTAGAGGCTAAGCCATGACAGACATCGATCCACGCGAATTTGGTAGGCTAGAGTCAGAAGTAAAAAGCCTGAGCGATCAGGTGACTGCGCTACAAGCAGACGTAAAGTCACTTCTAGAGTTGGCTCATCGAAGTAAGGGTGGTCTTTGGGTTGGCATGGCGGTTGCAAGTGCTCTAGGCGGTCTTGCTACGTTGATTATTGAAAGATTGTTTAGACCATGAACTTTGACGCACTTTCCTTTGTAAAGTTTGGCGACAAAGACAACTTAAAAGAGTTTTTGTTTGAAAACGGGATGCAACACCAGTTGTTTTATCAAACACTGGCAGATTCCAACCGTTTGGTGAGCAAATACCCCATCATGGATGCGGATGTAGACAACCTGGATGACTGGCTTTTGATCCACAATCAAGAGCATCAAGTGATCGCCAGCACACTGTTGTTGGACAACCCGTTCAACCTGTTGGACATGGATTGGAACGTTGAAGCCGACTTTTATGAGTGGCTAGGCGTACATCAAGCCATTCACCAGCAAATTGCCGAGGCGCTCGGTCTTTGATATGCCCCAAGAAAAACAGAATGGTGCAGCGCAACAAAACAAGGTAGGGCAAGCCAAGGCTCAGGTGATGGCATACATTCAGGAGCGTGGTATTGACCCGCAAAAGATGGTGCAATACGGGCAGTTGGCTGAAGCGGTATTAAAAGACAAGAATCTGTACCCAATGTTTAGGCAACGGGCCGTGCAAGACAAGATTGTTGATGCTGACGATCTGCCTCCAAATCCCAACCCGTCTGTGCTGGCGATCTTTGCCACGATGGGCAAGCTGGTAAGCAAATGAGTTTTAGAAGCGTATTTAAAAAACTAGCCCCAACAGTTCTGGCGGTGGCGGCTATTGTTCAACCGGAATTGATGCCGCTGATCGGTAACTTTGTGCTGACTGCTGGCGGCGTGACTGCCACAGTAAGCGCAGCTACGGCTGCTGCTATAGGATCAGCAACTGTAGGCGCTACTGTGTCTCTAATAGAAGGCGGGTCACCGCAACAGATCGCTGAAAACCTAGCTAAGAACACCGCTATTGGGGCCGTGTCGGGCGCGGTGGGTGGTGCGGTGGGTGATGTAGCAGGAGCGGCTGGCGGGGCTGCTGCGCGGTCTGCTACCGGCACTGCGCTAAAGGGTGGTGATCTTAACACCATCATCAGAAACTCGATTGCCAGTGCGGCAGGCACAGGCATTGCAGAACTGAGCGGCAGTCAGTCTCTGGGCAGGTTGGCGGGTCAAGAAATTGCCACGCCGGGTAACGTTGGGAAACTTGTTGGATCTACGTTGACTGGAATCGGTCAAGATTACAACGCTGACCAGCGGCAACAGGATCTTGCTAACCAGCCGGATCTGACAGGCGGCAGTCCTGAAAAAGCTGCGCTGTATTCCAACGAAGGGTACGGCGGAGAATCTGCAACAACTACCAGCCCGGTAACGTTTACCGCCAGAGCGCCTAAGCCTAGAGCGCAGCCGCAACAACAACCATCTGCGCCTGCTGTTCAACAGGGCGGTGGCGGGGATAACGCTACTACTAGCACTCCTACCTCGACTACTGGCACAGTAGATACTAGTGCGATAGGAAGTCTTACCGACGGATTAGGCACAAGTACGTCCAGACTTCCCGGTGTATCTACAACGCTAGGCGGGTCGCTCTCTACTGCCCGAGCTCCTGGTGATGTGTCTACAGATCCTACCGGAGGCCCGCAGAAAGCTGGCTGGAATGAGAAATCCCTGCGTTACCTTTTAGGACTTTGAAATGTCTGCAACTAAGAAACTTACCGGCATGGGCGGCGACCTGCAAAGGCTCGCAGCACTGTTGCAGTCCAAGGGGCGTAAGGGCGACACCATCCTTGCTCACATCAACCCGCGTGAAGCAGCGCTGCTGAAGGCCCGTGGTGGCTCTGGTACGCGCAATCCTGAGACAGGGCTGATGCAATTTGATAACCCTAATGATCTTCTCGGGTACACCATGGAAGATTTAGATCCAGGCACTGGCAAATCTTCTCAACAAAACGTGGCAGGCCCAGATGCTTTGCAAGGTTTAGGATCATCAGGCGCACCAACCGCTCAAGATCCGTCTGGCGCTCAAAACCTACCTAACGCTCAAGATCCGTTTGCGGTTAACAACGTCAGCACCCCAGCCACTCAGACGCCCACAACCTCTTCTGGTTCGTCCAGCCTTAGTGATTTTCTAAGCGGTGCGCTAAACAAGTTTGTGCCCGGCGGCAATGCCACCGGATCTTTGCTTCCTATAGCAGCAGCAGGCGGGATGGGGGTGCTTGCTCGAAATCAAGCGGCAAGAGCAGCACAGCAAGGTCAGCAATACAAACAGGAATACCAAGGGCTGGCATCTCCTTACAAGTCTTCTGCACAATCTCTAATGGGTGCGGCACAACGCGGCGAACTTACCCCCGCCAACCAACAGGTGATCGAAGCAGCTCGCGCTCAACTAGCGCAAGGAGCGTCGTCTAGAGGCGGCGTAGGCGCAGAACAAACAGAAGCACAGATTGCCCGTATAGAACAGCAATTGATTCAAAACCAATACAACATGGGATTGCAAGTTGCCCAGTTGGGTGACGCTCTTGCATCTAGGGGAATCCAAGCCGGTATTGCGTCTGACACAAATGTTCAGAATATGCTGACCAGCTATATGCAAGCTGTAGCTAGACTTCTTGGCGGTAGTGGTGATGTTCTTGGTAATGCCAACAAACCAGCCGCTGGAGGAGGTGGCGGTGGCACTGGAAGCAGCGGTGGCAGCGGCGCAGGCAGCAACATTGCGTTGCCAAGAATTGGTCAAACTCCTGCTAACAGTCCTATTTCTGTTCCTCCAATTCAATCTCCTACAACGCCTTCTGATAATCAGGAAACTAGTCCGGGGCCGCAAGCTACTGAACCCGATCCACTTCCTGATCCAATTGATGAACTTGATTACACTGATTATCAATAAAATATAATTTAATCATGGCAGATACTAACCCGCAAGTAGCAGAAATGTTTCGCCCGCAAACGTTGCCGGTGTCTAGCCCTACGCAATCTGGCGGCATGGATAATGTTAAACAAATTCTTGGCAATTTAAATACAACGCTACAGCAAAGACAAACATTAGAAAACGACGCAAAAACTCTGCGTACAAACATTGCGTCAGAACAAGGCCAAGTTTTGACGGGACAACAAAAACAACTTGAAGTCGAATCGGCTGGTAAAGAGAAAGCCAGACGACAACAAGTTACAGAACAAAAAGCTGCACAAGAAGAATACGAACGTCTTAAAACAGAACAGCCATTGCCAGCGTTTGTGCCCACCAAAGACTCTGGAATGGACATGGCTAAACTGATGTCTTCTATAGCCGTCATGGGCGCGCTGATGGGCCGCAAAGGCATGGGCGGGCAGTCTGCTGCCAACGCTATGTCTGCCATGACTGGAATGATGACCGGCTGGCAAGAGGGCCGTCAGGATCTGTACAAAAAAGAATCGGATGAGTTCAACAAGAACTATAACCGGATGCTGAAGATTCACGGCGAGTTTCGTCAGAAAATGGAAGACGCTATCAAGCTGGCATCAACCAACAAAGAAGCTGGATACGATAAGGCGCATGAAGCAGCCGTAGAACTTGGCAGCGATATTGTCAAGCATCAAGTCAAAATGGGCGATTACAAAGCTACGCTTGAATCTGTAAACGCTATGGACAAACTTGCTGCCGACATGGAAAAATCCTATAGGAAACAATTATCAGATGCCAAGAAAAGAGAAACCGATTTAGAAGTCGCTAGGATTAGAGCGCAGGGAACTTTAGGTGCCGCTCAAGCAGCCGCAACCGGAAGAGTAGGCGCAGCACAAGCAACGGCGGCTGGAAGATTATCAGTTGCCCAAGAAAAAATTGCCGAAGGAAAATTAAAAGGTAAAGAA
This sequence comes from uncultured beta proteobacterium, assembly GCA_903893565.1. GTDB lineage: Bacteria > Pseudomonadota > Gammaproteobacteria > Burkholderiales > SG8-41 > UBA5216. The sequence continues at coordinate 14,310 of CAITMU010000022.1, read as the reverse complement.
ACAGCAGAGGATGGAAGACTTAAACCAGGCGCTGGAGAATCAAAAGGATATAAATCAAATCTTATCCTTTCAGAAAACATTAATTCTTTAGCCGCTAAGGTTAACGACCCAGAGCTTCAAGAGTTAATGAAAAAATACCGTGTTGAGTCTTTTCTTTCTGAGGAATTTGGAACGTCTTTAGCTCAATTGATGCAAGATAAAATTCCATCAAAATTAAGAAACTTTCTTACTGAAGTTAGATATGTCAGAAACAGTTATTATCTTGATATTTCAGGTAAAGCCGTTACTGGCGGCGAAGCACTTAGAAACTATGGCGTAGTCCCACAACCGGGAGACTCTCCAGATGTTATTGCTGATAAGTTAAACGTGTTGGCAGATGCTGTAGACAAAAACATTAAACTTACAGAATCAATATACTCATTTCCTAAAATAGATAGAAAATCCTTAGATAGAAGTAAAACGGGATTGAAGCCCGGAGAAACTATCCCGGAAATGTCTACTGTTGCGAATGAGCCTTCCGTTTCATCGACAAGCAATCTCCCTCAAGAAGCAGTTGACCAGTTAAAAGAAGGCGAAAACACGACCTTCAAAAACGGTCAAACGTGGACTCTTAAAAACGGCTCTCCGGTTCAGGTAAGAAAATAATGAGTGATTGGGACGTTGTATCTAAAAAACCTTCTGCTGAAAGCGAATGGGATGTTGTCAAAAAATCGCCAGGTTCTGTTCCTTCTGCTACCGTCCCGGATTCTAAAGAGCAGCAGCCTCCCAGCTTGATAGAGCGCGGCAAACAAGTGCTTGGGGCAACTGGTGCCGGTGCGGCGGTTGGTGCTTTCAGCCCTGAGATATTGACGGGTCTTGGGTTGGGCGCTGCTGCGTTCCCTGTGACTGCTCCTGCCGCTCCGTTCTTGTTAGGTGCTGGTACTGCTGCCAGAGGCGCTAGGCTTGCTGGCATGACTGCGGGGGCCGTGGGCGGCGCTGTAGGTGAGACTGGCGGGCAAGCTGTAGAAATGGCTGGAGGCAATCCTGTTGCAGCGGAAGCAACTAGGTTTGTGGGTGGCATGACCACTCCATCACTTTTGAAAGCAGCAGCAACTCCTTTTGTTAAAGCAGGCGGGTACGGCCTTTCTCTTTTGGCAAACAAGATTACACCAGGCATTGGCACTGGCGTTAGAACACTTGGTCAAATGCTAGAAGAACGTGGAGTTAAAGACGTTAACCTTAGCGTTGAACAACGTAAATTTATAGACGAAAAAATTGCATCTATTCGCGGTGGAGAACCTAGCGCCAAACCGTTGCAGGATGTGTTTGGTATGTTGCGTGATGCAAGCAATCGATTAATACAAAATGCCGACTTGCAAGCAAAACCGTTAGAAGATCAAGCTGCAAATATTATTCGTGAAGCAGAAGCTCAAAGCGGAGCTATTACTCAACAATTTGCTAAACGGTCTAGCAACCTAGCAAGTCAATTTGAATCTAACGCAGATAAACTTCGAACTGCTGCGGAAACTCAAGCAAGAGATATTGTTAAAAACGCAGACAGCGCGGCTACTGCAATTAGAGATGCCGCTAAGAATCAAGTTCCGGAATTAATAGCGCAAGCGCAACAACAAGCTGATCAAATTACGCAACAAGGCAGGGCACAAGCAGATCAACTTATTGCTCAAGCAAATCAACGTGCAGACAAACTAAAGTCTGTTTCTGATCGTTTGCGTGAAAGCTCTCGCACAAGATCTGCACAAGCTACGGAAAAGATTGCAAGCATTGGTCAAGCACAAACCCCAACAGAACTTGGTACTTCAATACGGCAAAAGTTCTACAGCACATTTGATAATTTGCGAAACATTCGGCAAACAAATGTTGAGAAAAATAAAACTGCCGCATTTAGCGAAGCGTTAAGTAAAGAACAAACTGGTCAAAGATATCAATCAACCAAAGCATATCAAGATGCTTTGCAATCAATTGGAAATGAAAGAAGAAACCCAGAAACTAAACTAGAAAACGTCCCTGTTGGTGAAGTGCAAAACGCACTTGAAAAGTTGTACCAACAAATTACTGATGGCAAACTTTCTTTTGAAGGTCTTGAAGTTCTTCGTCGTAGCCTGCGTGATCGATCATCTGGGTTACCAGCAGAAGGGTATGACGCTATTGGTCAACAACAAGCGGGGCGTCTTGCAGGGTATGTAGAAAACATACAGCGAGAATTTTCCCCTACGTTTTCCAAGTATCTTGAACAATACAAAATAGATTCCAAACCGCTTAACGACTTTAAAACTAAAGTTGGACAAGCAATGGTTGGCAAAGAAGATTTTGATTTTACTCAGTTTAAGACTGACCCGGCCACTCTTGGCAATTCCGTATTTAAAACTGCGTCAACAGTAAAACAATTGATTAACGTTGCTGGAGAAAAAGAATCTGAAGATTTGGCAAGGGCATATCTTGCCGACAAATTGCGTAATGCAAAATCTAAAGATGCTATCAAAAAAGTGCTTGACGATTCAAGAGATTGGATTGGGTATTTTCCAGGTCTAAGCAAGCAAATTTCTGAAGTTGCAGATTCTGTAGGCGTTGCAAAAACTGTTGCTGAAAAACGTGCGGCTCTTGCAGGCGGGTTGCAGACGGAATTGGGCAAGACCATTCCTACAGCCACAACCGCTGCTAGACGAATAGAAGAAGAAGCAACTAAAAAAGCAACCGCTGGCGTGATTGCTGCTGAACGTGAAGCTGGAAAAATTTCTACTGCTGCTGAGAAAGAAGTTGGAAAGGTTACTACTACAGCAGAATCTCAAGCAGGAAACGTTCGAACTGAAACTGAAAGAAGAATTGGTGAAAGCTCAAAATCTGTTGAAGCACAAAAAACAGAACTTCAAAGACAAGCCTCAGAAAAAGCTGGTCAAATAACAAAAGAAGCAGGAACAAAAGCTGGCGAGCTTACTAAGCAAGCTCAAGAAACAAGAAATGCTGCTCAGGAAAAAGCAGACATGATTCTTGGATCAAAATATGACTTTGAACGTGTTAGAACATTTTTGCTTGGCGGGTCTCAAGAAGAATGGGATGTTATTTCTGAAATTATTAAATCATCCCCGCAAGGAAAACAAAAAATTGCTGATGCTGTTGGTCAAGTTATTGCAGATAGGGCAGAAACAAGCCTTAAAAACGCAATACAAGATATGCGAGATTTGTCTGTAAAACTTGTAGACAAAGGTGTTATGCCTCAAGCAGAAGCAGACAGAATTTTGTCTAGGCTTAATGAAGTTTTTGTTTCTCCTGTTAATTTAAAACAAAAAACTACAATTGCACAGAGATTGATTAGAGATGCTATTTCTGGATATGCTGGTGCTAGGGCTGGCAGTGCAGCCGTCTCACTGACAAACAAAAAGGATGAAAAATGAAAACTGATCGTGAATCGCTAGAGCGCAAGTCCACCCGTGAAGGTGGTGAGAACGAAGTGCGCGGCAGCATGGACGCGCAGCGTGCGCTGGGTCGCAAGCAGATGAAGACCAAGACGCGAGCTACCAGGAAGCCGACCCGTGGCTAAGAAGGACAAGGGGATCAACCCTGAGTTGGAAGTTGCTATTGGTCAACTGCTCAAGGAGGTGATGTCTGACTCCACGGCTACCATCACAGACAAGGTGAAGGTCATTGACAGGTCTCTCAAGCTGGAAGCCTTAAGGGCAAAGATGTCTGATGATGAGTGGGGCAGTGGTTTTATGAACACGGATGATGATGAGTAGTGCTGTTACCATGACGATCCCTTTAGGAGAAAGTCATGGACGCAGTAAAAGTTATTCGTCTGGCGCTGGATGTGCTGTCTGAAAAAGTTGTCTCTGTGCTGGCCTTGCTGACCGGGTTTGTGCTGGCTGCGTGGGTTATGCGCTCGCCTGAGATGTATAGACTTTTAGCCTTGATTGTTTACACTATCTTCAGTTTTTTGATCACTATAAGATTCCGACCTAAAGAGGTTAACGATGCCTGATCTTGTAAGAACAATTCCTACCGAGGAATATTTTGATGCGGTAAACAAGGCTCGGGTATCTACGCCTCAGTCCCTGATCGATACCGACTTTGAGTATGGCCTGCAACCGACGAAGTGGGAATTTTTGAACATCGTCAACAACAGGCCGACTTGCTTTTACACCCCGTCTGTCAGCATTGCCCTTAGCAACATTGCGGGTAACGGTTCCAACTTCATCACCGTAACTGCCAACCCAACCCCGGCGATCGGCACCCCGGTTTACCTGCAAGACACAACCAACTCGGCCATCAACGGCTGGTGGCTTGTAGACGCAACCAACTACAGCATCAACGTGTCGTTCACGATGTACGTGAGCCAGACGGTTGCGACCGGCGGCATCTACGATGCCAACAAGACTTACGCTTTTGCCGGTAGTTTTTACAGCAACGCAGGCATCCCTCTTGCAACAGGCTCGGGTGCAGCGTTTAGCACCGGCTCAACTACTGTTACCGTCACGACGGTCTACGCTCACGGTCTGGCGGTAGGCGACTGGGTGTACGTGGTAGGCACTACAGCGGCCACCAGCGGCCCGCCTAACGGTACGTGGCAGATTGTGACCACCCCGACTGCCAATACCGCTACGATCACAATTGCTACTGCGTCTAGCGGTGCAATCACTGCTGCAAACGCAACCAGCACGCTGTACATTCGTCCTACGGGTATCAGCAACCATCGTTCGTTTGACGGTGGCGTGCAGTTCAGCAATGGTGGCTCGCCTAACGGTTCGCTGGTGCGTCAGACTCGGCGCTACTTCCGTTATCAATCGGGTAAGGGCATCCAGTTCTCGACTGGTACTACGTTCAAGCCTGCGCTGATGATTGACACGCTGACAGCGACTGGTCAGACGGTCACGCTAACGACCAAGTTCCCGCACTACGCTGCGGTGGGATCAAACATCACGGTTTCGGGTGCCACACAGGCTAACTACAACGGCACATATGCTGTTGCAACGGTTGCCAACCCCACAACCTTGACCTACAACGTGCCTGGTAATCCTACGTGGGTTAGCCCGGCTACCGGGTTCCCGATCATTGTCAGCCCGCAGAACTGGTATGGCACCAGCAACCGTGTGGGACTTTTTGATCAGCAGAACGGTATGTTTTATGAGTTTGATGGTCAGAATACTTCTGTTGTGCGGCGTAATAGCACCACTCAGATTTCTGGCACGCTGGCTATTGCTAACGGCAACAATACTGTTACCGGAACAAATACCCAGTTTGTAGATCAACTTGCAATTGGCGATTATGTTGTTATTCGCGGTATGTCTTATCGCGTGTGGTCAATTCTTAGCCAGACATCAATGCTGATATACCCAGAATACCGTGGCGGTACTGTTACTGCTACTATCGGATCTAAAACTATTGATTCCAGAATTTCTCAGGCAAACTGGAATCTGGACAAGATGGATGGTACCGGGGCTAGCGGCTATAACCTTGACTTGACCAAGATGCAAATGGTGGTCATGGATTACACGTGGTATGGCGCTGGCTTTATCCGCTGGGGCTTCAGGGATGTGCAAGGCAACATCAAGTATGCCAACAAGTCGGTTAACAACAACGTTAACACGCTCGCATATATGCGCTCGGGCAACTTGCCTGCTCGCTATGAAACCATCAACATTCCTCCGCAAACCTTTTTGACTGCAAGCGTCCTAGTGGGTGATCTGTCGATTGCGGTGACAGATACCAGCACCTTCCCTGCTACCGGGTCTATTCGGGTGCGTGCAACAGGTCAGAACGGTGCTATTGAGTACATGACCTATACCGGCAAGACTGCAACCAGCTTTACCGGGTTGACTCGCGGTGCTACCGGCGGTTCTGCCGCAACTGCATTTACGTATTCTGCTACTGCGCCAATCTCAATTGAGTACGCCAGCAATATGTCTGCTCCTACGCTTATGCACTGGGGTAGCGCGGTAACCATGGACGGACGGTTTGACAATGACTTGTCGTTCCAGTTCACGGCTGCTCACGCACAACCTATTGCAAACGTTGCCTCAAACGTTACAGTGGCGCTGATTGCTATTCGTCTTGCACCGTCTGTGGACTCTGGCTTTACCGGGGTGCTGGGAGCGAGAGAGATCATCAACCGGATGCAGTTGAAGATGCTTAACCTATCGATTCTTTCGACTGGCATCTTCAGGGTAAACGGTTATTTGAATTCGACAGTTTCCAGCGGCACGTTTGCATCAGCAGGTGGCTCAAGCCTTGCTCAAACGTCTGTGTACACCGCAAATACCACTCCAACTTTGGCAGGCGGTGAGTCGATCTGGTCTGACTTTACCAATACGGCAGGCGGTACTAATTACACGCTGACTACGTATGACCTGACAAGTGTGCGTGATATGGGTACGTCAATTCTGTCTGGTGGCACTAACAATAACGTTCCGACCAGTACCGTCAACTTGTATCCCGACGGACCGGATGTGTTCATCATCACCGCTACCAACATCAGCCCTGCAAACGCCAATATCGCAGCAAAACTTTCATGGACGGAGGCCCAAGCATAATGGCTATCAAAAAGTTTCAGTGGGATGTAGAAAACACCGATCAAAAAGCAAACGTAGTTCGCCCTGCCATTCCACAGGATCGTTCCCGTGACGGCAGACCTACGTGGTCGCCGGGTGAGCTTCCGCAAGGCGGGTACCAACCGATCTGGACGTTCCAAGGTGGCAACAGTAAAGACTCTCCGACTACTGCCAACCGAACCATCAACCAGTTCCGTAAGTTCAACGGCGGGAAGATGTGATGCAAGTCTCTTCTGTCGGAAAAGAAGCGATAGAAGGATATGAAGGGCTACGCCTTACTGCATACCAAGATTCAGTAGGCGTTTGGACTATCGGGTACGGCCACACCGGGCCTGATGTCCATCAAGAATTGACCATCACTCAGGATCAGGCAGACCAGTTGATGTCTGCCGACCTGCACAAGTTTGAGGACGGCGTTACTCGCCTTGTCCGTGTGCCTATAAACCAGAATCAGTTTGATGCTCTGGTTTCGTTTGCCTACAACCTGGGATTAGGCTCACTTGGCAACAGCACGTTGCTCAGATTGCTTAACAGCCGCGACTATCAGGGTGCGGCAGACCAATTCTTGAAGTGGACCTATGCCGGACATGAACAATTGCCGGGGCTAGTGAAACGGCGCAAGGCTGAACGCGCCATGTTTCTTACATCCGTCTCCACCACCCAAGAAAAACCTAATGCTGCACTGCAACATAAAGCTGTAGACATTCCAATGGAGAAACCCGTGCTTCCAGTTCTTGCTGCTTTGCTGCCTTCTATCGTCAGCATGATCCCGTCTCTTGCAAAGATTTTCACAGACGGAACTAGTGTTCAAGACCGCAATATTGTTGTGGCACAAAAAGTTGGAGACCTGCTGGTGCAGGCTACACAGGCTCCGAACCTTCAGGGTGCTGTGGAGTCCATGCAAGCAGATCCAAGCGTTCTGCAAGCCGCTAAGAAAGCCGTAGAGACCGAGTTCTACAGTCTTATCGAAGCGGGTGGCGGTGGCATCACGGGTGCCAGGCAATACAACATCGAAGCTAGCACTAACGCATTCTGGAAGATGCCTGCATTTTGGATCTCGCTGATCCTGATGCCGCTCCTGTACGGCACCGTGTATCTGGTGCTGACAGGAGGGCAGGACTTTTCAGGCGAACTCAGGGCTGCTATCGCGTCCAGCGTCGTCACCGGAATTCTTGGTGGCGTGATCGGATTCTGGCTTGGCAGCAGCTTCACGACGAGCAAGAGCCGTGGCCTCGGCGCTGAGCCTACCAGCAACACCTAATTCCCACACCGGCTCGGCCTGCTGGGGTGCGGCATACGCCTTCATCGATGGGATAAAACCACGCAGGATGCGCAGCGCCACCTTTGCGTCCGTGTCAATCGGGTTGTGGAATGGGTGCTTGCTGTAGTGATGAGCCTCAATCACTCTGGAAAAAGCCTCCACCATTTGGTCAAGGTCATATCCAACCCAAGCCACCGGCTCGGCCTGTTCCGACAGAGCTCCACGAAGAGATGTGCAGACTTCGCGAAGATCGCTCAGACTCCATATTCGTTTACCTTTACCTTCTATGATTTGCTCCCACAACTCCAGCGCATCCCACGCTGCTTGTTCAAGATTGTTCATCCTTTTCCCCATAATTTATGTTGTGAGTGAACGCTTACTTCTTGTTAATCTTTTGCAAAAGATAAATCATCCAAAAGATGGCAAGGTAGACAAGTAAATTTGTGATTTTGTCTACGATGTAGTCCATCATTTGGCAGGCAGCAAACCGCCTTCAAAGAGATAGCTTCCCATATGGCCCAGATGCACCCACGGAGCCGCGTAGACCTTGAAACCGTGCTTTCTGGCAACCATGCAAAAGTGGTAATCCTCGGATAGCAGGCGGTTGGTACCTTCTTCAATGCTGCAAGCAAAGTATTCAGTGATCTTGTCGCCTGCTGCCATCTGGCCGCTCAGATCCACCACATCGTTGTTATAGACCGGCACCAACTCTGCAAGTTTCTCCATCACTTCGCGTTTGATGCACATAAAGCCTGTACCGCCGTTCCAGATCTCCACAGGCTTGTCGCGGGCTACCGTAGTAGTGCCCTTGTAGTCCACCAGATTGACCACCAGAGCGCCGCTGTACCCTTTCAGGTTCTGAGTCTCAACTCCTGATTGCGCGGCCTTCTGGACGCCTTCCCAGTTGATCTCTTTCTTGGGATAGATACCGCATAGGATGTCTTTGTCGGCCTCGATCATCGTGCGTACATCATCAAAGTTCCAGCGGATGTCAGCGTCAATAAAGAACAGGTGAGTCGCTTCTGATTGCATGAACTGGCGTGAAAGAGCATTTCTGCCACGCTGGATCAGCGATTCGTTGAACATGGCCGCAAACGACATCTTGATGCCCTTGTTGGCGCACATCATTGCCGTTTGGATCAAGGATTGTGTGTAGTAGCCGCTGCACATACCGCCGTACATGGGTGTGGCAATCATGACGTGTGCCTGGGGTTTCAAAGCAAATCCACCTTTCACGATAAGTCCTCGATTCTGAGTTTGTAGGTGACCTTTTTACGGGTCTTGTTTATAGGCTGACGAATCCAGCCGTGTACGTGAATCTTGATTCCAGCCTCCCGCACTGCATTCAAATTGGGAGCAGCCAAAATCTTGTTAACGCGAGCAGAGACGGCGCTGGCAGTGGTTTGTACCGCCAGCACTTCATCTCGACGCAGAGCAAGGATGTCGCACCATCCCCAAAGATCTTTCCGCTGGTTCGTAAAACTGTTCCAGTGCTCCACTACTTCGCAGTAGTAGCCCAGCTCGCGCAAGTACGCGAGTGATCTCTGGGTAGGTGACGTTGCCATCAGTAGCTGGCGTTGCCGTTCATTTGCTCGGGCTTTGCAGCCTTAAACCAGTTCGGCTGACGGCCACGGCCAGTCCAAGTCTTGCCGGTAGTCGGGTCTGTGTATTTCGCAATTCCAGCGGGTTTAACAGCTTTCATTTTCTTGCCAAAAAGGTGTTCGGCAGTCAAATCGTGATCGTTAATGATGTCAAGGCATTTTGCGATTGCATCTTCACGATGTTCTTTTTTGAGTGCTGCGATTTGTGCTTCCAGTGCTTCTTTTTGTTTCAGAAGGTCTTGAATCATGTGGTACATCCTTGTAAATGAATTTTCTACCTCGGCAAACTTCTCTGGCCGATATTGCGAGCCAAATAACGCCTTGGTTGTACTTGAGCGCGGATTCGTGTGAGCAGCATCCAGCGTAAGGACTTTTTGTAAGGAAGTCCGGTCGCCACCACAGATGCCACACACACTTTTCGCATTCGGGTTTGTCGTCAATCGTAAAGTGAAGACGGGGGGATTTCTCTTTCTTTTTTCTCGGCACGGTCTAGTTCATGCCTTACATTTAAAAGCACTTGCTCCTTAAAAATGTCTAACGCACGCTCAAATGCTGCCATGCAACGCATACGCTCGACGGTTTTAGTGAAATCAAAAATGCGGTGATCAAACAGATTGTCTTTCGGCACCGGCACTTCACTGATCTTGAGGCTCCCACTTGAAACACCAGTGTTCGGCGGTGACGTAGGGAAAGACTGCATCGAGGCTTGATTGTTCGACCTGAGGAGGGCCGTACCGGCAGCTTCCAATCTTTTCTTCATCATCTGTTTGCTCATCAATAACCTCCATCACACAATATTTGCAATCCCAGCAAGATTTCATGAATACCCCGTTTTGAGTTTGTGATCAGCCAAAAATTCTTTGTAAGTTTTCTTGGCTCGCTCAACATCTTCTTCGTCTGGATCGTCTGGCAACAAGTAAAACTGCTTGCCAGGCGGTTGCCTGTTATGAACTTCCACGAAACAAGCACAAACAAGCGTATAGCATTTTTCGCAGATCATTTTAGTAACAACTCCTTGTGTCTTTGTTTGTGACATGGTTGACAAAGCCACATCACTTCTAACGGTTTGTCGTAGTCTTCATGGTGTGCAACAGATTTTTCATTGTCACACCTGACACACGGCATCTTTAGAAGATTTCCAGATTTTATAGCGCGAGAAACTGCGTTATGAGCTTTAACTCTTCTTTTGTCTTCATTCCGCCAATTTTTATTGATAAGCGTTGCTTGGGCAATTCTTTCTTTGTTTTTTGATCTTTGACGATCATATTCCCTAATTTTTTCAATGTTTTTTTCTCTATGAATTTTTACATCGTTTAAATTACAGGATATACACTTGTTAACATGACCGTCAGCCATTGCATGGTGCTTGTAAAACTCTTCCAATGGCTTGACGGTCTGGCACTTGAAGCATTGTTTAGAACGAATCATGTTGTGTCCTTGTGCGTGGTGACACAACCATTATAGACCCGTTCTAGTTAAAAGGTATATCATCATCTAGATCTGCCCGGGTAGCCGCTGCCCTCGCGTATTTAGGCGTGACTTCCCGCACAACGTGGCGCTCGGCCTCTTTCTCCTGCGCTGCGCCTTCCCTCTTTTCTTTCGAGTAAGTGTCCTCAGACAGGCTTACCAGATCGCCATATGCCGTCTGTTTGCGCCATCCAGACAGTTGCAGCTTCTCGCCGGCCTTGTAGTCCATCTTCAGGATCAGGAATCCTTTCCAGTCTGGGCCTTTCTCAGACTTTCTCTTTTCCGGTGCTTCCCAGAACATCACGCCCTTTCCGGGCTGTTCAATATGTGTCGCCATTCTATTTCCTCAATTTAAGGATTAGCCCCCCGATATGCTGCAATCCGTAGACTGACATACCGGGGGCAGATGTTACTCTTCGTCGCGGTGCCGAGTGTTGTTTTGCTGCTCCATCAACTGGAATTCCATCTCTTCGAATTCCTTGCTTTGCTTTGGGAACCGCTCGGGCGTTCCTCCTGCTGCCGAAATTGCAGCATTCAAATTCAGACGATCCATGGGGGACATAATTGTGAGCTGGTCAGCATTGCAGGCTCTGAGGTTAGCCAGCTTCTCCACCTTCTGATCCTCTGACATCTTCTTTGCCGCTTGAATGCGAACTACCAGCGCCGCGTAATTGTTGATCCAGTCTTCTTCGGTCGGGTGAGTAGAAAACGGCTCTTCCATGCTTGGCACGTAGATCGGGATGCCCGGAATGTCTTCGTCAGTAGGCGCAGGAGCCTCCAGAACCTCCACCAGCGGCTTGTCCACAGCAGGAACTACCTTACCCATATCCTTAACCTTCTGCGGCTTCTGAGGCTCAAAATCCTGTACCTCCTCGGGCGTATAAACGCCAGCAACGCAAGCCGGGTAGACGGTACGGATACCTTCTGAGATGCACCTGGCTCTCAACATTGCACGGGGATAGTTTTTCCAGTTGTCTTTTGTGCCCAAGCCGATACTGCGAGCCTGTTTCATAGTCCAGGCGATCTCGACGCTACCGCCTGCCGGGTGACTGAACACGCCGGTAACGTTTTCATCCGTATAGCTAGTCCAGTTGACTTTGCCTCCTGCCGTCTGAAAACGGGCCAGCATTGCGTCCGCCTTAAGGGCGGGCCTGCCTTGGATCACGTGATAGTCCCTTGCTGCGATAGCAGGGTGCATACCCTCTGCCTGCGCGATCAGCATCAGCGCGACCGCTTGTTCAGGCGTCTTCATCCCGAACAGACCGGACTTTGCAATGGCAGATGCCATCCTTTCGATATCCCCGATAGGGACCAATTCATTACTCATTTTCTTCCTCCGTGTTTGGTCCGTATACTGTTTTTGCAATGTCGTTGCTAATTTTATCGGCAACTTGATCCATTCTTTTTTGAACGTGTTTCATAAAAGCCCTTGATTCATCATGATGTTTCACAATAGAATCAAATTCTTTTTGCAAATCATATATCCAATCACGGATGCAATCTAATCTAAAAACGTAAGGATGTTGAATCCAATCTTGTGGAAGTACAACTTCTCCCAAACAAAGATTTTTATTATAAGTAAGTCTTCCTGATTTCATATCAACCTCACTTGATCAGAAACCGGCGTGAACCGGGCTGCTCAACAATGAACTGCGCGTGAATGTCTGGCATTGCGGTTTGGAACAGCTTCGCGTCGAACTTCTTGCTGGCTTTACTGGATTTCCAGGTTGCCAGTACCTCATCACCAACTGTGACAAGGGCCTCATGTCGCCCCATCCACGCGAGAATCTGGGCCTGTAGATCGGCCTCTGCGCTCTCCAGCCTCTTGATATCGTCCTTGATGGTCTTGAGCGATTGGACGGCCCTCTCGACTGCCTGAGTGGCAATAGAAACGCTGGGATTGCTGACCGAATAGGCGAGCTTGCAATCCTCGACGGATCTCGGCTCTGGAATCGTGCCGCCAACGACGTGCGCCCAGATGCGGGCCATCTCAACGCAGTGAACATCAATCTCATGCTGGGTAAATCGCAAGTCAAACATCTCAAAATTCTGACCGCCGAACAGCACCGCCAGCACCACGCGATCAACTCCCCAGCACGCAGCCTCATGAATGCACTGCGCCCGGTAATAAAACGGGACAATGTTCTGGTCTTTGTCAAATTGCTTAGCAGCAAATGCGCTAAGGTTCTTCGCCTCAACCAGCAGGCCGTCACCTCTGAAGTCGGTATGAGACTTCATGTAGGACAGTCGCGGGTGAACCGCGATACCGTCCTCAGGCTCCAGCTCCATATCCAGAGCCTGCGCGGCCAGCTTGCCGATTATGGGTTGCATAACGTGACCCATCTGGACTGCTTCAATGCCAGACAGATCGGGCGGGGCCAGCTTTCCCTGGCGCTCTAAGACGACAGACACCGCTTCGCCCTTGCTGATGCGGGCGGCATCCGTGGCCCACAAGCCCGTATTGCGAACTTCAGGGTCAAAGTCACTCATGGGTCACCTCGACCTTGGCGACGTACAGGATCGCTTCTGGGCCGCAAATGCCGTACTTGTTACGGTTGATGTCGCAGAAGCTTTTGATAGGCGTGCCCGTCACAACGTTGAACTTGTCGCCAGCCGCGCAACGGCTAAACTGTTCCGGTGACTGGAATGAATGTTCTGGCGGGCTGTAGTGCGTGCAGTTAATGCACAATTTGACTTGCTGATTCATGTAGGAACTCCCTATTGCACTGCGAATTGCAGTGAGTCAATTAGACAATTATCAGATTAGATTGTGGTTGTAATTACGCAACAATCGTAGTTCTAGTGGCGTAATCGCCACAGATAGATCGCCCGTTGTCGCACTGTTTCTGCATGGGCTTTGCCTGCTGACGCGGCCAGCCCTATCAGCGCGCCGGCCATTTTTGCCGGGTGATCGTGCATCAGCAGATCTACAGCATCACGTTCTATCGCAGCCTCCGGACAGAGCTCGCACGCGAGCCTGCCTGTCAACAACATAACGTGTCTATCCTCAGGCTTACACGTGCATTCTCGGGTGATTTCCATATCTATTGTCTATGACTGGGTTCTATAACTGTAGTCTAAGACACCGGATGATTTAGGGTCTTCACAACTAACAGCGGGTGGTGGGAGGAACCTCAGCCATAACAAGAGCATCCCTGCCAATGGTGGGTTCCTTTACGATAGCGGTATGGAGCCAGTCGCCTCGCCAGCCGTTCGCGTACGGGGTGCTAGCTTCGCCGCCCCTGACCGTGTCTCAACGCTATGTCCCAACAGTACGGTCTATCCCCCAATCCCTGCCGCTTATCGCAACAGATTGGGCGGTCGAGCGAGACAACAAAAAAGGCTCAAGAATGGCCTCGGTTGAGTCCCCTGGTTTGGGGCGAGACCATACTTGAACCTTCTGCCGACTCAACTCGACAGGCCAATACTACCATGCCCGCCG
>CAITMU010000021.1 GCA_903893565.1 uncultured beta proteobacterium | reverse complement strand
TGAGAGAGGTGATTAACAACAGCACCGGTCAACTCACGAAGGAAGATCTCAAAGCTTTAATCGCTTATCTAAGAAGCTTACCCGCCTTGCCAGAGGAAAAGAAGGAAAAATAAGCGCATCCAAGCTCAGAACACCCAACAATTTATTTAACCGGCTCGCGCGATAAACCAGCGATACAGAACAACCCATCACCCCAAGCTCAAGAGCTGAGCTCATCAAAAAACGCACTTTTCTTCAATGCCTTTAATGCAATGAGGAGATGACCCATTTTTTTCTTACGTTCTATTGTATTGGGGGGGCTCAAAGTTCTCATCATTTTTTCAATGATATCGATGTCTCATGCTCAACTGAACCAGTGCGGTGCCTGGGTGGCGAGCCCCCATCCGCCGCAAAGTGTTGGCCGACGCGCCCATGCCTTCAGCCATATCTTCCTGTGTCAGGTGCTTGCGCCGACGTGCAAGAAAAATTGCGTGGCTTAGGCGGGTCAGACTGTGCATAACAGGCAAGGGCGGAGGTGACAGGGATTTCATTTAAAATCAGTTAATGGGTTCTTAAATTATTTTAAGATACCTATATGACGTTTTATTATTTCTTTTTTGCCATCAGTCCGAAAGGCCGTGCAGACCAAGGAATGAAAAAAATAGACTTAGATTTGATGTGGATCGACAGAGCAAGGGGATTAAGATCAACAGCAAACACGAATGTGAAAAAAATTTACCACAAGCCTTGGGTGATTTTTTCAGCCCACAGCAGCCCCGTGACGGCCTTAGCCTCGGTAATTTTCCCTTCCCGAATCCAGTCCATGGCGGTCGCAATCGGCACGTGTAAGACTTCAAGAAATTCATCCGCCTCGAGTTGACGGGGCACCCGCGTCAAATCTTCGGCTAAATATAATTCAATTTTTTCGTCAGCAAATCCAATACAGGGGTGCAAGGTGGTTAAATGTCGCCACCGTTTGGCGGTATAACCACACTCTTCGAGTAACTCGCGCTGTGCGGTTTGCAAAGGCGCTTCACCTGGATCGATTTTACCAGCGGGTAACTCGATAAAATGTTGACCCAAGGGGTAACGAAACTGGCGTTCTAAGACGAGCGTTTTGTCATCCAAAAGTGCAATGATCATCGCAGCCCCCGGGTGGCGGATATATTCCCTTATCGCTTCCGCACCATTGGGCAATTGTACAGAATCGCGAATCACATGTAAGAGCTGCCCTTGATAAACGGTCTTTGACTGTAGGCAGCGCTCCGTAAAATCCGAAGCACCCTCAATCGGAGGGGTTTTGGGTAGGCTCATCCGGCAACCAAAAAAATAAGGGGGGGAGAACTGCGAAATCGTTACAACGAGCCAAGAATAGAATTAGCGCACAACACCATCAGTGACTGTGGCATAAGCCCAAAAAATAAGAGGGCTAGCGCGTTAATGGTCAATAACCACTTGGCATCATTGCGAGGCGCAATAACAGAAGTATCCACAGGTTCATCGAAATACATGACTTTGACAATCCGCAGATAGTAAAAAGCACCGATCAAAGAAAAGATCACTGCAATCACCGCCAACCCGATATTGCCATTTTCTACAATGGATTGCAGTACGGAAAATTTTGAATAAAAGCCCACCAAGGGAGGCACACCGGCCATGGACAACATAATAATGAGCATTAAAAAAGCATACCAAGGACTGCGTTGGTTTAAGCCTTTGTAATCATCGATATGTTCGGCCTCAAAGCCATCACGTGAGAGCAACAGCATCATGCCAAAAGCACCTAAATTCATCAAGACATAAACGATGGCGTAAAACATACTGGAGACGTAGCCATTGACGCCACCGGAGATAATACCTAGCAGTAAAAACCCCATATGCGAAATAGTCGAGTAGGCCAACATACGCTTAAGATTGGTCTGCGCTATGGCGGCAATATTACCGATCGCAAGCGACAACACGGACATCACCACCAGCATCTGTTGCCAATGCATCTGAATATCGGTGTTACCCAGCCCTTGAACGAGTAACCGGATCATGAAAGCAAATGCCGCTAATTTAGGAATTGAACCTAAAAATAAAGTTACTGCCGTAGGGGAGCCTTCATAGACATCGGGGATCCACATATGAAAAGGCACCGCACCCAATTTAAAACCGATCCCCGCCACCACGAACACGAGCCCCAGTATTAATCCGACATTTTTAGCCGCATTGTCATCGATCAAAGAAGCCATCCGCGTCAACTCCAGCGAACCGGTTGCGCCGTAGATCATCGACATGCCGTAGAGCAACATACCAGAGGCTAAAGCACCTAAAATAAAATATTTCATTGCCGCTTCGGTCGCCTTGGCAGAATCGCGCTGTAAAGCAACCATGGCATACAAGGATAAGCTGAGTAACTCCAAGCCTAAATATAAAATCAGCAAATGATTGGCCGAGATCATGATGAGCATGCCCAAGGTGGCAAAAAGGGCCAGTGCAAAAAACTCCCCTCTAAACATGTGGCGTGCCATCAAATAACTTCTTGAATACACCAATACGGCCATCACACCTAAGTAAGTTGTCATCTTCAGCACATTGGACATCATATCGGAGACGAACATCCCTCCAAAGGTGCGTATGGGGTCACCTGCGTTCAGATGATGAGAAATAAACCACGTCAAAAAAGCACTGCCGGCAAGGGCCAGTTGGGTCAAAAAGTATGTTGTTCCTCGATTCTCATCGCTGATGAATAGGTCTGCCACCAAGATCACGCACGTCATGGCGAGCAAAAAGATCTCGGGGAAAGCTGGCCAAAGGGGCTGGATATATTGCATGGTGTTGGGGTAGGTGGCTATTCGTTAAAATTATGGCATCGGCAACTTGCTGTGCATAACGTGGGCCAACAAATCGGTGACCGAGGTATGAATGAGTTCAGCAAACGGATTGGGCCAAAGGCCCATCAGCAATACGGCCACCGCGAGTAATCCTAAAATCAAAAATTCACGTAAGTTGATGTCTTTTAACTGCGCCACGTGCTCGTTAGCGACGGCACCAAACACCACTCGCTTATACATCCAAAGGGTGTAGGCTGCACCAAAAATCAGCGAAGTGGCCGCGGCAAAGGCATACCAGAAATTCGCTTGCATCGCCCCCATGATGACAATAAATTCCCCAACGAACCCACTGGTTCCTGGCAACCCCGCATTGGCCATCGCGAAGAGCATAAAGAAAGTCGCAAAAACCGGCATGGAGTTAACAACGCCACCATAATCGGCAATCTGACGAGAATGCATACGGTCATACAAAACGCCCACACACAAAAACAACGCGCCCGACACAAATCCATGGGAAATCATCTGCAAAACTGAACCCTCAAGACCCTGCGCATTAAATAAAAATAAGCCCAGGGTGACAAACCCCATATGTGAAATGGAAGAATAGGCGATCAGTTTTTTCATATCAGTTTGCACCAGGGCGACCAAACCAATATAGACCACCGCCACCAAAGACAAAAAGATCATCATGCCAGACAGTGCATGTGAGGCATCCGGAACAATTTGAAGCGATAGCCTTAAGAAACCATAACCACCCAGTTTCAACATAATGGCCGCTAAAACCACTGACCCCCCCGTGGGCGCTTCCACATGCGCATCGGGCAACCAGGTATGAACCGGCCACATCGGCACCTTGACCGCAAAAGCCATAAAAAAGGCTAAGAAAATGAATATCTGCGGACCAAGGGCTAAGGGCGTGTCATAAATATCTTGCAATGAAAAACTGTTACCGGCTGCAAAATATAAATACATGAGCGCTACCAATGAGAGCAAAGACCCTAACAAAGTGTAGAGGAAAAATTTAACCGAGGCATAGACACGGTTAGGCCCACCCCACACTCCGATGATAATAAACATGGGGATCAGGGTCGCTTCAAAAAACACGTAAAACAAAAGGCCATCGAGGGAGCAAAACACCCCGTTTAATAATCCGGAAAGAATCAAGAACGCGGCCATGTACTGCGACACCCGCTTTTGAATGACTTCCCATCCTGCAATGACCACAATCACTGTGGTAAAGCTATTTAACAGCACGAGGAGCAAGGAGATGCCGTCAACCCCTAAATGGTAGCTCGAGTTAAAGGTATCGATCCATTCTCGTTCTTCGACATACTGAAATCCATGGGTGGCCACGCTAAATCCATCATAGATGGGCAGCGTCACTAAAAATCCGAGTAAAGCACCCACCAAGGCAAGAATGCGGACAAAACCGGCATTTCGCTCATTGCCGGATGCCAATACCAGCAGACCAAACCCGATGGGGATCCAGATCGAAAGACTGAGTAAAGGTAAGGCGTACATTAATGGATGTCTGTCTTTTTTAAGGTAATAAAGTCCACAAGGTTATCGACAACAACACTACGATGCCAAACAACATAGCAAAAGCGTAATTGTAGATATACCCAGATTGAAAGCGTCGAACGAAACGAGAAAACCAACCAACCACTCGAGCCGACCCATTGACCAATAAGCCGTCGATCAACAGGACGTCGCCTCCGCGCCAAAAAGCCTGACCGAGGCAACGGGCTCCTCCCGCAAAAAACCATTGATTAAATCGATCTAGTCCATATTTTTCCATCAATACGGTGACCACAATACCCCATCGGGCGCGCCAAACGGCCGGCAGATCAGGACGTAAAATATACAGGTAATAAGCAATGCCGCCTCCCGTAATGGCAAGCCAAAAGGGTAAGGCCGTAAAAGCGCCCACTATCATCGGAATCACACCATGAAACTCTTCT
Organism: uncultured beta proteobacterium; assembly: GCA_903893565.1. Lineage (GTDB taxonomy): Bacteria > Pseudomonadota > Gammaproteobacteria > Burkholderiales > SG8-41 > UBA5216. The sequence goes on along the minus strand of CAITMU010000021.1, from coordinate 18,644 downwards.
TTCAGAATTTCTAGCGCGGGATGACGATGGTCGACATAGATTGAATCACTGAAATAGTCTCCAAAAACAAATTGACCAATCACCCAACCGGAGGCAATGGCTGGGATGGCCAGTAAGATCAAGGGCAAACACACCACCCAAGGCGACTCGTGAGGCTTGTTACTATGCCCATGTCCATGGTCCTCGTCGTGACCATGTGCCGCAGCATGGGCTTCATCATGCGCACGTTCCGCCTCACAAGCCAACACGGCGGGATCCTGCGGGTCTGCAAAGCGTTCTTTGCCATGAAACGCATAAAAAATAATCCGGAATGAGTAAAATCCTCCCGCCAAGACTCCCCCTAAAGCCAAGGTATAAGCTAAGCCAGAAACGGGTAAGGTGGAGACTTTTAGCGCTTCGATAATCGTATCTTTGGAAAAAAATCCAGCAAACGGAGGTAAGCCCGCATTCGCGATCGCGGCAATGAACATCGTGACGTAAGTAATAGGCAGATACTTGGCGAGCCCTCCCATCTTACGCATATCCTGTTCATGATGCATAGCCATGATCACCGAGCCGGCGCCTAAGAAAAGCACGGCTTTGAAAAAAGCATGGGTAAACAGATGAAACACCGCCGCCGAATAGGCTGAAGCCCCAAGCGCCATCGTCATATAACCCAACTGAGACAGGGTGGAATAGGCAACAACGCGTTTGATGTCGTATTGCACAGTGGCAATGAGCGCCATAAAAAAAGCCGTAATCGCACCGATCACCATGACAAAGCTTAAGGCCGTATCGGATAACTCGAATAAAGGCGACATACGAGCCACCATAAAGATACCCGCGGTCACCATCGTAGCCGCATGAATCAAGGCCGAGATGGGGGTGGGACCTTCCATGGAATCGGGCAGCCACACGTGCAAAGGAAATTGTGCCGATTTACCCATGGCACCAATGAATAACAAAATACAAATCACGCTCATGAGCGACCAAGTCAAGCCTGGAATAATTTCAATGGTATTGCCTGATAACGTTTTGGCGTGGGAGAACACGTTAATGTAGTCAAGCGTTCCGAAATACATAAAGATCAGCGCTATGCCCAGTAAAAAGCCAAAGTCACCCACCCGATTGACTAAAAACGCCTTCAAGTTGGCATAAATCGCCGTGGGTCGGGTATACCAAAAACCAATGAGTAGGTAAGAAACCAGTCCCACCGCCTCCCAACCAAAAAAGAGCTGCAGGAAGTTATTACTCATCACCAACATCAGCATGGCAAAGGTAAAAAGTGAGATATAACTAAAAAACCGTTTATAGCCTGGATCCTCGTGCATGTAGCCAATGGTATAGATGTGCACCATAAGGGAGACGAAAGACACGACCATCATCATGGTCGCGGAGAGCGGATCGATTAAAAATCCCACCACGAAGTTCACGTTACCACTGGACATCCAAGTATAGAGGTTGCCATTAAAGCCGTGACCTTGCATCACGTCCCAGAAAACGGCAATCGAGCCGCCCAAGCACACCAACATAAAAAATATCGTCACCACATGGGCCGCACGCCGGCTCAAGGCCCAGCCAGCCAGTCCGGCGATCATCGCACCGACAAGGGGCGCCATGGGCACAATGAGATAGAGTTTTTGCATAGCTGTCATATTCGTTAGGGGGCTCACAGGCCCGCCTCTATCCCTTGAGCTGGTCTAAATCCTCAACGTTGATCGAATTCAGATTGCGGAACAACACCACCAAAATCGCCAAACCGATGGCTGATTCTGCGGCCGCAACTGTTAATATAAAAAACACAAATATCTGTCCCGAGGGATCATTCAAGTAGCGAGAAAAGGCAATAAAATTCATATTCACCGCTAAAAGCATCAATTCGATGGCCATCAGTAGTACGATGATGTTCTTACGATTTAAAAATATCCCAATCACCGACAGCGCGAATAAGATGGCCCCCAGTACGAGGTAATGTGACAAAGTAATCATGCGGGGGTATCCGTATCTGAGGATTCGCGTTTTTCGCTCGCCATGGTCACGATACGAACCCGATCTTGCCGCTTAACCGCGATTTGTGCGGCAGGGTCGACGTATTTGGACAGCTTACGCTTACGAAGCACCAAAGCAATAGCGGCAACAATAGCCACCAACAGGATCACTGAAGCAATCTCAAAGGGGTAGACATATTCAGTGTAAAGCAGCAGGCCTAACTCTCGGGTATTGCTATAGCCTTGAGGTAAGTCTGGCGGAGTCATCGAGTCTCCAAAGCCCACCCCGCGACTGATGATCAATAGACCCATTTCAATGACCAAGGTCACCCCGACAACCGCCCCCAATGGCAGGTAATGCCAAAAACCTTCCCGCAACCGGGCAAGATTAATATCCAACATCATCACCACAAACAAAAACAGCACCATCACCGCCCCCACATAGACCAACACCAGCACGATGGCCAGGAACTCCGCTTCGAGTAAAATCCACAGGCCCGAGGAGGTAAAAAAAGCCAACACGAGAAGCAACGCGGCATTCACCGGATTGCGCGAGGTAATAACCCCTACGGTGGCTGCGATTAACACGAGCGACAAAAAGTAGAAGAGGAGGGTCTGGAAAGTCATATGCTTCAGTAAAGGGGAACCGATAGGGTATGGTTTTGAAAGGCTGTTAGTGTCGGGAGTCCGAATCGGGACACTCGGTACATTTGATACATTATCCGTGATGTTATTTTTAACGTCATAAGGCTTTTCATGGTGACTATACTGTAATCCTATCAGCGAAACCGTGCATCGGCCGCACGATCCTTAGCAATTTGCTCCTCATAGGCATCCCCAATCGAGAGCAACATCGGTTTGGTGTAAATCAAGTCACCGCGCTTTTCCCCGTGATATTCAAAAATACGGGTTTCTACAATAGAGTCTACCGGACACGATTCTTCACAAAAGCCGCAAAAAATGCATTTAGTCAAATCAATATCATAGCGCGACGTACGCCTTGTGCCATCCTCACGCTGCTCAGATTCGATGGTAATGGCCATGGCCGGACACACCGCCTCACACAGTTTACAAGCAATACAGCGTTCCTCCCCATTGGGATAACGGCGTAACGCATGTAAGCCCCGAAAGCGACCACTTTGTGGGGTTTTTTCTTCAGGAAACTGCACCGTAATTTTACGTGCAAAGAGATAACGGCCAGTCAGCATCATGCCTTTGACCAACTCAAAGAGTAAAAAAGTGCGAAAAAAGCCACTGACTTTATCAATCATGCTTTCCACCATACCCACAGAGGCGTCTGCATCCAAGCCCCAAGAATCACAATCCACACCAACGTCACCGGTATGAACACCTTCCAGCCCAAGCGCATAATTTGGTCATAGCGGTAACGCGGAAACGTTGCGCGGAACCATAAAAATGTCGAAACCACCAAAAAGACCTTAGCCAATAGCCATCCAAAACTGGCCACCCCTAAAAAGCCCCACGTCTCGGGGAAAGGAGATAACCACCCCCCTAAAAACATGAGAGCGCAAAGCACAGACACTAAAATCATGTTGGCATATTCGGCCAAGAAAAACACCGCAAAGGTCATCCCCGAGTATTCCACATGAAATCCTGCCACAATCTCTGATTCTCCCTCAGCCACATCAAAGGGGGCGCGATTGGTCTCTGCCACACCCGCAATCAGATAAGTAAGGAACAAGGGGAATAACGGTATCCAATACCATCCGAAGAGCCCGAAACGGCTCGATTGCGCGTGAACAATATCCACTAAATTAAGACTTTGAGAGGCCATTAACACCCCTACTAACGAAAATCCCATGGCAATTTCATAGGAGACGATCTGTGCGGCTGAGCGCATAGCGCCTAAGAAGGCATATTTAGAGTTCGATGCCCAACCGGCCACAATCACCCCATAAACGCCCATCGAGGTAATGGCCATAATGTAGAGTAAGCTTGCATCGATATTGGCTAGCACCATGTCAGGATCAAAAGGCACGACCGCCCACGCGGCCAAAGCGGGCATGATCGCCATAATGGGGGCCACCACAAAGAGCATTTTATTCGCCCCTGAGGGCACAATAATTTCTTTCACCAAAAGCTTTAATCCATCCGCGATCGGTTGTGCTAATCCGCCTAACCAAGAAATGCCAAAAAAGGTCGTTCGATTAGGGCCAATACGAATCTGCATCCAACCGATCACCTTACGCTCCCAAAGCGTCAGGTAAGCCACCGCAAGCATCAACGGCACGACAATACAAAGAATGAGTAAGAGCGTCTTGAACGCATACAAGGCGTAGGGAGCCCGTTCATGTCCGAGTAGACTAACGGCAACGGTGGCCAAGACATCCCAAAGGGAGTATCCCAGACTTACCAAAGGTTGGAATAAATCACTCACGCGTTAGCCCTCAACTCTGCGGGGACTCGTTCCATACCGATAGCCTCATCGACTGAACCCAGAGACGTGGTGTGCGCGAGCGCTTGGGGCAAACGCACACACTGCTCAGGTAGACGAGGATCAAGAACAAAGCCCACCAACGCTTCACCCAGACCTTGTTTGACCCGCACTTGATCACCTGCAAGCAAGCCCAGTTCGCCAGCTAGCTTAGGATTCATACTAGCGAGCGCGGGTTTAGCCTCACTCGTGGCTTGTAAGGCAGGCGCCCTACGCACTAATGCATCTGCGGCATACAAGGGCACTTCAGCAATACGCTCTACAGTCGATCCAGCCTGTGGAGAAAGCCCTAAAACGTGATCCCACTCAACCTCTAGATTCGAACATTGATTATTTAACTGAAGCGATTCACCGGCAAAGGCCTCTGCCTTCACCTCTTCGCAACTTTGAAACTCAAATCCATCCAGCCCCATCAAGTTGCCTAACACCCGCAATACTTTCCACGCCGGACGGGTCTCGCCTAAGGGCTGTACAACACCTTGGAAGCTTTGCACACGACCCTCGGTATTGATGAAGGTGCCCGCCGTTTCTGTAAAAGGGGCGATAGGCAAAAGCACATGAGCGTAGTTGATCGCCTCGTGTTGGAAGGCGCTCATCGCTACCACCAACTCCGCTTGTCTCATCGCGTTAATCGCTTTGGCCGGATTACGGTGATCAAATTCTGGCTCAGTGCCCAACAAAACATAGGCTTTTAGCGGTTGATCAATCATGGCCGCTGCAGAATAGCCTCCAGACAGGGGACGAGCCTTGGCCACATAACCGCCCACACTGTTGGCCGCCTCACCGAGAAATCCGTAACGGCAGCCTAAAACATCGGCCAAACTATTGGCCAAGCGCGTAAGCAAGGAGGCCTGTGCATGGTGTTGGGCAAAGTTACCCAGAAAAATCGCTGCTTTTTTCCCATCTGACAGGCTTTGTGCAGTGACCCGAGCCGAATCGCTCACCACCACAGCCGACAAGGCGGACACAAGATTTTGTGGAGTCGCTACATTTTTAATCTCAAGAGCCGCCTTCAGAATTTGCGCGAGGGCATTAAGCATTTTGGAAGGCGCAACCACGTGCTTATGGGCAATGGGCATTAACCAATCATCGTCAACCGCATGCACGAGACTTATCTTGAGACCTCGCTTGGTGGCCTGTCGAAACCGATGCGCTAACAAAGGATGGTCTTTGCGCAACGTGGAACCGACCACGAGCGCCCGATCGAGCGTCGAGATTTCACTAATGGGCATCCCTAACCAAGGGGTGCCGCAAAGTGTCGTATCAGCGCTAAAATCGACTTGCCGCGTTCTAAAATCGATATGATCTGAGCCGATCGCCCGCATGAATTTTTGCAGTAAGTAGAGTTCTTCCACGGTTTGGTGGGGGCTTGCCAGCGCACCCAGCGTTTGCGCGCCATAGGTGGTGTTAATACGTTTCAGTTCACTCACCACAAAATCAAGCGCTTCAGCCCAGTCAACAGAAGTCCACACCCCGGCGCGACGTATCATCGGTCGCGCAAGGCGCTGTGAACTATTTAATCCTTCATAAGAAAAGCGATCCTTATCCGAAATCCAACACTCGTTAACGGCTTCATTGTCTTGAGGCAATACGCGCATCACCCGATTTTGCTTAATCTGTAGGGTGAGGTTAGAGCCTAAACCGCAGTGCGGGCTAACGCTCGACTTACGGGTCAACTCCCAAGTTCTTGCACTGTAGCGAAACGGTTTGGAGGTCAGTGCGCCCACAGGGCACAAATCAATCACATTACCCGATAACTCCGAATCCACTGTCTTACCCACAAAACTAATAATCTCCGAGTGCTCGCCACGGCCTATCATGCCTAGCTCCATCACCCCCGCAATCTCTTGGCCAAATCGCACACAACGCGTGCAGTGAATGCAACGCGTCATGTCGGTCGAAATCAAAGGACCAAGATTTTTATTGGAGACCACACGTTTTTGTTCTTGATATTGAGATCCACTGCCACCATAGCCGACCGCTAAGTCCTGCAAACGGCACTCTCCGCCTTGATCGCAAATTGGACAATCGAGCGGATGATTGATGAGTAAAAACTCCATCACCCCTTTTTGCGCATTCACCGCTTGGGTCGAATGCGTCATGACTTTCATCCCCTGGGTCACCGGGGTAGCGCAAGCCGGTAAGGGCTTAGGTGCTTTTTCCACTTGAACCAAACACATACGGCAATTGGCCGCAATGGAGAGTTTTTGGTGGTAGCAAAAGTGTGGCACGTAGATGCCCGCCTGAACGGCAGCATCCATCACCGTGCTGCCTTCTCGCACTTGAAGGGTCTGGCCGTCGATTTCGATATCCAGGGGCATGGGCAATTACGCTTTAAAGGTAAGGGGCCACAATACAACGCTTGTGGTCGATATGATATTGGAATTCATCGCGGTAGTGCTTGATAAACGCTCGCACCGGCATGGCAGCCGCATCCCCTAAGGCACAAATCGTGCGCCCCTGAATGTTATCGGCCACGCGGTTTAACTCATCGAGATCTTCTTTACGTCCTTTACCATGCTCGATTCGATCGACCATGCGATAAAGCCAGCCCGTTCCCTCTCGACATGGGGTGCACTGGCCACAGGACTCTTCGTAGTAAAAGTAAGATAAGCGCAGCAACGATTTAACCATGCAGCGCGTCTCATTCATCACAATGACTGCACCAGAGCCTAACATCGATCCGGCCTTGGCAATCGAGTCATAATCCATGTCGGTGGCCATCATGACTTCACCCGGGATCACCGGCATGGAGGAGCCGCCCGGAATCACCGCTTTAATCTTCACTCCATCACGCATACCACCGGCCATTTCCAATAATTGCGCGAAGGGGGTTCCCAGACGAACCTCAAAATTGCCCGGTCGCGCCACGTCTCCCGATACTGAAAAAAGTTTGGTGCCACCGTTGTTGGGTTTCCCCATATTCAGAAATGCCTCAGCACCATTCACAATGATCCAAGGCACCGCGGCAAAGGTTTCTGTATTATTGATCGTCGTCGGTTTACCATACAGACCAAAACTTGCTGGAAAGGGGGGCTTAAAACGCGGTTGACCTTTTTTGCCCTCAAGTGACTCGAGTAACCCCGTTTCTTCGCCGCAAATATAAGCGCCAAATCCGTGGTGGGCGTGCAACTGGAAACTAAATTCAGAGCCCAAGATATGCGCGCCGAGCAATCCGGCCGCACGCGCTTCCTCTAAGGCTTCTTCAAAACGCTCATACACTTCCCACACTTCGCCGTGGATATAGTTGTAGCCTACAGGAATACCCATGGCATAGGCCGCAATGGTCATGCCCTCAATCACGCTATGCGGGTTATAGCGAAGAATATCTCGATCTTTGTAAGTCCCAGGCTCACCCTCATCGGAATTACACACCAGGTATTTCTCACCGATGTGCTTGGGCATAAAGCTCCACTTAAGGCCCGTGGGAAAACCAGCTCCACCCCGACCGCGAAGCACCGATTTTTTAACTTCCGCGATCACCATATCAGGGGTCATGTTCTCGCGAATAATTTTGCGCAATGCCTCATAGCCCCCGCGCGCCTGATAGTCTTTCAAGCGCCAGTTAAGCCCATCAATATCCTTCATGATGAGGGCATCCGGTCCATACAAACCTTTGGTAAAAGGAGCTACTGGCAAGCCCATCAGCGAAGCTCCTCTAACAATCGATCAATTTTTTCCTGTGTCATCCCACAAAGCATTTGCTTACTATTACGAAGCAATACAGGTGCGTCGCCACAAGCGCCCAAACACTCGCCCTCAACCAGCGTAAAGCGACCATCTGGGGTCGTTTCACCAAAACCCACGCCCAATTTTTGCTTCAAATAGGCCGCCGTCTGATTAGCTCCTTGCAAGGCACACGGCAGATTAGTACAAAGCGTTAATTTGTGACGACCCACCGGTTTAAGATCATACATCGAGTAGAAAGTCGCTACCTCATAGACCGCTACGGGGGCCATCTGCAGATATTCGGCCACACAGTCCATTGTTTCAGTGGAGAGCCAACCTTTTTCGTCTTGCGCAATCGTTAAAGCCGCCATCACCGCCGATTGCTTTTGTTCGGGAGGATACTTGGCCACCGCTTTGTCAATTTTGTCCAATGATGCACGACTTAGGAGCGAACCACTGTCGCCTCGCTTGTCACTGGCTACTAACGGACTCACCGCGCTCATCGATCCACCTCACCAAAAACAATATCTTGAGAGCCAATAATCGCCACCACATCGGCAATCATGTGTCCACGAGCCATTTCATCTAACGCCGACAAATGGGCAAAACCCGGTGCACGAATTTTTAATCGGTAAGGCTTGTTGGCCCCATCAGAGACTAAAAACACACCAAACTCGCCTTTCGGATGTTCCACTGCGGCATAGGTCTCACCAGCGGGCACATGCATACCTTCGGTAAACAATTTAAAGTGATGGATCAATTCTTCCATGTTCTGTTTCATCGATACGCGAGACGGAGGCGCCACCTTATGGCTGTCAATCATCACCGGCCCAGGGTTACTCCTTAACCACTTCACACACTGCTTAATAATGTTATTCGATTGACGCATCTCTTCAATGCGCACCAAATACCGATCATAACAATCACCATTCACGCCAACCGGAATATCAAAAGAGAGCTTGTCATACACTTCATAAGGTTGCTTTTTCCGAAGATCCCATTCCACACCAGAGCCACGAAGCATGGGGCCGCTGAAACCTAACGCTTTGGCACGCTCGGGTGACACGACACCGATTCCCACGGTGCGCTGCTTCCAGATACGATTATCCGTCAGCAAGGTCTCATACTCATCCACATAAGTGGGAAAGCGAGCCGTAAAATCTTCGATAAAATCCAGCAATGAGCCTTGACGATTAGTGTTTAATTCCTTAATCGCAGCGGCATTGTGCACTTTAGAGGCACTGTATTGCGGCATAGTGTCTGGTAAATCTCGATAGACACCCCCGGGGCGATAGTAAGCGGCATGCATACGCGCCCCTGACACAGCCTCATAGGTATCGAAAAGATCCTCACGCTCACGAAAACAGTACAAAAACACGGTCATCGCCCCGACATCAAGCGCATGCGCTCCGAGCCATAACAGATGATTCAATAAACGGGTAATCTCATCAAACATGACCCGAATATATTGCGCCCTTATAGGCACTTGAACACCCGTGAGTTTCTCAATGGCCATCACATACGCATGCTCATTGACCATCATCGAGACATAATCGAGTCGGTCCATGTAGGGAATCGACTGGATAAAGGTTTTACTCTCAGCGAGTTTTTCGGTAGCCCGGTGTAATAGTCCGATATGCGGGTCAGCCCGCTCAATGACTTCACCATCCAATTCCAGCACCAAACGCAACACCCCGTGTGCGGCGGGATGTTGTGGCCCAAAATTCATCGTGTAATTGCGAATTTCAGCCATGATTATCCTTTGCGAAAGCCTTCGGTGTTAGCGTATTGCTCTTCACGGATAATTCGAGGCGTGATGACCCGAGGCTCAATGGTCACGGGTTGATAGATCACGCGCTGTTGATCAGGGTCGTAGCGCATCTCCACGTTGCCTGACAAGGGAAAATCCTTACGAAACGGGTGCCCAATGAAACCATAATCGGTCAATAAACGACGCAAATCAGGGTGTCCTGTAAACATAATGCCATAGAGGTCAAAAGCCTCCCGTTCATACCAATTGACTGAGGGCCAAACATCGAGCAAAGAATCCAGCACTGGAAATTCATCGTTGGGCGCAAACACTTTCAAGCGCACTCGTTGATTATGGGTCAGGCTTAAGAGGTGATAGACCACAGCAAACCGAGGCCCTGGCCAATGCGCATCGCCATACTGGCTGTAATCCATGCCACACAAATCCATCATCTGCTCAAATCGAAGCTCGGGCTCGTCACGAAGCTTCAGAGCGCAATCGACTAACGATTCGGCTTTCACCACTAAGGTGAGCGCATCCAATGTCATTTCAGCACTGACCAGGGCCTCACCCAACAGGCTATGCGCCCGTTCTTTTAATGTGGAGAGTCGGCTCATGAACGTGAAATGGTATTGGTTCGCTTAATTTTATTTTGCAATTGAATAATGCCGTAGAGCAATGCCTCCGCTGTGGGCGGACAACCGGGCACGTAAATGTCTACGGGCACAATACGATCACAACCCCTGACTACGGAGTAAGAATAATGATAATACCCCCCACCATTAGCACACGACCCCATGGAAATGACCCATCGGGGCTCTGCCATCTGATCATAGACTTTTCGTAAAGCCGGTGCCATTTTGTTACATAAGGTGCCTGCCACAATCATGACATCGGATTGACGGGGACTGGGCCTAAACACAATACCAAAGCGGTCTAGATCATAGCGGGATGCTCCCGCATGCATCATCTCCACAGCACAACAAGCCAACCCAAAGGTCATAGGCCAGAGTGAACCGGTTCGCGTCCAATTGATCAGCGAATCAGCCGTAGTGGTGATAAAACCTTTTTCGTTCAGTGCTTCGATCGCGCCCATAGGTGTATTTACCTTATTCCCAGTCAAGGGCCCCTTTCATCCACTCGTAAATAAAACCCACTACCAGGATACCCAAGAAAATCATCATCGCCACATAGCGAAATAAACGGTCTGAGGGATCGCCTAATACAATCGCCCAAGGGAAAAGAAAGGCGATTTCCAGATCAAAAAGGATAAACAAAATAGCCACCAAATAGTAACGCACGTCAAACTTCATACGTGCATCCTCAAAAGCCTCAAAGCCACACTCATAGGGGGATAATTTTTCTGCGCTGGGTTTATATGTGCCCAACAAACGCGACAGTCCTCCCCCTAATAGAATCGGTGCCGCACCGACCAATAGGCCTACAGCAATAAACATTAATATGGGGAAGTAGTTTTCAAGCATAAATTAAAACCAATCAAGAATCCGGACCACTTTCAATTCTTTAACCTGTTAATTATGGCCCACAGGACCAGAAAACTCTAGTTTTTTCGAAAAATATTCAACCACTTAACTAAAACAATCTCTTCAAACTTGGTGCCGACGGAGAGACTCGAACTCTCACGGCTTTCGCCACCGCCCCCTCAAGACGGCGTGTCTACCAATTCCACCACGACGGCATAAAAAATATTACGAGGTCAATCCGGTTTGAGCCATTAGCTATTTACTTGGGTACCTCACCGGATTGCGTCCCCTTAGCAGGTGCAGGATTCGGGGCTTTATCGGCTACAGGCGCTTTATCGGCTGCAGGGGCTTTGTCAACTGCCGGCGCTTTATCTGCCGCTGGCGCCTTATCTGCCGCTGGCGCTTTGTCAGCCTTACCGGCTGCCGTGGGAGCGGCAATATCCATCACACCTTGCTTTTGGCCATGGGAATTGGTCAGCCACGTCAGCCCCATGCTGGTTAAAAAGAAAATAACCGCCAAAATAGCCGTCAAACGACTTAAAAAGTTAGCCGAACCGGCAGAGCCAAAAACACTGCCCGCAGAGCCGCTACCAAAGGCCGCCCCAACGTCAGCTCCCTTACCGTGCTGCACTAGCACCAAACCCACGATGCCAATAGCCACCGAAATATGAAGAACAAGAACAAAAATTTCCATAAATAACCTTTTTACAAAAGTTGCTGCTAAGTGTCGAATCAAACAGCGCTGCTACGTTTAGCCTTACCGAACCGATCGTTCTGATGCGCTATTAATCACGACTTTATTCAATGCGGGTTCCCCAATAACTCCAAACACTTTAACCAAACGCCTTGCCAATGGCAGCGAAATCATCGGCCACTAACGCCGCACCCCCGATTAATCCACCATCAATATCGGGCTGCGCAAACAACTCAGCCGCATTAGACCCTTTAACACTCCCACCATAAAGCAAAGACAAATTCTGGGCCACCACCGCATTCAAAGCACCGATGTGGGATCGAATAAAGGCGTGAACCGCCTGCGCTTGGTCGGGAGAGGCCGTTTTTCCGGTACCAATGGCCCATACCGGTTCATAGGCCACCACGGCTTTGGCTAAAGATGCCACTCCGGCATGATGAATCACTGCATCCAATTGACTCGCCACCACCGCCTCCATCTGCCCAGACTCCCTTTGCTCCAACGTTTCTCCCACACAAAGAATGGGGGTTAGGCCCGCCGCCTGCGCCTGACTAAACTTTAACGCGACTCTTGCCTCTGAATCGGCGAATAACGATCTTCTTTCAGAGTGCCCTACAATGACATATTGACAACCAAACTCAGCCACCATCGAGGCTGAAACCTCTCCGGTATAGGCGCCGTTACCGAATTCGCAAACGTCCTGCGCACCCCAAGCAATCGAAGTGGCTCGCAATAAGTCAGCCACTTGCGACAAATAAGGATAAGGCACGCACACTGAAAAATCCACAGAGGAAATGGGTTTTAACAATTCGATCAATGACTTAAGCAATGCTTGATTTGCTACCAAGCTGCCATTCATCTTCCAATTTCCGACTACGAGCCGACGACGCATTTAAAAATCTACCTTGAGTGAATCCGCGCGATTTTACAGGGCCCAGTGCAGTGGGTCAACGAAAGTACCACAATCCCTTGCTTTGAGTAGGTGTCATGATCAATTGGCCTTGATTCCTGATTTTTCGATCACCTGGGTCCATTTATCCGTTTCGCGACGCATAAACTGTCCAAATTCCTGTGGGCGACTGCCTACCACCTCAACACCATCAGCCGCCAATTTCCCAATCATCTCCGGTTGACGTAACGCTCGTAGTATGGATTGACTTAAGGTATTGACGACCGAATCGGTAGTGCCTGAGGCGCAAAGCATTCCCCACCAAACCCCCGCTTCATAACCCGGTAGGCCTGATTCATTCAAAGTGGGCAACTCTGGCAATAATTCCGAACGCTTTAATGAAGTCACGGCCAAGGCCTTTAAACGATGCGCACGCAACTGAGTCAGAATGGAGGGCACGGAAACGAGCATGAGGTCGACACGACCAGCGACTAAATCAATGACCGCAGGACCTGCCCCCTTATAAGACACGCCCAGTAGATCCACTTTAGCCATTATTTTAAATAACTCAGCTGACAAAAATGGGGTGCTACCGATGCCAGAGGAGGCGTAACTTAATTTCTCTGGTCGAGTAGCGGCTAATTGAATTAACTCCTTTACGCTATTGGCTTTGAATTGGGGAGGTAACACCAACACATTAGGACCTGAAGCCACTAAAGTTAACGGCGCGAGATCTTTGGTGGGATCAAATGCCAAGCGCATTTTCATTGCAGGGTTTATGACGATCGCCCCTGGACTACTAAAAAGAAGGGTATAGCCATCGGGGGCCGATTTAGCCACGATTTCTGCCGCCACATTCCCGCCAGCACCTGCGCGATTATCCACAACAACGGGCTGCCCCATCAACTCGGTTAGCTTTTGCCCGACTAGACGCGCAGCACTATCGGCTCCGCCTCCGGGTGCGAACCCCACCACCAAGCGAATTGGTTTAGTGGGGTAAGGCTTCAGTGATTGTGCTTGCCCGCCTGAGGAGAAAAAAAAACCGAGCAACGAGACAGAAAACCCTAAAAAACCACGACTGCCTATCATGCTTCACGAAGCGGGTATTGCAGCATCAAGACTTGCAAGCCCGACTCACCGGCACTAAAGGACAAAGCGGGCTCATCACGCGTGAGCGCAACGCCTGCGGGTGCGGCCAAGGTCTCTTGGTGATGCAACAAACACCCCCCTAGCACCAGAAATACCTGCCCCCCTCCCAGTTGCGGATCGGAGCCTTGGTGAACCGCGTGAGGCGGCAAACACAACATTTGAGCGAATATACCGGCGTCCACCTCTGACTCTGTCACCGAAAATAAGGTTTCGATATGCGCTTTAGTCAGTGCGGCTAATTCAGAGGCCGTTTTGACCGTTAGATGATCGGCCATAAAAAAACGCTTTCCCCCTCGGGGCATTTTTGCCCGCTCTTCGGGCACGTGAAGGTAATGCGAGCCACTCACCGCTAAGCCAGGACGCAATACGTAGTAGGCCATGCCTTGCGCTCCAGCCTGAATCGGACCATAACCCGTAAAACGATTGGTATAGTGAAGACTGATGGGGCCGACGGATTGTTGACCCAATTTCCCTTCCCCCTTAACGACTACCTGAAACTGATCAACGCCATGAAAATGGGAGAGGATTTTAGAACCTGGAATAGGTTGTTCGACCATGAGCAATTGCGGCACGTCAGCTTTTCGCTCTGTAAAATCACTGCGCCAAGTCTCAGTTTCGTTATCTCGTTTAACATGCACTCTATCGGCTCGGGGACTCATGTCTGGAATGGAAAGCATCATGATCGTTTATCCGTAAAAAAACAGGAATTCTACGCCAGTTCGTTGCCTACACAAAATTCCGGATGAACCTGGAGGGCTAAAATAAAAAATAAAAGTGGTCCGTTATTTTATAAAAAAAATGCGGCAATAAGATTTCGCCCTTTAACCTTTTGACGATTCGATATTCGTGAATGCCAATTTTTTTCGTATTATTAATCTGCCCAACCAATCACTGACCTTTCGTTCGCATCGCTTACATCGATCGGCTAGCTAGCGGCTTTCTTCACCGCGGTAGCGATGGAGGTAGCCCAACGGTTAGCCATCGCGCGAGATTGGGCTTCCACCATGACTCGGATCAAGGGTTCCGTGCCAGAGGCCCTCAACAACACACGCCCGTTGGTCCCCAAGGCCTGAGTGGCTTTTTTAATCACGGCACTGACGCCCGGATGATGATTAAAGCTTTGTTTGTTTTTAATAGGCACATTGATGAGGACCTGCGGGTAGAGCACGACCTCTTTACAGGCCTCAGCCAGCGTTTGTTTAGATTGGCATAAGGCTCTTAGCACTTGCAATGCAGCGATAATCCCATCCCCCGTGGTATGTTGATCAAGGCTAAGGATGTGCCCCGAATTCTCCCCCCCCAAACGCCAGCCCCTTTGGCGCATCATCTCCAACACATAGCGATCCCCCACCTGAGCCCGGGCAAATGGAATTTTTGCTCTTCGTAAAGCTAACTCAAAAGCCAGATTACTCATCTGCGTGCCGACCACACCGCCGACCAAGTTTTTTCGGGCTTGCACGTCTTTTGCGATCACATAGAGTAATTGATCCCCGTCGTAGACCCTGCCACGTGAATCCACCATCACCAACCGATCCCCATCTCCATCGAGTGCAAGTCCCAGATCCGCCCCTTTTTCAAGCACCGTTTCGCGTAGAGCCTGCACACTCGTTGCGCCCACTTTGTCATTGATGTTAAAGCCATTGGGCTGAACCCCGATGGAAATCACCTCGGCTCCGAGCTCATGAAAGATGGGGGGGGCGACTTGGTAGGCTGCGCCATGGGCGCAATCGACAACCAGTTTTAAGCCTTTTAAACTCAAATCGGAGGGAAACGTACTTTTACAAAACTCAATATAACGGCCAGAGGCATCGTTAATGCGTCGCACTTTGCCCAAGTGATCAGAGGACTGGCACCGTAAGGGCTGATCGATGTGGGCCTCAATAGCCAACTCCACGGGATCGGGTAACTTTAAGCCGTCGGAGCTAAAAAATTTTATTCCATTGTCATAATAAGGATTATGTGACGCACTAATCACAACACCTGCGGACAAGCGTAAGGCCCGGGTCAAATAAGCCACTGCCGGCGTCGGCATGGGTCCCACCAATAACACATCGAGCCCTGCCGCGGTAAAGCCTGCCTGTAGCGCAGACTCCAGCAAATAACCCGACACTCGAGTATCTTTGCCTATTAATACCACGGGCTTATCGCCCTTTTTAAGCTCACTTAATACGACCCCCGCGGCATAACCTAAGTGCATAACAAATTCTGGAGTAATCGGCAATTGCCCGACTCGCCCCCGCACCCCGTCAGTACCAAAATATTTTCGACTCATAAACGCTACTCCTCCGGTCTTCGCACTTGAATGTGCGGCTGCAGTGCTGCCCACAATGTTAACGCATCGCGTGTGGGACCCACGTCATGCACTCGCACGATATGAGCGCCATTTTGTACCGCAATGAGAGCAGCAGCGACACTCGCATGGACTCTGTCACGTGGCGCATGGCCGGTGAGAGTGCCCAGCATACTTTTGCGAGATAACCCGGCCAACACGGCGCATTGTAAATCCGCAATTTGGGACAAATGACCGAGTAAGCTTAAGTTGTGATCTAAGGTTTTACCAAAACCAAAACCCGGGTCAATGACCAACCGCTCACGTGAAATACCAGCTGCTAGGGCTTGTGCTACCCGCCCGGCTAAAAATTGTGTGACCGTTTCAACAACATTGTCATACTGGGGATGATTTTGCATATTATTCGGTTCCCCCAGCATGTGCATGATACATAAGCAGCACTCGGTTTCTGCAACAGCCTCGAGGGCAGAGGGCTCACCAAATCCGCTCACGTCATTGATCATCGAGGCGCCCAGGTTTAATACTTCCCGCATGAATGCCGGTTTACGCGTATCAATCGAAATCGGCACCCCCAGGGGCAACAACGCCTCCAAGACTGGCAACACTCGCCGCCGCTCCATTTCCAAACTCACGGGCGCAGCTCCGGGCCGAGTTGATTCGCCACCGATATCAAGGATATCAGCCCCCTGTTCGAGCTGAATTTTAGCCCGATCAATGGCCAATTGAGGATCAACCAATTCCCCCCCATCAGAAAAAGAATCGGGGGTCACGTTGATCACGCCCATAATCAAAGGACGCTCTAATGAAAAACGAAAAGCACCACAACGTAAGAATTCAGGTCTCATGAGAACCCAATCAGTGAATAATGGGGTGACAGAAAAAAAGACTCACCGTCATTTCCCTTAGAGAAAAAAAAACCCTTGGGCATTGGTATAGGAATTGAACTCGTATTGATTTTACAAAAAAAGGGAGATCCGCTAAAGACCCTTTTTTTCAACCATCATCGCTTCACTACTCTACCGATCCCACCCTGCCAATACTGACAGGGCAGAAACGCGTTAGGTTTCAGTGGCTGCTGGGGTTGTTGGAGCGGTCGGGGTCGTCGGTGTTGCTCCCGAAGCAGGGGGTGGTGGCGTCGCTTGTACGGGCTTAGGAGGGCGAGGCATACGACCGGCCATAATGTCTTTGATCTGATCGGCATCAATCGTCTCAAAATCCATCAACGCCTGGGTCATCGCTTCGACCTTATCGCGATTGTCTTCAATAATCTGACGCGCCACTCGATATTGCTGATCAAGGATGCGACGGATTTCAGCGTCTACCTTTTGCAAGGTAATTTCAGACATATTCTTGGTTGTGGTCACCGAGCGACCCAAAAACACTTCGCCTTCATTTTCACCGTATACCATGAGTCCCATGGAGTCGGACATACCAAAACGGGTCACCATATCCCGGGCTAATTGAGTCGCCCGTTCAAAGTCATTGGATGCGCCCGTAGAAATATCTTGCACAAAAAGCTCCTCGGCAATACGTCCACCAAAAAGAAAACTGATTTGTGCGAGCATTTGTTTTTTGTATTGACTAATCCGATCTCGCTCAGGCAACACCCATGTCAGACCCAGCGCACGTCCGCGAGGGATAATAGTGACCTTGTGAATCGGGTCAATGCCTGGCAAACACACACCCACGATGGCGTGCCCTGACTCGTGGTAAGCGGTGGCTCGTTTTTCTTCCTCAGTAATGACCATGGATTTTCTTTCTGCACCCATGAAAATCTTATCTTTTGATCGCTCAAAATCTTCCATATCCACCAAACGCTTATTGCTACGTGCTGCAAACAACGCTGCCTCATTGACAAGATTAGCCAAATCAGCCCCCGACATACCGGGCGTACCACGGGCAATCACATCGGCCTTCACATCGGGGCCGATGGGCACTTTACGCATATGAACCACAAGAATTTGTTCACGGCCCCGAATATCGGGCAAGGGAACCACCACTTGGCGGTCGAAACGACCCGGGCGCATCAAGGCCGGGTCTAGCACATCGGGACGGTTGGTCGCCGCAATCACGATGACACCGGAGGTCGCCTCAAAGCCATCCATCTCAACGAGGAGTTGATTGAGTGTTTGTTCACGCTCATCATTGCCCCCCCCTAGACCGGCACCACGCTGACGACCTACCGCATCAATCTCATCAATAAACACAATGCACGGGGAATGTTTTTTTGCATTCTCAAACATATCACGCACCCGAGCAGCACCGACCCCGACAAACATTTCCACAAAATCTGAACC
>CAITMU010000020.1 GCA_903893565.1 uncultured beta proteobacterium | reverse complement strand
GCGCAAAGTTCAGTGTTCTTAATGGAACACTGCCGCAGAGCTAAGGCGGTTCTCGTGATGTCGACGTCCTCGGTGTATCAACCACACGAGGATCCTTTTCACCACTTCGTAGTCTGCGATGATCACGCCACGGGTGGCAGCAAAATCGGCTGCCTCAGAATAAAGCCGAATGGAAACATCACGTATTTGAGCCGCTAAAGCGCTTCCCACCAAGGCCTCAACATCAGCATAGGTAATGTTTTCATCATGTTGACCGGCCGGCGCTTTAGAAGAGGGAGTGAAGAGCACTTCGGGCAATTTTTGCGCTTGCTCTAGGCCTTGTGGCAAGCGGATGCCACAAACCGAACCCGTTTTTTTATAGTCACTCCAACCAGAGCCGATGAGATAGCCGCGCACGACCGCTTCGACTAATAAAGGGCGCAATTTTTTAACGACCATCGAACGACCGCTCACCACTGCCCTATCCTCTTCGGACACAACACTCGCCGGATCGATGCCGGTTAAGTGGTTCGGGATGACATGGGCTAATTTTTTAAACCAGAAATTAGAAAGCTCCGTGAGGACCTGGCCTTTGCCGGGAATCGGGGTAGGTAAAATCACATCAAAAGCCGATAATCGATCGGTTTGTACAACGAGCAATTTATCGTTGCCAACCGCATATAAGTCACGCACTTTACCGCGGTGTAAAAAGGGCAGGCTCTTGAGTTGAGTTTGGAGAATGGCGTTCGTCATGATGAGGGTTAAAGAGAATAATAAGGAATAAAAGGGCTAAGCCCCGATTTTTTGTTAAAGACTAGGCAAGGTGGCTGCTTTGACGGCAGCAGTTTGTTTGTCGCGGAAGGCTAATAATTTTTGTGCCAAGGATTTGTCTTGTAGCGCTAACAGTGAGATAGCAAATAGCCCCGCATTGGCGGAGCCACCGTCGCCTATGGCAAAGGTGGCAACGGGAATACCTTTGGGCATTTGTACCATCGATAGTAAAGAATCCAAACCCCCTAAATGCTTGGAAGGAATCGGCACAGCCAATACGGGCAAGACCGTCTTAGCGGCGACCACACCGGCTAAATGAGCGGCACCCCCTGCTCCAGCGATAAAGCATTGAACACCGCTACTAACCATTTGATCCACCCACTCAAACAGTAGATCTGGCGTACGGTGTGCTGATAATGCGCGCGCATCGTAGGCCACACCAAAGTCTTTTAATTGCTGGGCCGCATTTTTCATGATATCCCAATCACTGGTGCTACCCATCACGATGCCCACTAGTGGATGATTCATACGCAAACGCTCCTCTTTTTGAAATGAAACGAAAAGAAAGACGCTATTTTAGCTGACCCATGGGACGAATCGAGTGATTTTTACGGGATAGTGCGTAAGTCCCCGGCTTTGATGACAAAAACGTCTCAGGGTGAGTCCTGTGGCATGGGGTGAATCAATGGTGATCAATAGAGTCTCACGTCAAGGAAAAAAAGAGGGGGCATGGTAGAATCGTATACAGTTAGGTGTTTCAAGACCCGTTACAGGCAGTCAGGCGAACAGGATGTTGGGCTTGGCCGTGTGACTCATCGGTTTAATGAAGCCCAATAATAGTGTATTGAAACGAACAACCGAATGTCGTGGCGGGTTTTTAAGCCCGAACGTGATGTTGATTGTGGGTAGGAATTGGTAAAAAAGGGAAGAAATGGCTTTTGTCATCTCAGCGACCCATCGGGATAATTCGACGCTATGTAAAGGTACTAATGGAGGGTTAATCGGAACCCTGAGTCGGTGAGCATTAATAAGGCACTGGATCGCCCTGCGATTTTACTTTTAGCCAATTGCCGTCCATTAATGAAGGGGTTTATTGCCCTAAAACCGGACAAACGAGATAAATAGGATGGGGTGGTCTAAGTGCGAGCACAAAAAAGGATTAGGGAAGACATGAAACATCATGCGGCGGCGTCTTTAATAACGGTTGGTAAAAGGGCCTTGATGCATTTTTCACCGGCAAAGGCACTGATAGCGATACTGTTACTGGTGTTCCCTTTGTTAGGATGGTCTCAATCGCCTTATCCCAATAAACCGATTCGTTTAATTGTCATTTCAGCTCCGGGTGGTACCACGGATATTATTGCGCGAACGTTTTCGCAATATGCAGGGGAAGGATTGCAACAGCAAATCGTCCCCGATAACCGACCGGGAGCGGGGGGGTTGATTGCCGGGGAATTAACCGCAACAGCCCCTGCCGATGGTTATACGTTGCTCTTAACCCATACCAGTCATGCGGTGTTGCCCAGCTTGCATGAAAAAATGCCTTATGACCCAGTGGCCGATTTTGCACCGATTGGCTTGATAGCGCTTTTTCCAGGGGTGCTGATTGTAAATAACGCTTTGGCAGCAAAATCGGTAAAAGAATTAATTGCGTTAGCGAAATTACATCCGGGGAAGATTAATTTTGCGACTGGCACCACGGGGGCGACCGCACATTTAAGCGGACAAAGCTTAAAAAAGATGGCCAATATTGATATTGTTCAAATCCCGTATAAGGGAACGGCGGCTGCCTTGACCGCCTTGTTAAGTGGGGAAGTTCAGTTTACCTTTGCCTCCTTACCGGCAGCACTGCCTTATATTAATTCCGGGCGTGTGCGGGCATTGGCTATGGGTAGCGCTAAGCGAGCGGCCGCTTTACCCGATTTACCCACAGTGGCAGAAGCAGGACTACCGGGGTTTGATGTCAGCGCATGGAATGGAATTTTGGCGCCCAAAGGCACCCCTCGTGCGATTATTTTGAAGATTAATCAGCAATTACAGCGGATCGTACAAATTCCGGCGGCCAAGGAACGTGCAGCAGGACAGGGCGCAGAGCTTTTTACGGATACGCCGGAAGCGTTCACGGCCCACATCCGATCGCAAATTGTAAAGTGGTCTAAAGTCGTCAAAGCCTCTGACATGCGAATAGATTAATGCGATGAATAATGGGCTGGAATTGTCGGGTAAGGTGGCCATTGTAACGGGAGGCGCGCGTAATATTGGCCG
>CAITMU010000019.1 GCA_903893565.1 uncultured beta proteobacterium | reverse complement strand
TAACAATTCACGCGCCGTCTGCAACGCTTGGGGATCGCCTTTTTCTAAATACAACGTACGCTGCTCCCGATATAACCGTGACAGACGAGACCCTAATTTTTTAATAGCCTGCTCGGCTTTTTCTTCAAAGCCCGGCTCTTTACCAAATAAGTGATTAAAACGACGAGCGATCTCACGCGTAATTTCAACATGCGGAACCTGATCCTCTCCCACTGGGACACGATTGGCCCGATAAATCAAGATGTCTGCGCTTTGCAATAGGGGGTAACCTAAAAACCCATAAGTCGTCAGATCTTTGTCGGTCAACTTCTCTTGTTGATCCTTATAAGTGGGGACCCGTTCCAGCCAACCCAAGGGGGTAATCATGGATAAGAGCAAATGAAGCTCGGCATGCTCGGGGACACGCGATTGAATGAATAAAGTCGCCTGAGCCGGGTCCACCCCGGCGGCCAGCCAGTCAATCACCATATCCCACACATGCTGCTCTATGGTGTGAGGATCATCATAGTGGGTCGTTAATGCATGCCAATCAGCAACAAAATAAAAACATTCAAATTCGTGCTGCAAACGCACCCAGTTCTTCAACACTCCATGGTAGTGCCCCAAATGCAAAGCACCGGTGGGACGCATGCCGGAAAGTACACGGTTAGAAAACATGATCGTTTATAAAAGACTCAGAAGTTTATAAAGGTCTGACAAAGAAACGCCCAATCCATAAGCCAACCCAGAGATGGATAAACTGACCAAAGGCCACATCACATGGTCTAGCAAATGGGTAAACATCAAAAACATCACAATCATAATTCCATAAGGCTCCACACGAGCAAACTGATAAGCCTGTCGATGGGGCAGCAAACTAAACACGATACGTCCCCCATCCAAAGGCGGAATGGGCAATAAATTTAATATCATCAATACCATATTAACCATCACCCCAGCAGCGCCCATCAAAGCCAGGGGCAAAGATAACCCCCCCATCATTTCACTCAAGCCGAGCTTCACCATCACGGCCCAAAAAAATGCCATCACCAAATTTGCCGCAGGCCCTGCAGCAGCAACCCACAACATATCACGCTTGGGCTGGCGCAATTGCGCAAAATTGACCGGTACGGGTTTAGCCCACCCGAAAATAAATCCCCCCCCTATAAATTTACTTAACGCCAACAACACCAATGGCAACACCACCGTGCCCACAGGATCAATATGTCGTAAGGGATTTAAACTCACCCGACCCTGGCTGTATGCGGTGGAATCACCAAAATGTTTGGCAGCATAGCCATGGGCAGCCTCGTGAATAGTAATGGCGAAAATGAGGGGAATGGCATAGATCGCCATAATCTGAACTACATTAAGCTCCATCAGCCTCTTGCCTTTTTACGCATTCACTCACTCACAATGACAAAAATTCATCGAAAAAACCCCTCTCAACTCTCACCTAGCAAACCCACAGGACCTGATAAGTGTAACGCCTGTGCGTCTATAAACCAAACAATGCGTTAACCGCTTTACCTTGCCTCACAACCACCGGCTCGGGGCCGGTTAAATTAAGCACCGTCGTGGGCTCCATCCCACACGGCCCCGCATCGAGTATCAGCTCGACCTGATTTTCAATCTTGTGACGAAAAACCTGTGGGTCCGTCAGCGGCTCTTCTTCATCAGGTAGGCTTAAGGTCGTGGACAATAAGGGCTCATCGAGTTGCGCCAACAAGGCTCGAACTACAGGGTGATCGGGGACCCTTAAGCCAATAGTGCGTCGACTCGGATGTTGCAAACGCTTAGGCACTTCACGGGTAGCCTCAAGAATAAACACGTAACAGCCTGGGGTGTTCGCTTTCAATAAACGAAATTGCTGATTATCCACCTTCGCGTAAAGTGCAATTTCAGATAAATCACGACAAACCAAAGAAAAATGATGGCGGGCATCGACCTGACGAATCGCTCTCATTCGCTCCATAGCGCTTTTATCACCGATATGGCATCCAATGGCATATGTCGAATCGGTCGGGTAAACCACGAGGCCACCCTCACGAATAATACGAACCGCCATCTGAATTAATCGAGGCTGAGGATTCTGAGGATGCAGGCTAAAGTATTGGGCCATGAATTTTTCCCTCAGAAACTATTCCACACTGGGATGAGTCCCTCCGGCAAATTCGGTAAACGACCGATATCCAGATAGCTTTCTTGGGGCCCATGAAAATCAGAGCCTGCTGAGGCCTTCAATCCAAAACGCTTGGCATGTCGACCCCAAATGGCATATTGATCCACGGTATGACTGCCCGTCACCACTTCGATAGCCGTTCCCCCTAAATCGCAAAATTCAGCTAACAAACGCTCGCGAAGGGTAGGACTTAACTGGTATCGACCCGGATGCGCAATCACCGACACCCCACCTGCCTCGTCAATCCAGTTCACGGCTTGGGCAAGGCTCGCCCACTGATGTTCTACAAACCCAGGTTTACCCGCAATCAAATAGCGCTTAAAAACGGCCTGCGTATTTTTGGCATGTCCGCGTTCCACCAAAAACCGGGCGAAATGGGCACGACTGACTAACTGCGGATTGCTGGCATAGCGCTGGGCTCCGGCTAAAGTGCCCTCGATGCCCGCCTTATCTAATTGCTCAGCAATTCGCTTGGCACGCTCCCCACGACCTTTTCGAATCAATCCTAAACCCGCTGCAATGGATGGGTGCTGAGGATTAATATTCAGACCTACAATATGCAACGTCTCTTCGCCCCATGTAACCGAAATTTCCACGCCACTGACAAAACGAACCCCTAGGCTCTCACAAACCTCTCGCGCCTCGGCCAACCCGCTTAATTCATCATGGTCCGTCAAAGCAAAAAGCTTTACCCCTTGTTCAAACGCCCTTCGCGCCAAAACAGCAGGCAAGAGAATCCCATCGGAATGCGTTGAATGACTATGAAGATCCACATCAAGCATAAAATAACCCAATTAAAACATATAGTTAAATAATTAATCTGGGATCATAGCAGAAACCCCTCCGGATTACCCGTTTATCCCATGGGTTAGCATCGGATACCCCCTCCCCTTGCTTCGCCTATTGGCAATAAACACCGTCATCGTCTGCCATCGACGAGCAAAGGTTTGCATCAACCTTAAAAAAAAAGAAACAACCCAAGAGGAAGAGGATTTAGGCAAGGCGCAAGCCTTGCAAATGCCCCTGTTGATGAGACAGGCGCGGTTTGGATCTCTTTTTTAGGGCTGTTTGTGGTGTAAGCGACTTTGCGCTGGCACATGTTGCGCCAAGAACGCCATCTGATCAGCCAGTATGCGTCGATTGGTTAAGATCAGATATTCCGCCCGGTTAGGCACATAGGGCAAATAGACCAATTCCATACCGGCTTGCTCTGGAGAGCGGTCGCTCTTAGATTCATTGCAGGAACGACAAGCGGTCACGACATTCATCCACGTATCTTGGCCCCCTTTAGAAAAGGGTTTTATGTGATCACGGGTGAGTTTCAAACCCGAAAAAGACTTTGCACAATAAGCGCACGTTTGATGATCCCGGATAAAAAGCTCCCGATTATTTAATGGGGGCACTCGGTTAAACGAGCGCATCCCCATGGCCTTGCCTTTGACAGCAATAATGGTGTGCGCCGTAATATGGGAACGCTCTCCGGTCACGCGATTCAATCCACCATGTACCGTGAACGCATGCTCTCCTAACTGCCACGCCACTTGATCCTTAGCATAGTAAAAGCAAGCATGCTGCCAAGTAATCCAGCGGTTAGGCACCCCATGCGTATCAATAGTCAACACCAAGGGCAGCGCGTGAGCCGCCTCGGTTGGCTTTAACAAGGTCTCTGCAGGATATACACCCAAATTGACGGCCCCCATCATCAGTCGATTCGACACTCATTCATAAGAATATAAGCAAATCTAACAGATTTAAATGATTTTTTTGCAAATTTCAACTTTAATAGCGCGATTGGCTAGAGCACGTTATACTGTGAAGCTATTGAACTTAATTATGTCATCCTTCCATT
Source organism: uncultured beta proteobacterium (assembly GCA_903893565.1). Classification (GTDB taxonomy): domain Bacteria; phylum Pseudomonadota; class Gammaproteobacteria; order Burkholderiales; family SG8-41; genus UBA5216. Next base: position 13,639 of record CAITMU010000019.1, on the reverse strand, counting down.
GCTGTAATCGGCATCTTTTGTGCTCTTTTATTCTGCCGGTTAAGTGGCTCGCTAAAGTCTGAATGTCCTTTTCCGCACTAAATCTTTTACCCGAATTACAACGCGCGGTGGCCGACCAAGGTTACACCGAAGCGACTCCTATACAAGCGCAGGCGATACCGGCTGTGTTGGCAGGGCGCGATTTAATGGGGTGCGCTCAAACGGGGACCGGCAAAACAGCCAGCTTCACCTTACCTGTGCTTCAAATTCTCGCCCCACACGGCAGCACAAGCCCCTCTCCCGCACGCCATCCCGTTCGCGCCTTGATCCTCACGCCAACTCGAGAATTGGCTGCGCAAGTCTACGAATCCGTTCAAAGCTATAGTAAACACTTGCCCCTTCGCTCCACGGTAGTCTACGGGGGAGTGGATATGAAGCCCCAAACCCAAGCCCTGATGTCGGGGGTAGAAATACTGGTCGCAACCCCAGGGCGCCTTTTGGATCACGTGCAGCAAAAAACAGTCAATCTCTCCCAAGTGCAAATTCTGGTTCTAGATGAAGCGGACCGAATGTTGGATATGGGATTTCTCCCAGACCTTAAACGTATCATCGCGCTCATTCCAGCGAAGCGTCAGAGTTTATTGTTTTCTGCCACTTTTTCCGATGAGATCAAACGTCTGGCTAACCAGATGTTGAATAACCCCTTGTCCATTGAAGTGGCTAGACGCAACGCCCCGGCCGATCTGGTGGCCCATCAAGTCTACGAAGTCGCTGCAGAGCGCAAGCGAGCCTTGTTAGTCAATCTCATCCGTCAACACAAAATAAGCCAAGTGTTGATTTTCCTAAGGATGAAAAAAGATTGCAACAAACTCGCCCGAGAACTGGAGCGCGATGGCATCAAAGCCACCGCCATTCACAGTGATCGCACCCAGGCTGAGCGAGAGCAGGCACTGAATGATTTTAAAGAAGGACGCGCCACCGCATTAGTTGCCACCGACATTGCCGCCCGTGGTATCGATATTGCCGAATTGCCTTACGTCGTGAACTATGAACTGCCCTACGTTCCTGAAGACTACGTACACCGCATCGGTCGAACCGGAAGAGCGGGAATGCCCGGCACGGCCATTTCATTAGTCTGCCAAGATGAAGCAAAACTCTTGGCTGAAATTGAAAAATTACTCAAACGCCCTATTGAACGACTCCCTACCCTAGACTTAGATCCGCCCCCCGTTCGAGAAAGCCGATCCTCTAGCGCGTCGAGCGAATCCTCCTACCACCGTCATACCGATCGTCAATCGGATCGCAACGACAAGTCTCGGCCCCATCGTTATAGCGAGAAACCCACTTCCAGCATTTCAGCCGATGGCTTTGACTTCAATAAACCCTATGTTCCGGGTCAAACCAGCACTGTAGCGGTAACAAAACCCCCTGCGGCACCGCGCCGAGGTGGCAACGCACCCGTGGCGGCCTTGTTGGGTGGCTGGAACGCACGAGGCAAGTAAGCGTCCCCTCCCATAGAAGGCTATAATTTGTGACCCTTGACTCGATTTAGGTTTACAAAATGCTGCCTGCGCTAAGCCCACAAGAATTACAAACCTGGCTTCACGATGGACAAGAACTCGCCCTTTTAGACATTCGAGAAGAGGGTCAATTTGGCGAAAACCATCTTTTGTTTTCCACGCCCTTAGCTTACAGTCGGTTGGAACTTGACATAAGTCGTTTAGTGCCAAGACTACCTACCCGCATCGTTTTGTGTGACGAATCAGAGGACTTAAGTCCTCGCGCCGCCCAAAGACTTCTGAGTATGGGTTACACCGAGGTTCGTTGGCTCAAAGGCGGCGTCACCGCTTGGGGCCAAGCCGGCCTCACCCTCTTTAAAGGGGTCAACGTTCCTAGTAAATTATTCGGAGAATTGGTAGAACTTAACTATCACACCCCTCACATCAGCGTGCAAGAGCTTGCTCAAATGCAAAAAGGGGGAGACGACTTTATTCTTTTGGATGGACGCCCCTACGCGGAATATCACAAGATGAGCATCCCGGGCGCTATCTGCTGCCCGAATGCAGAACTGCCTTACCGCTTACATCAGTTAGTGGATAACCCAAAAACCAAAATCATCGTCAATTGCGCCGGTCGCACTCGGTCCATTATGGGGGCACAAGGCTTACGTAATTTTGGGGTGAATAACCCCGTCTACGCTTTAGAAAACGGCACCCAAGGCTGGGTATTAGCAGGCTTTGAACTGGAGCACGGTGCGACGCGCACCTATCCGTCAACCATCGACCCCAAACAATTACTTCCATTACAACAAAAAGCCAAAGCCCTCATGGCTCAGTTCGGCATCCAAAGCCTATCGACCGCGGAGGCTCAGCGTTGGGTAGCACAGGCAACGCATAGCGTTTATTTTCTGGATATTCGCACCGCCGAAGAATTTCAATTAAAAAACCTCCTTGGCTCTATCCATGCCCCAGGCGGGCAACTCATTCAGGCCACGGATCAGTGGGCCGCAGTTCGACAAGCCCGTTTGGTGCTGATCGACAACGATCAAGTTCGAGCTCCCATAGTCGCCACTTGGTTAAAGCAGATGGGTTGTGAAGTCTATGTCCTTCAAGACGGAATCGATGCGCCCTTATCATTGCCCCCGTTAGCCAAACCCGCATTACCCCCTCTGGAACGAATCAATGCGGCAGAACTCAAACAAGCCCTACAGGACCCCCACTGCCGTGCGTTGGATCTAGGTCCTAGCCTGAAGTTTCGGCAACAACACATTGAAAAAACGCAATGGAGTATTCGCTCTCGCATCGTAGAGGACGCGGCTGGGGCAACCCAAGTGATCCTCTTGAGTGAGGATCTACCAAAAGCCCAATTAGCCGCCATTGAGTTAATTCAGTCCGGCATCCATCAGATTAAGCTTTATAGTGATGGCATGGACTCATGGAAAAAATCTGGCTTTCCCGTTCTAACCGATTCCAAGTATCCCGAGGATGCTGACTGTATTGATTTTTTATTCTTTGTGCATGATCGCCACAGTGGCAACCGAGAGGCCATGCGCCAATACTTGGCCTGGGAGACCGGACTCATTAAGCAATTGAACGAACAGGACAAAGCCAGTTTTTCAGTCGGTTGGCCCACCCCTCATCAACACGACACTTAACCCTCAGTCCAACGGAGCACACCCATGCTGACTTCTACCCACTGGGGCGTTTACCAAGTTCACCTCCATCAAGGGGAAATCACGCACCTGAGTGGCTTTGGCCCCGATCCGGATCCCTCCCCCATTGGTTACGCGATGGCTAAAGCGGTCACGGGGCCACTGCGTATTCGCCAACCGGCGATCCGCAAAAGTTATCTAGAGCAAGGCCCTGGCGCCGCGCGGCAAAAAAGAGGCGCCGAAGCCTTTGTTCCGGTCTCCTGGAACGAGGCACTCGATCTGACCGCCAAGGAATTAAACCGAGTGCGTAGCGCACACGGCAATGAATCTATTTTTGCAGGCTCCTATGGTTGGTCCAGCGCGGGTCGCTTTCACCATGCCCAAAGCCAAGTGCACCGCTTTATGAATTGCCTAGGCGGGTATGTTGCCCACCTAGGCACCTACAGTCTTGGGGCTGCGCGCACGCTACTGCCCCGAATTTTGATGGACATGGACCACATGCGCGCACAACAAACCGCTTGGGTTTCGTTGGAGAAACATTGCCAACTCGTTGTCAGTTTCGGTGGTATTCCTTACAAAAATACCCAGGTCAATTCGGGCGGTATTAGCCAACACGAAACCCGTCCGATGCTAAAAAAATTAGCCGCTGCCGGTGTTCAGTTTGTCAACATATCGCCACTGCGTGGTGATATGGAATCGGGACTCAATGCCCAGTGGATCGCACCGCGTCCCAATACCGATACCGCCTTGATGCTAGGGATCGCACACACCTTGGTCAGCCGCAATCAACAGGATCAAGCCTTCCTCGATCGATACTGCACCGACTTCACTCCCCTACGTGAGTATCTATTAGGCACCCATGACGGCACCCCCAAATCAGCCGAATGGGCGGCAACCCTTTGCGATATTCCCGTGGAAACCATACTCACTCTAACCGAGCGTATGCGCACCCATCGCACACTCATCAATATCGCTTGGTCATTACAACGGGCCGATCATGGCGAACAACCCTACTGGATGGGTATTGCATTAGCTTGCCTATTGGGTCAGGTCGGTACACCGGGCGGAGGGTTCGCGCTCGCCTATGGCCCCGTGGGCATTGAGGGGGCTAATGCCCATGCCTTTTCTGGTCCGATTTTTCCACAAGGACAAAACCCTATCAAAAACGCCATTCCCGTGGCACGCATCACCGATATGCTGGAAAACCCCGGTGGACATTACGATTTTAATGGCAAGGCATGCACCTACCCCGATATCAAACTCATTTACTGGGCCGGCGGCAATCCCTTTCATCACCACCAAGACCTAAACCGACTCATCCGCTCATGGCGAAAAAAACCGGAAACCATCATCGTTAACGAACAGTACTGGAACGCTAACGCAAAATTCGCTGATATTGTATTACCCGCGACCACCATGCTCGAACGCAATGACATCGGCTCAAGCGGTAGGGACCGTTTCATGATCGCGATGAAAAAAGCCATAGATCCAGTGGCAGAGGCACGAAATGATTACGATATTTTTTCAGCTCTAGCCTTGCGACTCGGCGTGAGCGAAGCCTTTACCGAAGGTCGGGATGAAATGGGTTGGCTTCGGCACCTTTATGATAAATCGGTTATTCGAGCGCAAACCTTTGATATTCGATTGCCCGCCTTTGATCAGTTTTGGTCGAACGATTTTGTCGAAATGCCAATCCCTGCAAAACCCAGCGTGATGATGAGTGACTTTAGAACTAATCCGCTGACTCATCCATTACCCACCCCCTCGGGCAAGATCGAGATTAGCTCCTCGACCATTGCAAGCTTTCATTATACGGATTGCCCAGGCCATCCCGTGTGGCTCGAACCGGCCGAATGGCTGGGCCACGATCTGACCCAAACCTTTCCACTGCACCTCATTTCTCACCAACCCCTTAATAAGTTACACAGCCAATACGATCACGCAGATCTGAGTCGTTCTGCCAAAGTTCATCAACGGGAAGTGTTAACACTGAACCCTCTGGACGCTCACAGTCGTGGCCTCCAATCAGCCGATGTGGTTAAGATATTTAACGATCGGGGTGCCTGCTTAGCTAGCATCGCCATCGATGAGGGCGTGCGTCAGGGCGTCGCACTCTTGCCAACCGGTTCTTGGTATGACCCCATAGACCCTAATGCCGATCAGCCCTTAGAAAAACAGGGTAACCCCAATGTACTCACTTTGGACAAAGGCACCTCGTCGCTCACCCAAGGGTGCTCAGCACACACCACCTTAGTCCAAGTCGAACGATTTAATGACCCCCTTCCCCCCATCACGGCATTCGACCTGCCTATATTTGTCGATCGCGAAACAAAAATATAAAGTCCCATACCCTGTGAACACCCAACACCGAGATCAGTATCAAGTCCTCACTCACAATCCTTCTACGCAGTCGGAAAATCGGATTCACTCCGATGCCATCGCACAGCAATACGGGTTTAAAGGAGGCTTAGTGCCTGGGGTGATGGTGTTTGGCTATATGACACACCCTCTGGTGAGCCGCCACGGGCTCGACTGGTTACATCACGGTCAGGCAGACGTATTATTTATGAAGCCCGCCTACGAAGCGCAGACCCTTCAGATCCAGGCTGATTTTGACCTGCATCGTCGAAGCGCCCACGTGGAGGCCTTTCATGAAACCGAATTACTCGCAAAAATGCAAACGGGGTTTGCCTCTTCAGACACTCAACCCGATCCCCGAAGCTTTTGGCTCGGTTGCCCCCCGATCACTGAACGACCCGTCATCGACTGGGATCAGATCCGCTTACAAGAACCCTTTCCAGCGATGGCCTGGAAAGCACCCGTACAGGAAAATCTGACATGGTGCCGCGAATCCAATGACGGGCTTAAACTATACCAAGACACTGAAAAAGCCTACCTACACCCAGGACTTATTTTACGCCAAGCCAATCTCATCTTACGCCAGCGCTACATCATTCCGGCTTGGATACACACACAAAGTCAGATCACTTTTTTTTCAGCGCTACGCGTCGCGCAGGACTATGAGGTTCGTGCCTTTGCCGAAGATAAATGGGAACGCAAGGGCCATCAATTTTTACGCTTACACGTAGCAATATTGAAAGGAACACAAGTGTGTGCCGAAATTAAACACACAGCGTTATTTAAGTTGCGGCATAGTTAAGAATATCTCTTACGGGCTTGCTGCCTCTAATTCATCACTTCGCTAGAAATGCCCGCACTACGAATGACGCGACGCCAACGATCCTGCTCTTCTACAATATGTCGCCTTAATCCCTCGGGCGTGCTGGCCATCGGCTGAACCCCTCCTTGCATCATTCGCTTTACAAAGTCTTCTTGCACAATCACACGGCCCAAGTCCTCATTGATTTTATGAATCCTGCGAGGCTCCATACCCCGTGGTCCAATTAATGCATACCAACTCGAACAATCAAAGTGCGGGATCGTCTCAGCCACCGCAGGCAAATCAGGCAAGCCACGAAACCGTTCTGGGGTAGAAACGGCAATCACTCTAACGCGCCCCGTGCTCATAAACGGTAGCACGGCTTGGATCGGAGTAAAAAATATCTGTATAGCGCCAGTCGCCAAATCGGTAGCAGCCAACCCTCCACCTTTATAAGCCACATGTACCATTTGTATGGAGGCCATCATTTTTAATAACTCACCGCCCAGATGATTAGGCGTGCCCGTGCCAGGGGAACCGAAATTTAACTTCCCCGGTTGCGCCTTCGCTAAGGCAATCAATTCACTGATGGTATTGACCGGTAAAGCCGCATGGATAGACACCACAAACGGCAAACTAACCACTTGACCCAATGTCGAGAAATCTTGGGGAGATTGGTAGGGCACCTTTTGGCTCATGACATTTAACAACACCATGCCACCCGACGAACCAAGACCCAAGGTGTAGCCATCGGGCGCCGCCTTCGCCACAATATTGTGCGCAATGGCTGTGCCGGCGCCTGGACGGTTATCCACGACCACTTGTTGACCCCAGAGCTGCGTTAACTGATGGGCCAGTTCACGACCGGTAAAGTCCCCTCCCCCGCCCGGTGGGTAAGGCAGCACCAAGCGCACGGGACGTAGCACTAATAAGGGCTCGGCTGCCAATACCCCTCCAGACAACGCCAATCCCAACGTGCCACCCAAAAAAATTCTAGCTATCGACCATAAAAGCATGCGACCTCCTGCCCTAATGTGTGAACTACTTTTCTCCTCTTTGCGTGAGCATGATGGAGAGGTTTTTATTTTTTTATAAATGAAGCTTCTTTTTTTCCACCCACTCTACCCACTCTACCAACCATAGCGCTCAACTAAACGAATCAACTGAACCTGGTTTTCAACCCCTAACTTTTGTCGGATCGAGGACTGTAAATTAGCGATCGTCTTGTAGCTTAAGTGCAAATCTTGCGCCACCTTCGTGATACCTGCCCCTTTGATCAACAACTGCAATACCTCAAACTCACGTTTTGAGAGTTGGTCTAACGGGTTAAAACCAGTCTGGGGATTACCATGACTCGTACGAGTGGCGTTAATTAATTGACTAAAACCTTGCACATCCTGACTCACGTAGCGCTGCCCCTTTGCCACCGCATTGACTGCATCAACCAATACTTCAGGAGCGCTCGATTTAGTGACATAACCAAAAGCACCCGCTTGCAACGCACGTTTCACAAAAATACTTTCTTCATGCATGCTAAATACTAAAATCTTGACCTTCGGGTCACGCGCCAATAAATGACTGAGCGCCTCAATACCACTGGCCCCAGGCATCGAAATATCCATCACCATCACATCTAGCGTTAAGCGTGCCGATAAAGCATAGGCTTCATCCGCATGACGGGCTTCACCGACCACCTTGATGCCCTCATTTTGCTCCAACAATCGACGATACCCCTCCCGCACCACCGCGTGATCATCCACTAAAAAGACACGGATCGTTGCGTTCAATGCCAATCCTCAGGACACTGAAGAGGAAACTGTGCCTGAACCCAAAAACCACCTTGATAGGACGTTCGAATCATCACTTCCCCCCCTAGCGCCTCCACTCGCTCACGCAGGCCAATCAACCCCAGTCCCTTTTCACTCTGAGTCGCACTGATAGACTCACCATCATCTCGCACCGTCAATCTCACCCTCGGCGCAGCTAAGTGCTGCCCAGAGACTTCAAATTGAATCCAGACATTGGAAGCCCGCGTATGGCGAGAAACATTATTCAAAGTCTCCTGAATCATACGATAACAAGTCATGTTCTGCATCTCGGAAAATGGGGTGGGTGGTGTTCCAAAATCCAAATGCACGCGTGTTTGCGGATGTCGGTGTTGCCACTGCTCTATGAGATGCTCTACAGCGGCAGATAAGCCTAACTCATCTAAGCCCACGGGACGTAATCGACGCAACATCTCACGAAGCGTTGACTGAATCTGCTGGATCAGTTGCAAAATCGATTGCGTCGCCTGTAACACTTCAACGGACTCCGAGGTCGCCCTATTTCTAATGTAGACGGCATCAATATGAATCGCATTTAATTGCTGCCCTAACTCATCATGCAACTCCCGCGCCAACGCCTTACGCTCCGCCTCCTGAACGCTGACATGGGAGAGAGATAAACGTTGATTCTCTTTCAACGTCTGCGCTAAGCGCACTTCCAAGCGTTGGCGTTGTTGTAACTCTTTTGTAGCCTGCCTCGCCCGTCGCCAGGCATACCAAGTCAGCGCGAGCGAAAAAAAAAGCAAAGTCACAGGCAGTTCATCGACTTGAAAACGCTCCCACGGTAAGGTCAGGAGTTGAATTTTTTCACTGATTTGATATTGCGCACTGATGAAAAAAAATAAAAAAGTCGTCAAAATAACCCATAGCAAATCCATGATGGCGCTCGAGGGGGCCTCTTTTATGAAAGCTGGCATCTCGTGCGCCCTTGTGTTCGACCCATCATTGAGTAGCAACGTTATATCCTTTCCTTTCTATTAGATTGGCATGGGATGAGAATCTATAACCACTTTGCTGATATTTTTTTCTTATCATCTTACTACCGCAACGCGAGGCTGTCTGGGATAATCGGCACAAAATCACGGATCAACTCAAAACACTACGATCTGACCCTCTATCGAAAAAAATCTCGAAAAAAAACGTTTCCCGTAAAAAACCGAAATACGATGTCGCCTCCCTTGAGATTAGTTTTAGACACCAATATATGGCTTGATTGGTTACGCTTTAAAGATCCTTGTGTTGAGGGCATTAAAAAATCTATCGAACAACAAAGAGCCTGTATCTACCTCTCAAAATCCACAAAAGCAGAACTGGAACGGGTATTAGATTATCCGATGCCCAGGTTTGCCTTAACTCATGAAGAAAAAATAAATGCGATCCAAGTTCAACTGCGATACGCAATCGACTGGGAAGTCGAAGCCCCCTTGCCAATACCCGACTACCCTCTGCCTCGATGCACAGATCCAGACGATCAAATGTTTTTAGAGTTGGCGCGCCATTGTAGCGCTGATGCCCTCATTACCAAGGACCGTGCCTTGTTAATACTCAACAAAAAAAAGCGCTACCCACTGCCTTTTTTGATAGTGACCCCAGAGCAATGGGATCGTCACCTTCTGCATCTAGATTCATCGACTCGTATTTCAGGATAAACTTTACCTTATTGCACTATTTACACATCCCAAAAAGGAACCCTCATGCCCTCTACCCCTGACCTACGCGTCATGGCAAGCGCCGCCTTCAAAGAAGCCTATTTAGAATTGGTGGCACTGTTTGAACAAAAAACAGGTCACCGCATCCACACCACTTGGGTCAGTAGCGTTGAAATCATTAAAAACCTAAAAGCCGGGGTCGCAACGGATCTCATTGTCTTGGCAGCCCAATCCATTGATGAACTCATTATGGCTCAGAAACTGGCCGCAGGCAGCCGACAGGATTTAGCCACTTCCTATGTGGCCGTTGCCGTTCGACAAGGTGATTCACCCATCGATGTAAGCTCTACCGAGACACTCAAAAAAGCCCTGCTTGAAGCCCCTTCCATTGCCTATTCCACGGGACCGAGTGGGGTTTATTTAGTAGAACTTTTTAAGCAACTCGGCCTCTCCAGTGCGATCGCTCACAAAGTCCAAGAAATCAAGGGCGAACCGGTGGGTGCAGTGGTGGCACGCGGCGAGGCAAGCATCGGCTTTCAACAAATGTGCGAATTACTGCCTGTGCCCGGCATTCATATCGTAGGCCCATTACCTCAATCCATTGAAAAAATTACGACCTTTTCTACGGGAAGACATGTGCATTGTCAAAACGTGGCGCTGGCCGATCAACTCAGTGCCTTTTTCAAGTCCCCTGACTCCCACGCGATCATTCGATCCAAGGGGATGGATCCCATAGCACTGTGATATTTTTAATCTATGGTGCCACCCCACACACTTTGAACAGTAAAAAACAACCCCTCAAGCCACTACACAATCAATCGAAAAATGACTGCTATGGTATTTTTTTATCCCTCCCCGCTCTCCACAACGCTTTGCCTACTGGCTGCTGCAATCGGTGTAGGCCCCATGAATTGCGACGCCCAAAGTAACTTTCCCTCCAAACCATTACACTTTATTGCCATGGGCGCAGGGTTTCCAGAAAACACGGCTCGCATCATTGGCAATGAAATTGCGCAAATCACCAAACAAGTCGTCGTTGTCGAATCTAAACCGGGCGCCAATGGAATCATGGCGGCTGAATTCGTCGCCAAAGCGCCTGCCGATGGTTACACGCTCCTAGTGGGCACCAATTCAACCCATGCCGCGAACCCCAGCCTTTATAAAAAATTGCCCTATGATTATGTCAAAGACTTTAGCCCCGTCAGTGGCATTTCTCAGGGCATGATGCTATTGCTCGTGCACCCCAGAGTGCCCGTAAAAACACTCAAAGATCTAACGGCTTTAGCGCTAAAGCACCCGGATGAATTAACCTTCGGCTCTGGCAGTTCTGTTGCATTAATCGGGGTGGAATATTATAAACTCATCATGGGTTTAAAAATCAGAAATGTTCCCTACAAAACTGCCCCTCAATCGATTACCGATTTGGTATCGGGGCGAATTGATATTGTCATGTCTAACCTAGGCTCTGCGATGCCGCAAGTAGAGGCCAATAAACTCAGGGCGTTAGCCGTATCCGGATCGCAACGCTGGATCTCCATACCGCAGATTCCCACCATGAAAGAATCGGGCGTCAAAGACTACGAATGGAGCTTCTGGATCGCCACCTGGTTACCCGCAGGGGCCCCCAGCGCAGTCGTTTCTAAATTAAATGAGCTGATCCACAGCGCACTGAGTAAATCCAAAACCAAAGACTATTTACTGAATGCCGGTAGCACCGCCTTTGCCAACACCGCCGAAGAACTGATGGCCTACCAGATCAAGGAGCATGACAAGTGGCGCAAAGTAATCCTAGCCGCCAAGGTCTCAGAGGAATAGGGGGGAACCCAATTTTTATTGGGGGCTCGCCAGGCAAAGACGAGGCGCCCCCCTCCCCCCCACTTATGCAAAATGTTTTTTGGCCCCTGCTTTTGCGAGTCCCTGACGAATAGCTTCAATACGCGCAGCATCCACATTTAAAGCCGGAGGCCTCACCCAAGATGAGGCTATATCACCTAACTGACGCAAGGCCTCTTTGTTCGCCGCACAGGTGCTAGTGGGCGTGCGCTGCAGTTGGTACTCGTAAATAGCCTCCATCAAGGGGCAAGCAAAATCGTTATGAATGCGCTTGGCTTTTTTCGCGTCTCCTTCTGTGGCCTCATATACGAGCTCAACCCATTTTTCCGTATTCACCACACTAATACCCAACAGTGCACCCGGTGCATGATGCAGTAACATGCCAAGTAAAGAAGGCGCATCACAAGCCGCTAGCACGGCCACCTCATCTTTGAGCGCATCACAAATCTCAGCGTATTTAGTCGCCGTCACTGTCGCCGCCTTAATACCAACCACGTTGGGTAAGGTGGCAATTTTACGCAGCGCTGGCAAGGAATAAGCACACCCGGTGGCCTCTGGATATTGAAAGACAATCATCGGCAACCCTACCTCCCGATCCAATCGTTCAAACAGCGCATAGACCGATTCTGGGTGATGACATAAATGTCGATAGGGTCGAACATCAAACAGGGGCAATACCAGCAACATGTCCGCCCCTGCATTTTTAGCAATCAACCCCTCCTCCACCAAGCCTGCGATTGAGCGACTCTCAATACCGGCAACTAATTTCACATGAGCAGGCAAAGCTTTTTTAGCCCTCACCACAATCTGCCCCCGCTCTTCGGAGTTTAAAGTCAGCACTTCGCCAGCATGGCCACTGACTGCGACGCCATAAAGTCCCTGAGTGGCTCCGACTCTGGCCACGTGTTTGTGAAGCCCATCGTAATCAATCGAACCATCGGCTTTAAAAGGCGTCACCGTGGCTGAAATAAGTCCTTTGATTTCCCTAAAATCCATGTAGCTCAACCTTTCTATTTTTTCAATTTAACAATCACTTGCCTTAAAAGGGATCAATGCCTAACAATTGACCCGCTGTCTCACCTAACATCATACGACGTTCGGCATCGGTAAAACCAGGAGCATTCAAAATGTGGTCCACCGACTGATCCTGCCAAGGTATCGGGTGATCCGTTCCAAGTACCAATTGCCCTACCCCAGCTTCCGCGGCCAGATGACGTAGGGCTTCCGGGGTGAACACCAACGTATCGAAATACATTTGACGAAGATACTCGGTTGGTTTTTTCTTTAATTTAACACCCGTATCCATTTCAGGCGCAACCCTCAGACAGACATCGGAACGAGGGGCATAAGAGCCTAAGAATCCACCACCGTGGGCCGCACAAATTTTTAAACCAGGAAATTTGTCCAAGGTGCCTTCAAAAATTAAATGCGACAAGGCAATCGTAGTATCCAACGGATTTCCAATGGTATTAGCCAACCAACCGTTACCCCGAAAGCGTTTCGTCAATTCTGGTGTGCCCTGCGGATGAATAAAAAGCAATACACCTAACTCCTCCGCTTTCGCCCAAACCGGATGAAACTTCGGATCTGAAAATTCTTCTCCTGCGACACTACCTCCGATAGCAGCCCCTCTCATACCTAGTTTTTTAATCGCATAAACCAATTGCTCTACCGCCAGATCCGGGTGCTGTAAGGAAAGGGAAGCAAACCCCACAAACCGATCTGGGTGCTTGGCACACCATTCGGTCAGTGTCTCGTTATTGACTTGAATCACTTCAGCCGCCGTATCCCGATCTAAGTGATACCAGTGGGGATTAATGCTAATCGCCTCTACATCAATGCCTTGATGATCCATCTCGGCAATACGCACCAGACCCACTTCACCGATATTCGGGCCGCGTTCATCGGCTAATTTTTTCCCGCAAAGGGCCAGCGCCTTGGGAATGAGACAGTGCGCATGCACATCAATGGTCTTCACCCGCTTACCCGCGACGATCACTTGCCGGCGACGCCCTCCGGCTGGCGTTGCTGCGCTCTCATG
>CAITMU010000018.1 GCA_903893565.1 uncultured beta proteobacterium | reverse complement strand
GGTCAAATTCCAAGTGGGTCACAATTAGGTGATTTTCCTGTTCAACTAGACTTGTTCCAAACGTTGGGACACTAGTGATACAGTGACTAAATTTTCATTTTGTGAGCGATATTGATGAATCTCCTTTACGCATAGCGTCCAGTCGATTCTTGCCAAAAAATGATCTGAAATGCAAATTTGCCTCTAAAAGCCAGAAAATTTAATATCTTTAGGTTTGCCATGACAAGATTATGAGTCAGAAAAAATGAAAGATTTGTCTTTGGATAACTCGCGAGCGGTGATCTTCTATATCCTGCCTTGGTGGGAGGAAAATTAGACTTGATTATTTTTTCCATGAATGTATCGAGATTTTCTGGGCGAATTGGAGGCCATGAAAAGTTAATTGAATTGAATGAAAAAAGGAGGGGGTAAGAAAGATATCAAAAAAGATTATAGAGTCGTGATCTTTTAAAAGACAATGAATACGGTGCATTTATGGTGAACATATGGGTTAGAGCATCCTGATGAATCTGAATGGTTCCTTGGGCTTATAAACTCTGATATTTATTTTTTTAGAATTAATCAAGCAGGGCTTCCATAAAATTGAACTAAAGAGTTTTTTATTTCTTTTAGTTTAATCAAATTTTAAAAAGAGTAAACTGACGATATTATTTCCGATTCCTTGGTAAGGGAGCTAAGGGCTACTAAGGGCGGAATGTCAGAACCAAAATGAATGGGGCGAGTCGCAGGGTATAAAAGATTCGGTTATTTTAATAGAATGAATCGTCATAGCGTTATGAGGCGTCTTATGTGGATTAAAAGCATGTTGTTTTTATTGATGAGTTTGGGATGCGCCTTGTTACAAGCCGCGCCCACTTATCCTCAGCGATCCGTGCGAGTGATCATACCGTTTCCTCCGGGTGGGGCCGGCGATGTTTTGGGGCGTATGGTGAGTGCTCGATTAGGAGATGAACTGGGCCAGTCATTTGTGAATGACAACCGCCCGGGTGGGGGCCAGGTCATAGCCACCGAATTAACGGCACGAGCTAATCCAGATGGGTATACGCTTTTTTTGGCGAGCGCTACTCACGCCATTAATCCCGCATTGATCAAAAGTTTACCCTATCACCCGGTTAATGATTTTAGTTTCATTAGTTTGGTGGCCAATTCTGCATTGTTATGTGTGGTTAATCCGTCTCTTGGAGTGAGTCAGTTAAAGGATTTTATTGAGTTGGCGAAATTAAAGCCGGGCCGCATCAATTACGCCACTTCAGGTCCAGGAACGGGCGGGCATTTGGCGGTAGAGTTAATAAAATTCATGGCCAATATCGATTTAGTGCATGTTCCCTACAAGGGGGCCGGGCCCGCGATGACCGATGTCATTAGTGCTCAGGTGCAGTTTATGTGTACGAGTCCCCTTGCAGCGCTTCCGCATGTTAAAAGTGCTAGGTTGAAGGCGATCGGGGTTACCAGTGCGAAGCGTTCAACATTTTTACCCTTAGTGCCGACTATTGCTGAGCAGGGATTAAAGGATTACGAGGCCTCTTTGTGGTATCAGATGCTAGCCCCCGCTAAGACGCCGGAATCTGTGTTAAAGAAATTAAATGGTTCTATTGTTCGCTTAATCCAAAAGCCCGATTTTATTGACCAGTTAGCTCAGCAAGGCGGGGAACCTACTGGCAGTACTGCACAAGGTGCAAGAGAATTTACCCAGACCCAAATTAACCTATGGGGTAATTTGATTCGTACAGCAAAATTAAATGTTCAATAAATAAACCTTCAACGTATGATTTTTTATAGTAGGAGAAGCCCTCAATGGTTGACATGATTACTTTGTATAACCCCACCGCCGCACAGTCCAAAGGGAGCGATGTGGACAGTATTTACGCGCCACGTTTTGACACCCTCCAGGGTAAAGTGTTGGGTTTTATTGATAATGCTAAGCCAAACTTCAATCATTTAATCGACGATATTGCAGAATTGATGGTTGCTCGTCACGGAATCGCTCGGGTCATCAAACGCCAGAAGCGAGCCGCGTCTGTTCCAGCCCCAGAAGCGGTATATGCCGAAATGGTTGAGCACTGTGACTTGGTGATCACCGGTTCTGGTGACTGAGGCTCTTGCACGTCGTGGAGTATCCATGACAGTGTTGAGATGAGTAAGCGGGGCAAAGCGGCGTTGACTATTTGTTCTACTGCCTTTAAGAGTTTGGGTCACGCTCAAGCCTCGGCTTTAGGTAAAAAAGATTTACCCTTGGTCATCATGCCTCATCCATTTGGATTGCGAAAGCGGGAAGAAGTGCGTGCCATTGCAGAAAAATGCGTGGACGAGATTGTGAAATTGATGAGTAAGGATGGAAATCAATGAGCGCCGAAACATTTACAACGAGCAATGATTTAGATGCGATTAATCGACTGTATCGTGAACGGGGTTGGAGCGATGGTTTGCCGATTGTGCCCCCGAGTGTTGAGCGAGTGGCGCGGATGTTGGCTTTTAGTTCACTAGCCCCCCATCATGTGATTGCCCGATTACCCCCCGGCTTTGGTGAAGCGACGGTCGAACAGGTTGCCATTAATGCTGTGATGGCTGGTTGTGACCCAGAGTATTTACCGATCCTTATTGCCGCAACGAAGGCCGTGGCGGAGACGAGTTTTAATATTCAAGCGGTGGAGGCGACCACGAATCCGGCTGCAGTGTGGCTTATATTAAATGGCCCGATTGTCCAAAAATTACAGATCAACGCTAGTTTTAATTGTCTGGGTCAAGGCGCGTGGGCTAATGCGACCTTGGGTCGTGCAATGCGTCTCATTTTGCAAAATATTGGTGGAGCAAAACCAGGGGAGATGGATCGAGCCACACAGGGTCAGCCTGCCAAATATACGTTTTGCTGCGCTGAAAATGAAAGTCTCAGCGCCTGGGATCCGCTGCATGTGGAGCGAGGATTTAAGGCCGAACAAAGCACGGTTACTGTTGTGGCGGCGGAGGGCACTTTAAATATGAATACGCATTCTAAACAAAGCGAAGAGATGTTACGAGTCTTCGCACAGAGCATGATTCACCCGACCAGTAATGAGTATTGTCATGGCGGGGAGCCTTGGTTGGTGTTAGCTCCCGAGCATGCGGACATACTAAAAGCGGGTGGATTAACTAAGGCTCAGGTAAAGCAACGACTCTGGGAACTCAGTAAAATGCCTGCACGTGACTTGTCAGTCAAAGAATTACTACGGGCCCAGGCCTCCCGTCGTGATGAATATGGTCAGATTGGTCCCGATACGATGCTTAGTATCGCGCGCGATCCTAGTGATATTTGGTTTATTGTGGCTGGAGGTCCGGGTACCCATACGGTGTATGTGCCCTGTTTCGGTAATTCTCGTGCAGTGACACAATTAATCGATATGACGCATTTGAATCAATTGCCGTAAAACCCAACAGGCAGAGTGAATAAAAAACACTTCTCTTTCCACATTGAATAGCGGGAGGATTGTGGGGGTAGTTGGGATCAGTTGGTAAAATGATATTTCATCGGAGTTTTTTTACTCCGTCTCGCGCGTGGTTTCCTTTGCCGTTATCTTGACGGCCATTGCAATTGATGGGTTAACAAGTTTTGATTCATTTTCGTAATTTATCTTTGGCGCGTGGCGCTCGTCGACTCATTGATCAAGCTAACCTACAGATCCATGCGGGCTGGCGTGTGGGTTTAGTGGGAGCTAATGGGAGCGGAAAGTCGAGTTTGTTTTCTCTTTTAAAGGGGGAGTTACAGGCAGAGGGGGGGGATTTTCTTCTGCCCGCCTCTTGGCAAATAGCCGTTGTTGCACAAGAGACCCCAGCCCTTGAAAAACCAGCGATTGAATATGTGCTCGATGGTGATACTGAGTTAAGGCAGATTCAAGCAAAGCTTTTAGTGATAGAGTCTATGCCTGAAAAAGCGCAAGAGATGGGGGAGTTACACGCTCGGTTAAATGACATAGGCGGTTATGGTGCGCGATCGCGTGCGGCGAGTTTGTTATCGGGTCTAGGCTTTGCTGAGGAGCAATTCGAGCGTGCCGTGGCGACCTTTTCTGGCGGTTGGCGCATGCGGTTAAATCTAGCCCAAGCGCTGGTCAGTCGTAGTGAATTAATGCTATTGGATGAGCCCACCAATCATCTGGATTTGGATGCGGTGGTGTGGCTTGAAAAATGGTTGGCTAGTTTTCGTGGCACATTGATGGTGGTTTCTCATGACCGTGATTTTTTAGATGGTTGCGTGAGTCACATAGTGCAGTTGGACCAGCCCCGAATGACCCTCTATACCGGAAACTACACCTCTTTTGAAACGCAACGTGCAGCCCAATTGGCTGTGCAGCAATCCTTGCATGAGAAACAACAAAGACGGGTAGCCCACCTACAAAGTTATATCTCACGGTTTCGTGCGCAAGCCACCAAGGCTCGTCAGGCGCAAAGTCGTCTGAAGGCCTTGGATCGAATGCAGTTAGTGTCTGCCGCCCACGTAGATACACCCTTTGATTTTTCTTTTTTAAAGCCCGAGCAAGGCCCAGATCCTTTGCTGACCTTAGCTGATACGGATGTGGGCTATGACGGCCAGGCAATTCTGGCAGGGATACAATGGACATTGCGACCGGGTGCACGTATCGGATTATTAGGTCCTAATGGAGCGGGTAAATCCACCTTGATTAAACTCTTGTCGGGGGAGACTTCAACGTTACGTGGGCACTTCTCGCAAGGTCGGGGTTTAAACATTGGGTACTTCGCCCAGCATCAGTTAGAGCAATTGCGCCCGGAGGAGTCTGCACTGCGGCATTTGATGCGACTCGAACCATTGACCCGAGAGCAGGAGTTAAGGAACTATTTGGGAGGATTTGATTTTCGTGGTGATATGGTCGATTGCCCTGTCTCTCCCTTTTCAGGGGGAGAAAAATCGCGACTGGCCTTGGCATTGTTGATTCGTACGCGTCCGAATTTACTGTTACTGGATGAACCCACGAATCATCTGGATCTGGAAATGCGTCATGCGCTGAACGTGGCCATGGCGGAATACGAGGGTAGCCTTGTATTGGTTTCGCATGATCGATCGTTGATGCGCAGTGTTTGTGATGACTTTTTGCTAGTGGCGGATGGGCGAGTGCAACCTTTTCCTGGCGATGTCGATGATTATTTGGAATGGTTACGTCTTCGTCGTCAAGAGCAAATTCATGCGGGAGCCGTGCCTGAGGAAAATGCCTCCGGGCGACAAAAGCACCAGACGGCTAAGCAAGAGCGTGAAGTTTTATTACAAAAAAAACGCGTTTTAAAAAAAGAATTACAAGGGCTAGATCGCAATCTGAGCGTATGGGCAGAAGAAAAGTCTACCCTTGACCGACAGCTGGCAGACCCCCTCTTTTATCAAAATCCAGATGCCAATCAATTGCGCGTAATGAATAAGCGGCATGCCGAGTTAGTGCAGTGGATCGATGAGGCAGAAAGCCGTTGGCTGATGGCGCAAGAGCAAATGGATGGATTGGGAGTCTAGAAAATAAAAATCTTCCCCAAAATTACTCCCACAAGTCATTCGATTAAAACCGGGGCTGAGTCGTCGGCTATTTGGTGGGCGTTGCCGATGAGCTTTATCGCTCAGTCTTTTACGGCTGCGATGATGTTTTCTCCTGCTGTGCTCGCCCCTGTGGTCAGTCGGCAGATCGGCTTTCCTGCGACGATGGTCGGGGTGGTGACCGCGTTGATCTATTTTTCTGCAGCCATTTCGGCTCCGGCTGCCGGTGGGTATGTAGCGCGTTTGGGGGCAGTGCGAATGACTCAGTTTTGTTTGCTCTTGTCAGGGGGAGGCTTGGCGTTGACCACCTGGGGTCATCCGGCAGCGGTGGTGTTCGGCGCCTTACTCATTGGCATGGGCTACGGCCCCTCAACGCCTGCGGGCTCTGTTTTATTGTCTCATCACAGCCCAGAGCGATTCCGTAATATTGTGATGTCGGTGCGTCAAACCGGTGTGACTTTAGGTGGGGCTTTAGTGGGGATCATATTGCCGTGGTTAATGAACTTTGTACATTGGCAGTCGGCGGTGTGGATTTGTGCCGGGTTTGGTTTGCTGGTAGCCGTGGCGATGGAGCCTTTGAGAAAACGTTTAGATCAACCACTGAAAGAGGCGGCACATCGGTCTTCGAATTTGATAGAAACGTTAAGCTTACTTAAAAAAGAACCTGCCCTTCTTAAAATTTCTATACTGGCTTTTGTTTATGGAGGGGTGCAACTCACCTTTACCAGTTTTTTGGTTGTATTTCTTCTGAGTCGAACCCCACTGACGGTCATTCAGGCTGGGGCTTTGATGTCGGTCTCGATGCTCAGTGGTTTGATTAGTCGTCTGCTTTGGGGAGCCGTGGCGGATTATTGCCGGAATGCAAAAGTGGTATTGATGGTTTTAGGATTGTCCATGATGGTCTGTGCATTATTGATGACGCAGGTCACTGCCCAATGGTCATTTTTAAGTTTGTGTGTGCTCACGGCATGTTTTGGTGCCTCATGCCTAGGTTGGAATGGAGTTTATGTGGGGGAAATATCTAGAATTGCTCCTACAGGGCAAGTGGCCGTATGGGTGGGGGGCTCGTTATTTTTTGCGTATATGGGGGCGATGGTGATGCCGTCTTTGGTGGTCGCCGTGCATCAGTATAGCGGGGGCTATAACGTTGTATTTTTGATGCTCGCCCTACTCGGATTGACCGGATCCGTTTGCGCAGGGCAGAGTCTTCGTGAAGATCGATTAAAACCCTAGCCCTAGCGCTTCAACGAGCTTTATGTGATCGCGGGCAATACCGCAGGCAGTTCAGTGGCGAGTTTGGCTCTTTCTGCGGTAGCGCTACCTTGAAGTGCAAACCCTAATAGCCGTCCTTCACTGTCTTTGAATAGGGATTTCATCCCCGTTTCGCTCGGTTCAATATGCCAATGCCCTACATGGTTCATGGCTGGTGGGCTGACGATGGTTGGGCAGGCAGGAGTTTTTACCATCACCGGCATGGCGGGGAATACGACGTTGGTAGGCTTACCCGTGAGGGTGGCAGCTAAGGCGCGCACGGCATGCATAATCGGCATCACGTAGGGTAAAACCATCCCTTCAATTTCCATGCAATCGCCTAATGCGTAGATGTTAGCCTGACTAGTCTGTAGTTGACGATTGACGCAGATGCCACGTTGCACGCTCAGTCCAGCCGCTTGCGCCAGTTGGGTTCTGGGTTTGAGTCCAACGGCAGACAGCACAATATCGGCTTCGAGGGTGTGGCCGTTTGTGAGTTCAACGCGTAATTTTTCGTTTTCGATTTGAATGGCGTTGACACTCGTACCTAAATGCCATTGAACTCCCAAAGCTTCTAATTTTTGTCGAATCAGATCCCCGGCCTCTGGCGGCAATAATCGCCCTAGGGGATGTGCACTCACATCGATCACACGCACTTCATGACCGGCGTGCCTTAAGTCATTCGCAAATTCGCTGCCAATTAAACCAGCGCCAATGATGACAACGGTTTTGGTGCCCTCTAGCATCGCATGAAATTGACCATAATCATCTAAGTCGTTGACGGAAATGACATGCTTTGCTCCCTCGCCCTTTATCGGGAGTTGGATTTGATCGGCACCTAAAGCGAGGACGAGACGAGAGTAAGGGTAGGTTTTGTCGCCGATCTGTAAGGTGTTATCCTTGGGATTAATCGCCGTGACACGGGTTTTAGGAAATACGGTAGCGTTAATCTGAGTGGCCATCTGTTCTGGCGTATTTAAGGCAATGGCAGTAGGCGGTTTTTTTGCGGCCAGCGCATTGGAGAGCATGGGTTTTGAATAAAAATAACCACTGTCAGCACTGATTAAAGTCAGAGGGGTGTCTTTATCGGTTTTTCGAATTTCTTTGGCTAGGTTGTAGCCAGCCAGTCCAGTGCCAATAATGTAGATCGGATCCATGAGGTGATTCATTCCAAAGAGTTAAAAGTGTGAAGGGTTGAGGGTAAAAGAGGTGCGTATAGCGCCCTACGTCTTAAGCTCTTTTACTTATATTTTTTCTTGAGCAGTTCATTGATAGCAACTCCCTGGTCAATATCGATTTTGCGTTTGGTGTCGGCGCCATCAATTTTAAGCGCTAGTTCGAGCACAGCGGCAATTTTATCTTGAGGAATGATGGCCACGCCAGCTTCATCGGCGCAGACTAAGTCCCCAGGTTTACAGGCAACGCCGCAGATCTCGACCGTTCCATTGACTTCAACGGTTTGCATGCGCCACTTGCCCGTGATGGGGGTGAAGCCACGGCACCAGACTGGCCAGCCCATGCCGCGGTATTGATCGGGGTCACGCAAAGTCGCATCAACCACGGCGCCAATGAACCCTTGGCGTTTTGCAATGGTGGCCGATTGTCCCCCCATATTAGAGCATCCCATCACGCCTTGCATGACTAAGACGTCACCAGGTTCTGCTAGGTTATGGGCTTCTGTTTCGCCTTGAGTATTGATTTTTTCTTGGGCAGCCTTATGGATTTGTACATCTCGGGCAATATTTCTTACCGTCTGAGCCGGTCCGACGATACGCTGGCCTGGGTTGACGGGGGGTAATTTAAAGGCAGGAATAATGCCGACAATACCGAGTTCGTCACAGGCATCGGATAAAGTGCCAGTTAAGTCGACGAGAGCACGAAACGCCTCTAAAGTGGCTTGTGAAGGGCGGGTAATATCCAGGAGGCGTATGGATTCGCGCGGGAGGCGACCGAGAGTCGTTTTTGTCATGAGATTCCAGAAAGTGGAGAGTGTGTGTGGGGCAAGGGGTCGTGCGTAAGCATTTGTGAGGTTATACTTGTCTATTCTATTGAGCTTGATGTGATGGCGTCAATGCGCGCTTTCGGCTAAATCGGTTTATACATTATTGAAGGGTTTCTCAAATCATGGCAACGCCAAAACGTGGTATGCGTAAGGGTCTGACGGCTTATGGGGATGAAGAATTCTCTTTGTTTTTACGAAAAGCCTTCATTAAGGCTATGGGATATACCGATGAGGCATTAGACCGACCGATCGTGGGCATTACCAATACATTCAGTGGATTTAATGCATGCCACCGTAATGTGCCTGAGTTGATAGAAGCGGTTAAACGCGGAGTAATGCTTGCGGGTGGTCTACCGGTAGAGTTTCCAACGATCACTTTGCACGAGTCGTTTGCGTATCCTACGAGTATGTATCTTCGCAATCTGATGGCGATGGATACAGAGGAAATGATTAAGGGGCAACCGGTTGACGCAGTGGTGTTAATTGGCGGGTGTGATAAAACGGTGCCAGCCTTATTGATGGGGGCGGCCAGCGCGAACGTGCCAGCGATTATGCTTGTCACGGGCCCTATGATTACCGGAGACCATAAAGGCGAGCGATTGGGGGCTTGCACCGATTGCCGACGTTTTTGGGCTAAGTTTCGAGCCAATGAAATTAGTGAGCAGGAAATTGGCGAAATCAACAATAAGCTTGCACCCTCAGCGGGCACTTGTATGGTGATGGGAACCGCTAGCACCATGGCCTTGTGTACGGAGGCGATGGGAATGATGTTGCCAGGAGGGGCTTGTACCCCCGCGGTGATGGCTGACCGGTTGCGTCACGCTGAGGCCAGTGGCGCTCGTGCCGTGGCGATGGCCAAAGAAAAACTCACCCCCGATAAAATCATGACTGCCGAAGCCTTTGAGAATGCTTTGAGGGTGTTACTTGCCGTAGGGGGGTCGACCAATGCGATAGTGCATCTCACAGCAATGGCTGGTCGATTGGGTATTCAGATTGATTTGGATGCGTTTGATCGCATGGGTCGGGAGACGCCGGTATTAGTTGATTTGAAGCCCACAGGGCAACACTATATGGAGGACCTGGAGCGCGCCGGGGGATTGGTGACGATTTTGCGTGAGATTAAAAAGCTCTTGAATCTAGATGCTTTGACCGTTACAGGCGATACATTGGGAGAAAATATCAAGGCCGCTCCACCCGGATGGAAGCAAGAGGTGGTCAGGCCTTTTTCGAATCCCATTTTTAAGGGGGGCAGTATTGCAGTGCTCCGCGGTAATTTGGCTCCCGGTGGGGCCATTATCAAGCAGGCGGCCGCCACGCCCAAGTTGATGCAACACACAGGACGTGCGGTGGTATTTGATAGTCTTGAGGACTTAGCGAACCGGATTGATGATCCGAAGCTAGATGTGAAAGAAGAGGATATTTTGGTGATGCAAAACGCCGGTCCCAAAGGGGCGCCGGGCATGCCTGAGGCGGGTTACATTCCGATTCCTAAAAAATTAGCGCAAAAGGGAGTCAAAGACATGGTGCGTATTTCGGATGCGCGCATGAGTGGGACCGCCTTTGGCGCCATTGTGTTGCATGTGACTCCGGAATCGGCGTTAGGGGGGCCCTTAGCTTTGGTTAAAACCGGTGACATGATCAGGCTCGATGTGCCAGCCCGACAGTTAGAGTTAATGGTGTCTGCGGAGGAATTGGAGGTTAGGCGAAAAGCTTGGAAAAAACCCCGTGTTCGAAAAGAAGACCATCGAGGTTATCGTAAGCTATTTATGCAAACGGTGACGCAGGCAGATCAAGGTTGTGATTTTGATTTTTTAATTGCCGAACCTACCAGTCGCGTGCCTCGTTAAGTTGGCGTTATTCTTTCACACCCGCTTAGGTTACAATGCTTATTAACTAGCAATTGAACAATAATATTTACCTCATGTTTTATTAGGCAATCATGGCAAGCGCGAAGAAAAAATCTCAGCAAAAAAAATCTGGAAAAACAAAGTCTGTAAAAAAATTACCGGCTAAGAAAAAATCAGGGAAAAAAGTCCCTACTAAGAAAAAATTAGCCAAGAAAAAAACTACGCCAAAAAAAACGGCGCCGAGAAAAATAACCCCAGCCGGTTCAGTCAGACGCTATGTGGCACGTCAGTCGAAAATTCACGGGCGAGGGGTTTTTGCTCTAGTTGATATTCCGAAAGGCGTTCGTTTGATGGAATATGTGGGTGAGCGCATGACGCATGAAGAAGCTGACCGTCGCTACGGCGAGTTGCACGAGGGTAGTGCCCACACCATGTTGTTTGCTGCCAATGATGAAGTGGTGATTGATGGAACCGAGTGGGGAACGACAGCGCGTTGGATCAATCACTCCTGCACGCCGAATTGCGAAGCGGTGGAGGAAGAGGGGCGAGTGTTTATAGAGACTTGTCGTAATATTCGTAAAGGGGACGAACTGGGCTACGATTACGAATTGATTGTGGAGGGTCGCCAGACCGCCAAATTAAAGCGTGAGCATGCGTGTTTTTGTGGAACACGTAATTGTCGTGGCACGATGCTGGGGCCGAAACGCTAAAGTATATTTAGCGTCGTTTAATGATAAAAAGCACGGACTTTTAATCTGTTCGAGAGTTCGAATCCCGCTCAACCCGCCAGTACAAAGACCTCAAACCTGCTCAGCAGGCCTTGAGGCAGCCTCAGGCCCCGCACCCAGGTGCACCGGGACTACGGGCGTGCCAGACGTGGCTTTGATGCCGAGTTGGGCTTCTACCAGTCGGTGCGCTGGCGAGAGGTGCGTGCGTCATTCCTGCGTGAACACCCGTTGTGTGTGGCGTGCAAGGGGGCGGATCTGGTGGTGGCTGCCAAGGTTGCCGACCACATCAGGCCGCTCAAGGACGGCGGCGAGCGCTTTGACTGGGTCAATCTGCAAGGCCTGTGCGTCTCATGTCACAACCGAAAGACGGCGCGTGAGAGGGCAATCAGGCGCTAGGCGCGGGTTGAGCATGCAGACGAATGCCAAGTGCTGAGGTGACTTTGAGGATGGTCGCAAAACTCGGGTTGCCTTCGCCAGACAAGGCTTTGTACAGGCTTTCTCTGCCTAAGCCAGTGTCGCGTGACAGTTGAGACATGCCCTTGGCACGGGCGATGTTGCCTAGTGCCTTCGCAAGAAAAGCGGCATCATCCCCGGCCTCTTGCAGGCAGGCTTCCAGGTAAAGCGCCATGTCTTCATCGGTTTTGAGGTGCTCGGCGCTGTCCCATTTGCGAAGCTTGAGATTGCTCATTGTTTACTCCTTAAGTTGTTGTGCTAGACCAATAGCAGTCTTGATGTCTTTGGCCTGAGTGGATTTGTCGCCGCCTGCGAGCAAGATGACGATCTCCAAGCCGCGCTGCGCAAAATAGACTCGGTAGCCTGGCCCGAAGTGGATGCGCATTTCGGATACGCCATCACCCACGGGCGAGCAGTCGCCGAAGTTGCCTTCTTCCGCGCGGTCGATCCGTGCCTGGATTCGCCTGGCCGCTTGTTTGTCACGCAAGTGCTCGAACCAAGCATCGAACACATCGGTTGTGTAGATCGATTTCATGCAACCAATGTATCAAATAGGATACATCCTGTCAAGCCCGAGGCCCCCCAGAGGCCCCCCAGGGGGGTCTAAATCTCTACAGACGGCGGCCAAAGATGCGTGCGCCTGCCAAGATTTTTGCGCGTGCAAATTGAAACCTAGGGGGGTTACCCCGCAGGTAGCCTGATGCCGGGCCTCGCCGGTCGGGGCTAAGAGCCGATCAGTTGAGGTCGGCGATGAACTTTTCGATGTTGATGGCTTTGGATTTCCCCACCGAGCGAATGATGGAGTTGGCGACGTTTTCTTCAACGACGCTGTTCCATTTGGAAAAGCTCTTGTCCGTCACGCTCTTGTCAAACGCAGATCGAACCGCCTCACGACCAGCCTTCAGATCAGCCGCCAGAGCGGACTGAACGAGGCATTTTGCGATGACGTCGGCTTTGCGCACTGGGAGTTTTCCGGTGGGTTTGAAGCCTCCATATTAACGATTACCAACGACTGACCCCAGATGGCCGGAAGAAAACCACTCCCCACGGAGATCAAAAAGCTCAGGGGAACCCTGCAAAAGTGCAGGACCAACCCGCATGAGCCACAGCCCCAAGGGGATCTGGTTGCGCCGCCCGAGTACATGTCGGACGGTGCCAAGCAGGCCTGGCGCTATGCCATTGACAGCGCGCCCGAGCATTTGCTGCGCAAACTCGATATGTCGGTGCTGGAGGTTTGGTCCTGCGCCGCTGACCTGTACCGCAAGGCCCAGATCGGAATCACCAAGACGGGCCTGCTGATTAAAGCGCCGAACACCGGTGTGCCGATGCAGTCGCCGTATCTGGCCATCGCGAACAAGCAGGCTCAGATCATGACCAAGGCGGCGGTGGAGATGGGCTTTACGCCAGCGTCGCGTTCGCGCATCACACAACCCGCCGACACGCAGATCGATCTCGATCCTTGGGCCGACATTGCAGGCTAAAAAAATCGCACGATCAGCGCTATTCCGTTTTTTGTTCCCAGGGCGACGGGGTGGACATCAGTTTGGTCAACTTGGGTTTGTCTACCGGTGGGGCATCCAAAAGCTCAATGAACTTTTGCATTTGTTCCTTGTCCATCGTGAACCGCACTTGATCCAGGCGGTCCTGAGCCACAGCAGTTGAATTTATATCTGGTGTGCTGGTCATGAAAGTGGCCTTGTGAAAAAGTGAATTGGATCAAAGAGATTTGATCTCAGTGGTTGCTGACCCAGTTTTCAACCCGCAGCCCGGCGTAGCTTACAAAGTCCGCTTCGTTGTTTGTGACCAGCGTCACCCCTAAAGCGACCGCGTGCGAGGCAATGAGTTTGTCAAGGGCATCGCGGTTGCGATCTTTGTAAGCTGCGCGGATGGGGCCATAGGCCTTGGCAGCTTGTGCATCAAAAGGTGCAACCATGATGTCGTCGAGCAAACTCTCCAGTGCCGACCGGTTCGATTCCTGTGCCGCAGTGCTTGAGCACGCGATACCAAATTCAAGCTCAGCCAAAGTCACCGCAGAAATCACCACGTCCCCCACAAAGCACTGGGCGAATCGCTCGCGCACCTCTGG
>CAITMU010000017.1 GCA_903893565.1 uncultured beta proteobacterium | reverse complement strand
TCATTCTTAATCTTTGGGCTTTATGGTCCACCGGTCACTTACCGGCAACCCTGAATAAGGGGGTAATGCGACTTGAGCAGCTTCTAAAAAAAATCAACAGCTCTATTAACTCATCCACCGATGACCTAACCGCCTCGACCCCAACCCTCTACCACTTAGCGGGTTTGCCCCCTATCGGAGGAGCAATACTGGCCATCGAAGACCAATTAATCGTAATGGATAGATTGGGTAGCTTTTATCTTTTCAAAGATGGCACCATCAAAAAACTCGGACTTAAGCCTCTGCCTAACCAGATCGAGCAATTTAACCTCCACTCTCCCATGGCGGGAAATCCTGACGCCATGCGGGCGCATTCATTTGCTTTTGACAAACCCCGCAGCCGGCTTTATGTGAGTTTTACCCAGTATCTCAACCCCCAAAATAACCAATGGGTGATTGCTTCCATCCCCCTTAATCCTCAAACACTCGAATCAAACGGCGAATGGAAAACCCTGTGGCACTCTCAACCCATTAGCTCCAAATACACAAGCCAAGGCGGGGGCGGTAAAGTCTTGATCGAAAACCAACACTTGTATTTTTCCGTAGGCTACTCCGATGAATCGCTCATGATGGCCTCACAAGACCCATCCAGTTCTCATGGAAAAATCTACGAGGCAGACTTAACCAATCCCCACGTCACGGTCAAGGCACTTGGTTTTCGCAACGTACAGGGCATGACGCTCGGCACCAAAGGCCAACTATGGGGCACCGATCAAGGGCCACAAGGTGGAGATGAAATAAATCTCATCCATACTGGAAAAAACTATGGCTGGCCTTATCAAAGCTACGGCACTGATTACGGCAAATACAACCGAACCGTGCTAGGTCAAAAAGCCGGCATCACTCCCTTGCAAACCTTTGAGGAACCCATTTATGCCTTTGTTCCCTCGGTGGGCTTATCCAGTATTGTCTCAATTCACGTTTTTAACCCTCAATGGGATGGGGATTTCTTACTCGGCTCTCTCAAAGCGCAAACCCTTTATCACATAAAAATTTATCATGATCATGTCATTTTGGCAGAACCTCTATGGATAGGACACCGGATCCGAGATATCACTATCTGGCAAAAAAAAATAGTCATTAAAACCGATGACTCTGCCCTCATATTTTTAGAGCTTGATCAAAAAGCTCTCCTCACAAATACCAAGTCAGATGATCTATTTTTTGATAATGCCCTCAAAAAATGTCTGGTTTGTCACAGCTTCCAACCGACCAACCCCACTTCATCTGCCCCCACTTTGTTACATATTTATAACAGGGCTATAGGACAAGATAACTTCTCCCGCTATTCTTCCGCCTTAAAAAACAAATCCGGCCGTTGGAGTGCAGACAATTTAAGTCAATTTATTGCCAATCCCTCACAGTTTGCACCTGGAACCACCATGCCCTCTTTAGGCTTAAGTAATCAAGAAATTCGAGACGTGGTTAAATTACTTGAAAAATATCAATAGCATCACATTGAAATCTTCATCCCATGTCTTTGGATAAAAAAAGCCTTTCAGCGGATTTAAGTCAATCTCGTACGACCAGCTATTTACGACACTTAAGGTTTTCCCTGGTATTTAAATGCTTGGCTGTTCTCGCCACATTTATCGCTGTTCCTCTAACCCTTCATTGGTTGGGTCCAGAAAAGTATGGCATTTGGTCAACCATCCTCTCGGTCGTCTCTTGGATAGTGTTTTTTGATTTGGGTGTAGGCAATGGACTTAAGAATCGCCTCGCCGAGGCCATTGCCACCCAACAACCTAAAAAAGCGGCCCACTCGATTGCCTGCGCCTACAGCCTAATGGCCTTAATCAGCCTCGGCATCGTTGTTTCATCTCTTCTGGTTAGCCCCTGGGTCCCTTGGCAAGAGGTCTTCAATAGCCACGTTATCAACACCACTGAGCTAGCTTGGGTGATGAACTTAACTATTGTGATGGTAGCCTGCAATTTTTTTATTAGCCTCATCAATCCCATTTTATATGCCCTACAAAAAAGCGCTCTGGCCATCTTGGGGCAATTAATCAATAATGGGCTCGCCTTAGCTGCCCTTTATTGGGTGTCGCACTCTTTTTCTCCCTCACTAGTCTTGATCGCTGTCATTTATGCACTAGCACTCACCTTGCCTAACATCGGATTAAGCCTCTGGCTTTACCATCAACAACCCGATTGGCGTCCAACACTTCGTTGGCAACACCTTCGCAACAATGATCAATTGACATTGGGATTGCAATTTTTCATTTTGCAGTTGGCCGTGATCTTTATCTTTGCCACCGATAAAATCATGATGAGTCAATTTTTTGGTCCTGAATATGTTGCAAGCTATGATGTGCTATTTAAGTATTTCAGCATCGTAACCTTACTTTATAGTCTTATTAGTACGCCTCTGACCTCCTCCTATACCGATGCGTTTCATCGGGAGGATTTTGCTTGGATACGAAGAACCCTATACCAACAATTTCAGTGGTTTTTAACCATCTTAGCCGCTGTTGCGTTGATGGTTTTTGTAGCCCCATGGATAATAAGGTTCTGGGTCGGACATGAGATGCAATATTCCATGGCACTGATAATGAGCTTAAGCTTATTCATTCTAATGACCATATGGGTTAATATCTTTGCTACGCTCGTTAATGGGATTGGTCACTTGAAGCCGCAGCTCTACTGTTTAATTTTCGCTATGCTCATTAATATCCCGCTGGCCTGGGCCCTGGTTCACGAGTTTCATCTGGGGGTTGAAGCCATTCCCTTTTCTTCCACTTTGAGTCTTCTGCCCTTTGCTGTGATCGGTCCGATTCAAGTCTTTAGTCTTTTAAAAGAGAAATTTCAACATCGATGATAACCCGCGCCCTCTGGCTTGTTTATGGCCGTTTTTTACAACGATTAAAAAGTCCTTCCTTTAGAGCTTCTGCAGCCTCCCTCGCCATTCATTCGACTTTTGGTGATCATGCGCGGTTACTCGGAAAAGCCGAAATACTCAACGCACATCTCGGACGCCATTCCTATGTGTCGGGGGCCTTTGTGGGCAATGCCAAGATCGGCAATTTTTGCTCGATCGGTGTTGGGGCTAAAGTCGGGGGACTGGGCTTACACCCGAGTCATATGCTGTCTACCCACCCCATTTTTTATTCTCCTTACCAACAAACCGGAATTTCTTTTTCTAAAAAAAATGTTTTTGAAGAAATTAAAAGAACTACTGTGGGTCATGATGTATGGATTGGTGCTAACGCCATCATTATGGACGGCCTCACACTAGGCAATGGGGTTATCGTGGCTGCCGGTGCTGTGGTCACTAAAGATGTTTCCGACTATGCCATCGTTGGGGGAGTCCCGGCCAAACTCATTCGCCATCGGTTTAGCCCTGAGGACATTGACCTGCTTCACCAATGTCGTTGGTGGGATAAAGATGACCATACACTAGCTGCGGCTGCCGAAATTTTTCGCTCAGGCACCCCGCAACAATTATTCGATCACTTTAATGCCTAGTATCGAAACGCTAAAAATTAGTATCATCACCATCGTTCGAAACGGTATGCCTTTTGTTGAGCAAACCCTCGACAGCGTCATCGAGCAAGACTACCCTCATATTGAATATATTGTCATTGACGGCCTATCTCAGGATGACACCGTTAAAGCCATCCAAGCGCGCGAAGGGGCTCTATCTTACTGGATCAGTGAAAAAGATCTCGGCATTGCGGACGCATTTAATAAAGGCTTAGCCCAAGCAACCGGGGACTATTTACTCTTTTTAAACGCTGATGATGCCTTGATGCACCCCCAATGTGTGACTTACATGGTGAAGGCCATGATGCTTAATCAGTGTCCTGATTTTATTTATGGCGATTGTCAATTAATTGATCGCGCGAGCGCTTCCCCTCTTTATGTGTTTTCTAAGAGCATACGCTTTAAAGACTTTCTTTATGGCCATATCATTCCCCAACCTTGCACTTTTACCCATCAACGTTATTTTAAAAAATATGGGGGATTTGATACCGAGTTTAAAATTGCGATGGATTTTGAACATATGGTCAGAGGCTTGGCTTTATCGAGCTTAGTGCACATTCCTTGCATCACCACTCGGGTGAGAAATGGCGGTATCAGCACTCATAATCAAACGCAAGTCATCAATGAAATTATTAAGGCATTAAAAAAAAATGGTCATATCCGTTCTTTTTATGGCGAGTTAGAACTGAGGGGCTATTTTTTTTGCCGCAAATGGGGTCGCCTGCTGCTTCAGCAGCTTCGCCTTTATCAATGGTTTGATCGATGGCGTCACCCCCACTAAGC
>CAITMU010000016.1 GCA_903893565.1 uncultured beta proteobacterium | reverse complement strand
TTTTCTACCCGACTCCTATGGATATAGGCCGAATAAATCGGCATTAGATGCTATAGGGGTTACGCGCCAACGATGTTGGCAGTATAGCTGGTTGCTAGAGTACGACATTCGCGGTCTATTCGATAATCCTAAAAAACGCAGTTGCACGAATCCATCACCGTTAAAAAAAGAACGATGTTCCATCCGTTAATGCCCCCCAAAACCAAGTTTATCCAGGTGATGGTATAGCAATAGGTGATTGAAGAACCCGACCCTTCAAATATTTCTCAAGCGCTTTGCTTAAAATCCTGTACCAAAGTTGTTCGCTAGATAACTGCTCCGCATCAGCCTTCAGAGATTGAAAAAAGTTCACAATACGACTTAAAAGCAATTTTACTTTTTGGGTCTTCCCATGCGTGCTCGTGATTTTAATAAAGGTTTGACCGGCATGTGTGCTTTGCTTACCCACGGCGTGAAGTAACAAAGGACGGCTGGTAATGCCCTCCAAATGTTTGTCTGGCGTAGCCAAGCGAGCAAATAAATTCCACCAATTATAAATCAAGCCAACAGCACGAGAAACCAGGCGACAACGCTTCAAATCTTGGGTTGTAAAACCACCCCAGCCCCATTGATTTTTCAGTTCGTCAAACACATTTTCACTATCAGCTCGATCACGATAATGCTGTGCGATGCTAACCACCTCATCAGGCAAGCTGGTGACGAGAACAGCATACTCATAAATACGCATTTTATCGAGTTTATGATGATCACCAAAATTCAGTGATAATTGTTTCGTGTTAGGGTCTTCAATCACAGCAGCCAGGTTTTTAGAAACGGGTTTGCGAAGCACAATAACTCGACGCGCTTCAGACCACCCAGTCAGTTGTAAATAGCTTTCTTGCCCATGCCATCCCTGACCAGCAGGCTCCCACTCGTCATTAAAGGATAACTGTTCAATCAGACGTTTTACATTTTTTGTTTGTTTGAGTTTGAATACATAGGGCACGCCTTTTTCTTCTGCAACACGCATAACGCCATCGCTACCGAACGCACAATCACCACGTATAAACTCAGGCCATTGATGACGCGGAATCCTATCGAGTAAGGACCATAAATTCGGTGCCGTATAGCTTGCCGCCATCTGGTTACCTGGTTGGACCTCAACATCCAAAATTAAACGTAAATTAGCAATCGAAAAAGTATGGTAGGTATGAGATGGGCGCCCAGGTTTTGTGGGGTTGTATCCAACGACCGCGCCTTCTTGTTTTCCATAAAGGACTTTTACGGTTGTATCAACATCCAATACCCAAGGGATATCAAGGATGGCTTGATAACACAAATAAAGGTGTTTTTGTAACCAGGCAATACCTTCCTCTTCTACGATTTTTAGCAAACTACGCCGTAGCGAATCTTCACTCACAATTTTATTCATACCCAGCAAGGTTGGGTTAACATTATCGCAACGAATGGTCGTTACATGTGCATAACGACGATGACCTGCCAAAATCGACAGTAATAGCGTGCCTAAAACATCGCGCTTGCTCGGGGCGTTCGGGCTCACTAAATCTAACGGGCAATCATCAATCCATGGGTCCAGTAAGTTACCTAATTTTAAAAATTCGATAAAAAATGGAAGTTGACCTAAGGGGGTTACAGCTGACTGTGGATCCCATTCAACATGAACGCGACCTCCAAACGTATCAACCGCTAAATTACTGTCTTTTTCTAAAAAATCATACTTTTTTTTCGACAATAATGAGTCACCATTTTGGTGAGTATCTTCTTCGGGTAATTTCATCCTTTAAACCAAGTAAATCAACAACTTTAAACATTATCTCAGATTTCAACTGCGTTTTTTAGGTTGAATGGACTAGGTTATCCCATTGGACTAAAAAAAAGCTCATTAGATTCATCTTCAATCATCCTGCGAGCCTCATCAGGCAATTCATCAGGACATCCTGCAGCCCATAAAATCAAATGAGTATCAAGCAGAATTTTCATTCATTATCGCCAAAAAGCGCTTCTATTTCTTGA
>CAITMU010000015.1 GCA_903893565.1 uncultured beta proteobacterium | reverse complement strand
GGGTGCTATCCGGCCATTCACGGTGAAACCCCGTGATGCTAATCGTCAGCACAACTGTTCGGCTGGCGTGAATTTCCAAGACGTCCCATGCTGATATTTAGTCAGCTATGGGTAGCTTTGGATATGTCTATAGGAACGGTTTGGACGCAAAATATGCGTCGCGCTTTTTTAATGGCTGAAAAATTACAAGCGGGCACCGTTTGGATCAACACGTATCGGGCTGTGAGTTTTATGTCTCCTTTTGGTGGCTACAAACGCTCCGGTATCGGACGGGAAAGCGGTCAAGACATGATCTACGAATACCTTCAAACCAAAAGTGTGTGGATTTCTACGGCGACCGAAGTACCCAACCCTTTCATCATTCGATAAACATTGCTAAGCGCGTTTGCCAGAGCTCCCTATGAAAAACCTTGCTCCCCTGTGGCCTGGCCACAAACGAATTGCGGTGATTTTTAACGTCTGCCTAGAGGCTTGGTCTGACGGCAAAGCCCCCGGCATCAGTCCAATGGGGAACCCTTTGCCTGCGGGTGTGATTGATAACACGGCCATTTCATGGGCCAATTACGGCGCCAAACGCGGCATTTATCGTCTACTGGATTCTTTTGCAAAATTTAATGTCAAGGCCAGCGTCATGACCAGTGCGGTGCTCGCCCAACGGCACCCCCAAGCCGTGAAAGCCGTGGCCGAGGGGGGGCACGAAATTTTGTCTCATTCCTATGCCATGGATGTGATGCCGGCGATGATGAATGAAATAGAAGAAAAACAAAATATTCAACGTTGTACGGAATTACTTCAAAACGTGTCCGGGCGCAAAATCAATGGCTGGCTCAGCCCTCGCGCCACCCCCAGCGCCAACACCGCACGCTTACTGTCTGAGGCCGGTTACCGTTGGTATGGTGACACTCTGGCCGATGATCTACCGTGGATCGAAACGTATGCGGGTCAACGCATTGTGGCCATCCCTCTTTCGACCGATGTCAACGACATGCCTTCGATGAAATATGGCACGCCCCCACGCTACATGCTCGATACTTTTGAAGAATATTTAAATATCTTAATTAAGCACACACAAGGCCCAGCGATCATTGATGTCACCACCCACGCCCATATCTTCGGTCGCACCCGGGGCGCTTATTATCACGAACGCATCATTGAGGCGGCGAGCCAATCCAACGAGATCTGGATCGGCACACGAAACGATGTGGCTGAGCTTTATTTAAATCATCCACTCGACTGCAGCACCTAAGCGCTTACAATCGATTCCTTCAACGGGCTTTCTAACAACAAGGTATAAAACCAATTCTATGAACACCTTGGACCTAACAACAAAAAATCGCTCTCCAGTGGTTGGCCTCACTTTTAACGACCGACTCGCGCGCGCGCTTATCTTTACGAGCCTTTGCCTAGGCCTTTGCCCCTGGGGGGCATGGGCGCAAACGTATCCCGTGCATACCCTCCGTATGATCGTGCCCGTACCCCCAGGCGGCATTATTGATGTCGTGACTCGTCTCGTGGCACAAAAAGTGACCGAACAAACGGGTCAGAGCGTGGTTGTCGACAACCGGGCGGGCGGACTCACCAATGTGGGCAGCGAGATCGTGGCGCGAAGCCCAGGCGATGGCTACACGCTTTTGATGCAATCTTTACCGCTAGTGATCAACCCTGCGATGCTCGTAAAGCTCTCCTACGATTATGAAAAAGATTTGACCCCCATTAGCTTAATCCTCTCAGCACCTTATCTTTTGGTGACACATCCTTCCCTACCCGTGCGCTCTATGGCCGACCTCATCCGGTTGGCACGTCAAAAGCCGGGTTTTATCACCTACTCCTCTGCTGGCAATGCGAGTAACTTACATGTAGCCATCGCCCTTTTATGTAATATGGCTAAAGTCGATATGCTCCATATCCCCTACAAAGGGGGCGGGCCCGCACTATCAGCCTTGCTGGGTGGAGAAGCCGCCCTCAGTTCCTTAGCGGTGAGTGCTGCCATTGCCCATGTCAAAAACGCTCGCCTCAGAGCCCTAGCCATTTCGAGCCCACAACGCATGTCTAGCCTACCCGATATCCCAACCGCCGCAGAGACCATCGCTGGCTATGATTTTGCCAGTTGGGTGGGCGTGCTCGCCCCATCGAGCACTCCGGAGTCACTGATCACAACCGTTCATGCCGTCATCGTCAAAGCGGCTCGAGCCCCCGATCTGGTTGATCGATTTAACGCTGAGGCCTCTCCCATTGTGGCCAACACCCCCGCACAATTTAAAACATTTATTCAATCCGAGGCGCGCCGTTGGACGAAAGTGGTGAAAGAAAGTGGCATCAAAACCGATTAACTCTTTAATGGCCCACCTCATGTTAAAACACTTCGCATTAGCGCCCAATACCGTGCTGAATATCCCAAGGCGTAAAGCGTATCGGGCTCTGCTTTCGAAAGCCCAGCAGGCCTTCAATGCGATGGGCCTAGGGCTTTTACTCTTCGCGCTTTTACTCTTCGCGCTTTTATTCATCACCACTCCAGCAAGAGCCTATCCTGACAAACCCATTCGCGTCATTGTGCCCCAAGCCGCGGGCAGCAGCTTTGATAGCGTTGTGCGCTTAGTGTGTTTAAAGCTCACGCAATATTGGAATAAGACTCTCATTATCGATAATCGACCCGGTGCCAATGGCATTATCGGATTAGAAGCTGGGGCCAAAGCCAACCCGGATGGATACACGATTACGACCGGTGCCATCAGCCACTTATCCATCAACCCGAGTGTTTATAAAACATTGCCTTATCAGACGCTCGAAGACTTTGATGCATTAAGTCAACTCAGCGCCATTACTTTTTTACTCGTCGTTAATCCAACCCTAAAAGCAAACTCGGTGAGTCAGTTTATTGCTCTAGCGCAAGCTCGTCCCCAGAGCCTGCGCTACGCCTCCTCGGGCACCGGTAACATGAATCATTTAGGAGTCGAATTATTTGCAAGCGCTGTCGGAGCCAAACTCCTCCACCTGCCCTACAAGGGGGAAACCCCAGCCGTGATGGGCCTCATCGGCGGGGAAAGCGATATGATGATCACCACTATGCCCATCGCTGTGCCCTATATCGAAAACGGCCGACTTCGTGCCCTGGCTGTGGCCTCCTCCACGCGCACTCAACGTTTACCGCAACTGCCCACCCTCGTAGAAAGTGGGGTTGCTGGGGTAGAAATCACCGGCTGGATTGGGGCCCTCGTTCCGCATGGAACCCCGAGCGCCATTACTCAAACGCTCTATGAAGGCATTCACCGCGCTTTGCAAGAACCCGACATTAAAGAGCGTTTAATCTCAACCGGTGCCGATCCGGTGGGCAGTACCCCACAAGCGTTTAAACATTTCCTTCACGCCGAAACCCAGAAATGGGCTCGAGTCATTAAAACCGCAGGTTTAAGCTTAAGTCAATGAATATGAAAGTTGCCGACTATCTTCTTCAAACATTAGAAAAAAACGGTGTCAGCCAAATTTTTGGTAATCCTGGCACCACCGAACTCCCCTTGGTCAAAGCGTGCGAACAGCGCCCCCATCTTCGTTATGTCGTGGCCCTCTCAGAGGTCAGTGCCGTGCCAATGGCTGATGGCTATGCGCGCGCTAACCGCACACTCGGCGTGGTGAACCTGCATGTCGCCCCGGGTCTTGGCAATGGCATGGGAACACTTTATACCGCGGCCACCGCAGGCACCCCAATGCTCGTCATTATTGGTGGACAAGACCGCCGATTCTTACACACCAACCCCATCCTCTGGGGACCGGTAGAAAAAATGGCCGACTGTGTTTGTAAGGGAGTGTTTAGTCTTAGCAGTCGCTTTGATGCCGCTGCCAATATCCGTCGCGCCTTGCGCTTAGCCTTATCCCCACCTTATGCCCCAGTGGCTTTGATCTGCCCACCGGATCTATTGGAAAGCACGATCCAAGAGCTCCCCTCGTCAGTGACTCCGTTATCGCTGGGCGGGCTTAGCCTAGAAGAAGCACGTCGCTATGCGAAATTCTTAACCACCTATCGCAACCCCGCTTTTATTGCTGCTGAGGATCTACATTGGGCCAAGGCGAGTGTTGCTATGACGCAACTCGCAGAGCGCTTAGGAGCCCCTATCTACGCAGCCCCCTATACCGGCGTCTTACCCGTGTCGAGTCAATCCACTCGCTACGCGGGCTATCTACCGCCCAACTTAAAACAAATCGAACAACGATTAGCATCCCATGACGCTTTGTTTTTTATTGGAGGGCGGGGCTTAAGAAATACCCTGTATAGCGAGGCCAAACTCCCCCAAGCCAAAATATGGATTGGTCACGACTCACGGGCTTTTGCCACGGATGGGGAATATGAAATAGCAACCGTCTGCGATATCCGAGAAGCCCTGATCACAATCACCGCACAAGTTCGTAAAAAAAAGGCTGGCCATCCCAGTCCTACAAGAACACCGATGGCACTGCCCACCCAATCACCCAAAGCACTGCATCCCACCCGAGCGGTTGAAGCCTTACTCAGGCAATTTAAACAAGCCCTGTGGGTCGATGAATCGGGGCTTTCCACTTCTGATGTCAGGCAATGGATGCAACTAAAAGCGGGTGACTATCTCATCAATGGCAGTGGTGGCATTGGCTGGGGCTTAGCCGCCTCGGTGGGCGCCGCCCTAGGACAACCCAAACGTCAGATCGTCGCCCTCATTGGCGATGGATCCGCGTTGTATGCCTCTGAAGCCCTATGGAGTGCTGAACACCATGGCACCCATATTTTATTGATCATCTTGTCAAATCGACGCTACGCCACTTTAAACGAAGCCGCCTCACGACTAGCAGGAGGGGCGCTCAAGAGTTTTACAATCGAGCCGCCAGTCATCGACTTTAGTGGACTCGCCCGCCTATATGACTGGGATTATGAGAGTGCGTCCACGACCTCGGAATTGACCAAAATTCTCAAAAAGATCGGTTCCGAATTACGCTCAAACACGCTCTTGGAATTAAAACTCGATCCCGAGCTTAAACCCGTCACCGCAGCCAGGCACTTTTAATGCGAAGGGGGGCAAAGGCCCCTCTAAAAAAATCAGTGCTTGTGCCTCATGCCCAATTAGAACACCCCTTCACGGGGTGATCTAAAATGGCGTAAAGCACGGTAGGGCGGG
Organism: uncultured beta proteobacterium; assembly: GCA_903893565.1. GTDB lineage: Bacteria > Pseudomonadota > Gammaproteobacteria > Burkholderiales > SG8-41 > UBA5216. Next base: position 6,808 of record CAITMU010000015.1, on the reverse strand, counting down.
AGGCTTTTTGATGACAATAATTACAATTATTACTTTATTACAATTAAGCGCTAGGCTCTTCTTGGGGCGCAACCGTGGCGGGCTCTACTGAAGCGAGTGCTAGCGCAGCCACTACCGGTGCCACAGCGGCAGTTTGCGGCGGGGTGAAGTCAGGCGGTAAAGTCTTGGTAAAGGAGGCGCGGCTCGTAACCCCTGCATGCCAAGCGGCCAGCTTAGGCGCTTGACTACGCCAATCATGTGAATAGCGAAAATCAATATACTGCAATGCCACTCCCATCATGATATCAGCCAAACTAAAACGAGTGCCCACCAAAAACTCGTTACCTTTGCAATTCGTTTCAGCCAATTTCACCGCTCTTTGAATCCGAGCCTCTTCACGCTGCATTTTTTCAGGCATCTGAAACGCCGCCGGTCGACGCGTTTCAAACACGCGTTGAATCGCCGCATCAATCATTCCGTTGCCCAAAGCCTGCCAGCGCTGTGCCTCCCAATAACCCACCGGATCGCGGGGGGTTAAGGAGCGCCCATCCACATGATCGAGAAAATGCACAATTAACACCGATTCAAAAATGAAATCATTGTCTGCAATTTCCAAGACTGGCACTTTACCCAAAGGGTTTTTCAGTGCAACAGGGGTGTTCTCAGCCCATGGATCTTCGATCACAAACTCGACCGGCAGACCCTTCTCTTCTATCAGCACCCGCGCTTTACGCACATAAGGTGACGTTGCTGATCCATACAGTTTCATAACAATACACTCCCCAAGATTTCAAGATTCAATGTAAACCCTTATTCTACTCCTGCAACGCCCCCTGCGTGACCCTCAGAGAGGGTGTCATTTGCCTTTAGCGCCTAAAATTCGATACGATTGGGCTCTCGCATTGTATTTCAACCAAGGATTTTCATGATTCAAGTCAAAAAACTGGGCCTCCATCTTGGCGCCGAAATCTCAGGTGTTGACCTCACGACGCCCTTGGATGAGGCAACCTTTGCCGAAGTAGCGCATGCTTTTTTTGACAATGAAGTGGTGGTTTTTCCTAATCAATTCCTAACCCCAGCGCAACAAATTGCTTTTACGCGCCGCTTTGGCATTCTAGAAGCCCATGTTCGAAAAGAAAGCCGGTTAGACGGTTATGATGAAATTTTCATTCTTTCCAATAAAGTTGACGCTCAGGGCAACGCCATTGGCGCCCAAGACGCCGGACGGTTCTGGCATAGCGATCTATCCTATAAACGACAACCCAGCATGCTCTCCGCTCTTAACGCGGTTGAAATACCCATTAAAAACGGTGTCGCTCTGGGTAACACCCTTTTTGCAAGCACCACGGCCGCCTATTTAGCCTTATCAGAAGAAGAAAAAAAATCCCTCCAAGGCCTTCGCAATGTGCATAGCTACCGCGAATACCGCACCAAAAACTACGCCGCACAACTAGAGGACATGCGCCTAGGGATCCGAACCGTTCAGGAACATGCCCCCACTGAGGAACAACTGGCGAGCGTGCCAGACACCGAAATGGATGTCATTCGCACTCACCCCGTCACCGGTCGTCAGGGCTTATTTATCAATGAAGGCCATACCTCACACTTAACCGGCATGAGCCGGCAAGACAGTGACGCGAGGCTCGCCAAACTCTACGCTCATATTGTCCAACCCGCTTTTATTTACACCCACCATTGGCAAGCAGGCGATCTACTCATGTGGGATAACATTGCCCTACAACACAAGGCAAGCTTCGATTACGACCCCCTGCCCCGCTTAATGTATCGCACGACCGTGCGCGGCCCCGTTGTGACGTAGCGAAAAGACTCTACGCAGCGCGCTCCTGTGATGACACCTGCTTCAAACATTGATTTTTGATTTAAAAATAAATAGGACTTCTATGTCAGCTAATGGACTCATTACCGTACGACTTCATACCGATGCTCACTATGAAGAAGAATTTAACGATTGGTACAATCTGGAACACCTCTATCACGTTCTGGCCTTACCCGGCTTTGTGAGAGCACGGCGCTATGTGTGTCAATCAGCCGATATTCGTTACTTAGCTTGGTATGAGACGACCGACGAGACGGTTGAAGCGGCCGCCGCCTTCCAAGAACTCATCAAAAAGCCCACGCCCTGGACGGCGCGAATGAGAACGCTTTATGGCAAAAATCAAGAACGGATGAATTTCAAGCTCATGTGCGAGGTCGGACAAACACAGCCCGATGATGCGCCGTGGATGTATATCGTTCACACCGATATTCCCGAGCACATCGTCGCAGAATACAACGAATGGTATGACAAAGAGCACTTGCCCCGATGTGCCGCGATACCCGGCGTGTTACGTGCCCGTCGCTATGCCGCGACCGAAGGTTCCCCCCGCTATCTGACGGCGTATGAACTCACCGGTCCTGACGTTTGGGAAAGCCCCGCTGCCCTTCAGGCACGTAAAACGCCTTGGACCGAAAAAATGCGATCCCTTTTTTCCAACACACGGCGCGCCCTATACGAACGCATCACCCCCACGGTTAGTCATGAGACAGCCAAACGCATGAAACGACCGATTCTGTTGGGTTAAGCGCTACAATCAGCGCTCGGTAGCCTTATCTTATAAAATATTTTATTAATTTTAAAACGCTTAGACCCTAAAACACTATGTATTTACTCGAACATGATGCCAAATCCCTTTTGGCCGCACACCACATTACGATCCCTCCTGGTTGTCTGGTCAGCCAGGCCGATCAACCCCTTCCCCCCTTACCCGCGGGCCCTTGGATGGTCAAAGGACAGATTAGCGCCGGGGGTCGCGGCAAGGCCGGTATCATTAAAAAAGCCAATACCGTCGAAGAAATTAAATCCCACTGCGAACACATCATTGGCCGGACCGTTAAGGGCCATCGCGTGCAATCGGTGCGCATCGAGCAACAGATCAGCGGCGGGGCAGAAGCCTATTGCAGTCTACTCTTAGATGCCGCGGCAGGCGGGATTCGAGTCATTATGGCCACACAAGGGGGGATGGAGATCGAAACACTGCCTCCCGAGGCCATTCAAACCGCGGTGGCTGCACCCACCCTTGAGGCCTTAACCCAATGCATCGCAGAATTAACCGCGCACCTTCCCGCTCCCTATGGCCAAGCCTTAAGTGAAGTGGGACTCCATCTGGCTAAACGGTTTTTAGATAGCGAAGCCTTGCTGATCGAAATTAACCCCTTGTTTGTGCGATCCGATTCGAGTTGGGTGGTGGGGGACGCTAAATACGTCACTGACGACAGTGCACTAGAGCGGCAAGCTGAAATTTTACACTTACTCAAAACCCGTTCCAGCGCTTACCCCGAAGCCGCACTAAAATTCGAACACGGTTGCGATTATGTGGTCGTCGACCCAGACGGAGAGATTGGACTACTCACCACCGGGGCGGGACTCTCGATGATGCTCGTTGATGAACTCAGAGCCGTGGGACTCAAACCTTACAACTTTCTTGACGTTCGCACCGGGGGCCTACGAGGCGAAACCCAGCGCCTTGTCAAAGTCTTGCAATGGATCCATCAAGGTCGACACATCAAAGTGCTCTTGATCAATATCTTTGCCGGTATTACTGAATTGGGGGAATTTTCAAAGCTTCTCGTTTCAGCTCTGGCAGAAGTGCCAGAACTTAACGTGCCGGTCGTAGCCCGATTAGTGGGCAATGGGCTACCCGCTGCACGTGAAGTCTTAAGCGCTGCGGGCATTGCCCTTTACCCAGACTTAGATGAGGCCTTGGTGGAAGTTAAAAAACATCTGGCCGCTGCAGGAGAAAAAAAATGATCAATCCCCGTCTCAATCGCAACACTCGCGTTCTCGTCCAAGGCATCAGCGGCCGGGCGGGACGACTGCACAGTCGCCTGATGCAAGAATATGGCACCCAAATTGTTGCCGGTATTTCCTCTAGAAAAGAGCTTAGTCACATTAATGGCGTACCGTTGTTTAGCGACTGTAGCCAAGCGGTCAAAGCCACTCAAGCCACTGCCAGTGTCGCCTTGGTTGGCCCTTTTGATCTACTCGCCGCTATCGAAGAAGCCTTGGCTGCCGGCATTCGATATATTGTTACCCCCACCGAAGGTATGCCGGTTCATGACGCACTCAAAGCCAAGCAAGCCGTTGATCGAGCCGGCGCTATCTGGGTCGGCGCTTCAACCCCGGGTATGGCCATTGCTGGGGAAGTTAAATTGGGATTCTTACCCAACGACGCCCTCATTCCCGGTCCCATCGGTATTATGTCCAAGTCCGGCACATTGTCCTATGAGTCAGGCTACCGCTTAGCACAACAGAAGATGGGGAGCTCTGTCTGGATTGGTGTTGGAGGCGATGCCGTGAAAGGTATCCGCTACGCTGATTTAGTGCCCTTTTACGCGCAAGACGAACAAACCCAAGCACTCTTAGTCATTGGCGAGATTGGCGGACACGAGGAAGAAGACTTAGCGCGTGCCCTCATTGATCATCAGTTTAAAAAACCGGTGTTTGCTTTAATCGCTGGACGCAGCGCCCCCGAGGGAGTGACCATGGGGCATGCGGGCGCCCTCGTTCACGGCAGTCACGGCACCTGGCAGGCTAAACGTGAAGCTTTGGAAGCCGCAGGGGCCATCGTGTTTGGCTCGTTAAATGACATGGTCCATGGGGTCGTACAAAAAATAGCCCGTTCATAAAACCCAACGCTCTGTGATTATCAACAGCGGTTCATCAACGGCGGCTAATCAACAGCAAGGTTGAAAGCCTTCACGACTTTGACCCACTCCAGGTATTCTTTTCTGACCCGTTGATCAAAGTTTGAGGGCGAGCCCCCGGAGGCGAGCATGCCGTTGGCCTCCAAGGTCGAAGTAATCAGGGGATCTTGGAGGGCTTTATTCACTTCCAGATTTAAACGATTAATGATGGGCAAAGGCGTGCCCTTCGGTACAAACATTCCGTAATAAGTGCCGGTGTCATACCCGGGTATCGTCTCTGCAATGGCAGGGATTTGAGGAAAACGGGGCCAACGTTTAGCGGTCGTCACCCCCAGTGCACGCAATCGGCCCGTCGTATAAAAAGACTGAGCACCCAACATGCCCGCCACCATAATCTGCACTTGTCCCGCCAAAATCTCGGGCATCGCGGCCCCTGTGCTTTTATAGGGTACATGCACCCATTGAATACCCGCCATACTATTCATGAGCACGGTGGCTAAGTGTGTGAGTCCTCCAATGCCCGTCGATCCATACACGAGTTGCCCAGGACGCGCTTTTGACAAACGGATCAATTGCGCCACGTTGTTAACGGGCAACGATGGGTGCACGACTAACACATTCGGGGCATAACCAATCTCCACGACCGGGATCAAGGCATCTAGCGCATCAAAAGTAAATTTATGGGTAGCAACAGCAGTCGAAAAACTGCCCGAAGTACTCATCACCGTATATCCATCGGCAGGCGCCTTAGCCGTTAGTTCCATACCAATGGCACTGCCGGCTCCGCCTCGATTATCGATCACAAAGGGTTGGCCCAGACTGTCGGAGAGTTTTTGTGAGACGGGCCTTGCCGTCAAATCACCCCCACCCCCCGGCGCAAAAGGCACAATGACCCGCACCGCCTTGGTCGGCCAGTTCTGCGCTATGCTCGGTTGACTAGTGACAAAAAAAAGTGCAACAACCCATACAAAAAAAATTTTCATGAAAAACCTTTTATTTTTAGCAAGGCCAGCGGACCGTGAACACTCGGGCATTTTTTTTACTAAAGCCTCAGAAAAATGAAGTTTACCCGGTATTTCACGATCTAGTGTTTTATCTAGATGATCCATACCCGGATTCTAGGAAATCTTCATTCAGTGATGACACAACACTAAACTCGAGCGGCTCACATTCGAATCGAAAAAATTTAAGCTCAAACCACTCCTTAAACGATTAACTCGCTATTGAGCCATTAGGCTTTATACACCGGCGCCCGGTTCAGTGTGAATGCCGCGCTGAACCGTCGAACTTTGAATCCCCGGCACCAATGCGCGTTTTTCTAACCAGTAGGCATAGGCTCGGGGCATCTGGGCAAAGGGCATTTCCACTCCGAGCTTCTGCGCCGCATCTATTGGCCAGTGGGGGTTATGTAACATTTCACGCCCCAAAGCCACCAAATCCGCACTATCAGTGGCGAGTATTTGTTCCGCCTGATCCGCATGAATAATCATCCCTACCGCCATGGTGGCAATATTCGCACCGGCTTTAATTTGGCGAGCATAGTCGACTTGATAACCGTAACCGACCTGATCGGCCGGTGGGGCCATATCCGCAATGCCCCCAGCGCTACAATCAATGACATCCACCCCGTGAGTTTTTAAGACCTTGGCCACTTCAATGCTGTCTAGCGTACTCCACCCTAATTCATCGACTGCCGAAACGCGTAGAAACAAAGGCTTTTCTTTAGGCCAGTGGCGACGCACTTCATCCACCACCTCGATAGCAAAGCGTAATCGCTTTTGAATGGTGCCACCGTATTCATCATCCCGGTGATTAGACGCTGGGGATAAAAACTGATGGATCAAATAACCATGAGCCGCATGAAGCTCCAGCACTTCAAAGCCGGCTTTTTCGGCTCGTGCTGCCGCCTGCCCCCAGTGCCTTACACACTCTTGAATGTCAGCAATCGATAAGGGGCGGGGGGTTGCATATTTTTCCGACTGCGGGATCGCACTGGGGGCGATTAACTCCCAAGTCTCCCCATGATCCACACCAGGGCATTGCATCAAGGGCGTGCGGCCCTCCCAGGGCACACTACGGCGCGCCTTACGACCCGAATGACCTAACTGAATGCCAGCCACAGCCC
>CAITMU010000014.1 GCA_903893565.1 uncultured beta proteobacterium | reverse complement strand
TTTTTGATCCATTGCACGAAATATTACACGCTTGCCAAATTTATGCGTCTGCATCGATCATGCCCCCGCCTATACCCTGCATCAGCAGTTGCGCCCAGAGGTGCTGTAACAAACGGAACTGGCCCCAGCGCAGCCTTCAAGGGTTATAACGAAGTTGTTTAAGATTGCGGTCCAGGTCCGGCAGTTCAAAGATCGCGTGATCTTGCACCTGTCTTCGTCTTACCCAGGTCTTGCCCAAGTCTTGCCCAGTTAAGCACCTGTTGCAAACGGTTACCGAGCGTTTGTTTTTACCGAAACCAGCGAAATTGCTGTTCTCGCCTTACGTGCGACACGTCTGGTCAGTCGAGAATAGCCCCCCCCAGTCTTCCCAACCCGCCGCGGCCTTCCGTCTTAATGGGTAGGGCAGTCTGCACCTGTCGTTTTGACATACACGAGTACGATTCCACATTGCGTCAAATGCTTGAGAGCGAATTGTTTATGCGAAATTCGGGGTATCATCTTAGAATTCCGAAATCAAAACAAATGCCATGAGAGGACAAGCATGAATACAACACCTGGCTCCACCGCGCTCGCGGGCGTAAAAATTCTTGATCTGACGCAATATGAAGCAGGCACTTCCTGCACGCAGGCGCTGGGGTGGCTCGGGGCGGACGTCGTGAAGGTCGAGCAACAGACCGGAGAGAACGGCCGTTTCGCCTCCACCAACAGCGGTGATGTGGACTCGTTTTACTTCGTCATGATGAATTCCAATAAGCGTGGCATGGTGTGCGATCTGAAATCCGAGCTCGGTAAGGCCACCATTCTCAAAATGGTAAAAGAAGCCGATGTGCTGATCGAAAACATGTCGCCAGGGCGCATTGAAAAACTGGGCTTCGGCTGGGATGTGGTGAGTCAGATCAATCCGCGCCTGATCATGGCGCAGATCAAGGGTTTCAATCCCGACGGCCCGTATGCCAATTACCTGAGCTTTGACATGATTGCGCAGGCCGTGGGTGGCGCGTTCGCCATCACCGGTGAAGCCGGCGGTAAACCGCTTCGCCCCGGCCCGCACGTGGGCGATACCGGCGCGGGCATACACTGTCTGGTTGGCATTCTGGCGGCGCTTTATCAACGCCAGTTCAGCAACAAGGGTCAGCGTATTGAAGTTTCGATGCAGGACGCGGTGATCAACTTTAACCGCATCTGCTTCGCCGGGCAACTGATGTTCGGCAAGCCCGTGTCGCGTACCGGCAATCAAAGCTCCATCGGTGCTGCGGCGCCGTCCGAGATTTACCACTGCAAGCCCTTCGGCGAAAACGACTATGTGATGGTCTACACCTCGCGTGCGGGCAACTGGCACTGGCTACGGCTGTTGTCGGTGATCGGGCGTGATGATCTGAAGGACGATCCGCGTTTTTCGTCGCCCGCCGCGCGCGTACAGAACGCGAAAGATGTTGATGCGCTGGTTGGTGAGTGGTGTAAGGGTCAGACTAAAATCGAGGCCATGGAAAAACTCCAAAACGTAGGCGTGCCCGCGGGCGCGGTGCTTGATACCGCAGAGCTTTCCAACGATCCGCATCTGCGTAAGCGCGGCATGTTCGCCACCGTCAATCACCCGAAGCGAGGTGAAGTGGTAGTGCCGGGCTGGCCGGTGCATATGTCCGAAAGCAAGGTGCCGGTGACCTGCGGCCCGCTGCTGGGTGAACATACCGAGCAGGTGCTCGGCGAGTGGTTGGGCATGAGTAAGGATGAGATTGCCGAATACGTGAAAGAAACGCCGGTGATTTTGAAGAAGAAGTAGTCGTGTCAGGCAAACCGGTAATGGACAACGCAGTACTGCATTACTAACCCCGTCGTCCCCGCGCAGGCGGGGACCCATAACACAGTCACCTCCCAGTCACCCTATGGGTTCCCGCCTTCGCAGGAACGACGATGTGACGGTGAAGCAGCATAGGTTCGACCTCATGAGCACCGGCAACGAACGTCTTGTAAATAATCGTTTTTAAAGGATAATTTAAAATGGCTACTATCACTGGCAACGAACTCGTAGGCGAATCGCTCAAGCGCATTGGTGTAACCAATTTTTTCTTCATCATGGGCGGGCCGATCAACGACACTTTGCTCGCCACCATGAAGCGCGGCATACGCGGTATTGACGTGCGTCACGAGCAGGCCGCCGCAATGAGCGCGCAAGCCTATGCCCGCGCGCTGAATTTTCCCGGTGTGTGTTTCGGCGCGTCCGGCCCCGGCACGATCAATCTCACCACCGGTCTTGCCAATGCGCTGATCGACGGCGTGCCGGTGGTGGCCTTCGGCGGAGCGAGCCCGATCAATGAATACGGCAACGGCTCGTTTCAGGAAATCGATCAGGTGGCGATCATGAAGCCCGTCACCAAATGGGCCAACCGCGTGTATGAAACGCGGCGCTTGCCGGAAATGATCGACCTCGCGTTTCGCCAGTCGATCAGCGGCAAGCCCGGCCCGGTCTATCTGGATTTGCCCTCAGACGTTATCAACAACACCATTGACGATTCCACCGTGGTGTGGCCCGATTTCAACAAAACCCTCGTGCGCGCACGTCCGCAGGGCGATCCGGCACTGATCGAGGAAGCAATCAAGCTGTTCGAAAAAGCGCAAAAGCCGGTGATCCTGTCTGGCAGTGGTGTGTTGTGGTCGGGCGCGGAAGCGGAATTGCGCCAGTTCGTGATCGACAAAGGCATCCCCATCTACACCACACCGCAGGGCCGCGGCGTGCTTGAGGAAGATCACCCGCAGGCGTTTTTGAATGCCCGCTCATCGGCGATGAAAGAAACCGATTGCGTACTGATCGTCGGCACGCGTTTGAATTACGTCTTTGGTCATGTGAAGCCCCCACGCGTTTCTGCCAATGCCAAGATCATTCGCATCGACATCGATGCCAACGAAATCAGCGGCAGCCAGCGCGTGGATGTGGCCATCACTGGCGATGCCAAAATGGTGATGAAGCAACTGCTCGATGCCTCCGCCACGCGCATCAAAGCTAGCCTGTATGCCGGTTGGCGCGGACGTTTGTCCGAGATTGAAAGTCTCAAGGCTCCCGAGGCGGAAAAAGGCATGTCCACCAGCGCGCTGCCGATCCATCCGCTGCGCCTGTGCAAAGAGGTGCGCGATTTCATCGACCGCGACGGCCTGCTGGTGGTCGATGGCCAGGAAATTTTGAATTACGGCAGGCAATCGATCCCGACGTTTTTCCCCAGGCATCGCATCAACTCCGGCACCTTTGGCACCATGGGCGTCGGCATGCCCTTCGCCGTCGGCGCCAAAGTGGCGCGGCCCGATAAACAAGTCGTTCTGATCCACGGCGACGGCTCATTCGGCCTGAACTGCATGGAACTCGACACCGCAGCCCGCCACAAAATTCCGATGATCGTCGTCATCAGTCTTAACGGCGGCTGGACCGCCGACCCCAAAGGCGACAAACCGGGCCGCAACCTGGGCTACACGCGATTTGATCTGTTTGCGCAATCATTGGGCTGTTATGGCGAGCAGGTGGATAAGCCCGAAGATATTCGCCCTGCGCTGGAACGGGCGAAAGAGGCTATCAAAAATGGTAAGCCTGCCTTGATCAATGTTGTTACCGACGATAAAGCACGGGCGGTGACTATTCGGTTTACCAAAACGGCGACTTAGGACCACACTACTACGACCGGGACGATCTACGGCTATGACCGGTAACGCGGATATCCCTCCCGCAGACCAAAAGCAAAAAACCAGAGATTTCAGCACCTCAGGTGGTGTGTAATGTTGTTATTGCTGCCCCGCCAGCACATAGAGTTCAATGGATCGCTTCCGCGCGCGGCACGGCTGTGTTTACTGCGGTTTAAATCCGAGAGTGCCAGCCAGCTTGATGGTGGCATTAATGTCCTGCTGAATGAGACGTGTGAAGGCGTCTGACTTGTGTGGATAGGGCTCAAAGTCAGCTCGTGTGGTCGGGCTCGCCGAGTCGGCGCAATAGCCAAGTGTTTCTGGAATCGTGTTCGAGTGTTAGCCGGAATGCTGTCCAAGTGCTACCGGAATACGCAGTCACGGTGTTTTTCAGGACGTTGTCCGGACGATATGATGGGGCAAATGTCCCAAAAAAAGGAGTCTCTATGACCGCAGTTATTCATTCCAAATCTGAGCGCATCGATGTTCGTGCTAGCGCACCCGTGAAGCAATTGCTGCGGGAAGCGGCGCGCGTGGCGCAAAAAAAATGTGAGCGAGTTTCTGCTTGAGGCGGGCATCATCGCGGCCAACCAGACCTTGGCTTACCGCACCCGTTTCGAGCTGAGTGAAGAGAGGTGGCTTGCGTTTCAGGCTGCACTGGATCAGCCTGTGAGCGCTAGGCCTCAGCTCAAGAAGCTTTTGTCTGAGCCGGGCCTGCTTGGTTGAGTTCGCAGGCTAACTTAACATTCAGAAAGATGAATAGGACACCAAGAGCTTTATCTACTTGCCCTTAGAAAACTTAGGCAGTTTGTGATGAAGGGTGTTCTGCCCCGTAAGTACAAAGACTTCAAACCTGCTAAGAACCCAAGGGCATCCTAGTTCGGGCAACGGGCGGTGCATTGCGGTTACAGCAAGGGGTGTGTAAATATCATCTGGTGATATACTACGATCATGGAAGAATACCAATTCCGTACGCTCCTTGACCTCCATGACCAGATCATCGATTAGGAGGACGGCTATTGGCTCAAGATCGAGGCTTGGGAAGTTGCGCCCAACAAGGACATCCCCTCAAGGAATCAGGTAGACGCTTACGTTGCAGGCACTCAGTGGCAAAAGGATATTGGGGTAAGACAACGTGCACGCCGTCAAAGTGAAGGGGAAGAAGTATTCTGTTCAGCGACTCCCGTTTGAGCATAAGCATCGGCATGTAGCCGACAAGGGCGTGCCTTATGAATTCAAGGATGCGAATCAGTTGTTGTCAGATTTTTTTACCGAAGTCGATTCGGTTTTGAAAGAGGTGAGGGCAAAATGAAAGTCCTAAAAATTGGTATTGCCCCGCAGGAGAAGATACGCGAGAGGGTTTTGGCTGTCGCCAAAGGCGAGATCAAACCTAAGGCATCAGACCCCACAATCTGGTTCACCTCAATGCGATCCTTATCCCAAGTCCTAAGCGATGAGAATCGCGCGCTCCTAGACGTTATTCGCACTGCTCGACCAGCATCAATCAGTGAACTGGCAGACATCACCGGGCGTAAGCAGGGCAATTTATCTCGCACCCTGAAAACCATGTCCCGGTATGGGTTGGTGAAGATGGAAAAGAGCGAACGCTCGGTGCGTCCGATCGCTCAGGCCCAGAGCTATCAAATCATGGTCTGAGTCTGTCACTTTAGTCCACAATGTATAGGGTATTTTTTTATCATCAAATGATCGATAATATTAAAAATGTAAAAAAATATGTATCAAAAAGCCTAAAAAGAAAAACAACAGACAATACGAATTTTAATCTTCATCACTATAAATATGGGTTACTGAGTCACGGTAACTCATGATTGTTAATAGGGAGTATATTTTTGAGTACATTTAGCGATTTTGATGTCATAGTTGTGGGTTGTGGTGGCGCTGGTTTAGCTGCGGCTTTGGCAGCAGCAGAGCAGGGTGCTCGAGTCTGCATATTAGAGCGCGCCTCGGTAGAGGAATCTGGTGGTAACACACGTTATACAGGTGCTTGGCTTCGTATGAAGTCGGTTGAATGCGTGTCAGAAGATTTTGAATCTCATTTTGCAGAGAATTCAAGCGGGTATATTGATCATTCAATCATTGCTGAATCTTCACTAAATCCTGAGTCATGGACTAAGGCTGCAAAAGTTGCAAATTTTGTTGATCCCAATGTTGTGTTAGCGCTTTCAGAAAATGCACCCAGTACTTTAGCTTGGGCTGGGTCATTTGGTGTGAAATTTGTAACTTTGGAAGTGCCATTTCCAACCTCAGTGCAACCTCGAATTAGTCCCAACGGTGGGGGGCTAGCCTTGTTAGAAGCGTTCACGCCTGCATTTTTATCTAAGGGAGGAACGATTCGCTACGATTCGGTAGTGCATTCATTATCATTAAACGAAGAAGGTGCTGTTGATGGTGTAATCGGTACTGGCTCCGCTAATCGACCGTTTAAATTAACTGCAGGATCAGTAATTCTAGCTTGTGGTGGTTTTGAAGGTAATGCTGAAATGTTAAATCGATATCTGGGACCTCGGTCTTTATATTTGAGAGCCATGTCACGCGGGGGCCATTACAACATGGGTGAAGGAATTCAGATGGGTCTGAATGTTGGTGCTGCAACCTGCGGAGATTTTGGCAGTTGGCACGCCTCACCAATGGATCCTCGCTCTACACGACCCGGTGCATCAATGTATATTTATCCTTATGGTATTTTGGTTAACAAAGAGGGGATGCGATTTACCGATGAAGGGCCGGGACCTACCGATGAAACGTATGAATCAGTCACAAGGAATATTTATGCGCAACCTTCAGGTATATCTTGGTGCATTCTGGATGCTAAACTAAAAGATATACCCCACCAGTCTGTTGCTATACGTACAGAACAGCCTGCCATTGAGGCGCTAACTCTTCCTGAGTTGGCACGTAAGATTGGTATTGCTGAAGATATATTTATGCAGACTATTAAAAATTACAATTCGGCTTGTAAAAGTGGACCGTTTGATCCGAATATATTGGATGGTCTATCGACTGCGGGAATTCATCCGCGTAAGTCGAATTGGGCAAGACCTATAGATTCTGCACCTTACAAAGCGTATCCGATCATATCTTCAATTGTTTTTACCTTTGGCGGACTCAAAACGGATTCTGTCGGTCGTGTCATTAATAAGCAGGGTGATGCAATACCGGGCTTATACGCAGTTGGCGAAACTCAGGGTTTATATTATGGCGCATACACAGGTGCAACATCAGTATTAAAGGGCTTGGTTTTTGGTAGGCTAGCTGGATATGATGCTGCCAGCAATAAATAATCACACTTAATGAAATATTGATCATTTGATGAGTCAAAAAAACACGAGCTTTTCTGAGATTCAATGGATTAAAAAGTCTTGTGCTTTGAATAATTTATTGAGTCAAATTAGCTATAGCTTAATTTTTGGTGTAATGAGCCTATGTTTTCTGTGCACAGTTTCGTATGCAAAGTATCCAGAAAAACCTATTCGTTTGGTTGTGGGTTATCCACCAGGTGGCGCGAATGATCTTATTGCAAGGCAGGTTGCTTCAAAACTCACGCAGCTGTTGAGCATTCAGGTGGTGGTTGATAATCGACCTGGTGCCAATGGGATTATCAGTTGTGAATTAGTGATGAAGGCGTCGCCAGATGGTTACACCTTGCTTTTTGCAGGGTTGACACCTTTGGTCATTAACTCCCTGACCTATTTAAAGTTACCTTACGCTACGATGACTGATTTTAGTGGAATCTCAATGGTTGCATCGGGCCCCTTAGCAATCGCAGTGCGCCCTGATTTACTGACTAATGATGTGAAGGATTTAATTCATATTGCAAAGACCAGACCCGGTAAATTAAATTTTGCAACAATCGGTACGGGTGGATTTACTCGTGTTTTTTTTGAATTATTTAAGTCGGTGGCTAAAATTGATGTGCATTTTGTGCCCTATAAAGGTGGGGTTTTAGCCATCACCGACGTGATTGGCGGGCAAGTGGACGCTATTGCGTTGGACCTTGCACCGCTGTTACCCATGATTAAAAATGGCATGCTCAATGGTATTGCGATAACGAGTAAGACGCGCAATCCAGAAATTCCCAATATCCGTACGATGTCAGAGCAAGGTATGCCCGAGATGACTAGTGGCAATTGGTATGCAATATTGGCCCCAAAAAAACTGCCACTATCAATTGCAAATACCCTGAATAAAGCAATTGTAACCGGTATTAATGCTGTTGATTTTAAAGATAAGCTCCTGTCTATCGGTGTTGACCCCATGGCTAGTGCTAGTTCGCAAGCTCTAGAGAGCTTTATGAATGCCGAGCTCGTGCGTTGGGGTGCCGTAGTGAAGTCATCAAACATTAAATCTGAATAAATTCTCGTGAATCAAAAAGAAAATGTAATTTCTGCTGGGCAATACATTGCCCGTTTTGCTTGTGGCTTGAGCTCTGGCACGTTAAATGACCAGCAAAGAAAAATTGCCTATCGCTCACTATTGGATACGTTCTGTGTGGCTGTTGCAGCCCACAGGGACCCGACTGTTAATTTGGCGCGTCAGTACATGCTTGACTTTTCAGGCAATGGGAATGCAGTCATCTGGGTATCTGGAGAGAAAGTTCCTGCGGAGATGGCTGCGTGGTGTAATGCTATTGCTTCTCATGTGCTTGATTATGACGATGTGTTGACGCCAATGCGTGCTCACGTCAGTGCAATTTTGGTTCCCGCTTTGTTGGCTTTGCAAGAAAAAATACTAGAGACGAGTCCTGGGTTTGCCGTGTCATATGTGGCTGGATTTGAAGTCATGGCAAAGTTTTCTCGAGTGATGGCATTAAACCATTATACAAAGGGTTGGCATTCAACATCTGCGCTGGGTATTTTAGGCGTCACTGTTGCCTGTTGCGTGTTACTCGAATTGGATGAGTCGCAAATCGTCAATGCTTTAGGTTTGGCGGTCGCTCAAGCATCAGGCACGCGAGAGAACTTTGGCTCTATGGCTAAATCATTTCAAGCGGGTATTTGTGCATCTGCCGCTGTTCGTGCGACATTGCTTGCTCAAAAAGGATTTACTGCTGCACCTACAGCCATTGATGGACCCAATGGTTTTATGCGTTTATATGCTGATCAAGAAGATTTAAGTCATGTTTTGTCAACTTTAGGCCAGTACCCTCTGGAAATTGATGCAATGGGTATTGATCAAAAAAAATACCCTTGCTGCTATGCGATTCATCGGGCATTAGATGGGGTCATTGGTCTTAGTAGAGATCATTCGATATTGGCCAGTGATATTGAATCGGTCATTGTGTTAACGAGTGCGCGTGGTCGTGAAGCACTGATAAAAAATTATCCTATGAATGGTTTGCAAGGTAAATTTAGTATGGAGTATACGCTGGCCTCAGCACTGATTGATCAGTGTGTCACAATGAATACCTATACAGAACATTTATTTAATCGACCCATAGTTAAAAATCTGATGTTAAAAATTAAATTAGAAGAAGCTGACGGTCCGGTTATACCCCGATGGAGCGAGGTTACTATTTGTCATAGAGATGGCCGTCAATGGACGCGTCGAGTTCAAGTTGCGCACGGTGATGCACCTGATCCCCTTAGCGATGAAGAGCTAATGACTAAATCATTTGATTGTTTTAAATATG
Organism: uncultured beta proteobacterium; assembly: GCA_903893565.1. Classification (GTDB taxonomy): domain Bacteria; phylum Pseudomonadota; class Gammaproteobacteria; order Burkholderiales; family SG8-41; genus UBA5216. Next base: position 6,747 of record CAITMU010000014.1, on the reverse strand, counting down.
CAGGATTTAGCGGATGCGCTGATTTAATTGCAAAAAATATTTTAGATGCTAATCTACCTGAAAAAATTCGAACGGCAGTATGTCTTGAGGCCTTAAAGGCAGATGAATGTCATTAATTAATTTAATTATTCAAGGATTGATATGAAAATTTGGCATCAAAGCTTTACGACACTTTCACGTGTGCCTGAATACAATGAGAAATTACGTGCCCATATCAAAAAAATAGTGAGATCTGATACAGAGGTGGTTGTGCATGGCTCGCACGAAGATACGCATGATCATCGGCCCGGTGCAGGCCCTAGCACCGACGTAGGTTATGCTTATATGCAAGCGTTACATTCCCATCAGTTCTCTTATGCAGCCATTCTTGCCGAGGAGAGTGGGTTTGATGCGTTCACGCTAGGCACTATACCGGAACCCGGTATACGAGAGACTAAAAGTCTGGTAACGATACCGGTCGTTGGTTACGGTGAATGTGCGATGTCACTGGCGGGTCACTTGGGTCATAGGTTTGGTGTTTTATTGTTTATCAAAGAAATGATACCCATGATAGAAAGTAATATTGAGCGTCTGGGCATGACCAGTCGATGCGCAGCGATTAAATATGTTGGTTTTCCATCTACAGCAGTGCTTCCAAATAAAGATGCGCCTTCGGATATTTTGGATATATTCTACGATAATGCCAGGCAACTGATTGCAGATGGTGCAGACGTTATTATTCCAGGAGAAGCGCCACTTAGTTTGCTGTTAAATCGTGCAGGGATAACGCGAGTAGATGACGTGCCTGTGATTGAGGGTATTGCGGCAACGCTCAAGACGGCAGAACTATTGGTGGATATGAAACATCAAATTGGCACATGGCGTAGTACGCGTGGGTATTACCAAGCTATCCCACCACGTGAGAGAGTTAAAGAACTCACGCAGTTATACGGCATATCTAAATTATTTACTACGGCAGGAAAGGCTGAGTGATAGACTTAAAAAGGTTGGCAAATGCTGTAGTGTTTGCCCTAATCACTCTCAGCGGCATTGTGTATGCAGGAGAATATCCCGAACGTCCTGTTAAAATTGTCGTGCCCTATAGTCCTGGGGGACCTGCTGATCTTTTCGCGCGCGTTGTCGCCAATAAGCTGACGACTACATTTGGAAAAAATTTCTTTCTGGAAAATAGACCAGGTGCCGGATTGGTGATTGGTGCGCAATATGTTGCAAACTCAACACCCGATGGATATACGCTCTTACTGGCCGCCTCTTCAATGCTGGTGCCCACTGCCGCGCGTGGTCGAACACCCAATGACAATTTGACCGACTTTTTTTGTGTATCGTTGATTGGTAATTTACCTATGGTATTGATAGTCAATGTTTCGATACCAGTGCGCAATGTTAAAGAATTGATCGACTATACAAAAAAAAGACCCAATGAAATTAACTACGCCTCTTCGGGAAATGGAAGCCTGACACATATTGCCGGGGCACTTTTTGATTTTCATGCTGGATTAAAAATGGTCCATATACCTTATCGAGGGATCAATGAAGCCCTAACGGACTTAATAGCTAATCAAATCCAGCTCTCTTTTGCTGGGGCGCCAATCGCATTGCCCAATGCGAAGTCTGGTAAGGTCAGGGCGCTTGCTGTTACTAGCGCCAACCGAAGTCTTAGCGCCCCCGAATTACCCACGATCGCTGAGAGCGGGATGACTGGTTATGATGTTACCCCGTGGTATGGAATTGTTGCGCCTGTTGCAACACCCATAGATATCATCAATACTTTGCATCGAGAAATAGTGCGCTCTATGCAGGGTGCGGATATTAAAGAGCGATGGATGCAATGGAGTGGTGATCCTGTATATAGTAAAACCCCAGCTGAGTTTTCAGCTCTAATGAAGTCTGAGACTGAAAAATGGGCTAAATTACTTAAGCAAACGGGCTTAAAGCTAGAGTGATCTATTGAGTTACCCATTAGCGAAAGCAGTTTGCTACTTAACCGTATTGGAACCTTATTATATAAAACGCCCAACACCGGTGTGCCGGTCTTGAAAGTTGCCCTTTGAAATGGTGAATTGGATCAAAGAGATTTGCTTTCAGTGGTTCCTGACTCGGTTTTCAACAAAGAGCCCAGCGTAGTTCCCATAGTCCGCTTCGTTATTGGTGACCTGTGTCACCCCTAAAGTGACCGCGTGAGATGCGATGAGTTTGTTCAGAGCTTCTCGGTTGCGATCTTTTTAGGATGCGCGGATGGGGCCATAGGCTTTGGCAGCTCGTGCATCAAAAGGTGCGACCTTGTTGTCGTCGAGCAGGCTCTCCAGTGCTGACCGGTTGGATTCATGTGCCGCAGCGCTTGAGCACGCGATACCCAATTCAAGCTCAGCCAAAGTCACAGCAGAAATAAGTAATGTCGCCCACAAAGCGCTAGTGCAAAGCGATCGCGCACCTCAGGCGGCTGGTGCTTCATGAGGTAGGTTCAGAGGTTCGTGTCGAGCATGTATTTCGGAATCATAAAGTCTCGCGCTTGCCCTCAATGTTTTCGCCCCGGCCCTGTGCCATGAAGTCAGGTGAGAACTTGGCAAATTTGCCCGACACATCGCCCAAGCGGCGACACACTAAGTGTCAGGCTGCTGCCAAGACCAAATGGCCGACATCTGATATTGCGGGCTGCACACTAATTTCAACTTCACAGCCCAACCTTCTCAGGCAACCGCAAGCTCAACCTTGCGGCCCGCCCGCGCGGCAAGCGTGATCAGCATATCAAGGCTAAATTTATCCCATTTCCCGCGCAGCAAATCGCTCACCCGCGACTGGGCAACGCCAAAACGCTCAGCGGCCTGGGCTTGCGTCCAGCCCTCTTCCTTGACCAGCAAACGCAGCCGCGCCATCAGGTCGGCGCGCAGGCCCATTACAGCTGCCTCCCCAGGGCCAAACCCCAGATCGGTGAACACATTGCCGCTGGACGGCGTCACCACCGCATCGGTATTGATCGGAACCATTTTTTTAAGCATGACTCACTCTTCTGTCAGTTTGTAACGTTTAGCGGCCAACACAATGTCATCCCTGGCCGTCTTGGGCGTAGTTTTGTGAAAACAGTGCAGCACATAAACGGCATCGGCACGCTTGGCAACGTAAATCACGCGCCACTGCCCGCCCACATTGATACGCACCTCATACGCCCCCGCACCCACCGTAGGCATGGACTTGAAGTCACTGGGCATGGCACCCACTTGTACCTGCCACAACTCAAACCCAGCAGCTCGCTTGGCTTCCTTTGGAAAGCTAGCCAAGTCGGTCAAGCTGGCCCCCATGAATTTGAGTTCTTTCATCCAATTAATTATAAAACTACTTTAATAGATTATCAAGATTGTTTTATAAAACACATAGTCTCCACCTTCCTCCGTCCGGTAAGAAAGAAGGCCAAAATCACAAACCGTAGCGGGTGATCACATTATTTCTGGCCGCCAGCACCTAGACCTCAAACCCGCTCAAGCGGCGTTGAGGTACCGCTTCCTGTGGGGCTTAGCGCCAAAAGCTCCTGACTGCGGTCGCGGTATTTTCCGCAAAAAACCGTCTCAAACCCCGTTTATCTCAAAACCTCCTGACTTTTTCGGGCTTAGTAAGGGGGCATAGGTTTTCAGATTCCGGCAAAAACGACCCCGTAGCTTGATGAACGGAAGTTTGTGGCGGGGTGAGGGTTAGGTGGCGAAAGTGAATCATCGACGTTAGCCGGCGTGGACCACAGAGAATTTTCTCTGTGGACCTTAGGATTATGATTTCAAGTTTTTATTTTTATTGAATTATTTGCCTCTCAACTTATTCACCAGCGGCCACAGCAGCATCACCAGTCCCAGCGTCATGATACTGCCCACCAACCCATTGGCGAAAAATATTGAGAAGTCTCCCTGCGACCCTTTGATGGCATTGCGAAAACTGTCTTCGGCGCTCTTACCCAGCACCAGCGCCAACACCATCGGCGCCATGGGGTAATCCAGCTTCTTAAAGACGTAGCCCACCACGCCGAACGCCAGCATCAGCCACACTTCAAACATGGCGTTATGCACGGTGTAAGCGCCGATGGCGCAGATCACGATAATCACCGGCGCGATGATTGAAAACGGGATACGTAAAATTGCTGCGAACAACGGCACGCAGGTCAGCACGATAATCAGCCCTGCAATGTTGCCTAGGTACATGCTGGCGATCAGGCCCCACACAAAATCTTTTTTCTCCACGAACAACAGCGGCCCCGGTTGCAATCCCCAGATCAGCAAGCCGCCGAGCAGCACTGCGGCCGTAGGGGATCCCGGAATGCCGAGGGCGAGCATCGGCAATAGCGCCGAGGTGCCGGCCGCGTGCGCCGCGGTTTCTGGCGCGATCACGCCTTCGATCTGGCCTGTGCCGAACTTCGCGCCGTTGGGAGACATACGCTTGGCGATGCCGTAACTCATAAACGATGCGGGTGTCGCGCCTCCCGGCGTAATGCCCATCCAACAGCCCACCAGGCAACTGCGTATTGAGGTCATCCAGTACTTGGGTAATTTCTTCCACGTCTCGATGACGATTTTCGGATCGATGCGCGCGCTGCTGCCGGAAAACGCCAAGCCTTCCTCCATCGAAATTAGAATCTCGCCGATGCCAAACAAGCCGATCACCGCGATCAAAAAGTCGAAGCCGCGCACCAGTTCCATCGAGCCGAAATTTAGACGCTGCTGACCGGTCATGTTGTCCATGCCGACACAGGCGAGCGCGAAACCCAACATCATCGCCGTCAGCGTTTTCCAAGCCGATCCCTTGCCCATACCGATGAAGCTGCAAAACGTGAGAAAGTAGACGGAGAAAAATTCGGGTGAGCCGAACTTCAGCGCGAGTTTAGCGATCAACGGCGCTAGGAAGGTAATCATCACGACCGCCACCAACGCGCCAATGAATGAGGACGTGAACGCGGCAGTCAGCGCCTCGCCCGCGCGGCCTTGTTGTGCCATCGGGTAGCCATCAAAGGTGGTCGCCACCGACCACGGCTCGCCGGGGATGTTAAAGAGTATCGAGGTGATCGCCCCGCCGAAAAGCGCGCCCCAGTAAATGCACGACAGCATGATGATCGCCGAGGTAGGAGGCATAGTGAAAGTCAGCGGCAGCAAAATCGCAATCCCATTGGCACCGCCGAGCCCCGGCAACACGCCGATGATGACGCCAAGAATGACACCGATAAACATCAGCATCATATTGAACGGCGACAGCGCCACGGAAAAGCCGTGAAACAGCGCGTTGATTTCTTCCATATTTTCTCCTCTTACATCGTTCTGCTCGTTCCAACCCTACCGCGGAGAACCTACAACCCGATGAGGCTCAGCGGATCGAACCAACTTCCTTTGTGCAACGAGACCTGGAACCATTTCTCAAACATGAAGTACACCGCGACGCTGATCGTTACGCCCAGCGCGATGGACTTGCCCCACGAATATTTCCCGAGCCACACCATGAATACCGTGACATACACCGCCGAGGCAAGGTAAATACCGAACCATTGCAAGCCTAGCACGTAGACCGCTGCGGGGATCAGCACCGCCATGACTTGGCGCAGTTGCCCCTTCGAAACAAAAGCCTCGCGCGGCCTTGGCGTTTTACTCCGAATCGCCTGCGCCAACGTCGCAGCGCTCGCAATCACGATAATCAGGTTGATGTAAAAAGGAAAGTAGCCCGACTCCGGGCCGTCATCCGACCAACCCGCACCCAGGTGGTAACTGGCGACGCCGAAGGTCAGTCCCAGCAGCAATAACAATCCGGCCACCACGATTTCCATGGTTCGATTCTTCACCACCGGACGATCACCGGCCTTGGGTTTTTGTTCGGAGTTCATCTTTAGGGCGGGGCGGTTAAAAACTCGCCCCGCACGTCTCCCTTAGTTGACAGCAGAATCAGGGTTTGGGCTTAGCGAGGAAACCGGCTTCTTTCATCAGTTCGCGATGGAGGGTTTCATTCTTCTCCACCCACGCGACGTATTCCTTGCCGTTCATGGACGTCTGATTGAACGCGCCATCTTCCATGAATTTTTTCCACTCTGGCGTCTCGCGCACTTTTTTGAATAAATCGACATAGAAGTTGATCTGCTCTTGCGTCACCCCCGGGGGCATGAAGATGCCGCGCAGCATCACGTAATCGGTCGGCACGCCCGCCTCGGAGCAGGTCGGGATGTCATACCACGACATCGTCGGCGTGATCTTCGTCTTGTACGGCATGCGGGTATCGTCGAACACGCATAGCGGACGCAACGTGCCGGCGCGCCATTGCGCGATCGCCTCGATCGGGTTGTTCACCGTCGAATCGATATGCTTGCCGACGAGTTGTACCGCCACGTCACCTCCGCCCTTGAAAGGCAGATAATTGAACTTGGTGCCTGTCGCCTTTTCCAGGCTGACGGTGAGTATCTGGTCTTCCTGTTTGGACCCAGTGCCGCCCATTTTCATTTTATTGGGACCGGCCTTTTTCGTCGCTTCGACGTATTCTTTGGCGGTTTTATAAGGCGTCTCTGCATTCACCCACAGCACAAACTGGTCGAGTGCCAGCATCGACACCGGCGTCATGTCGCGCCAGCTAAAGGGCGTGCCCTGCGCCAGTGGAGTGGTGAACAAATTCGACAAGGTGATGATGATCTTGTGCGGGTCGCCCTTCGAATCCTTGACCGCAAGGAAACCCTCGGCACCCGCACCCGCCGATTTATTCACGGGGATGAGCGACTGCTTCATCAGGTTGTGCTTGGCA
>CAITMU010000013.1 GCA_903893565.1 uncultured beta proteobacterium | reverse complement strand
GTCGTAACCCCATTTCCACTGATAGCCGGTAGCCTTAATGGTCATGTCCGGCTCTGACGTATCCCGCAGCGCCACAAGCGCATGAGTAGCGGGCACGGCCATGGCCAACAAGATCACGCTAGGCACCACCGTCCAAGCCACTTCAACCCAGAAATGCTCGTGAAACTGGGCTGCTTTATGGCCGACCGACTTACGGTGCTTAAACACCGAATAGAACATGAAAGCAAAAACCAAAATAAAGATGACGACGCAGATCAGTGTAATGACCGTGTGCAAATCGTAAATGATGACGCCCAGAGCTGTGACCGGGGCCGTAAGATTGAGTTTATATTCCGCATACGCTGCCGGAATCATCCACAGCATCGCAAAGGATGCTAAAAAATTGGCCAGCTTATTACTCATTCTTCCCCCAGGTAGTTACTTCGACGCATGCCACTTAAATTTGTTCCCATTGAAGACTTTAGTCTGGCCGAGAGCTCCTGGGCCAGTAAAAGCCTGTCCGTTTGCACCAGAAAACGCCCCACCTCAATTTCTTGTCCGCGAGAGCGCAAAACCAAACGCAAATTTCCAAATCGCTGCAAAACAACCAACTGCACCCATAACCGATTGAACTGTAAGGTATTTTTCTTACCTTGCTCATTCACCACTAAAGACACTACATCGCCATTGATCGAGAGTGATTCTGAGTCCATCTTGTGACGCAGCACCCACACCAAAGCCGAACCTAACGCCACCACCTCCAAACCGGCAAATGGCAAAACCATCCAAGCGCCTAACCATGCAAAACCAAAACCCACAGCCAAACACAAAAATGACAACGCTGCGATTGCTATGTAAAACTCGCTATGACCTGTGGAAGGCATTCGCTGGGTTGTCAAACAAAAAAAAACGCCGTTCGTGCCGTCTTTTTGACCCTTCCGAATACTTTCGATTCCGTTAACAGCACTAAACTGATGATTTGACATCGTTTAAGAATGCCATGCGGCAAACGCTCCCATTTCTCAATGCTCTAATTTAACACATCCAAGGTGAGCGAGGCAACCATGTAACCCCTTGAATCAGTAGATTTAGTGCTTCAAGTCACGGGAGAAGTAGGGTTTTTTTGTATGACCAGTTCCGCAATACTCAGCAATCCGCCCATCTTCACTGGGTCAGGATCAGGCTCAAAGGCAATGGAACCAATCAATGGGGCATGTAATCTTTGCACCAAAGTGTGGCAATTTTCCAACGGATAAGCCATTTCAGGATCAATTTGATTCGCGACCCATCCGGCTAAAGTCAGTCCACGGTTTTTAATCGCCTCCGCAGTCAAAAGGGCATGGTTAAGACAACCCAATCGTAAGCCCACCACCAATATCACTGGCAAAGCCAACCGCTGGGCCAGTGTATCCATCCCAGCGGTTGCATCGATTGGCACACAAAAGCCACCCGCTCCCTCAACCAACACCACATCGGCCAAAGCAGACAATTGTAGAAAACAAGCCTCTACATGCGCCACATCGATGGTCCTTTTCTCATTTGCCGCTGCCAAATGAGGGGCGATGGGCTGCGTAAAACAATAAGGGTTAATCCACGCCAGCGGTGCGCTCACCGTCGCATGCGCCTGAAACTGGACCACATCCTCATTGCACGCACGACCGTTGACCCACTCGGTACCGGCTGCGACCGGTTTCATCCCCAACACGGTTTGACCCTGACGCGAAAACGCTCGCATCAAGGCGCAAGTCACCAGCGTTTTCCCCACACCGGTATCGGTGCCTGTAATCCAAAAACCTTGCTTCATTGTGCACCCAACGGTTGGATAGGAATCACCGGTTTGCCGCTGGGACTTAATCGCGGCATGGGTTTCCAAGCATGGCCATACACCACCTCAAAGCTTGCGGGCAACTTACCCTCATAACGAGAGGACTCATACGCTTGAATTAAAGCCTCCCACCTTCCCCGTCCCATCAACCCCGGATGGCGTACTCGAAGGGCATTGTGAGCCCCCAGAGCCTTCAGGTCTTTCATTAAATCTTTAAGCTCTGCATAAGTCAAAGTCAGAGTTTCCATATCCATCACCGGATCGGCAAACCCACAGCGCACTAAACTGTCCCCCACATCGTGTAAGTCTATAAATCGATTCACATGCGCATGACCATCAACCGCACTAAAGGCTTGCCTGAGCTCTTTTAAAGTATCAGGCCCCATAGTACTAAACATGAGTAACCCCCCCGGACTCAAACATCGGTACGCTTCCCGAAGGGCTTGATCAAGGTCATTAGCCCATTGTAAACACAGATTCGACCATACGAGGTCAATCACTCCCCCTGAAAAAGGTAAGTGTTCAATATCGGCGCATACGGGCTCGGGTAAAACACGAAACAACGATTGCCACCAATCTACTAAGGAGCGCTCGGCGGGGGGCGCACAAGCCTTTTGCAACATAGATGCTGCAATATCGAGCGCTAACAATTGGGCTTGGGGGTAACGTTGCCGAAGGAAAGAAAGCGCATACCCCGTCCCACAGCCTGCATCTAACACCCTTAAAGGCTTAAGCTTAATCAGGTCCAGTCGCTCTTGCATACGAAGACCTACTTCTCGTTGCAATATCGCTACCTGATCATAACTTTGGGCCGCACGCTCAAAGGATCGGCGTACTTGCTGCTTATCAAACTGAGGGGGGGGTGGGGAAAGATTCATGCAAAAATTCTCGAATAAGGGTGGCAACCCCATGGGGGTCTGATAAAAAAGGCGCGTGACCGGCTCCATTGATACAAACAAAACGCGCCTGTGGCAATTTCTCACTCAAGGCAAGAGCCGCCGCGATCGGCACTACGGCATCCCCGCTTCCATGAATGATGAGGCTGGGCTGAATCATTCGTGGCAGCAAAGCGCGAAGATCGGTTTCCCGCAACAAGGCTAAGCCAGCTTCCAAGACATCCAACGACGGCAGTGGGTGCGTGAACAAAGCGCTTCTGAGTTGGTGCGCCACGCGTACCGCACGCGCCTCACCGCGGGTTTGTAGCGCAGTAAAACGGCGCAATAAACCGGCCGGATCAGCGCGAAGCGCGGTTGCAAATTGATTCATCACCGAGGCACTGACGGCAGGCGTCCATTGAGATTGCTGCATAAATGTAGGGGTGGCTCCCATCAACACGAGTCGCTTGACCTGGGTGGGAAAGCGCTGGGCCCAGGCCAGTGCAACTTGGGCTCCCAACGACCATCCAACCAGTACGCAGTCTTGCGTCACCTGCGCGGCCAAGGCGTTGACTAAAGCGCCCACGTCATCCCGGCGATCTGGACTACGTCCAGACGGCCCCTGCGTTATTGGGTCATAACCCGGCAACGCTAAAGCACGCATGTTAAACCCTTGGCCAATAGCACGCTGAAGGGAGCGAAACACTGTCCAGTGACTGGCCCATCCATGTAAAAACACCAAGTTCGGCTTCTGCGAATCACGCTTCAATGGGATTGTCCTTGAATCGATCCAAGGGCCTCCAGTAATCGCTCAACATCCGCAGCACCATGGGCTGCTGAAAATGAGACCCGTAGCCGGGCCTTGCCCTGAGGCACCGTAGGCGGACGTATGGCCGGCACTAAAATGCCCCTCTGACTTAATGCATCGGCCACATGGAGTGTGGTCTCATTGTCCCCTATCACCAAAGGTTGGATCGCCGTTTCCGAGGGCAACAAATACCAAGCATAGGGCTGATCGACACGGGTCGAGCAAGACAGCAACGATGCCATACCACGTTTAAACTGACCAATATTGGCTTGTAACTGCTGGCGTAATGCGGTGCCTTTTTCAATTCTTTGCAAACTCTCACGCACAACGCCAGCCAATAAAGAAGGTAATGCGGTTGTATAAATATAGGTGCGGGCTCGCTGCATTAATAATTCAATCAACTCCGCCCTAGCGGCGACAAAAGCGCCGAACACCCCTGCCGCTTTGCCCAAGGTAGCCATATAAATGAGGCGCGGATGCGTCCTTTGTGCCGGCTCTAGTATTCCCTGCCCTTTATCTCCCAAAACACCAAATCCATGCGCGTCATCCACAAATAACCAAGCATCGAACTCATCAGCCAAGGCTAATAATTGCGTCATATGCGCTTGATCGCCATCCATGCTAAACACCGCATCGCTCACAATCAATCGCCTTCGAGCACGGGTGTTAGCCAACAAAAAAGCCAACTGACTCATGTCATTGTGGCGATAGCGTTTACACTGGGCGCGCGATAAAACACAGGCATCGTTGATCGAGGCATGATTTAATCGGTCAGAAAAAACTGCATCCGTACGTCCTACCAGAGCACTAATGACCCCCAGATTGGCCATGTATCCGTTGGAAAAAAATAGTGCTCGGGGCATACCCACAAACGTGGCCAGATCTTGCTCCAAGGCTTCATGCTCCTGCGAGTGCCCGCAAACCAGATGCGACGCACCGGAACCTACCCCCCACTGCTTTGCCAAGGCGCCCACTGAATCGATCAAAGCCGGATGATTGGCCAAGCCCAAATAATCATTACTGCAAAACGATAGAAACGACTGCGACTGTCGACTAACATGAGTGCCTTGGGCGGAATCCAAACAATAACGATGACGTAGAAGACTGTTCGTTTGAAGATATTTTTGCTCAGACCGTAAGCTATCCCACAAGGGGCTTTGCGGCAGATTAGTGTCCATCAAAGCCCACGTCCGCCCAATGCCGCTTTGCAATCGCGAGGGTTAAATGCATCCATACGGGATCAAGAGTGGGTATAGGACTGCGCCGTCTACGCACATTCGCGACCCATCGCCTGTAAGCCCAATTTATCAAAGAGGCGCTGGTCACGCACAACCTCGGGGTTACCCGTGGTTAGGAGCTTTTCACCATAAAATATCGAGTTAGCTCCCGCCATAAAACACAGTGCTTGTATCGATTCAGGCATCGCTTCGCGTCCAGCAGACAAACGCACCATGGCACGCGGCATCGTGATTCGAGCCGCGGCAATCGTACGCACAAATTCCAATAAATCCAAAGATTGCGTTCCGAATAAAGGTGTGCCTTCGACTTGCACTAAATGGTTAATCGGCACCGACTCAGGATAAGGGCTCATATTGGCCAACTGCGCAATGAGCGCGGCTCTTTCCGTTCGTGTCTCTCCCATTCCCACAATGCCACCGCAACAAACGTTCAGTCCTGCGCTTCTCACACGGGTCAGCGTATCGAGCCGATCTTGCTGAGTACGAGTTGAAACAATCTGATCGTAATGCGATTCAGCGGTGTCGATGTTGTGATTGTAGTAGTCAAGACCCGCTGATTTTAGTTGTTCAGCCTGGCCCTGTTTTAGCTGCCCTAAGGTGGCACAAGTCTCCAATCCCAAGGCGCGCACGGCACTCACCATTTGAGCCACTTTCTCAATGTCACGCTGCTTAGGTCCGCGCCAAGCCGCTCCCATACAAAAACGGGTTGCCCCACTGTCTTTGGCACTTTGAGCCGCCACCACCACGGCCTGCACATCCAACAAAGCTTCGTTTTCCACTCCCGTATGAAAACGCGCCGCTTGCGGACAATATCCGCAGTCCTCCGAGCACCCGCCCGTTTTGATGGACAGTAAAGTGGATCGCTGGATCGCATTCGGATCAAAATGTTGTCGATGAACGGTTTGCGCCCGATACATTAAGTCATTAAAAGGAAGGTCAAACAGTGCGACCACCTCTTCGACTGCCCATTGCCGATCTAAGGACAAAGGATTTGAGGTAGAGGGGCCTTCTTCACTGGCCAAATTCACTGAAGACACCCGGGACTTCGAAATAGACTGGGCCACAAGGGGCTTGGCAATTGGCATGGAGGGCATTTTTATTCGTGAGACTCGCGGTTGGAGAGTGTAAGGAGGCAATTTAGCGGTATGGGGAACACTCCCCCCCTAGCGCATCAGTCCGCGGTCTTCCGTTTAGGGGGCCGCAAACTTTCTATCTTCAGTTATCATCCTTAATGCCAAGATAGTTGTCAAATTAAAAGCCCACTCTTTTGAATAACTGCTTATTTTTTAATCACTTTCTCATCCTCAATCCCTTATGTTCGATATCGTCCTCTACGAGCCGGAAATACCGCCCAACACCGGTAACGCCATGCGTTTAGCGGTCAACACCGGCACTCGCCTACACTTGGTCAAACCGCTTGGATTTTCAATTGCCCACAAACAATTAGCCCGTGCTGGCATGGATTACCGCGAATTAACGCAAATGACCCTCCATGAAAACTGGTCAGCTTGTGAGGCCTATTTCGTTGGAAGACGCATGTTTGCGATCACCACCCGGGGCTCAATGCGTCATGACCGGGTGCCTTACGCCAAGGACGATGTATTCATTTTTGGCCCAGAAAGTCGTGGACTGCCTCCAACCTTGATCGAAGCATTGCCCAGCGAACAGCGCATTCGTCTTCCCATGCGAACCACCACACGAAGCTTAAATTTATCCAACACGGTGGCGGTGGTCATCTATGAGGCCTGGCGACAACTCGATTTTGTAGACGGGGCATAACCCCCCGTCTTGATTAAACTGACCGCGGCGCCGGTATGGCATGATTGGAAATTGTCTCCAATACTCTTTTGCCCGCCTCGCCAAAAAGCTCGGTACGTACCACGGCCACATTGCGTCCTTTTTGCAATACCGTAGAGCGCGCGCGAATCACTTTGCCCTGACCAGGGCTAATATACCAAGCGGTAGCCTCAGTAATTAATGGGTGCTCGGGCACGGCTGCCTGCGCGCTACAAACCGCCATATTTAATAAAAGTCCGCCTTGCACATGGCCTACCCTATTACTCACATGCATACCCACAGGCAGCCTAGCCACCGCCCCGCTTGCCGTGCGCTTAACCTGCGGATCCCACAGTTGGCCCAAGAGGTCAACCGCAGGGGCTCGCCGTAAAAGTTTATTAACCCGACTGACCAACGTTTTTTCGTTCGCGTCGAGTTCATTTTTTTTCAATAATGGCCAATCACTGCCATCCACTCCCCCTTCCCAAGGCAAGCCATGCATCACCATGCCCCGAGGGGCTGGGGGCGATACCCATGTGCCTGAAACCCTCAAAACATCTTGGCCTTGCGCTATCACACGGCCCTCGCAACGGCCCTCAGGTAAAGCGGTACGATCGACAAATCCAAAACCCCGTCCAGTTGCCACTAACGGTCCGATGGCTGGCGCTCCCGTAAACTCCACATGCAATACCATCGTGGCCGTACGAACCCCGCCATTCAGATGCACCCGATTCGAGGCCGCTAGCATCATATCGGCGAGAAACAAAACCCCTGAACGACTAAAATGCCCTTGTGCATCCTGACAATACGGGGAGTCCGGAACACTAAACTCAACGGACTGTTTTTCAAAACGTTCGCATTTAAATCCGAGGTAATAACCTGCAAAATGAAATCCTGGGGCACGGTTACTGGATAGGGCTCGTAACACCTTCTGGCCGATGGCTTTAGCCGCTGATTGGTCTTTGCTGTCCATAATTTTCCTGTTAAAAACGATTCTTTTTTCACCCTGCAGGCCACGCTGATTGCTCGTGTTTAGATCTTGCCGGCTTTCAAGGCGGTTGGTTCCCATCCCTTATGTAACCTAATCCTCAACGTGAGATTTACTCCATCCTTTGGTGTCGATCGAGCAACTCACGCGCCACCTGTCTTGCTGAATCCGGGGCATCAAGCACTCGGCAAACCGCCTGGGTGATCGGCATCTCCACGTTATTTTTAGTGGCCCATTGCAAAACAATACGTGAGGTCGATACACCCTCTGCCACATGGCCGAGTTGATTTAAGAGGGTCTTGAGCGCTTCGCCTCGAGCTAACCCCAAACCGACTTGCCTATTACGAGATAAGTCACCCGTACAAGTCAAAATTAAATCTCCCACGCCGGCCAAACCCATGAAGGTTTCTGCCCGGCCACCTAAACTGACTCCCAATCGCGTCATTTCTGCTAGCCCGCGGGTCATTAGGGCCGCACGCGCATTCAAACCCAATTGCAACCCATCGCAAACACCCGTTGCAATCGCGACCACATTTTTCACCGCCCCAGCCACCTCCACGCCGATGAGGTCCTCACTAGAGTAAACTCGCATCGAGCCCCCATGCAACAGCGGGGCCATTTTTGCCACAAAACCTGTATTGTCGGAGGCTAGCGTAAGCGCTGTGGGTTGGTTGTGCGCTACTTCAAGAGAAAAACTCGGACCTGAGAGCACCCCCCGGTCTACTCCTTTCAGCACTTGATCAAAAACTTGATGCGCTAATAAGCCACTCGCCTGTTCAAATCCCTTGCAAAGCCACACCACCGGCACGTTAACACCCAGGTTTTTTATTTGAGTCAGAACTTCACGAAATCCACCAGTACTGACCGCCACAATAATTAAATCTACCCCGCGTAGCGCCGCAGCTAAATCGGACTCAAAACGCAAATCAGTTGGTAAGGGGATACTCGGTAAATAACGATGGTTCATTCCGGTCGATCGAAGGGCCTGCACCAGTTGAACATCACGGGCCCACAAACACACCGTATGTCGGGTGACCAATTGTGTCGCCATTGCACTGCCCCAAGCCCCAGCCCCCAACACGGTAATATTCATATACGCTTTACCCTAACCTATAACCTTCACAATGCCTCAGCCCCCCCACACTTGGGTCGTACGCAAGTAGCCCGTCGAACCATCTCGGTGTTGTACATGAAACCACCCCCCAGGCAAACTCTCAGTCAATTCCAACAAAACATTTTGTGCCACCTGAAAACGCACAGCCGCATTGTCCTCTGCGCTCTGACGTACATTCGCCAAAGGCACTTTCACCATGACCATTCGAGGCGTATTGCTCACTTGTTTAGATTGCACCCAGCTGAGCGCCCTGGTTTGATCTCGCACCTTAAACCATCCCTTTGTCTGCACCTGTACTTCTAAAGGATAGCCTTGATTAACGATAAAGCGTTTTTTAGCTTTTAGTGACGGCGCATCATAAAGTACGGTGGCAGGATCCGTAGCACTCATAAAGGAGGCGGCCATAGCCAAAGCCCCCCCCTTTTCTAACTGACCAAAGGCCATGATCAAGAAAAGAGCCCAGTGCCATCGTACTCGCCCTATACGCCTGCCCATGCTAGTTCACCTGAGAGGCCTGTGGGGTCGGTTCATTACGCTGTTGCTGGGCTTGGGCATAGATTTGATTAAAATCCATGTGCTTTAAGGTCACTGGGGGCAAGCTTGCCCGACTGGCAATCCCGGCCACCGCTTCACGAGCGTAAGGCAGCAAAGTGGTCGGGCACAAGATCGCGAGCACGGCCTCTAAATCCTGTGGCGGCAGATTACGGATATGAAATAAGCCAGCCTGTGCCACTTCAATCAAAAATACAGTATTCTGGGTCGTTTTTGCTGTCACCGTCGCGGTTAAAACCACCTCGTATAAGGCACCCGGATCCACCACACTCGCCTCTGTATGGATATTCACTTCCACCTCAGGTTGCTCGTTAGATAAAAAAATCTTGGGCGCCCCTGGCATTTCTAATGAGAGGTCTTTGATATAGATTTTTTCAATATTAAAAATAGGTTGTTTCAGCGCTGGATCATCGGCAGCTGTTTGAGCAATATCAGACATAATGTTTTCTTTTCCGGTTTAACAAATTGATATAGTAAGGATTCGTAGAGGCTTTGTTTCAATACAAAAAAATTGAAACAGGGCGGTTAAATGGGTTCAAATAGGACCGTTAAATCCCCAACCCACATCCCTTATGACGCCAACAAAGGGGCCAGACCTCCCTCTCGATCTAGCTTGGCCAGATCATCATATCCCCCCACATGGGTTTGACCGATGTAAATCTGCGGGACCGTGCGTCGGCCGGTTTTTTCCATCATAGTGGTTTTTTGTGACGGATCAAGATCAATGCGTATCTTTTCTATCTCGCCAACCCCTTTACTGACCAGTAACCGCTCAGCAGCAACACAATACGGACACACCGCCGTACAGTACATAATAACTTTTGGCATAATTAATTTAAAAAAAGAAAGTCAGAAAATTTATTTTTCTAGCGGCAATCCTGCCTCTAACCAGGCCGCCACCCCCCCTTGTAGGACGCTTACTTGGGTAAAACCATTTTTGCGCAACACATCGGCCACGCTCGACGCTCGCCGACCGCTAGCACAACAGACAATCACGGGCTTTTCTTTGTGGTGTATAAATTCTTTAATACGAGATTCCACCTGCTTTTGCGCCACCTGACGTGCTCCATTGATGTGCCCGGTGGCAAACTCTACCTCCTCCCGTACATCGAGCACGAGGGCTTCTTTTCGATTCATCAAAAGCACGGCCTGCGCGGGCCCCACCTCTTCGGCCGTGCGCAATCCCCGAGTCAAAAAAGGATAAATTAACAAAATGCCAGACACGATTGACAAACCCAATAACACGAGGTTAAGGGGACTTTTATGTAAGAAATCGAAAAACTGCTCCAAGGCGGGCTCCTGAAATAGATTAGAATTATACCGCATGACCTTAATGAAATATTTTCCATCTAAAACATGAACATAACCCCCGTCCTTTTAATGATCCTCGATGGCTTTGGTCATCGTGAAGATTGCGACCATAACGCCATTTGCCAAGCACGCAAACCGAATTGGAATTTCCTCTGGAAAACCCAGGCCCATAGCCTCATCGACGCCTCCGAAAAAGCGGTAGGACTGCCAACCGGCCAGATGGGCAACTCTGAGGTCGGACATATGAATATTGGCGCAGGACGCATTGTCTATCAAGATTACACAAAAATCGAACTGGCTATAGAAACTGGAGAATTCCAACAAAACCCAGTGCTCATAAAAGCCATGCAAATCGGTCAGCAAAAAGCCCTTCACGTGCTTGGGTTGCTCTCCACCGGCGGGGTACACAGTCATGAATCTCAAATTCATGCCCTAGTCGAAATGGCGGCCAAGGCACAGGTTAAAAACCTCTACGTACATGCTTTTCTTGACGGTCGTGACACCCCGCCACAAAGTGCACAAAGCTCAATCGAGGCTTTACAGAAAAAATTTAACTCTTTAAAAACTGGGCAAATTGCAAGCCTTTGCGGTCGTTACTTTGCCATGGACCGCGACAAACGCTGGGATCGCGTCGAACCCGCCTATAACCTTCTGACCTCTGGGAGCGCCTCATTTGAAGCGCCTGACGCACTGACGGCCTACCACGATGCGTTGGCACGGGGCGAATCCGACGAATTCGTTCAAGCAACCGCTATTCGCACCCCAGGGCAATCCCCGATTCGTATTGAAGAGGGGGACGCCGTTGTATTTATGAATTTTCGCTCTGACCGAGCGCGACAGCTCACACAAACCCTTACCGATCGCCAGTTCAACGGCTTCCAAAGACAAGCCACCCCTCAACTGGGTTACTTTTGTTCACTGACCTCCTACGGCGAAGAGTTTGCCGCCCTTCCCGTGGCCTTTGGCTCTCAAAGTATTCAAAACGGTTTTGGTCAATACATCGCCTCCCTCGGGTTAAAACAATTACGTATAGCAGAAACTGAAAAATACGCCCATGTCACCTACTTTTTCAATGGTGGGGTTGAAACGCCGTATCCTGGCGAAGAACGCATCATGGTGCCCTCTCCCAAGGTAGCTACCTACGACTTGCAACCTGAAATGAGTGCACGGGAACTGACCGATAAACTGGTTGCCGCCATCCATACCCAACAGTATGCAGCAATTATTTGTAACTATGCGAATGGAGATATGGTGGGACACACGGGCAAACTGGATGCAGCCACACAAGCCATCGAAGTGTTGGACGAGTGTATCGGTAGGGTCGTAGAAGCGATGCGTGCCGTTCAGGGCGAAGTATTAATCACGGCAGACCATGGTAACGCAGAGACCATGCTCGATAATATCTCTCACCAAGCCCATACGGCACATACCCTTAATCTGGTCCCGCTCGTTTATATTGGACGCAAGGCGAGCCTAACAGAAGGCGGCGCGTTAAAAGATGTCGCGCCCACATTGCTTACGATGATGGGCTTAGAACAACCCCGCGACATGAGCGGCCAATCTTTACTTCATTTTTTATAAAAATCGCATTGCATTTGATCCCCCTTCGTTTTTTTCTTCTTTGCCTCCTAGCCCCGCTTAGCGCTTGGTCCGCGCCAAGCGCTAATGGCGCAAAGCAGGAATTACAACAACTCAAACAACATATTCAGGCCTTAGAGAAAAAAATCACTGGCGCTGAATCCTCACGTCACGAAGTCTCCGATGCCCTACGAGATTCTGAGAGAGCCATTTCCAATGCCAATCGCGAGTTAGCGGAACTCGAAGTGGCCTCACAGGCTACCTCAGCGCGTGATAATGAATTAAAAACGCAAGCCGCTCGTATTACCTCGCAAGTTAAACAACAACAAGGGGCGCTAGCCGACATGCTGTATCGCCAATACCTACAACAGTCGGTCACTGGCTTGGACGCGCTGACTTTAGTCTTCAGTGGCAAAGACCCCAATGAGATCGCACGGGATTGGCGTTATTTATCTATTCTTAATACCGCACGTCGAGATAGCATCAACCTCTTACAACAAAACGTCAACACCTTGCACGCGCTTCAAATAGAAACCGAGACTAAGGCGAAGGAACTGGCCGCCATTGCGAAAAAACAATTAGCACAACGCAAAAAATTAGAACAAGAAAAAAATAAACGCACTGCACTACTCAATCGCCTGTCTCGCGACATCCAACAACAACGTCAGCAAATTGGCATCATGCAAAAAAACGAGCAGCGCCTTAGCCGTTTAATTGAGGCCATTGCACGGCTTGTCACAGCGCCTGCTAAACCCATCGCACCGAGTCCAGCCCCCAACAAAAAAAATTCCTCCCCCCCGTCCCCACCAGCGACCGGCAGTTTTGCCGGTCGATTTGCTCAACTACGGGGACACCTAGCCTTTCCCGTTCGCGGGGAACTTAGCAACCACTTTGGCAGTCCACGTATAGAGGGGGGATTGACCTGGAAGGGGATTTTATTGAATGCCAAGTCCGGAGAAAGCGTTCGTGCCATCTCCGCTGGGCAGGTGGTCTACGCCGACTGGCTCAGAGGATTTGGGAATTTACTCATCATCGATCATGGCGAGGGGTATATGAGCTTATATGGCTTTAATGAAACCTTGTTAAAAAGAGTAGGAGATGCGATACAGACGGGAGAGGGTGTCGCCACAGTAGGTAACAGCGGCGGAAGCACGGGATCCGGTTTATACTTTGAACTTCGCTACCAAGGCAAACCCATTGATCCTTTAGGTTGGATTAAAGGTCCTTAAGCCTTATTTTTTACCGCTTTTGTCGATGTTTGGTTTTTTTAACTATTTATGGAGTTGTTTATGCGCAACAAATTAGGGCAAATCAGCTTAATTTTAGCTGGAGTGCTCGTGGGTATAGCTATTAGCCTGAATTACTCAGCCATAGCGCAGCGGGACTCAAAAGTCGCAAATACGACCTTACCCATTGAAGAGATGCGCGCATTTACTGAAGTATTCGATCGTATTAAACGCGATTACGTCGAGTCCGTCGATGATAAGAAGCTATTCACCGAAGCCATCACAGGCATGTTAAGTGGTTTAGATCCCCATTCGGCTTACCTCAATCAAGATGCCTTTCGAGAAATGCAAGTAGGCACACAAGGTGAATTTGGAGGGTTGGGAATTGAAGTGGGGATGGAAGACGGTTATGTAAAAGTCATTTCGCCGATCGATGACACCCCAGCCTCCCACGCCGGGGTATTGGCGGGGGACCTCATCGTCAAATTAGATGACACCTCGGTCAAAGGTTTAACGCTCAACGATGCGGTCAAATTAATGCGCGGCAAACCCAACACCAAAATCCGTGTCACGATAGTTCGTAAGGGTGAGCCCAATCCCATCGTCATCACGCTCGAACGGGCCGTGATCAAAATTCAAAGTGTTAAATCCACGACACTAGAACCAGGCTATGTATATTTCCGTGTCACTCAGTTTCAAGAAACCAGCGGCGAAATGCTCGCTCAAGCCATCGTCAATCAATTCAAAGCCAATCCTGACGGGGTCAAGGGTATTGTGCTTGACCTACGTAACAATCCCGGTGGTCTATTAACCAGCGCAGTCTCCATATCAGGGGCGTTTATCGAAAAGGGTAAGCTGGTGGTCTATACCGAAGGTCGTGCAGAGGACTCCAAAATGCAATTAAAAGCCTCTCCCGAGTATTATCTTCACGGACCGAATCAAAAAGACTTTCTAAAAACATTACCGGCTGAAATCCGTAAAGTACCCATGGTGGTTTTGGTTAATGAAGGCTCAGCCTCCGCTTCAGAAATTGTTGCCGGTGCATTGCAAGATCACCAACGCGCGGTGGTTATGGGCCAACAATCCTTTGGTAAGGGATCCGTACAAACGATCTTGCCCCTGGGTGGCAATACCGCGATCAAATTAACCACCGCACGTTACTTCACTCCTAATGGTCGCTC
>CAITMU010000012.1 GCA_903893565.1 uncultured beta proteobacterium | reverse complement strand
ATCAATGATTTCGGCGGGCGAACCAACCAAAGCGCTGTCATCTTTCGTTACGTCAATCTCATTGACATTCAGAGGGGCTGAACCTGGAGGGCGGTAAGCAATAGCGCCAATTTTCTTGAAGGTATCGCGACGTCTTTCCATAGCTACAGCGCGTTCCTTTTCGTTTTTAACCACCGTTATGGATCTAGCAACTCCAACCCGAGTTGCATCACGGGGTTTACCTAACTTTTCTAATCCATCTAGGTATACAGCAATTCGTTCTTTTACTTGGGAGACGGTTGCAAGTTGGTCGAGTAGTAGGTTGTAATTTTGGCTAGCCACATAGGCAATACCCTGTGGGCTACCACCAGCCATCCAAATAGGAGGATGGGGTCTTTGGATGGGAGCGGGCTCTACAACGATGTCTTTATAGTTCCAACGTTTGCCGTTATGGCTAAAGCGCTCGTCGCTCGCCCAAGACTTCAACAGGACCTCGAGACATTCGTTAAATCGCTCTTGGGCTTCGCTCATGGGCACACAAAAGGCTTCAAATTCTTCTTTGCGATAGCCTCGACCAATTCCCAAATCAACACGTCCGCCCGACAAAACGTCTAAAGTGGCGATTTGTTCGGCTAACAAGGCCGGGTTATGCCAAGGCAATACAACGACCGCTGTGCCTAAGCGAATTTTAGTGGTCTTAGCTGCCAAGTAAGACAGTAGGTTTAATGAGGAAGACAACTGCCCTTGACCCGTGAAATGGTGTTCGACTAAAAAGGCACCCGTAAAGCCAATTTTGTCTGCAGCAATAATGTAGTCAATAAAATCACGATAACCGAAACTGTCATTAAGTGTATCTGCACGTCCGACGCGGGCACCACCGAATATACCGAATTTCATGGGTTTTCCTTCCTTTAAATGAATTGGAGATATTGTAATTAAAGAGTAGATATGGAAACAAGCGCTATTATTTCTATTAATTATTTCCTTTTTGGCAATAATGCGTCGAATTCACTGTAATTTGGCATAATGACTAAAAATTCTAATGTTCGGAGGAGATTTTTTACGATGTTCACACTGCGGTCAATAGACTATGTTATTTTAGGTAAATATATGATTTTAATGCTATTTATTATTGCCGGAGCATTAAATATGGTGCCGCGTCGAGCCCAAGATCATATCGATCGTATAGCCGCTTTTGGTTTGCCTTGGCCCGCGCAGGTCTTTTGGGGGGGTATGCTCATGCAGGCGGCGGGTTGCCTGATGTTGATTGTTCAATGGAATGCTCGCTGGGGTATCTGCCTTTTGATCGCTTTTACCGTTTTAGCCGGAGGAATTTTTCATCGGTTTTGGTTGGTCCAAGACCCGCAGCGGCGTCAGATGCTACGCATTGGCCTACTCAATAATTGTGCTGTAGTGGGAGGTTTAGTGCTGTTGCTGGGACAAACCCCTTAGGGCGCCAAGCGTGCGTTGTATCGCCGTTATTTTTAATAATACGCAGAAAGACACAGCGATACGAGAGGCCTACTTAAGTGACTCAGAAGAAATTTTACTCAGTTTGGGAAAGTCGTAGAAGAACCCAACAGTAATAAAAACTGTCGTCTCATTTGGCTTAACCCGCTTGAACCATCATGCTGCTTAGAGTGTCTGAAAGGGTGTGAGATAAATAATAGAGAAGATCCTTCGATAATGAGCGTTAAACCACTGAGAGTTTTTTTATGGCCTTATCGATGGCGTATTTTGGCTGCATTGACGGCTTTGGTTTTGGCCGCAGGTTCGGTTCTTGCCTTAGGCCAAGGTCTACGCTATGTGATTGATTCTGGCTTTGGACAGCGTGATCCCCAACAGCTTAACTGGGCTCTCCTAGGGGTTTTGGCTATTGCCGTAGTCCTATCCACAGCCACCTACATTCGTTTTTATCTAATGATGAGTCTTGGCGAGAAAATTGTCGCCGATTTACGCTCGGCAGTCTTTTCACATTTACTGCATTTAAGCCCTAGTTTTTTTGATGCCGCTAGGACGGGAGACTTGGTCTCCCGTCTGACCAATGACACGGAACAAATTCGGCAGGTGGTGGGTTTCGGGTTATCGATGTTTTTGCGAAGTCTATTAATGACGGTGGGGGCTTTATGCATGCTCTTTGCGACCAGTGCAAAGCTTGCCGCCTTGATTGTTTTGGGCGTGCCCGCCATTTTAGTGCCCATACTTTTCTTAGGCAGAAAGGTGCGTCGTTTGTCACGGAGCAATCAAGAAAAGGTTGCTCATGTATCAGCCCATATTGATGAGTCATTACATGAAATCAGAACCGTCTTGGCCTACGGTCATGAGGCAATCACTCGGCAACATTTCAATCAATCCGTTGAGGCGGCATATTTAAGTGGAGTTGAACGGATTCGAACCAAGGCCGGTTTGATTGCGTTGGTGATGTTGATCGGTTTTTCTGCCGTTGGTGCGATTTTATGGGTTGGGGGCCACGATGTATTTGATGGACGAATTACGGCCGGGCAGTTGTCGTCATTTGTTTTTTATGCTGGGATGGTTGCTACCGGAGCAGGCACTTTGTCTGAAGTCTGGGGCGAGATACAAAGAGCTTTTGGTGCGACCGAGAGATTAATCGAGTTACTTCAAACCAAGCCCTCTTTGACGGCTCACGCGGCTTTGATTTCACTACCAAGCCCTGTTCGAGGGGAGATTCAATTCGAATCGGTCAGCTTTAGCTACCCTACCCGAGAAGCTACCCCGGTATTGAAACAAGTAAGTTTTACGATCAAAGCGGCAGAAAGAGTGGCCGTGGTAGGACCTTCAGGGGCAGGTAAATCGACTTTATTTTCTTTATTGCTACGCTACTATGATCCACAAAGTGGGAGCCTCTTCATTGATGGGGTTAATGCCGCTCATTGTGATCCTTTGGCAGTTCGTCGTTTGATGGCCATTGTGCCTCAAGACCCGGTGATTTTTGCCGCGAGTGTGAAAGACAACGTGCGCTTTGGTGCGCCTGATGCTACGGATGAACAGATTTATGAAGCTTGCAAAGCCGCACACGCCCTTGAATTCATAGAGAAAATGCCAGAGCGTTTTGATACGACTTTGGGCGAACGGGGAGTAAAATTGTCTGGCGGACAACGACAACGTATTTCGATTGCTCGTGCATTACTGGCCGACCGTCCGATTTTATTGCTGGATGAGGCTACCAGTTCCTTGGATGCGGAAAGTGAGCGTCAGGTGGCGGCTGCGTTGGAGCGGTTGCAAGCCGGGCGCAGCACATTGGTGATCGCGCATCGATTGGCCACTGTCATGAATGCGGATCGGATTATGGTCATGGATAATGGCGTGATTCATGCTATGGGCACGCACCAAAGTTTAATGAAAGACAGCGCGCTGTATGCGCACTTATCGCAATTACAGTTTATAGCAGACGTATAGTGTAGAGGGTTTCCGGTCTGGAACCGGGTCAAGGTATCGGGCTTGCGCTGATTTTTTCAGTGACCGATGCAAAAGTTGACATGTAACAATATGTTTTTTTGATTAAAAAATAATCGAATAGCCTATTAAGTCGCTTCTTAAAAGTGTTTCCAAGAATGAAGGACATAAAGTTAAAAAAAATAATCAGGATCAGGGCGCGTCGTAAAACAGCTGTGTAGATCGGACTATAATGCGTTTTAATTCATTTACATAAAAGCTCTGCAATGACTGTTGGGTAGTCATCGAGTGATATCAAAGGGAGTCAGTGATGCCAGTCAGGCGCGTAGTGGTGGGACATAATCAACAGGGTAAGTCGGTGGTGATTTCGGATGGCATCGCCCCGAGCATACGCACAAACCCCGCACGCCCAGGTCATATTTCCAATGACCTTTGGAAGACCGGTGAATTACCTTACCCGTTGCACCCGGTGCATGAAGACCCTACCTTGGGGCCTCGTCAAATTCACCCGCCTAAGGGCGGTACGATCATTCGTATCGCAGAAATTGCACCGGAAACCGATGAAATTAAAAATATGTCGCCAGACAAAGCCCAGGAAGTTTTTAAAAATATGGGCAATCAAGGCGCTTCCACTTTTGGTCGCGGAGGACGTCATCCGATGATGCATCGTACCCAGACCATTGACTACGCCATTTGCATTGAAGGTGAAATTACGATGTTACTCGATGAGGCAGAGGTAGAGCTTCGGGCCGGTGATGTGTTGATTCAATTGGGCACCAATCACGCTTGGTCCAACCGTTCTAGCAAGGTGGCTAAAATGCTTTATGTTCTGATTGATGGGCAGTTTGATGATCAAATGAAACAATGGTTTGAAGGCGAAGAGCATTAAAAGTGTCAATGAAGTTGAGGGTTTTTTATTACCCGATCTTAAAAAAATCTTGGGATCAAATCAGTCGAATAACCAACACATAACAACAATGAGAATCATATCAACATGACCAATACAGTGAACTACGAGGTTAATATTTCTGATGTGGAATATATACGCCATGGGGATCAAGCCTATTTGGCCCGTGTCTATCAGCCCAAAGGGCAGGGCCCCTTCCCCTTGGTGATTGATTTACATGGTGGGGCTTGGTGTAAAAAGGATCGTATGTCCGATGAAGGCACCGATCAACCGCTCGCCCAAAGTGGGGTGGTCGTGGCGTCCCTTGATTTTCGTATGCCGCCGCAGGGCCAGTACCCGAGTTCTTTGCAAGATGTGAATTATGCGATTCGTTGGTTTAAGTCTCGGGCGAAGCAATTTAATATAGATCCGAAAAGAGTGGGAATATTAGGTGTTTCTAGTGGTGGGCACCAAGCGATGCTCACAGCTATGCGGCCCCATGATCCCCGCTATAATTCGTTGCCTCTAAAAACGGATAGTGCGGTGGATGCGACGGTTCAATGTGCCGTGATGTGCTGGCCGGTGATTGATCCTTTGGGACGATATGAATATGCCCAATCACTACAGCAGGGTGAGCATGCAAAAAAAGCAAAAAATTGGATAGACAGTCATAATCTTTATTGGCCCTCACTCAATGATATGGCAGAGGCAAATCCGACTCGTGCCTTGGAGCGAGGCGAAGCCGTTGTGATGCCCCCAGTGATTTATTTACAAGGCACGGCTGATTTGGCACACCCCGTTCTTTATCGTGATCGGTTTATTGAGCACTACAAAAAAGCGGGGGGATCGGTGGCGCTGCATTTATTTGAAGGCATGGGGGAGGCCTTTATTACGACCGACCCGCAATCCTCTCAAGCCCGTGATGCGATTGCTAAAATCATCTCCTTTGTGCATCAACAAATCGGCTAAAAGAAAAGCGACGCAGGCACGTCGTTCAATCCGGACGTAAAGTGTTCACGCCTGCGCGTTCGCTCTGAGCCTTTAAGCTTCAGGGGCCGATTTGACAGTCGATTCGGCCCCGATCATACCGTTAGCCCTCTTTCGATTATCGACCACTACTGGTTGGCCTCAATTTTTTAGATAATTGGGGAGTAAAATTGCGTATCAAAATATCAGTTGCCCCCCCCTTGCGCCAATGGGAATAATGAACCGGGTGGGGCTATGGATTATTTAAATCTTCACCCCCGTCTTGATTCTGCGCGTGACCGAGCGTGTGTGCCCAAATGTGGGTACATGAACGGAATGGGTGCCAGGCCCCCCTGCCACAATGAGGCTGACTTCTTCTGGTTTGATGGAAATAGGGATACGGGTCGAGTCGGTAAACACCCCCAACTCAGCACCTCGTGTGTGTTGTAAGCGCATCCGATCTTTGGCGGCCAGTCGATCAACGCTTAATTGAGATTGATGCCACAGCCGTGATTTGATCTGTTTTTTACTGAGCCCTTCACGGTGCAGAATTTCAGCATGTTCGGGAGAAATCAACAACCAAGGCTCACCCCCAAAATAATAGTCATTGTTAGTGGGAAAGCAAATGCTATCGGCAAAGACTTTTAATAAATCTGTGGCATCTTTAGCATGGGTGTTGAAGTTAACCGTGCCGGCGGCGCCGACCAAGGTGACGGTGCTGTCGTTTATCTCAAAACCCCTTTCTACGTGTAGTGGTTCCCAAGGGCTATCGGCTTCATTTTCTGCAAAACAAAAAGAGTATTTACCGGGTTGACCTTGAGTGGCTCTATCCATTTCACCGGGTAGTGTGCCGCCAATATTTTGCAAGACCAGGCGCAAAGCACGACCTAGGGTCGCATTGGCCCAGTGCCCCTGCCCTAGGCAGTTTAAATGTCCATTGACACCTAAGGCTCGCGCTTCAGGCCCGTTGACAATGATCATGGGTGTTGCCGGGTTAGTAGTTGCCTGAATACCCTGCAGGTTAAACCGTCGGTCGGTAATTGCCTCCACCGCAGCAATCAGGGTGTTGATGTATTCGGGACGACATCCGGCCATGACGGCATTAATGGCAATGCCCTCTACCGTAGCGGCACCAAACCCTGGTTGTACGATTGCAATCAACTCATGGGCTTCGCGACCACTGGCTTGAATCATACGCTCCACCCGATCTAAGGTCGGTGGGCGTAAGGGGAAGCCGTCGCTCCAGCGTCGTTCGATACAGAATAGATCGAATTCCTCGCTATCTTCTGGTACCTCGATCCGATCCGCTTTTGCGCTGGCAGGCAAACGCACCGCTTGCGCACCGGTGGGCGTCCCTGCCTTAGGGTCTATCGCAATGCGAGCAATATCATCGACACACTTCTCCGCAATCGATTTGACTTGCTCGCGGGTGGAAATGCCAAAAGGGTGTGGAATGATGGCAATAGGATGGTTCTCACAGCCCAGTGCTTTAAGTTGCTTACGACCCAGAACAATAAATGCGGTTGAACAAACGGTAATAGCCGGAATGCCGCGCTTAGTCACTTCTGCGGTATCGTGGACACTCCACGATGTGCAGGAACCTCAGTCGCCAGAGCCTGTAATAACGAGATCGCATTCTGCCTCGATCTGTTCGTAGATTGAATCGGCGGCAGGAATGGAGGCCGCTCTTTTTCGATGGTGAATGACTTTAGCCACCCCGTATCGTTTGACGAGGAGTTGTTCCAGTTCGGCGGCTAAGTGATTGAAGTTGGGTTTAGAATTATCGATAACCGCAACGACCTTGCCTTGTAGCGTGTCGATTGATTTCCAAGGTTGTTGTAGTCCCGCACCGGAAGGCGCGCAGGGATTAAGAATAACACTTTGATTCATTGTAGGGACTCCTGTTAATAATAATGAGTAAGGGGGAATGGTCTTTATGGGCTTCGAATTTAGTGAAATGGGGTAGCGTTATTGGGCCGCATTCGTCTTTGAATTAAGTCTGATGATGCGAAAAATCTTTCACAATCGGTTGCCAACGATTGAATTCTTGCATTAAAAATTGCGCAAAAAACTGTGGGTCTGAACCGCTGGCTGTAAGTCCTGAAGCGGCTAACGTTTTTTGAATGAGTGGGCGCTGCAAGGCGGCGTGCGCGGCTTTCGACAGCGTGTTTAAAATAGCCGCCGGGGTTGCCTTCGGTGCCACGAGCCCCAGCCAGTTGGAGACTTCGCAATCAACAATACCCAATTCGTGTAGGGTGGGTATCTGAGGTACTACGGCAGAACGTTCGCGACTAGTGATCCCCAGGCCCTTTAACGCCCCGCTTAGGCAGTGAGGTCGCATAGACATGATATTGTTAAAGCTTAACGCAATGTGCCCTTGCAGCAGATCAGCATACAATTGTTGGGTTTGTTCATAGGGTGCATGCTTTAGTCGAATTCCTGTTCGTTTTTGAAATAATTCAGCGCTTAAGTGGGGAGCGCCTCCGATGGCCGAAGTGCCGTAGGCTAGGGTATTTGGTTGCTCCCGAGCCCGTTCAATCAAATCGAGGGCGTTGTTCACCGAGAGGTTGGGGGCACAGGCTAAAATCATGGGGGAATGGGTGAGTAAGCCTATGGGACTAAAATCTTCTAATGGATGGTAGGCTAAGTCTTCACGCATATGAGGCGCTAGCGCATGGGTGCCGAGGGTTGCCATAAAAAGGCAGTTGCCATCAGGGCGGCTCAGGGCAACGGCCTGTGCGCCCAAGGTGCCACTCTCACCCGTCAGTCGTTTAATTTGAACCTCTCTTTTCAGTTCTTCGCCCAAAGCCGGTGCGATTAAATGGGCAATGTCATCCGATGCACTGCCTTTAGAAAATCCGAGAATAATTTGTAATGGCGTTGAATGCATCATTGGGCGCTTAATCCCGTCTGATGAACAATTTTTGCCCATTTTGCGGTTTCATTTTTTATATAAAGAGCAAACGCTTCGGGGGTCGAAGTTTGTGATTCAGCCCCCTGTTTGACCAGTCCATCACGCATGTCGGGCAAATTCATAATTTCCACGATCTCTTTGTTAAGTCGATTGACGATGGGATTCGGTAGCCCTGCAGGCCCTGCCGCGCCGATCCAAGTAACGGCTTCAAATCCCGGGTAACCGGATTCGGACAAGGTGGGTGTTTCTGGCGAGGCTTGACTACGGCTAAGGCTCGTGACGGCCAGCGCCCTGAGTCGTTGCGAGCGGATATGGGGAATGGCCCCTGGCACACTACTGAAATACATCGTGACGTGTCCAGACAATAGATCAATCAGCGCTTGACCCCCACCTTTAAAGGGGATGTGAATCAATTCTATTTTGGCTTGCATTTTGAAAAACTCGGCAGACAACTGGGTGGTGCTGCCGTTACCAGAGGATGCATAGGTGAGTTGTCCGGGTCGGCTACGGGCAAACTCGACAAAACCTCGCACGGATTGAGCGGGCACTGAAGGGTGAATAACAAAAATATTGGGAAACGTGGCAATCAGGGAAATAGGGGCAAAATCGGTGATGGCATTAAAGGCCATTTTTTTGTAGATGCTGGGGTTGATGGCAAAAGGAGAGATATTGGCCATGACGAGCGTATACCCATCGGCAGGCGCATGGGCTACGATCTCCGTACCGACGTTGCCACCAGCCCCTGAGCGGTTGTCGACAATGACGCCTTGACCGAGTTTTTCTGAGAGCTTTTGCGATAGTTTTCGAATAATAAGATCTCCCCCTCCACTGGAAGCAAAGGGGACGACAAAGCGAATGGGACGAGACGGATAGTCTTCAGCAAAGCTTACGTTCATCCCCAATGCCCCTAGACCCAAGGCACCTATCGCCAAAGCGATGAAGGGGGAATGTGTTTTTTTTAGGCAGGCAGACGCTAATGTTTTATAGAAGTGCATCGTCTTGATTTATCCTAGATTCGAGCAGTGCATACATTGAGCCGTTCTTGTCATCTTCTGATTATGAAATTTTAATCCAATTCGAGTCGATACTTCACTCAAAGCCCATTCTTTGTAGACTTTATGGCAAATTGGTTATACTGCAATAGTGGTTCCGTAGGTTAAGAAGGTCTACATCTTGGCATGTAAAATGGGAGGAGTTTTGAAAGAATTATTACCTTTAGCAGAAAAAGTAGCCGCCCTACTTAAAGCACGTCATCAAACGATTGCTGTGGCGGAATCCTCAGCAGGCGGTCTTATCAATGCCGCGTTGTTGGCGTTACCCGGCGCTTCGGCCTATTGCAAGGGCGGGATGGTGATGTATACGAGAGATGCCTTGCTAAGCTTGAAGAATGTGGACCGATCGATGCTGCAAGGCATACGGGGCTTAAGTGAACCCTATGGCTTGTTAAAGGCCCGAGTGATCCGTGAGCACCTTCTGGCGGATTGGGGTCTTAGTGAGTCGGGCGCAGCAGGTCCTCAGGGAAACAAGTATGGTAACAACGCAGGACACTGCGTGATTGCGGTGGCTGGCGTAATGGAAAAAACCCGTACGATTCAAACGGGTCTTTCAGATCGACAAGTCAATATGGTGAAATTTGCTCAGGCGAGTCTGAGCCTATTACTCGAATCATTAGAAGCGGCACCGTAGCGACTTAGTGAATGAGTGAATTTAGAGGGGGTGGGGGGTGGGGCGTGGTTTTAGGGTCTAAGGCTTCGATTTATTTAAAAAAAACGGATTCAAGCCAATCCCACATGTAAGCCACGCCGATGGTGGCGTTATCAATTTGGCAGTGGTGATAGCCCCCTTCTTCTCGGGTAAAGAGTTTAAAGGTCTTTTGTTTGGAACCCACGGCATCGAAACATTTTTGTGCAGTGGCTAGAGGAATTTGTTCGTCACCCTCGCCATGAAGCATTAAGAAGGGGCAGTTGATTTTCTGCACGACCCCATCGAGTTTGAAGGGTTCTAATTTTTTCATGGCCTCTTCTCGTGTGTTGACATTGAAGATCCACAAAAGGTGTTGCCAAGCAACCGATAACGAAGGCAGTTTGCCACTGTCTAACTTTTCAAATCGGCTGCGCCATATTTCCCAATAATCCCATTGAGCTCCCCACGCAATACAGGCCGCAAAGCGCGGCTCAAAGGCGGCCGCACGTGGTGCATAATAACCACCTAAGCTAATGGCCATGACCCCGATTCGCTTGGCATCGATGTCGCAACGAGCGGCCAAAAACTCATAGGCTGCGGTGGCGTAGCGTTCTGTTTCATGGTGTAGCCATTGATTGCGAAAGCGAACCGCTTCACCGTTACCCGGACCGTCTACAATGAGACAGGAAATCCCACGAGCCGCTAGGTCAGGCACCCCCTTAAAATATTGAATTTCTTTAGTGACATCAAAGCCATCAAAATATACCATGGCCGGAGCGGGGCCTTTGCGTCCACAGTCTTCTGCGTGTACCAATAACGCTGGCAAGAATCCCCCTTCATACGGGATTTCTACCGACTCGATCAAGGGCCGACGAATCAGTTTGGCTGCATCACGAAAGCAATCAACTCCACGTTTATAGGCTTCGAGACCATTGGCTTTGGGTTGTAAAAACCTTTCCCCGACATGGTAATAATTGGCAGCCCGAAATAAATGACTAGCCGCGGTGGTTCGTCGACCTTCAGCCAAATGCGCGCGCCCCTCACGCTCGACTTTTTGCGCCTGCTTAGACCACTCCTGAAACCACGCCGTATCATTACCCAGTTGGCTCTTAAGACGAAGTCCTATGCGGTTGATGTCGTCAATTTCCGCGCCTCCCCAAGGGGCTGAATTTAATCCGATCAAGATGCCGTGAGACCATCGGTAGTCTTCGGGAAAATACATGAAAGACAGTTCATCGGATTTGACCATAGAAGACGAGGTGGGCTGGTTCATGGGCTTTACTTTTTTAAAATTTTTATTAGGTAAAAGGGTGTATTCGCCTATGATAGCACCTTGAAATTAAAGCGCGTTGCGAGACGGATAGAATCCGTTATCATTGGAGTCTGGTTAACGCCAAAACGCAAGCTAGAGCCTGTGTGGGAAAGAGGGAGGGATAAAAAACCCATCCCAGACCCGTGTGTAAAAGGGCGCAAAGCTTTGATTGAAGTAATGAATCTACGTTTTTTGAGAAAATGAATAAGTGGCGAAAAAGACGTAGGTCGTTTCGCTAAGAGTACTAACGACGGAGATGACGCTTTTGAAAATTGAACGGGCATTATTAGAAACGAAATGGGGATATATCCATTACCGGGCGACTGGGTCACCCCATCATAGGGCGATTTTTTTACAGCACATTAATCAGCAGTCTTCGGCCTTGTACTTGGAGTTGATGGCGGTGCTTGGTAAGCAGTTCAGGGTGGTTGCCATTGATTACCCCAGTCATGGAGATTCGGATCACTTGGCCGAGTCGCCTACGATTGGCGATTATGCGGGCGCTGTATTAGCGGTGGCGGATGCATTAAACATTAAACAATTTAGTGTGTTGGGTGAGGCGGTGGGTGCTGCAGTGAGTATTGAGTTGGCGGCCAATCATGCCGAACGGGTCGAAAAAACAATATTATTAAACTGTCCTTTTTATGCCACGCGCCAAGTGGCCGATGCTCGGCATGCGCCTTTAAAAAATGGATTAAGGCCCGAGGATGCTTCGGGTTTTCCTATGACACGAACGTTAGAATTTTTAATGAACAATGATCCTGGTCATGCCCCCATGCAACCGAGTCAGGGGTGGATGGACCGGGTCAATACGGCGCAAATTCAAGTCGGACGAGATCGATGGCAGGCATTGGATGCACTGCACCGGTATGAATTGAACGCGCAACTAAAGCGCGTAGGAACGCCGATTTTACTTTTGATTGGAGAGCATTTTTATTACCTCAAGTATCGAGAAGAATTTCATCAAGCGCTTGCACAATTACGCTCAGAGGTGGTGGCGGGGGCGTGCTTTTGTATGGGTTGGGAGAAAGCTGAGGTGGTGGGAGCGAAAGTTATTCATTTTTTGGCGGAAGTATGAAGATATCTTTTTCTATTCTCGTTGCGTTGTTGCTCAGTGTCGTGGGCATTTGTCAGGCTGAAAAGCAAACTTCAGGCTACCCCTCAAAGGCGATACGATGGATTGTGACCTATCCACCGGGGGGCGGCACCGATATCGTAGCGCGTATGATCGCCCCGCTCTTAAGTCAGCGATTAGGCCAACCTGTGGTGGTCGACAATCGAGGCGGGGCCAGTGGCATGATTGGTACAGAACTGTGTGCAAGAGCGCCTAATGACGGGCATACACTGCTTTTAGGAACTTCGAGTGGCCTATTAATTTTGCCTTTGTTATCTCGAAAAATGCCTTTTGATACCTTCAAGGATTTTGTAGCCATTAGTCTTATCGTGGTTATTCCACAGATGCTTGTGGTCAATCCCAGTTTAGCCTTGCATTCGGTGAAAGATTTGATTGCAACAGCAAAAGCACAACCGGGTCAATTGCGTTATGCCACGGCAGGTTTAGGTTCTCCTAATCACCTGGCCACTGAGCTTTTATCATACATGACCCATGTTCAAATGACGCATGTGCCTTATAAAGGAGCTGCGGCAGGCATTATTGATGTCATCAGTGGTCAAATTCAATGGATGTTTAATCCTATGCCCGCTCTAATGCCGCAGGTGCGTGCAGGCAAATTGCGCGCCCTTGCGGTGAGTGGTGCGCAACGCTCTTTGGCTGTGCCGGATTTGCCAACCGTGGCTGAGTCCGGTGTGCCAGGCTATGAGTATGTTTTGTGGTACGGAATGTTTGGTCCAGCAAAAATAGACCGCTCCATTGTCTCTCGATTAAATCAGGAGCTGAGTCAAATTCTTTCCCAGGCCGAAATGGGGCAGGCCTTGATGGCGCAGGGGGCCGAGGTCAAGCCCACGACGCCAGACCAATTTTTATCATTTATGCGGGCCGATGCAAAACGCATTGCGACGGTGATTCGTTTAGCGAATATTCAATTGGACTAAGGGGAAAAAAGAGTGAGACATTGGCGTATTTTATGTTTGTTGGTTTTAAGTGTAGGGTGGCGTGCGAATGGCGCTTTGGCCATTGATCAATCGGTGGGTTATCCCAATCGTCCCGTACGGTTGATTGTGCCGTATCCACCCGGTGCTTCGGTGGATTTTACGGCAAGAGAGGTGGCCAGCAAACTGAGTCAGATGTGGGGCCAATCGGTGGTGATTGATAATCGCAGTGGTGCAGGCTCCACTTTGGGACATGGCATGGGGGCCAAAGCGCCCGCTGATGGCTACACGTTGCTGTTGGGGACTTCGGCCGGTTTAGTCGTCTCACCTGCGCTGGGTGTGAAATTAAGTTACGATCCTTTGAAGGATTTTGCCTGCGTCGGGCAGGCGGTCAGCGCGCCCTTTGGTTTGACGTTGCATACCTCGGTAGCAGCAAAAACCGTCAAAGAATTTATTGAATTGGCGAAATTGAATCCGCACAAATATAATTATGGTTCTCCGGGCAATGGTACGCCCAATCATTTGGGTGGAGAGTTGTTAAAAGCGTTGGCAGGGATTGATATAGTGCACGTGCCTTATAAGGGCGGTGGACCTGCATTAACTGATTTACTCTCTGGTCAATTGCAACTAATGTTTGCCGGATTACCGCAAACATTACCGCATGTTAAAGGGGGCCGATTAAAAATGTTGGCAGTTGGGCACCCGACACGCACCCGCGCGGCACCCGATTATCCTACAGTGGCAGAAACAGTCCCGGGATTTAACAATTCGACCTGGTATGGTTTGTTGGCGCCAGCGGGCACCCCGTTTGATATCGTACATAAGATTAACCGTGACTTGAACCGGGCTGTGTCATCAGAGGATTTTGAAGCGCGTGTGCTGGCTCAAGGTATTGAGCCGAGTGGTTCAACCGAGCAAGCGATGCATGAGAAGATCAGAACGGAAACTTTACGTTGGCGTAAAGTCATGCAAGCCGCAGGCATTGCTGCTGAAAGTGCTTTGTAACTGTTGATTGAAGAAAATTGGAGTCGATGTAAGAATGAAAAAAATGATTGAAACCGAATTTGGTTTGTTACCTGAAAAATTAAAATTATTCGGAGCCGCTTTCCCTAAATCGATGGGAGTTAAGATTACCAGCGCCACTAAGAAAAAAATTAT
Organism: uncultured beta proteobacterium; assembly: GCA_903893565.1. Taxonomy (GTDB): domain Bacteria; phylum Pseudomonadota; class Gammaproteobacteria; order Burkholderiales; family SG8-41; genus UBA5216. The sequence goes on along the minus strand of CAITMU010000012.1, from coordinate 25,516 downwards.
GGCCGAATTGATCCTAAAGCCCGTCTTTCAAAATAAGAATGCTCGTGCCAATGGTGGGGCTTTGATGGCTTTTGCTGATTGCATTGGAGCAGCTGGTACGGTGATGAATATGCCAGATGGGTTTTTTACGACGACCTTGGAATCAAAGACGAATTTTTTGTCAGGCGGTGTTGGCCCCGTATTAAAAGCAGTGTCGATTCCCTTGCATATTGGTCGAACCACTATGGTTTGGCAGACCACCATAAAAAACTCGAGCGACGATAAGACGGTGGCTATCGTTACGCAAACGCAAATCGTGATACCACCCAAAAAAAACAACGTCTGATCTGCCCCTGAATCGATTTAATTGTAAAAGGGTGAGCTTGATTTAAACGCTGGGTGTTTGAGCTGACTTTATTTTTTAATTAAGCAAGGTGCTGGTAACCATCCGCTGCACTGACGGGTTAGATAGACCGTAAGTAAATCGAGTAGACAATAAAATACCCCAGCACTCAAGGGGGGATTGAGCGTGACTAGGCCAACGAGGGGGACTATGGGCCGCCATTGCCAGTTGCCTAAGTAGGTTCCGTAGAGTTCTAAACCGAGGGCTAAAACAAACATGACGGCATAGAGTTTTTTGTTTTTTGAAAAGAGCATGCACAGTAAAAACACAAGGTATAGGTGAAGACTTAAAGTGTCATGCCCCGACAGTGCCAGATACATCACTGGTAGTGCGCTCAAGGCGGGCACCCACGAATTGACTGCATCTTTCAGTTTGCTCGCGATATAACACCCTAAGATAAATATTAAGGCATGTCCTGGTGGCACAAAGGCCGGAATGAAGCGTAGCCGGTAGTCGTATAAGCCCCAAAGGTTGGATAAGAGGTATTCGCCTAAGCCTGCCAAACAAACGCATAGCGCCAGTGAGATACGGGTTTTTATATCCGATTGCTTCGCCAATACAAGAAGTAGGGCCCAAGTGCTTATATTGGCGATCCATTGCCCCCAAAAGGGTATCTTTTGGTCTAGGGCGAGGCCCGTGACGACGAGCAAGAGGATCAGGAGTGCTTTAAAAGGGGTGAGAGTATCGTTGTTCATTTGAGGGTGAGATAATATCAAAAGCGTTGCTTCTACCGGCTTTTTTATTTTTGAAGTATTGTATTTTTATGTCACCTACAACTGGAGCCTATATGAAATCCTGCTGGATTAAATCCGATCATCAATCGTGCGTACTGGAATTTAAAGATGTCCCGATTCCTGAGCCCAAAGCGGGGGAGGTGGTCATTAAAACCCATGCCTCTTCATTGAATCGTGGGGAATTGATTGTGGGCGGGGTTGTGCATGGCGGACCGTTGAAATTAGGCGGTGGTGATGGGGCGGGGGTCGTACATAAAATTGGTGCAGGGGTCAGTGGATTTAAAGTTGGCGATAGGGTTTTTGGGCGCATCGTGGGGGGGTGGGCTGAGTATTCGGTGGCCTTATCGCATCAATTGATGTTGATGGGTGACAAAATGAGCTGGGAGCAAGCCGCCTCGGCTGGCGTAGCTTTTTTGACTGCCTATGAATTAATTTTTCCACCCTACGGAAAACTAAAGGCCGGGGAAGTCTTGTTGGTGGCAGGGGCCTCTTCTGGGGTCGGTGTGGCTGCCGTGCAAATCGGCAAGGCACTGGGAGCAACGGTGATTGGTACCTCGGGTTCGGAGGCTAAGTTAACGGCACTCAAAGCGTTAGGCATGGATCATGGCATTCACACCCGTCTTCCTGATTTCGCACAAAAGGCTAAAGAATTCAGTGGAGGCAAAGGAGTCGATTTGGCCATTAATTTGGTGGGGGGGTCGGTATTTGCTGAATTAATGCGCTGCCTGGCGCGTAAAGGTCGTATTGGGATTGTGGGTTATGTGGATGGGGTCTTTAAGGCAGAGATTGATTTAAATGCGCTGCATGCTAATCGTTTTGAAGTCTATGGGGTCTCCAATAGCCGGGCCACCGTTGAAGAAAAAGCACTCGCCATGAAACACTTTATTAAGGATGTATTGCCTCTCTTACAAGACGGGCGTATTACACCGGTGGTTGATAAAGTTTTTGCATTTGATCAGCTGCCCGAGGCAAAAAAATATGTCGAAACGAATGCCCAATTAGGTAAAGTGGTTGTGCGCATTCAATAAATGCAGCGTGAGCTAAACGGTGCAGCGGTTCCAGTATTGATGGTTATTACAGTAAAGCCCCTCTGGCTGAAATAGGCCAAAGGGCTTCCACCCGATCATTTCGGATGCAGACAAAGTGATCATAAAGATTAACTGTGGGATCGCAGTGGCCTGGAATCAGCTTGATTTTCTGACCTAAGCTCAAACTAAAACCGTTACTTAATGCGATGACGCCATGTTCATCGGAGGCTTTGCAGTAGCGAGCTTGGCTGAGCCCATATATTTCGGGCATGCCGGAGTCAATGCTAGATGCTTTGAGGCCGGCATCGACGATCGCTCGATCAGGGGGAGTTACACTCATAACGCTGGTCCATACAAATAAGCTATGTTCAAAACCTGGCATAGCACTTTCTGTCCAGTCATTACGGGCGTAGTCCACGTCCATGAAAGGATAGGATCCCGGTTGGATTTCTGTATAAAGATCGCTGGCGGCTTCAAAAAGATAGGTCCCAGTGCCCGCCCCCGTGACTTTCGGGCAGGGCAAGCCGCGTAGAGACAGGCATTGTTGAGTGAGTCGGACTTTTTCGCAGGCGCTCTCAATGGCTTGTCTTCGTGCCTCAGTCGTACGAAGGTGCTGTGCGCCGCCTTGATAGGCTTGAAGCCCGGCAAAGCGAAGATGACTAGACTCATGAATGCGTTGTGCTAAATCGCAGGCGGCAGCCCCAGGCGCAACACCACAGCGATCTGCGCCAACGTTGATTTCCACCAATACATCAAGCTTAATCTTTGCTGCATGTGCGGCAAGGTTTAAGTCCGCTACATTGACGGGGTGATCGGCACAAACGCTGATCTGAGCCCGTTGCGCTAATGCTATCAATCGTCTTATTTTAATCGCGCCTACCACTTCGTTGGTAATGAGAATATCGGTGACGCCCCCGGCTACCATGGCTTCGGCTTCACTGACTTTTTGGCAACACACGCCCACAGCGCCTCGGCGAATCTGTTGCAGGGCGATCGTGGGGCATTTATGACTTTTAGCATGTGGTCTAAGGGCTACCGGACTTTTGCTTAAAGACGCCTGTAAGCGCGTGAGATTTCTTTCAAAGCTATCTAATTCGAGAATGAGTGCTGGAGTGTCTACCTCGGCTAGAGGCATACCCACAGTGGCTGGAAGATAAAAGCTCATGGAGGACTTTTCCTTGGTTTTTGTCAGCTAGGCGATGGGGACCTTAATGCCAGCATCCCCTTTCTTGTCCTTGGCGTGATTAACCCAGTCCAGGCATATCAAAGCCGATTTTTTTGAGATCATCGATAACGGTTTTGGCCTGAGTATCGCTTAATTCGGTCAAAGGCGGCCTGACGGTTGCCCAGCCGGGATCTTTAGTAAAGTGGCCAATGACGACCTTTAACGCGGGGATCATGATGTATTGCCCAGTGGCTTTTCTTATAATATCCAGAGCTAATTGTTGGGCCTCTGCATCGGAATTTTTCCACTCGCGATACAATTTGTCGATCGCCGCGGGGTTGACGTTGGCCGTGGCGGAGATACAACCGGCTCCGTGATTGCGCATGTTGGCAAGTAAAAACGATTCGCTCCCCACAAACATATCAAAGCCGTTTTGAGCAAACTGGTCAAGGAAGGTTTTCGTATTACTCCAGTCCCCTGAACTGTCTTTCATTCCGGCAATGTTGTCCGGGTAGCGCTTAAGCAACCGTTCCACCAGTTGGGGTGTAATGCCGACCACGGCCACGGGAGGGATATGATAAAGGTATATATTAAGCCTTTTGTCCCCTACCCGTTCAATGACTTCGCTGAAATGGCGAAACAAACCTTCCTCGCTGACACCCTTATAGTAAAAAGGCGGTAGCATGAGCACTCCCGCACAGCCCGCCTTGACTGCGTGTGCGGTAAGGCTCACGGTATCGGTAAAAGAACAGCAACCGGTACCAGGCATCATTCGAGTAGGATCTAACCCGGCTAAGAGCAGTGCCTCTAATAAATCGATACGTTCTGCAACACTTAATGAGTTAGCCTCACTATTGGTTCCAAATACAGCTAATCCAGATCCTTGTCCCAGCATCCAGCGACATTGAGCAACAAAACGCTCGCGGTCTGGGCTAAGATCGGCTTTGAAGGGAGTGCAAACAGGGGCTAAAACGCCTTTAATTTTTGTGCTGTTAATCATCGAACATGCCTCCGAGAGCAAGGTAAAAGACTGTGAGCCATAATGGTTAATCAATCGTTCCGTCATTAAACGTGCCAACGGATAGCCGAGGTTGAGAATACCATAGGTGAGCGTGCTGATTATCCGCAGCTTTTGTGGTTTTTCGTTTAAAAATATAAAAAAGAGATTGCCGTAATGAAACATTGCCCTGTGAGACTAGCCATGAACGCCCATTTAATGAAAGGCCTTGTCTTCATCCTATCTTGGAGCCTATGGCCTTGCTTTGCCTTAACTCAGAATTACCCTGTCAAACCGATCCGATTTTTGATTGCCTTTACGCCGGGTGGGCCCAGTGATCTTTTGGCTCGTTTGGTTGGTAACGGGTTAGCGCAGCAGTTAGGGCAAAGCTTCATTTATGATAATCGTCCCGGCGCCGGTGGCAATGTGGCAGGAGAGATGGCGGCTAAATCGGCGGCTGATGGCTATACGTTACTCTTAGCCAATAACAGTATTTTGGCGACGAATGCAGCACTTTATAAAAAAATGTCCTTTGATCCGGTGAAGGATTTGGCGCCGATTGTTTTGCTGGCCTCGCAAGCCAATATACTGGTTGTGCATCCTGACTTGCCTGTGCACTCCGTCAAAGCGTTGATCGCGCTAGCGCGCACCCATCCGGGGAGTCTTAATTACGCTTCCTCGGGTAGTGGGGCCGCCGCACATCTTTCGGCCGAGTTGTTTCAAAGCTTAACGAATACGCGAATGGTGCATATCGCCTATAAAGGGGCGGCCCCCGCCTTGATGGATACCTTATCGGGCCAATGCCAGTTAATGTTCGCAACGTCTTTGTCGGTAGTGCCTTATATACGTAGCGAAAAATTACGTCCGCTGGCCGTCACCACGGCCATGCGATCGGCTATTTTCCCTCAACTCTTGACGATCGCAGAAGCAGGGGTCCCGGGTTTTGAGGCGACAACTTGGCACGGGATCGTAGCCCCAGCCGGGTTAGATAAAAGCCTTATTTTGAAGCTCAATCTACAGGTGAATGCATTACTTAGCGCTCATGCATTGCATGATCGGCTATTGGCTTTAGGTGCAGATATTCTGGGCGGAACACCGGAGGCTTTTGCCCGTTACATTCAGAAAGAAATTCCCAAATGGTCCGCGTTAATTGAACACTCCGGTGCTAGAGCCGATTAATAGAGTCTAAGGAACTGAATGAGATGATGGGAGTTTTAGCGTTTTAATTGCAGGATATCAAACCCTAAATATCGATCTACGATGTAGATCAAACCCCGATCATCAACGTCTACGTCATTGGTTTGAGGGCTGGTGTTTTTGCCGCAAGGCTGGGGAATATACCAGCCAATTTCATCCGGTGCGGAAGGATTGGCAATATCCACAATTCGTAGCCCTCCAGAAAACCAAGCGCAGTAGATCAGAGTATCGCCGCCTTTCATATGCTCTTGAAATTGATGTGCACCAAAGCGACCCGGAGCCGTACGACTCCACGGAGAGTCCAGTTCACTGACTTCAAACATGGCCAAAGGTTTGATATCGGCTACATCGGTGATATCGAAAGTCCACAGGGCACCATGAGGCCGACCCCGGCGTTGTGCCATTTCGGCGGCGCTATGGGCGTGGTCCTCTTCGTCAATAGCCACAGCAATGTCGCGACCATTGATTTTTTTTGTGAGACCCATAAAGGTATGTGAGGGCTCAGGAAACGGAGGGTGGTAGTTATAGGCTCCAATCGTTTGCGGTTTTGTGATGTCTTGCACATCGACCACCCGCACTCCCCCATGCCAACAACCTGCAAACAATCGGTTACCCACCCGCACGGTATGGTGCAATCGGTGTTGACGTCCCGACCAGGTTGGCTTTTCTCCGCCAGCTATGTGCTGGCCAGGGATCCACCAGCGAGAGATTTCTTCAGGCTGACTGGGTTGTTTGAGATCATAGATAACTAAAATATTACCAATATAACCGGGCATTTCCGTCGAAATGTAGGCGTAGTTGGCATCCATATCAAATCGGTGAACGCCTCGGCCATGTGTTTTATGATGGGTGATGAGTTTGGGATGCGTACGGTCTTTGATATCCCAAATTTTAAATCCCCCCTGACTATAGGGGGTTTTTTCCATTGCCTCTACAGCGGGGATTTCGCTGGCATCTACGCCCAGTTTCGCAGCAAGCTCGGCATGAGTGGGGACTCTACCCAATTCGTTTTTTAGGCTCACGCGCAGTTTGGGTAACTCGTCTGCTTTGCGACCAATCGCGGTCATGTTTTGTTCCATGTTAGTGATCATCAGATCACCAACCACGCGTGCTTTATGGGCGTGTGATGTGCCATCACCTACCGGAATTTGTGAAACGATGCGTGGTGCTTTGGGGTCACTCACATCGATAATACTGGTGCCCAGTCCTTGTGGATTGGTGATGTGTCCCACGTAGGCGTAGGATCCGTCGACTAGAACTTGTCCCGCACCCGGTAAGTCCAAGTGACTGAGACGGTTAACATTGTGTGCTAGAGGGGAGGAAGAGGGCATCAGGGTGCGTCCTTTCTTAGAATTAAATGTGAACTAAAAGAGTATTCTACCTGATGCTAGATGCGGTAAAGTGTCGTACTGGATTGTAGGGCGGGTGTTGATGGCCATGATTTAGCGAGCCTATTGTATTGAGGTAGGCAGGGGTTGCCTTAAGTGCGAGATGAAAACCCTCACCTTGCTTTTATTGTTTTAGGCCTGAGGGGCGAGTATTTTTAAATCACAGTGTGAATCAAAAAGGATCTAAGCGGATTAGGAAAACTCGGACGGCTAGTGTCACTAGGGCCACTGGGAGATCTAAGGCTTAATGGAATTGAGAATAAGATGCTGCGTCTAACAGATTTGAAGCTGCCCTTGGAGCACAGTCCTGAAGCGCTTCGAGAGGCGATTGTGCAGCGCCTGCAGATTGAGACGGGAGCGCTTAAAACATTTACCATTTTTAAACGGGCCGTCGATGCACGCCAACGCTTGTCGCTTTATTTTATATACACGGTGGATGTGGAATTAGATAGCGATGTGAAAGAACAAACGCTCTTAGAGCAATCCAGTTCAATCAGAGCCACCCCCGATACTGGATATCACTTTGTAGCCAAGGCCCCCGCAAGTATCAACCATAGACCTGTTGTGATCGGAACGGGTCCTTGTGGTCTTTTTGCTGCTCTGATACTTGCCCAAATGGGATTCAAGCCCATTGTGTTGGAAAGAGGCAAAAAGGTTCGTGAGCGCACACAAGATACCTGGGGATTGTGGCGAAAATCTCAATTAAATGCCGAATCCAATGTGCAGTTTGGAGAAGGTGGAGCGGGCACTTTTTCTGATGGCAAACTCTATAGCCAGATTAAAGATCGCCAATTCTATGGCCGAAAGGTGTTGACTGAGTTTGTGAAAGCGGGGGCACCACCAGAAATTCTCTATGTTAGTAAGCCCCATATTGGTACTTTTCGTTTGGTGGGGATTGTGGAATCGATACGCCAAAGTATCGAGTCTTTGGGGGGAGAGATTCGCTTTGAATCGAAGGTCGCTGATCTCGTAGTGCGAGCGAGCTCCTCGGGACGGGAGATGGAGGCCGTGGTATTGCAGTCCGGAGAAATCATCCCGGCCCGTCACGTGGTATTGGCTGTGGGGCACAGTGCAAGAGATACCTTTGCGATGCTTCACGCGCGCGAAGTGTACGTCGAGGCAAAACCTTTTTCCATTGGTTTTCGTATTGAGCATCCGCAGTCTCTCATTGATCGGGCGCGCTATGGTGAATTTACAGGCCATCCATTACTGGGAGCGGCAGATTACAAGTTGGTGCATCATTGCCAAAACGGCCGGTCAGTTTACAGCTTTTGTATGTGCCCTGGTGGCACGGTGGTGGCGGCGGCCTCAGAACCTGGTCATGTGGTCACTAACGGCATGAGTCAATATTCGCGCAATGAACGCAATGCCAACGCAGGCATTGTGGTGGGTATTACGCCCGATGATTACCCCGGGCATGTGTTGGCGGGTATTGATTTTCAGCGTCAATGGGAGGCGCGTGCATTTGAGGCTGGTGGAGCAAACTATTCAGCCCCAGGACAGCGGGTGGGAGATTTTTTAGCTGGTCGCGCTTCTTTGGCGCTTGGCGCAGTGATTCCTTCCTATAAACCTGGTGTTCGATTAACCGACTTATCCCAATGTCTTCCCGACTATGCGATCAGTGCGATTCGCGAAGCCTTGCCAGTATTTGGTCGTCAGATCAAGGATTTTGCGATGGATGATGCCATACTGACGGGGGTGGAGACGCGAACGTCCTCGCCGATTCGTATTAAACGTAATGAGCAATTTCAAAGTCTGAATACTTCAGGGCTTTACCCAGCGGGTGAAGGAGCTGGTTATGCTGGTGGAATTTTATCCGCCGCAGTCGATGGGATTGAGGTAGCGCAGGCGCTGGCACTGGACATGTTAGGACAATAATGACGATTGAAAAAAACGAAGATAAAATCCGTGTTTCCAAGTTAATGTCTGAGCAAGGTATTTGCTCAAGACGCGAAGCCGATAGTTATATCGAGCGGGGTTGGGTGTTGGTCGATGGAGTGCCCGTGACGGAATTGGGTACGCGTATTTTTGCTCACCAAACGATTACCCTGACACGTCAGGCCCAATCCAAGCAACAGGCCAGTGTGACGATTTTATTGAATAAACCGATAGGCTATGTGTCCAGTCAACCAGAACTAGGATATACGCCTGCGATTGTTTTGCTAAAGCCTGATTCTCGATACAGCGAAGATAAACTCCCCTTACGTTTTAGTGCCACACATTTACGAGGATTGGCTCCAGCGGGACGGCTCGATATCGACTCGCAGGGCTTAATTGTCTTTACGCAGGATGGGCGTATTGCAAAACAGTTGATTGGCCAAGACTCGCCCGTCGAGAAAGAATACTTAGTGCGGGTTGAGGGGCAATTAAGTGCGGAGGGTTTGGCTAAACTTAATTTTGGTTTAAGCCTTGATGATAAGCCCCTAAAGCCAGCAAAGGTGAGTTGGCAAAACGAGGATCAATTACGTTTTATTTTAAAAGAAGGTAAAAAACGTCAAGTTCGACGAATGTGTGAGTTGGTGGGTTTAAGAGTCACGGGTTTAAAACGGGTGCGTATCGGACAGGTGCAATTAGGTCCGTTACCCGAGGGACAATGGCGCTACTTAAGAAGCGACGAGCGCTTCTAGACAGTGTTTCCTCGGGGGGGCGTTGATCGATAGAGTGGGGTATCGATTACGGTATAAATTGCTCCCCAATGCCAGGCTTACTTCTGCCCATACCGGGTAGCTCCCAAATGCCCGCGCCGCTGGGGTTTAAGTCCCCATTAATATTGGCATCAATCACACAGGGCTTACCCATTGCGACGGCTTGTTGGATTGCGTCGTGAAGATCAGCGGCTCTATCCACACTGACCCCGTGGACTCCGGCTGAGCGAGCCATGGCCGCAAAATCGGGGTTATAGGGGGTTTGGGTGCCGGGGTGTTTAAAGTCGGTGGCTAACTCCCGTCCACCGAGGTATCCGCGTTGGAGTCCTCGAATCGAGCCGTAGGCGTAATTATTCCAGATCACATAGACCACTGGGATATTGTATTCGTAAGCGGTCGCCAAGACATTGGCATGCATGAGAAAAGCCCCGTCCCCTACCACGGCGACCACCGGACGGTGGGGTGCGGCAAGCTTTGCCCCTAATGCACCGCCTACCCCAAAGCCCATAGGACCGAAGCCCATCGAACCAATTAAGGAATCAGGGTGGCGAGGTTTGCAAAACTGGATGAGCCAGTTGTGGTGTACGCCAATGTCGCTGACCAAGATGGTTTGTTCGCTAATGGCGCGGTCGATCTCGAGAGCCGCTCTTTGTGGAGCGATGGGGCTGGTATCGGCTTTAAAACCGGGGGCAATAAAATCGTTCCATTGCTTTCGATAGCCGGCTATGGCATCTAACCACGCAGCGCGCTCGGCCGGCATTTGTCCGCGATTTAAGCGCGAGTCGATTTCACCGAGTAGTTGGCGTAAAAAAGTCTTTCCATCTGCCATCAATCCCAGTGCAACGGGATAGTTGCGACCGATTTCATCAGGGTCGATATCAACATGAATTAAGCGGGTGGGTGGAATCGTAAACGAGTAGCCCGGGATCCAAGAGCTTGAGGTGCGATCATCAAACCTCACGCCGATGGCCAATAGCACATCGGCTTGACGAGCAGCATGATTCGCTTGGTAGGGGCCATTACGTGCGACCAAACCTAAGGCCAGGGGGTGATCGCTATCAATGGCGCCAATACCACTTGCGGACATGGCGACGGGAATACGTAATTTTTCGGCTAGTGCCAACAGTTCTTTTGTCGCGCCGCCATAGCGAACCCCTTGTCCCACTAGGATCACGGGCCGGGTGGCGGACATCAGCATGTCGGCGGCTTTGGCAACCCCTTCTGGATCCGCTCCACAGCGACAACTGATATTGGCGTTCCAATCTTCAGGGCGAGGCGTTGGCTCGTGAATGGGTTCGTTGAAAATATCAAAGGGCACATCGAGCACGACGGGTCCTGGGCGACCTGTCACCATCGTCTTCCAAGCCTGACGCACAGCGATGGGCAGTTGGGCTGCGGTGGTGGGTTGAAATACGCGTTTGCAATAAGCGCGGACGGTAGAAGGAAAATCGGCTTGGTAATGGCGATAGGTTTCTTGAAAGGCGCCGCGATTAAATTGGCTGGTAGGAATGTTGCCTGTAACAGCGAAAAAAGGCACAGAATCGAAAAATGCATTCGCTAAACTAATTGGCAAATTGGCTGAGCCCGGCCCACAGGAAGTAAAGGTGGCGGTGGGTTGTCCTGAAACACGATAGTAGACGTCAGCCATGAAGCCTGCAATACTTTCATGACGAACGGAAATCGTTTTAATTTCATCTTGTCTTGCGTGTAGGGCATCCAGAAAACCAATGTTGCCATGACCGCACAGGCCAAAAACATAGGGTACTTTTTCGCGGATCAGATAATCGGTTATTACGCCGGCGCCATCGTGAGGGGCGGATTGGGTCATGAGCCTGTCCTTCTAAGAATTAAAAAGGGTTTTAAACTAAAATCCGTAAAGCGCTGAGGGGTTTTTAACTAATACTTGTTCGAGTACTGTGGGGTCTGGGATCCAGTCTTGTAATAGATCGCACAGGTCGCCATCATTGGGCATATCATTTTTCACCATCACGTGAGGCCAATCACTACCCCAGATGACGCGTTTGGGGTTGGCCTTGAGTAAGGCCTCTGCGTATTTTTGTGTATCACGGTGAGGAAGGGCTTCGCTAGAGATGCGGTAGGGTCCGGTGAGTTTGACCCAAGCTTGACCGGTTTGCATTAAACGTAGCAAGGCTTTGAATCCGGGATTATGGAGACCTTGGCTAGTCTTCATATAGCCTAAATGACCCAGAACAATGGGTACTGGAAAATCAGCAAAGCTTTGATCAAGATCGGCAAACTCATCGCAGTGCATTAAAAATTCCATATGCCACCCGTGGGGGGCAATACGATTAGCGAGCGCTTTGAGTTCAGGCAAAGGGAGCGTGCCAGGCTTTCTGTCTTTCACATCCACAATATTCACTCGAACACCTCTGATACCCGCTTCATGCAGTTGGGCCAATTCGATAGCGCTTATGGTGTTATCCACAACAGCTACGCCGCGAAAGGAACGCCCTGCCTGGGCCAGTGCGTGAAGCAGCACGGTATTGTCAGTGCCGTAGACACTTGGTTGGACGAGCACGGCCCGATCGATGCCAAGGGTCGCCAGCATTTTTTGATAGTCGATCAAGAGGCAATCCGGTGGGGTGTAGACTCTGGCCGCATCAAAGGCGAATTGAGCAATAGGCCCTAGAATATGGGCGTGCGTATCGCAACTAAAGGGCGGGAGTTTAATCTGCGGTTGGCGCGGAGAAAAATCCGGCGGCGCACAAGCCGGTGCGCTAGGTAGTTCAAGGGAAGTCATGTTCTATAAAACCCGAGGACAAGTTGAAGCCTTAAAGCATAACACACGCTAAAGTAGGGGCTGATTGAAGTCTTGTCCGTCGTTAATTTTTAGCTTTTTTGAAGTCAGAGGCGCTAGCAGACCACCACTTTTCATCACAAGCCCTAGACGTGGAGAGCGTTACCTAAGGTTTTTCGTGCCCAGTCAGCGTAAGTGTTGGTGGCAATCATTTTTTCTTTAACGACTTCTCGCAAACAAGTCAGCTCCTCTTCGCTTGGCTCCGGTGTGGGGGGCGCTGCAGTGACCCCGAGTTCAAAGCCCGTACATTCGCGAATGTCTTCGTAATCCAGTCCACGATGTATGGTGTCAAGGATGAGCCGGGCTTTTTGCGAGTCAAATCGGAAATTAGCCTTGGGAGTGACCACTTTGCTTGGTTGCCCACGACGTAAAACGTCGGGTGGGGTGCTACCAGCGGCGGAAATAAAATCAACTTTTTCAACCAAAGAGCGACGAGTATGTTCAGTGCGAAAAATGATAGAGCGTTGGGCTGCGTAGTAAATCATACCGCCTCCATACCCGCCGGGGAAACGCATATTTGGTTTATCTGGGTTGGCGCCGATTTGGTGTAGGTTGTAGTTACCATACTGGTCAATTTGAACGCCACTTACAAAAAAAAGTCCTAAATCTCCGCGTTGTGCAAGGTAGTGAAAAGACTTCGAAGTGGTAAAGGGAGTAAAGACTGAGTTTAGGATAATCAGTTCTGCGTCAGGGGCATGAAGTGCTTGGGCTAACAGTAATCCGGCTGCTGGGATTTGAGATAGAGCGCCACAAGCAGAAATCTCCCCATTGCGCACTTCACGCGATAGCAAGATGGCCATCAATTCGCCGTCGTTATATGAAAAGTTCATGAGGGGGAGGGTTCCTAGATGGGGTTACGCCATAGGGCAGGCACAAAACGCTCGACATAGGCCTCGTGGCTGGGAACGGCATGCACATGATCTTGCAGATAGTGCGCAAAGGTTGTGTTGTCACGACAGGCTAGAACGTATTCACGCATTTGATCTTTGTCTGGTGCATACAGTCCGCTGCAACCAGCAGGGTGAGAACCAAAAGGGGTATGCACCACCGCATTGACTAGGATGGAGGGGATGAATGCGCCCTCAGCTGTTTTTGCTGTAATTTTATCGACAATTTTTTCAGCGGTAATGATGACATGTTTTGCTGCTTCCGCGAGCATGACAACCTCTGCTTCGTAGCCACAGGAAACGTTGCCCTCGCGGTCGGCTTTTTGCGCATGGAAAACAGCCACATCGGGGCGCAGAGCGCGGGCGACTACCGATAAGGTTTTGCCATCAAAGGGGTCAGCCGCAATGACCATATCGTCACGTCGTTTTAATAGATCGGTCCCGACCAAACCCAAAATCGGAACGTAGGGAATACCCATAGACCCAGCCTGGGCCTGTGAAAATAAAACGCCTCAGGTATTATCCATGGCACGCACTGTGCCGGCTTGAACATGGCGAGCAAAGTTAGGGCCTGTTCTGGCAAATTCCCCGAGCGTCACACTGCAAGTATCGACAATCTTTACGGCCCCAGCGCCGACCAAAAAGTCGATATTAATATCTCCGCCTACGACGCCGATGACGCGTAAGTCGCGGGTGCCTTGGCGCACCACTTCACGCAGTAATGCCATGGGGGAGCGATGAATATTGCCGCTCATGGCTAATTGGGAGCCACTTTTAATGGCCTGGGCTGCATCATGGAGTGTGGTGAGTTTATTCCGCATAGGCCAAGTTTCTTTTATGAGTTGGGGGAAGATAAAAAGGGATCATGCTCCTTCTGTCCGATGGGCGTCAAGCGGAGGCATTTTGGGGGGTCGCTAGTTTAGGGGGCTTCGCTGACTGAAGAAAAAGACTACCTGTGGTAGAGCGGTGCTCAAGCTCGGAAGGTATTGATTTTAATGATCCAATGAGCCAATGAGCCGCGCAAGCTGGGAGCGGGGATCGATATCGCTCGCAATACATTTACATGCACCGATCAGTCTTTTTCACCCGTAAAGACATAAGTCCAAAGATTTTCGATGTCTAAAGGCGTGAACTTAGCACGCCAAGGGGGCATGGCGTTTTTCCCATTGGTGACGGAATTAATAAATCGTGATTTCTGGTCTTTTGGAAATTCACGAAGATTGAAAAGATCGGGATTACTCATTTTTTCGCCATGGCAAGGCGTGCAATTTTCAGCAAAAAGGGTTGCGCCTTTTTTGATAGATTCTTCGGGGTAGGGTTGGGCCCCGGAGGTTAGTGCGGTCGAGGTCAATATCAAAAAAGGCACTACCTCACGAAGTAATCCCATTAATCTCACCTTCTGTTTAGTCCGGAAGAAGGGCGAAGGTCCAAATGGCCCCCCCGGTGGGCACTTTGTTACCCACCATGCCACGAGCTGAATTGCCACCCAGTCCAGACGCTATGGTGATGTATTGACGTCCGTTGTAGGTATAGGTAATGGGGGTGGCGTTGATGCCTGACCCGGTTTGAAAGCTCCACAGGGTTTTTCCAGTGGCCTCATCGAGCGCGATAAATTCTCCAGTTAGCTTTCCCGTAAATACGAGCCCGGCATCGGTGACCATTGAGCCAGCAGCACTAGCCACTTCAACCAGAGGAATTTCCCATTTTTTTTCGCCTGTAATCGGGTTCATGGCTAGATCATGACCCACCACCTCCCCGGGTTTGACTTTGTAGGTGCCAGCAGTCATGCCGGTTGCACGTCCCCCCAGTGTGGGTTTTTTGCTATCACCCAGTTTGACTAGGCGAGGAATTTGCCAGCTAGTGGTGTAGATCAGTCCGGTGTTTGGGTTGTAGGCCACAGGAACTGCGTTAACCCCTCTTTGTGGGTAGATGGCGACTTCTTCACCATTTTTAATTTTATCGATGATGTCCGTTAATACAGGGCGCCCGGTTGTAAGATCGATGTGGCTAGCCCAGTTGACTTTAGTAAAGGGATGGGCGCGAAGCAATTGCCCGTTGGTGCGGTCCAAGGTATACATGAACCCGTTTTTGTTGACTTGGAAAAGCACTTTGCGAGACTTGCCGTCGATCTGTATATCGGCTAAAACCGGCTCATCCGTGCCATCTACGTCATACATATCATTGGGAGTGTATTGATAATGCCAGACAATTTCTCCTGTCTTGGGACGAATCGCAATGACGCTACTAGCGTAAAGACTATCTAAGCCGCTACGGGGGTTCGGGTTCCAAGGCTCGGCATTACCGGTGCCCCAGTACACGAGATCTAACTGAGGGTCATAGGCCCCCGTGCGCCAGGTCGGGGCTCCCCCGTATTTATAGACATCACTGTCTTTGGGCCAAGTCTCTGAGCCAGGCTCCCCGGGAGCTGGCACTGTATAACGGCGCCAGAGATGTTGACCGGTTTCAGGATCCCAACCGTTTAAAAAGCCGCGAGTGGTGTATTCCCCACCGGCCATGCCGGTGATCAATACGCCGTTGGCAATGAGGGGGGCGCTGGTGGCGGTATAGCCCTCGGTATATTCGGCAAACTTTTGTTTCCACACTTGTTTGCCCGTTTTCATATCGAGCGCAAGCACATGAGCATCGAGTGTGACGCGATACAGTTTGCCATTGTAAAGGGTGGCTGCGCCACGACTCACTTGGCCACAGCAGGCTTGGGTGGCGGTCTCAGCAGGCCATTCGGCAGCGGTGCGCCAGAGTTGTTTGCCTGTCGCAACGTCAATGGCAAAGGTCCATTTGGCATTGATGACATACATGACACCGTTATAAACGGTGGGTTGGGCCACTTCACCCAAATTATTCATCGTGCTCATGCTCCAAACGGGCACGAGGCGCTTTAAGGTTGAGGGGTTAATTTGCGTTAACGGGCTATGGTTTCTTAACGCGTACCCCATGCCTTGGACGGGCACGTTATCCGTATTTCGTCCGGCCTCAACCAATTCTTGAGTGCTTTGTGCTGAGAGATTCCAGGAACAAAGTAAAAGAAAAAGCGAAAAAATTAATTTCATGGGGCTACCTCTTAAAAAGAGTATTGTTATTGTTGTGGGAATAATACTACCCTAATTTTCTCCACAGTGCATGGCGCGTCGATGGTCTTGGGAGAAATGAAGGTGGCGATGATCATGGTTATGAGGGGACTTAAAAAAGTGACGGTTTATATTGTGATGGCGTTATCTAAAAGGAATAGAAGAGGAAAACTTTTCTTAAGTAAAGCCAGAAGAGCTTAATGTTTCGTTGGACGTTGAGGTCAGTGCCTATTTTTTTAGACTTCCCGCTTGATTGACACTGACAACGGTGGTTTGTATAGTCAATGCCCTTGTCGCTCGCCTAAACCGTTGGTAGCAACCCCCCTTTTTTTTATGTTCGAATTGATGAATGGAGAGACTCTATGTCACTGACTTTAAAACAAGCCAATATCATTTGCGAAAAAGCGCTGGAACATGCACGGGTAAAAAAATATGCCCAGTTAACGGTGGTGGTTCTCGATGAGGCGGGACATGTGAAAGCCTCGCAAAGGGAGGACGGAGCGAGTATGTTTCGATTTGATGTGGCTTTGGGTAAAGCCTGGGGTGCGGTGGCGATGAGTTGTTCGAGTCGTGCCTTGGCGAATCGCGCCAAGACAAACCCCAATTTTTTTATGACATTAGCCTCTACCTCTCAAGGTAAATTTCTGCCTCAGCAGGGAGCTGTATTGATACGGGATGTGAACGGCACCATTCTGGGTGCTGCTGGCATTAGTGGGGCAAGCGGGGATGAAGACGAGGAGTGTGCAGCCAAGGGCGTGGAGGCGGCAGGATTGAAGGCTGATGTGACGCCCTAGGCGTTTAAACGGCGTTGTTCTATCTTTATAATTTTTTGACTCTAAAGGTTTGCTATGACTCGAATTAGACGCACTCCCGAGATGTTGCGAAGTCACAAGTGGTTTGGTGCAAAGGACTTACGCTCTTTTGGGCACCGATCTAGAACCCTTCAGATGGGTTATTCGCGAGAAGATTTTTCTGGTAAACCCGTGATCGGTATCATCAATACTTGGAGTGATATTAATCCGTGTCATGCGCATTTTAGAACCCGCGCAGAAGAAGTGAAGCGCGGAGTATGGCAGGCTGGGGGATTTCCTTTGGAAATGCCCGCTATTGCACTGGCCGAACCTTTTCAAAAACCCTCAACCATGATGTATCGCAATATGTTGGCCATGGAATGTGAGGAGTTACTGCGTTCCTATCCCATTGATGGCTGTGTGTTAATGGGTGGGTGTGACAAGACCACTCCTGCCTTGATTATGGGTGCCTTGTCGATGAATTTACCGAGCATTTATATGCCAGCGGGCCCTATGTTAAGAGGCAATTGGCATGGGGAGCCTTTGGGCTCTGGCACCGACTCTTGGAAGTATTGGGCAGAATTGCGGGCGGGCAATATTGATCAAAAAGACTGGGAAGAAGTCGAGGAAGGGATTGCTAGATCCTACGGGCACTGCATGGTTATGGGTACCGCCTCAACGATGACCTCGGTTGCGGAAACCCTTGGGTTTACCTTGCCGGGTGCGGCCTCGATTCCTGCCGCCGATGCCAATCATCCGCGGATGGCGACCAACAGTGGTCGGCGTATTGTGGAAATGGTTTGGGAGGATTGGAAGCCGTCTGACTTTTTAACGCCCGAGTCGTTTGATAATGCGATTGTGGCAGTACACGCCTTGTCTGGTTCAACCAATGCATTGATTCACTTATTAGCTATGGCAGGTCGTGCGGGTATTGATTTGAAATTGGAGCGATTTGACGAATTAGCGCGCAAGGTGCCTGTGCTCGCTAATATCCGTCCGGCCGGAGATAAATACTTGATGGAAGACTTTTACTATGCGGGTGGCTTACGCGCGATGCTCTCAGAGTTGGGGGACTTACTCCATCGTGATTGTCTGACCGTTAATGGTAAGAGTTTGGGAGAGAACCTTGTGGGTGCTAAAACGTATCATACGGATGTAATCCGGTCGCGTTCTAACCCGGTTTCTGCTCACGGCGGCTTAGCCGTTCTTAAAGGTAATTTGGCACCCGATGGAGCCGTGATTAAACCCACGGCGGCAGAGCCTCATTTACATCGACATATCGGTCCAGCCGTGGTGTTTAAGGATTACAACGATATGAACGCTAGGATTGATGACGAGAATTTAGTGGTAGATGAGAACTCGGTGTTAGTGCTTCAAAACAGTGGCCCGTTAGGAGGGCCTGGGATGCCCGAATGGGGGCAATTGCCGATCCCTAAAAAGCTTTTAAAAAAAGGGGTGCGTGATATGGTGCGTATTTCAGATGCCAGAATGAGTGGCACCTCTTACGGCACTTGTGTTTTACATGTAGCGCCTGAATCGTACGTGGGAGGGCCGTTGGCGTTTGTGCGCGACGGTGATTTGATAGAACTCGATGTCGAAGCGCGTAAACTCGAACTAAAAATCACTGACGAGGAGTTAGCCCGCCGAAAATCAGAATGGAAGCCTCACCCCCAGCGTTACGGCCGAGGCTACGGCGCTTTATTCTCCCGTCACGTGACACAAGCTGACAAAGGCTGTGATTTTGATTTTTTACACCAAACCGAATCCACCACGGATCCGGAAATTCATTGATTTATTTCCATTTAGGATAAATATGCAAACGCCCACTAATTTATTTAAAAAAGCCATTCTCTCCCAATCCCCCCAGATCGGTATTTGGTCCAGTTTGTCCAGTCATGTTTCAGCGGAAGTGATTGCTGGGGCAGGTTTTGATTGGGTGTTATTAGATACCGAACATTCGCCTAATGAGTTGCCGATGGTACTCGGGCAAATGCAGGCGCTTATGGGTGGCACGGCCAGTACCATTGTTCGGCCGGCATGGAATGATATGGTGCTGATTAAGCGTTATCTGGACATCGGTGCGCAAACCTTATTGTTGCCTTATGTGCAAAGCGAGCAAGAAGCCAAAAATGCCATCAGTTATACCCGTTATCCGCCACAGGGAGTACGGGGAGTTTCAGGCACTTCGCGCGCCACGGGGTTTGGAC
This sequence comes from uncultured beta proteobacterium, assembly GCA_903893565.1. Classification (GTDB taxonomy): domain Bacteria; phylum Pseudomonadota; class Gammaproteobacteria; order Burkholderiales; family SG8-41; genus UBA5216. The sequence goes on along the minus strand of CAITMU010000012.1, from coordinate 6,191 downwards.
GATATAAGGATTATGTGAAAAGAGTGCATGAGGAGTTGTGTGTACTGGTTCAGGTAGAAACTCGAGCGGCAATGGATCAACTCGAATCGATTGCGGCTGTTGAAGGGGTGGATGGTATTTTTATTGGCCCTAATGATTTGGCTGCAGACTTGGGCTACTTGGGCAATTGGCAACACCCTGAAGTATGGAAAGTAATGGAAGCGGCAGCCAAACGTATTCGAAAAATGGGCAAAGCCCCCGGCATCTTGGTGGGGGAGGCCGATGGTCAGCGTTGCTTGGATATGGGTTATGTGTTTGTTGCGGTGGGTTCAGATCTGGGGTTACTTGCCAGGGGAGCCGATTCGTTGGCAGCAAAGTTTAAAAAGTGAAATCGCTAGATCGGCCTTTATAGTAAAAGGAGGAATTCGGCGGCGTTAGCCTCTCCTGGGTTTAGTGCTGTCCTACCGCCTTTTGACTGGGCCCCATTAATGTTGATGTGTATTGAGGATTTTGATGAGCTTACTTTTTTCTTCCTTAAAATTAGGTCAATTTAATTTAGCAAACCGAATCACGGTCGCCCCGATGTGCCAATACAGTGCGGTGGAGGGGTCGATGACGGATTGGCATTTGATGCATCTGGGTAACATGGCCTTGTCTGGGGCTTCTATGTTGGTGATCGAAGCCACAGGGGTTACGCCAGAGGGCCGGATTACGCCACAATGTGTTGGCCTTTATAGTGATGCCAATGAGGTTGCGATGGCTCGAGTGGTTCAATATGTTCGTAGCATCTCGTCAGTGGTGTTGGGGATTCAATTAGGACATGCGGGTCGCAAGGGCTCTTCATTTAGGCCCTGGGAAGGCCGCGGGGCGATGTTGCCGGAACAAGGTGGCTGGTTGACCGAGGCGCCTTCTGCGGTTGCCTTGGCCGCAGACTGGCCCTTACCCCATGCATTAAGTCTTGTAGACATGAATCGTATCAAAGAAGCTTTTGTGGCATCCGTTAAACGTTCAGCCAGGATTGGTTTGGATTTCATTGAGGTGCATTCAACCCATGGTTATCTTTTTTCCGAGTTCTTGTCTCCTCTTTCTAATAAGAGAACCGATCAATACGGGGGCAGTCTTGCCAATCGTATGCGGTGGCCGCTGGAAGTCTTTAATGCCATGCGTGAAGTCTGGCCCGAAGATCGTTTTCTCGGTGCCAAAATTTCTGGGACTGATTTTGTGGAAGGGGGGTGGACCCCGGATGACGCGGTGGTTTATGCGGGTGAGCTTAAGCGAGCGGGTGCCAGTTATGTGACCGTTTCTGGTGGGGGGGTGGTTTTGGATGCCAAAATTCCTCTAGGGCCGGGTTATCAAGTGCCCTTTGCGCAACGGGTGAAGCGAGAAACAGGGATTCTGACGGGCGCGGTAGGCTTAATCAGTGATCCCCATCAGGCGGAGTCGATTTTGGTTAAGGGGCAGGCCGATTTTATTTCTATTGCACGATCACTGCTCTTTAACCCGCGTTGGGGATTGCATGCGGCGGTCAGTTTGGGAGAAACGGTTAATTATGCGCCGCAGTATGATCGTAGCTCACCGAAATATTGGTCGCCGGCAAAAACCTTGGGCCAAATCTCAGAAATGAGCTAAGCGATATTTTTTACGATTTATTATAAGTGCGCGCCTTTTTAATTGCGTATGAAACGCATCGATAAAAAGGCGCGCTAAGTGATAAGGCTAATAATCCGCTTATCTTATGGGTGAAAAGCTAGAAGCAATTAAAATCTTATTTTCTTGAGCCACTAAGGACTCAATTGGACGACCATCGGTTTTAGCGCGTACCGAGGGAGGCCAGGCGCCGCTGTTATGCGCTTTGTTGCGCACTTCATTACGCTCATCGAGAGATTTGTAAGCCCAGACATGGATCCACTTATTTAATCCACCCAGTTCAGTAAACCAGAGGGCAGTGAGGGGGCCAAACTTTAAACGGGTCTCAAGTGCTACTTCCCAGTTTTTCATCATAATGGGTAGTTGTCCCGCGGCATGGGTGTATTCACGCCACTCGAAAAAGGGGCCGTTTTGGCTAGGGGTTAGTAGGGGTGAAAAAGGGGTCTGATTCATAATTTCTGATTTTTGGCTGACCAAAAACTCGGAAATCGCTGGTGGCCATGCGCCGTCTTTGACTGCAGCAGCGCGGATCGTGGCGCGTTCGGCCAGGTCTTTATAGCCCCAGATATGAATGAACTGGTTCAAGGGACCAATTTCTGTTTTAAAAAAAGCCGACATTTCGGAGTATTTTTTCCGTTGCTCATATTTTTCGGCAAATCGTTTTTCGACCTCTGGCATGGATCGTGGTTTGACTTGGTAGGTTCTAACTTCGTAAATCATGTGGACTCCCCTGTTTTATAATGGATACGCTGGCACTCTACAAAGACTACATTGTAGAGTGTATCAAACCATGGCGAAAAAAATGTATTTTGTCAGAACCAAAATTATCAGATTAATCTGATGGGCGTTTTTTCTTGCTTTTTTAACACTGAGCGGATATTTTTTTACCCAAAGCGATGGCCTTCTTTACTGATGAGAGCCATCGGCGCTTTGGTTCGTTGGGGGACTGAACGGAAGGGGGCTAATTATTTTCTTTTTTTTCAGTGCCTTAATGCATGGTGTATATTTTGCGTAAAGATGAATTCCATGCCAATCGGTCTTATAATGAACCGTAAGGCTTAGCAAATTAGGGCTAGGTATTTTTTGATTACAAAGGTTTTTAATGAATAAGCTTCTTTTTTTAATCCTAGGGCTAATGGTTCAAGCAATTGCAGGGGCTTGCGTGCCTGAATTGCCTCAAGGAGCGAATAAGAAAATACAAACTATCGTGACCCCCAGTTACGCTTTGTCATTTATGACTGTGCCTGAGACGGTGAAGGTGGGCGAGTCTTTTTCAATCGATTGGGCTGTTTGTGTGAGTGACCGCAGTGTTTCTGAGTTACGCAGTGTTAGTGTGGACGCTTTTATGCCCGAGCATAATCACGGAATGAATGATAAGCCCACGATTATCGATAAAGGGCATGGTCTTTACCATGCCGATGGCCTGATGTTTCATATGTCTGGCCAATGGGACTATATCTTTATTTTGCGCACAGAATCGTCGGTGGCTCGGTTGAGTAAAAAGGTATGGTTAAAATGATGGCTCTTAATCAGCACCCCCAGGGCTTGACGTCAGTGCTTTGGGGAATGATATTTTTTATGACGATCGCTCTGGCGCAAGCCAAGGATGTGACTCATGGAGAGTTTACCTCTAACGAACAAAAAGTGATCCTCAGCCATGGACCTTGGCCGATGCCCTGGTCTGGGGATCCGACTAATAAAAGTTCCGGTAATGAGAGTGCCATTGATTTAGGGGAAAGACTTTTTTTTGATAAGAAGATGTCTTTGAAGGCTAACCTAGCTTGCTCTTCCTGTCATATTCCAGAATACAATTGGACCGATGGTCTTAAGCGAGGGGTTGGACAAGCTGAAGTTCCACGTAACACCTCGAGTATGATGAATTTGCGTTATCAAAATTGGTTTGCACTCGATGGGGCAGCTGACTCTTTGTGGTCCCAAAATATAAGACCGATGTTAGATTCCAAGGAATTGGCTTCCACTGCGGCTCATGTTGCGCGTTATGTGCGTAATGATCCAGATTTGGCGTGTCGTTACGAGAATTCGCTCAATCAAAAAGCGCAGTCCCAAGATGAGGCTTCCGTATTGGTGGGAGTGGGCAAGGTGATTGCGGCTTTCATCGAGTCGTTAGTCACAGACCTTTCCCCATTTGACGCTTATCGAAATGCACTGGCCCGGTCCGATCAAAGCGCTGCTGATTTGTATCCCAAAGCCGCTCGTCGTGGACTTAAGGTGTTTCTGGGTAAGGGTGAGTGCGAAAACTGTCACTCAGGCCCTTTGTTTACCAATGGCGAATTTAAGAATATCGGTAGCGCTAGATTAAATGATGGCACAGTGCCCGCCGATACTGGGCGTTTTGATGGCATTCATAAGGTGTTAGGGAGCCAATTTAATCTGGCTAGTCAATATAATGATGATGCCTCTAGACGTAGTGTTGAGCGTTTGACCCAATTAAAAGTTCAATCGCATCACAAAGGCCAATTTAAAGTGCCTTCTTTACGCAACGTTGGCTATACCGGTCCTTATATGCACCACGGAGAGTTGTCTAATTTAGAGCAAGTCATGGCGTTTTACTCGGCGACCGATGTTAATTTATTGCGATCTAATACAGCCTCGGTCGTGGGTAAGCCTCTCTTGCTCAGTCGTGCCGAGCAAGATGATTTAGTCGCTTTTTTACGTAGTCTCGATATGGAACGTGCGCCCTCGTGGCGCGGTAAAGAATATGCTGATCCACCTTGTAATTTAAAAACGGTGACGGCGCCCAATGGATATGTAAAATAATTATTTTACGTGCAAATAATTACACCGTTTCAAGTCTTGCCAAGCGCTGCTGATTCAGGAGTCGATAGATACGTTGGTATTTGGTTTGGACTCATTGTGCTGATGGCGGTATCGATAGCGCCTTCTTTTGCAGGGTCGACTGCGATGGTCAGTGAGTCGATAGCTTTGTATCCCAAACGGACTCTGCGTCTCATTGTGCCCTCCCCCCCTGGTGGGCCGTCGGATTTTGCGGCGCGTTTGCTAGCGCCTTCATTATCTGAATACCTAAAGCAAAATGTGGTAGTCGACAATCGTCAGAGTGTTAATGGATTAATCGCCTGTGAATTGCTGGCTAAAGCACCCGCCGATGGCCTGACTTTGGGTATTGGTAATAACGGAACCCATGTAATCAATGGTGGGCTATATCGGCATTTGCCCTATGACCCGATACGAGACTTTAGCCCCGTGTCTCAGTTAATTTCGAGTGGCTCTGCCTTAGCCGGTTCGTTGCGATTTACCCCCAATAATCTAAAAGAATTAGTGGCCTTGGCCAAATCTAGACCAGGCAAGGTTAACGTAGCGGTGGCTGGGGCTAACGGTTTAGTCGGTACTGAAATTTTAAAGCAAGCCCTGGGCATTGATTTAAATAGTGTTCCTTATAAGGGCAGTACGCCAGCCGAATTGGCGGTCATTTCCGGAGAGGTCGATGTGGTGCAATTGTCGATTCCTGTGGTAGCGATGCACTATAAGGCGGGAAAGATTAAAGTGTTCGGTATTATGAGTGCCAAGCGTTCAATCTTATTGCCGGAAGCTGCGACCTTGAAAGAACAAGGGATCGTAGGTTACGAGGCCTCAGGCAATTGGCATGGTTTATTTGTTCCTGCAAAAACACCCTCTGCGATAGTGCAAAGACTATACCGTGAGGTCGTAAAGGTTTTTGAAGCGCCAGAGATAAAACAAAAAGTCATTAATCGCGGTAGTGATCTCATTGTTAATTCCCCCGAAGTCTTTACCATTCAGCTAAAACAAGATATCCCCCGATTTTTAAAAATTATGCAAGATGCAGGCATACCCGCGCAGTAATGACTCAGATGACTAAGCCCCTTTCATTTACCATGGAGTAATGGATATGAAGAAGACACAAAAGCATGCCCCGGCTGTGAAACAAAAAAAACAAATGGCTGTTCGTATCTTGCCAGAACGCATGTCCCAAATCCCCACCTCCCGTTTAACTAAAGAACAACAGGCCGTAGCGCAGGCGATTACCGCGGGTCCACGTAAAGATGTGCGGGGGCCTTTTGTCCCCATGATCCGCAGTCCTGGTTTAACGCAACACACACAAGCCTTAGGCGCCTATATTCGCTGGGGCGTTAAAGTGCCCTTTCGATTAGCTGAGTTAGCCGGTTTGATGGCGGCTCGTGATTGGTCCTGTCAATACGAGTGGACGGTTCATGTGCCCCATGCCTTGAAAGGGGGGCTGAGTCAAAGCACAATCGCCGCCATTGCCGAGGGCCGTCGCCCTGATAAAATGAAAAACGATGAAGCGATCGTTTATGATTTTGTGAATGAATTGCTTAAAAATCGTAGTGTGAGTGATGCCACCTACGCTCGTGCCCTTAAAAAGTTTGGTGAGCATTCCCTGGTGGATCTAATCGGTGTGGTGGGCTATTACGCGATGATCGCTATGTTGATGAATGTAGCAAGAACAGCCCCTCCCCCAGTCGGAGCATTGACGCTCGATGCCTTTCCCCAATACTCGAGTTTCTCGACATAAAGGCGAGGGGGAAGGTTAGCGTTAGTGGCAGAGT
>CAITMU010000011.1 GCA_903893565.1 uncultured beta proteobacterium | reverse complement strand
TTATAGCAAGTTGCCCATTGATGTTGTGAAGGACTTCATGCCCTTAACTTTGGGGGTGACCGTGCCAGAAATGCTGGTAGTGCACCCTTCGCTTCCGGTTAAAACCACGCAGGCCTTGGTCGCGTTAGCCAAGTCTAAGCCCGGACAGATTAGTTATGGTTCCACCGGTAATGGCGGCATGCCCCATTTGGCCGTGGAGTCGTTGATTGTTGCCTCAGGTATTAAGCTCACGCACGTGCCTTATAAGGGAGCCGCACCGGTGACGATCGATTTGCTGGGCGGGCACATTTTAATGACTATTTTAGATGTCCCAGTCCTCTTGCCCTCTGTAAAGGCGGGCAAATTGCGTGCTTTGGCAGTGGCGACGGCAAAAAGGCAGATGACATTGCCCGATGTACCTACCACGGCAGAGGCGGGATATCCCAGTGTGCGGGCGGATAATTGGTATGGCTTCGTAGTGCTGTCGGGTACACCCAAGACTATTGCCATGAAATTGCATGCGGCGATTATCAAAGCGCTGGAAGCGCCCGAGACCCGAGACCGCCTAAACTCGCAAGGTGCAGAAGTGCGTCCCATGAGTCCAGAGCAGTTCACCAACTTTATTAATGAAGAGACTCAAATTTGGGGGAAAATTATCAAGGCAGCTCAAGTTAAATTGGAATTTTAAACACAGCTAAATGGGCATGAGGGCCTTTAGCGCTTTTGAAAGCAATGATATAAAAGATGATGAAAAGTGAAATTCGAGATGGTATGAAAATAAATTGGGATGCACCTATTGCGATGCGCGATGGGGTGGTATTGCGCGCAGATGTGTTTCGTCCCTTGAAGGACGGGCAATACCCAGTAATTTTAAGTCATGGGCCTTATGCCAAAGGACTAGATTTTAAGCAAGGTTACAAAAGTCAGTGGGCTCGTTTAGTCAAAGCGGTACCCCAAATGTTGGAAGGCTCTACAAACCAATACCAGAATTGGGAATTGGTAGACCCCGAGAAATGGGTGCCCGATGGTTACGTGTGCGTTCGGGTCGACTCAAGGGGGGCGGGTCGTTCGCCCGGGTTACTCGATAGTTGGTCGCCCGAGGAGGCCGCCGATTTTCATGAGTGTATTGAATGGGCAGGCACTCAGCCATGGAGTAACGGTAAAGTGGGCATCAATGGCATCTCTTACTATGCGATGAACCAATGGCAGGTTGGCGCAACCCAACCCCCTCACTTGGCAGCGCTATGTATCTGGGAAGGCTCGTCGGATTATTATCGGGAACTGTGTCGTCATGGTGGAATTTTGTGTGACTTTTTGGGCGATTGGTATAACCGTCAAGTGCTCAGTGTGCAAAATGGTCTGGGCGAACGAGGCGCACGAAACCCAGTGACAGGCGAAACGATTGCAGGACCGCAGACGCTCACAGAAGATGAATTAATAAATAACCGGGTCGATGTGGGACAAAAGGCATTGGATCACGCATTATTAAATGACTACTACAAACCTCGAATAGCGGATTTTTCAAAGATATCAGTGCCCTTATTGTCAGCCGCTAATTGGGGTGGGCAAGGGTTGCATCCCAGAGGTAATTTTGAGGGATATCTACGCGCTGCCAGTAGCCAAAAATGGTTGGAAGTGCATGGGGATACACACTTTACTCATTTTTACAGCGATTATGGTGTCGCTTTGCAGAAGAAGTTTTTTGGTCATTTTCTTAAAGGAGAAAACACGGGCTGGGATCAACAACCCCGAGTCAATTTGAATGTGCGTAGACCAGGAGAAAAATTTCAGCTTCGCGCTGAACATGAGTGGCCCTTAGCGCGTACCCAATGGACGCCATATTACCTGCAATGGGAGTCCAGTCATCTTTCCACGGCCGAACCTCAAAAAGAAGGGGTTTTGCCCTATGAGACAATGGGTGATGGTTTGACTTTTATGAGCGCGCCGATGACGCAAGAACTGGAAATCACGGGTCCAGTGGCCGCTAAACTGTGGTTGTCTTCGGATAGCACCGATGCAGATGTTTTTGTGGTGTTACGAGTCTTTGATCCGCAGGGCAAGGAGGTGGTTTTTATTGGCTCAAATGATCCCCGTACACCGGTAGGGTTGGGGTGGTTAAGAGCCTCGCAAAGAAAGTTAGATCCACAAAAAAGCTTTGATTATCGACCTTGGCACACGCATGACGAATCCTGGCCATTGGAGCCTGGTGTTCCAGTGTCGTTGGATGTTGAGATTTGGCCCACGAGTATTGTGGTGCCTTTGGGTTATCGAATTGGCTTTACATTAAGGGGTAAGGATTACGAGTTTGATGGCACGGATGCTGGTGTGGCCCATGCGCCTTATCCGATGAAGGGGGTGGGTCCATTTACCCATACCCATCCGCAGGATAGACCTTCCTCGATTTTTGGAGGTAAAAATACATTGCATTTTGCAAAAACGAAAATGCCCTATGTATTGTTGCCAATTATTCCAGCTAAGTAGTTCCATGGTAATGGGAGGCTGTCAAAGATCAAAGTAAGCACTTTTGTATACGCTTACTTCATGGGGCCGTTTAATTGGAGCTTGGGGGTTGATGTCGCCAGCGGGCACCAATAACTTGGAGTTGATAATACAACGAACCTTATTGCGTAATCCCATTCATTGGGAGAGCTAGCAAGAGGCCTAGAAACGAAATGCAAAGGCACTCATCCTGTGAAAAGAGCATTAACCCACTGCGTTGAGAAGAGATTATTTGAGATTGTTATGAAGTGTTTTAGCTCCTTTATCCCTCTAGGGCGATTTCATCGATGGGGTTATTTTGTCACCACCTTTGTGCTCTTGGGTGGTTTGAGTTCCCTCAGTTGGGGTGAGACAAGGGATACACAAGGCACTTTCCCGCAAAAAACAATACACATTATTGTGGCTTCTGCCGTTGGAACCGCAGACGATTTTTTTGCCCGCGCATTGGGTGAAGAGTTGGAGTCTTATTATGCACAGCGGGTCATTGTCGATGATCGTCCGGGGGCGGGAGGCTTGATCGGCAATAGGCGAGTGTCTCGCTCTAAGGCGGATGGGTATACCTTGGGCTTAATTGGGGTGACCCGAATTATTAGCGAACTCATGCACGAAAACGCGCCCTACAATGCCCTCGGCGACATTGTCGGGATTAGTCACGTTGCCTCTATTGCCAATGTTTTATTAATGTCACGAGCTTTACCCGTGAGCACGGCCAAAGATTTTGTTCATTACGCAAAATCTCATCCGGGAGATTTAAATTTTGCCTCTTTAGGTTACGGCTCTGCCTCACACTTGGCGGCGGATATTTTTTCCAGAATACTGGGGATCGAGGCGGTGCATGTCCCCTTTAAAAATCTATCAGACTCTTATGTGGAAATGGTGCTCGGCAGAGTTCATTACGCCATTTATACTGTACCTGCCGCTTTAGTTCATTTGAGAGATAGTCGGCTACGGGCGCTAGCGGTGATGACGCCTCGACGTAGTCGTCATTTGCCTAACGTGCCTGCGATAGCGGAAATGGGGTTGCCTGAGGCGCAGTATGATAGTTGGTCTGGGATCGTGGCGCCCTTGAATACACCGCGACGTATTGTGGAACAATTAAATAGTGACGTTCTGCACGTCTTGCAGTCCCAAAAGCTTCGGGTGCGTTTTGATCTACTGGGGGCCGAACCGGTTGTCGATAGTACGCCTGAGGGATTTATGCGTTTTATGCAAGAGGAGTATTTGCGTTTTCAAGGGATACTTCAGGATAAGTCGATTAAAAAAAATCCAAAAGACCTGTTGCCGTGAATACTCAGTCTTCAAGTAACCTCTAATGAATGGAAGCCGAGTGCCTTGGGCTCGCGCTGGGGGATACATTCTAATTGCTTTTAAATCGCCACGACTTAAAATGTTTCCTAGGGCTATATCGGGGTAGACAGTGGCCAGATTCTATTTTTTGCCACAAAGTCTTAGATATCGATAGAATTGCACGTATGCATCTGAAAGGGCAATAAAAATTTCTATAAGTAAGAATGAGAAAGATAAACGTACATGGGTAGTATGGTGTTTTCCCAATCTTTCATTAATATAAGTTTCAATAACGAACGTGTACAAAGGGATTATGGGGTGACGTTTTTCTTAAGATTTGTGGAGTAACCCAATATTTTGTATTGGATTCCCATTTTCTGATAGTGATTTCACTTAACGGGCAGGTCACTAAAAGTTTTGTTTCGACCCTTTTTAGATAACGGTGGAACTAAAAAATGACGAAACGATGGTTTTCAATCATGGGATTTGAACGCATTTCTGTTGCCAGTTTACTGTGAACTAAACGAGATGATTACTTTGATCCAACAATGGGCTACCCCTAATGAGTCGTAAACGTCCACGCGGTGCCGAGGGCACTTTAATTACGTTGCAACATGATTCAAAAATTCTAAGGGATAATCCCTTGGCTGATCCTCATGTGCGTCGTTTGGGTGTTTGGTTGCCTCCACAATACGATGTCTCGCTTAACCAACGCTTTCCTGTTTTTTATGATTTGGCAGGTTTTACAGGAACAGGACTATCGCATACGCATTGGAAGCCATTTGGTGACAATGTTCCGCAGCGGGTGTGCCGCCTTATTGCGGAAAAGAAAATGGGGCCTGTTATTCTTGTTTTTCCCGATTGTTTTACAGCACTGGGTGGTAATCAATATATTAATTCGACCGCTATTGGGCGATACGCGGATTATCTTACTCAAGAAATCGTCCCCTTTGTCGACCAGCAATTTCGTACACTAGCGCATCGAGATCATCGAGGTTGCTTTGGTAAGTCTTCCGGCGGTTACGGATCGATGATTCACGCCATGAAATATCCTCAATATTGGGGAGCCATTGCCAATCACTCTGGCGATGCATATTTTGATTTTGTCTACTGGCATGATTGGCCTAATACTTTGAATGAGTTGGCGCGGTATCGTCGCCAGCCTCAGCGTGCTGGCAAGCAGGACATATTGAAACAAGCCAATAAAAATGGGATAGCCCAAGGCTATGATGATGGACGGGTGAGCCGATTTTTAAAAACAGTCTGGGCAAAAGAAAAGCTCTCCTCAGGGGAGGGTCATTGTTTAATGAATCTTTGTATGGCCGCCACCTATGATCCTGATCCAAAAGCGCCCTTAGGGTTTCGTTTGCCTTTTAATCTCGAAACCGGTGAACTAATTGCTCAGCGATGGCGTGCGTGGCAATCCCATGATCCTATTAATTTAGTCAACCGATATCGTAAAAACCTTCAGTCTCTGAAGGGTATTTTCATCGACTGTGGATGGCGTGATCAATACCATATTCACTACGGAACCCGGATTTTATCTAAACGATTGTCGGAGGCTGGAATTTTTCATTGGTATGAAGAGTTTGATGATAATCACTCGGATATTGATTACCGAATGGATGAAAGTTTGCCCTTTTTGTATAGTGCTCTAAGGCCTTAGGGTTGAGTGTGGTTGTTATCAAGGAGGGTTGATAAATTTTCGATAAGTTACTGTTTTCACAGTATATATGGGCTTATTATCCCTTGGATCTTAGGATTGGACAGTGCCAATGAAGGGGAACTCATGTAAAATGCGAAACCCGCCAGATTAGTAAAAGTGGCCCGAGCGTTTTCTTATCGATGATCATCAGAGAGTAAAGATGCAATCAATTCTGGAATATTTGAAACAAAGTGGCGAAAAGTTGGATACGGAAATCGCTGCAGCGACAGGGCTTTCGTTGGCCAGTGTTAGAACAGGGGTGAATGATTTGCGCGAAAAAGGCGCCATTATGGTGTGTCGTTCAATTCGGTATCAGGATGGCAAAGAAATAGATGGCATATTGTGTCGCATTTCTGGTTATATTCCACAGGCGGCTCCTGGACGTAAACCCAAAGCCTAGGTCGAGAACGACCAGGTTATCGGGGCGTTTTAAGTCTTTGTGTCATAGAGGGGGGGCCCCCTCAATGTGCTTAGAGGTTTGCTTGGGTAATGAATTTTGAAACCAAGTAAGGTTCGATAGCTTCGCTGCCGCCTTCCGAGCCGTAGCCTGAATCTTTAACCCCGCCAAAGGGGACCTCAGGTAGAGCAAATCCCAAGTGATTGATGGTCATCATCCCCGTTTCTACCTGGGAAGCAATGGCATTGGCTGTCTTGGCCGAACGGGTCCAAGCGTAAGCGGCTAATCCATAGGGTAAACGGTTCGACTCTTCAACCGCTTCTTCAAAAGTCCTAAAAGGGTTAATGATCGCCATGGGGCCGAAGGGTTCGGTGTTCATGGCGGATGCATTAGTGGACAATTCAGTGATCACGGTAGGCTCAAAGTAATTACCTTTCTCTCCGATGGGAAAGCCGCCGGTTTTTATTTGCCCGCCATTTTTTTGGCATCTTCCACGTTGGCTATCATCGCGCTTTGCCGTCTAGGGTTGGCTAAGGTTGCCATTTTTGTGTCTTTATCAAAACCGTCCCCAACTTTGGTGGCTTTGGCATGGTCGACAAACTGCGTCACGAACTGCTGATAGACATTTTCCTGAACTAAAAATCGAGTGGGTGAAACGCAGACTTGTCCAGCATTTCTAAATTTCATGAAACTCATCGTTTTTGCGGCCAATTCGATATCAGCGTCATCAAAAATAATCACTGGGGCGTGCCCTCCCAGTTCCATTGTGGCACGTTTCATGTGTTTTCCGGCCATCTCAGCTAACAGCTTGCCAACTGCCGTAGAGCCTGTGAAGGACATTTTTCGAATGATGGGATGTGCGATGAGATAACTGGAAATATCCGCAGGGTTTCCATAAACCAAATTGATTACTCCAGCAGGAACCCCCGCATCGACAAAAGCGCGCACTAGTTCAGCCGGTGAGGCCGGGGTTTCTTCGGGCGCCTTGAGTATGATGGAGCAACCCGTTGATAAAGCAGCGCTGAGTTTACGCACAGCCTGATTAATAGGGAAGTTCCAAGGGGTGAATGCGGCCACTGGCCCAACGGGTTCTTTGACCACTAATTGATAAATACCCTCTGCACGCGCAGGAATGACGCGCCCGTAGGCGCGGCGTCCTTCTTCGGCAAACCACTCGATGATATCGGCGCCGGCCAATACTTCTAGTCTGGCCTCTATCAGCGGTTTGCCCTGTTCATAGGTCATCAAAGCGGCGATCGTATCCGCTCTTTGGCGAAATAATTCAGCCGCCTTGCGCATTATTTTGCACCGATCAAATGCGGAAACTTTACGCCAAACCTTAAATCCTTTTTCTGCCGCTTCTAAGGCACGATCTAGATCCGCTTTTTCTGCATAAGCGACTTGACCAATGGTTTGATGGTTGGCTGGGTTAACCACGGGTAAGGTGCGTCCTGATAGGCTTGGGCCCCATAGACCGTCGATAAACAGTGAGGTATCTTGATAATTGATCATAGTCTTTGATTGTCAGTTTTATGAATAGGTTGAAGCATACCTGAGAATAAGTGCGTGCGCAGAGGTTCAGGTAAGCCAAAAAAACGATTGAAGAAGGGTTTTGAGCGGTGAAATGTGGGATCTTCTGCCCATTGTCCGCACAAACTTGCGATAGATCAAATCATCGCCTATTGTGGCGGTTCAGTTATGTCTGACGGGATTTGTATATATTGTGGACTTTGTGAGTGGGGTGCAGCAATGGGGTCGTGCATCTTGTGATGTTTAAAAGATTAGGCGGTGGCCCAGTTTGTGCAAGACTCCCGGTATACTAATGGTTTAGGTGAATAATTAATCAACGAGGAGTGAACATGCATTTAAAAGGAAAAGCAGCCGTTGTTTCAGGAGCCGGTAGAGGGATAGGGCGTGCAGTGGCTCTTTTGCTGGCGCAAGAGGGCGCGAGTGTGATTGTCAACGATCCAGGCGTTGGCCGAGGAGGTGAAAAAACCGAGGAGCGTCCCGCCGATGAGGTGGTAGCAGAAATTATCAAGGCCGGCGGTAAGGCCCAGGCCAATTATGATTCGGTCTCGGATTACTTAAAAGCGGGTTTGATGATTAATCAGTGTGTGGAGCAATTTGGGAAAATCGATATTTTAGTCAATGTCGCAGGCAATTTACGCGAACGCATGATTTGGAATATGTCAGAGGATGATTTTGATTCTGTCGTGAATGTGCATTTAAAGGGACATTGGAATATGTGTCATCACGCAGTCAAATACATGAGACAAGCTGGGCACGGACGAATTATTAATTTTTCATCCGATGCGTTTAAAGGCTCGGTGGGTCAATGCAACTACAGTGCTTCTAAGGCGGGTATTATTGGCCTGACCCGGTCCATAGCTAAAGAGACCTATAAAAACGGTATTACCGCAAACGCCATCTGCCCTTCTGCCGATACTCGAATGACCTTAACGGATACGGTGAAAGAAAACCGTCGTCGTAAGTTTGAGGCTGGCTTGATGACCAAAGAACAATATGATTTGACACTCGTTCCCCGGGGCCCAGAATTTATTGCGCCTATGGTCGCTTATCTAGCCACCGATGAGGCCGATAGTGTGAATGGCCAGGTATTTCACGTAGAGCGGGGCCGAATCAATTCTTACTATTTTGGTGAAGACTATCGGTTCTTGCATAAAGGTGACGAGGGCTTATTCACGGTCGAGGAGTTAATTCAAACGGTACCAGGAACTTTAATGAGTGGGATCGTACCGGTGGTGCCACCGGTTAAAATGGCTGATGCCATCCGCGCAGGCGAAATGAAAAAGGCGAGCTAATTAAAGCCATTGCGTGAAATGAGCGACTTTGACGAACGCTACAAAATGAGGGGGAGTCGCGATACAGCCTTTTAGGATACTCAAGGTGTCAATAAAGGGCTGTATTTTTTATACGGATTTGATGCGGGATTTAAGTTGTATTTTGATTGTTTGATGAATTTTATTTAATGAATCTGTAATCAATCATTTCTTTTTATTCAAATTAAACGAGGCGCGGATGGACCAACATCATCATTCACCACTGTTTACGGTCGACGGCGCGAAACTTTCGCGACTGGAAGACTTGCGCTTGATTACCGGTAAGGGGCGCTATGCCTCTGATTGGAATGATCCACAGCAATTGCATGCATGTTTTTTACGCGCGGATCGAGCTCATGCCAATATTGTTTCTATCAACACGGATAAGGCGCTTCAACATCCTGGCGTCAAGGCCATTTATACGGGTGCTGATGCGCTAGCCGCGGGTTACCTTCGATCCGCAAACTTTCTTACCTTTGCTGGAAAGGACGGTATGAAGGCTTTGGTGCCGGATCGGCCCTGCTTGGCCATTGGTAAGGTGCGATTTGTCGGTGATCAGGTGGCGATGGTGGTTGCGCAATCGCATTTGGCTGCACAGGATGCTTGTGATTTGATTGAAGTGGTTTATGAAGATTTACCTGCAGTAATTGATCCTGTCGCCGCTTTGCAACCCGGCAGCGTTTTGATCCACGACGATATTCCCGGCAACTCACCCTTCGAAGCCGAAGCGGGCAATGAAGCCGAAGTCACCCAAGCCATTGCTAAGGCGGCGCATGTCACGAAATTGTCGGTTGACTGCACTCGTGTAACCGCCAGTCCCATGGAGCCACGTGCTGCATTGATTGCTTATGACAAAACCACTGAGCAATATACAGTGCATACCCCCTCACAAGGGGTGAATATGACAAGACGACAATTTGCCGCTTATGCAAACAACATGTCAGAGGATAAGATCCGCGTGGAAGTTGAGGACGTGGGGGGAGGATTTGGGCAGCGAAGTTCGGTATACCCGGAATATGTGGCCATGATGATTGCGGCAAAAGCGCTGGGGCATTCCATCAAATGGGTCTCCACCCGTACGGAAAGCTTTCTCACCGATACGCATGGCCGTGGCAACCTGATTACTGCCACACTGGCAATGGATGAAAACGCACAGTTTACCGCTTTGCGTATCGATTGGATTACTGACATGGGAGCGTTTTTATCGCCGACCGGACCCGTTAGCCATATTCGTAACCCTTCAACCTGTTTGAATGGCGTTTATAAAATCCCTGCGTTATATGGACACTTTAAAGTGGCGCTGACGAATACGGCATTGGTTGCCGCCTATCGAGGTGCGGGCCGCCCCGATATTGCTTATGCCATTGAACGGGTGGTAGATACGGCCGCCTTAGAATTGAATATGAATCCGGCTGATTTACGTCGTCGTAATTATATTCCAGCGAATGAATTCCCCTACAAAACGGCAACCGGTTCGGTCTACGAGTGCGCGGATTTGCCCACTTTGTCTGCTAAGGCGCTACAGTTATCCGATTGGTCTGGGTTTGAAGCGCGTCGTTTGAGTAGCTTAGCTAAAGGCAAGCTTCGCGGTATTGGTATGTCTACGGTGATTGAGGGTACTGGGGCCGGGATGTATCCTAAAGATGAGATCGAATTAAGTGCGAATGCTGCTGGTGAATTGACCGCTCATACGGTAGCGCATTCCCAAGGTCAGGGACACCAGACTTCGTTTGCTATGCTGATCTCTGATGCCATGCAAATCCCGGTCGAAAAGATCAAGATTAAGCAAGGGGACCCTGCGCGTTCGCCTCATATCGTGGGTAATCATTCCGGAGGCTCACGCTCCATGGTGGGCGCTGGTACGGTATGTCATCTGGCGGCTTTGAAGTTAATTGAAGCGGCCAAATCGCTAGCGGCTGAGGATCTGGGAGTCGAGCCATCCCAAGTCAGTTACAGCAAGGGCGTTTTTCAGGCGGCGGGCAGTCGAAAAAAAATAACGCTTGGTGAGCTCGCTAGTAAAAAAACGGTATCAGTAAAAGCTGAAGGGGCTTTTTCAAAACAGACATTCCCTAATGGATCTCATATTACCGAAGTTGAAGTCGATCCAGAAACAGGGGTGAGTGAAATTGTGTCTTATTTAACCGTAGATGATTGTGGTCATGTGGTCAGTCACACGATTGTGGAAGGGCAGGTTCATGGGGCTGTGGTGCAAGGATTGGGACAGGTGTTTGGCGAACATATTGTCTACGACAAGCAAACAGGCCAAATGATTACAGCCAGTTTTAGCGATTATGTGATGCCAAAAGCAGGTGATCTGAAGTCCATTCAGGTTGAAGAATGTCCCACCATGTCAAAGTTAGGGCCCTTAGGTATTAAGGGGGTCGGAGAGGCGGGCTGCACGGCTTCGCTCGGCGCACTGGTTAATGCAGTGGTCAATGCCTTGCACCCTTATGGCATCAAACATATTGATATGCCCCTGACGCCGGCCAAAGTGTGGGCCACCATTGAACAAGCTAAAAGTCAAAGATAAGGACTGATCATGCACGCATTCAGTTATGTTAAAGCTAGAACACTCAAAGAAGCGACCGATACACTGTTAGCCCATAGTGAGGCGAAGTTATTAGCCGGTGGAATGACACTGATCCCCACTTTAAAAGCCCGTTTAGCACAACCCACTCACTTAATTGATATTGGTGGTATCGAGGCTTTAAAGGGCATCTCATTAAAGGCGGGGCAATTGACTATTGGTGCTGCTACACGCCATGTGGAGGTCGCTAACTCTCCAGTGGTCAAACGTGCGATCCCCGCGCTGGCTTATTTAGCCAGTCAAATTGGAGATCCTCAGGTTAGAAATCGGGGGACCATGGGTGGATCATTAGCCAACAATGATCCTGCGGCGGACTATCCGTCTGCTGCTTTAAGTCTTAATGCAACGATTGTGACTAACCGAAGGGAAATTGTAGCGGATGATTTTTTCCAAGGGCTATTTACCACGGCTTTGGATTCAGATGAGATTATCACTGCTGTGCGATGGCCTGTTGTGGGGAAATCAGCTTATGAAAAATTTCCTCATCCTGCCTCTGGTTATGCGATGGCTGGCGCTTTTGTTGCTCACAATACGAAGGGCACCAGGGTCGCTATCACAGGGGCTGGGCCTGGAGTGTTTCGCTGGATGGAGGCGGAGCAAGCATTGGGTAAAAAAATGAACGCTAAGGCGCTTGAGGCGCTTCAGTTGGAGGCGGCTGACTTGAATGAAGACATGCATGGTACAAAAGAGTACCGTGCTAATCTGGCTAAAGTCATGACCAAACGCGCTGTTGCAAAATTATCCGGGAAATAATCATGGCTAAAGTGGAACTGACAATAAACGGTAAAAATCATTGCTTTGAGGTTGAGGATCGTACATTACTGGTGAATTTGATCCGTGACCATGCCCAATTGACTGGCACACATGTGGGTTGTGATACCAGTCAGTGCGGGGCCTGTACGGTGCACATGAATGGAGAAGCAATTAAGTCTTGTACGGTGTTCGCTCTCCAGGCGAATGGGGCGCAAATCACCACTATTGAAGGATTGGCGAAAAATGGAAAATTGCATCCCGTACAACAAGCCTTCACACAATGCCATGCCTTACAGTGTGGTTTTTGTACGCCAGGCATGATTATGTCTGTGGCAGGATTACTAAAAAATAACCCTAAACCCACAGATGAACAGATTTATCACGGTTTAGAGGGCAACCTTTGTCGATGCACGGGTTATGTGAATATCGTTAAGGCGGTTAAAAAAAGTGCTGAGCTTTTAGCCACTCAAAAGCAAAGTCGGTGATCCCCTTGTCGATTGTCCATCAAAGCAAGTTATCCGCTGATGTGGTGGGGGTTTGTCGTGGGGTGGCGGGCCTCGCCGCCGCAGTGGCCGCCCAGCAAGGTGGTGCTCGAGTGGTGGTGGTGTTGGAGCGATCCGATGTCGAGGAGCGTGAAGGCAATACCCGCTATACAACGGGTGTTTAGTGCGATAGTTGAATACAAAGTTTGAGTATGTGGGTTACAAAACAAGATCACGCGTTCGAATCATTTCCATGGGACAACATGAAAGAGGTGGCAAATGGGTAATCAGTATAAAGTGTTAATTATGGGGGCCTCCTATGGCTCATTGCTCGGGACGAAACTGGCTTTGGCCGGGCATAACGTTGATTTGGTGTGTTTGCCGGCAGAAGCCGATCTTATTAATTCAGAGGGTGCAGTGATTCGGGTGCCGGTTAAGGGGCGAGAAGGTTTGGTGGAGGTTAACTCCAAAAAACTGACTGGGCATATGGGTGCTGGTGGCACGACCGCCTTTGATCCGTCGAACTACGATTTAGTGGTGCTCGCTATGCAAGAGCCACAATATCGTTCCCCGGGAGTACGAGAGTTATTAGAAAAAGTGGCGCATTCGAAAAAACCTTGTATGTCGATTATGAATATGCCCCCTCTACCCTATTTAAAGCGTATCGCCTCTATTGATCACCAAGCGATCCGTCCTTGTTATGCCGATGCAACGGTATGGGATAGCTTTGATCCAAACTATATGACATTGTGTAGTCCTGACCCACAGGCTTTCCGTCCCCCCGAGGATAAAGTCAATGTGTTGCAGGTGCGTTTGCCTACCAATTTTAAATCAGCCAGTTTTGCCAACCCTGCCCACACCGCTATTTTGCGCGATTTGGTGCGTGACGTAGAAGCCTCTCGGTTTGAAGTGAAGGGAGAAAAAATTGAATTGCCAGTGAAATTAAAGGTTCATGATTCCGTTTTCGTGCCTTTGGCTAAGTGGAGTATGTTGTTGGCGGGCAATTATCGTTGTGTGCAAAAAGATGAGATGCGTCCGATTAAAGAAGCGGTTCATGCTGATCTTGCAGCCACTCGTGCGGTTTACCAGTGGGTTGTAAGCTTGTGTGTAAAATTGGGCGCTGATGAAAAGGATTTAGTTCCTTTTGAAAAATACGCCAATGCCGCTTTGTCTTTGGCCAGCCCCTCCTCGGCCGCTCGGGCCTTAGCGGCAGGTGCTCAGAATATTGAGCGTGTGGATCGATTAGTACAAATCATTGCCAAGTCTAAAGGGATGCAATTGGATGTGGTCGATGAGACGGTAGCGCTAGTCGATGGTTGGCTTGAGAAAAATCGGCAGAAATCAGCCTAGAAAAAATTTTTTTGAATGATTGAAGTTTTAAGAAAAGGGGGCTGATGACCCCCTTTCTTATTTTCTGTTTTCTGGGTAACGGTCAAACGGGAAAAAGAAGGAGAAAAACCGGGTTAGTTTTAATCTCTAAGACCTGCGGATTTGATCACTTTGCCCCATTTCGTGTGGCAATTGCGTAAAAGGGTATTGAATTGCTCAGGGCTGTTATGTTCGGGCTCTGCGCCATCGGCAATCATGTGTGAGCGGACGTCTTCGAGTTTTAGCACTTTCACAATGGAAAGATTGAGCTTTCTGATAATCGGCATGGGGGTAGAGGCTGGTGCGACGATTCCATTCCAGCTATTAGCTTCGTAGCCTGGAAAGCCTTGTTCCGCTATGGTCGGCACATCAGGCATTGCCCTAGCACGACGGTCTCCCGCGACGGCAATAGCGCGTAAGCGGCCACTTTTGACATGCGGCACTGTGGCGATAGCGCCACCAAACATCACTTGGACTTCGCCACTTAAAAGACCGATGACCGATGGCCCTGTCCCTTTGTACGAGATTTGGTTTAATTGAATGCCCGCTACGATTTTTAACATCTCCATAGGTAAAGCGGTGGCGTTGGAGCCTGCACCAAAATTAAGTTGTCCTGGTCGTGCCTTGGCCATTGCCACCAATTCTTTTAGGCTATGAATAGGCAAATTGGGGTGAACGACCAAAGCGGTCGATGAGGCGGTTGTTTGGGTAATCGGGGCGAAATCAGTGAGCGGGTTGTAGGCAGTTTTACGTAGATTGGGGGTCATACAAAAAGTACCCATATTGGCCACTAATAGGGTGTAACCATCGGGGGATGCTTTTGCGGCAATATCCGTACCGATGGTGCCATCGGCACCACCACGGTTATCGACGACAAAGGGGTTGCCCATGATCTCGCTTAACTTGGTGGCAATGATACGTCCTACAGCATCGGTACCGCCCCCTGCAGAAAAAGGAGAAATGAAACGTACTGGTTTGGATGGGTAGTGATCAAAGGAGGATTGAGCATTCACATAACAGCTAAACAGCGACACGGACAAAAATAGCGCACGATATATTTGAGGGGATGGATAAAGAAAATAAAATCTCATGGCTGTACGGGTGAGTGTGTAGCACGTTTAAGGTAAAGTGCCCATTGACCAATAGGACTGACCAAGCAATGGGCACGCATCGAGTAAGGAAAGCCCCATCGATTAGAGGCCCCCTAAGGGCATATTTAACAGGCCAATCCACCATTGTAACCCACCTTCTAGAGGGACATCGTATTTGCGGAGAAAGCTTAAGCGACCCTCTGCGCTGATTCGAAATACGCTGAGAGCGGCAGGGGTATGGCGTATTTGATCTTTATCTTTAACCCACATGTCGGAGATGCTGGCTGCAATCAGAAGTCGACCACTAGGATCAATACTAAAGGTGCGTACGTGAAAGCTTTGGGTATCGATATGTTGAATCAGTTTGGGTTCGCCAGTTGTTGGATGGATCGAAAAGACGGCTATATTATTTTCCCCACCCCGAAATACTGACTTACCTTGTTCTATCGTAGTCGCACTGGCTCGGTTGGCCAGGTAGACCGTTTGCCCCTTCGGATGGATGTGTATGGGGCCAACGATTTGTGGAAAGCTTTCTTCATAGGGCTTTGATACGCTACTTTTAATGAATAAGGGTTCTTTACTGAGGCTCTCCCCATCAAAGGTGTGCATGTGTAATTGATTTTGCGATTCGACCGAAACATAAACCCAGGGCTTTGTCGGATGAAAATCAAGATGTCGAGGACCATAGCCATGCCCGCCTTTGCCCCCCACTTGTAGGTTAGTTAGAGGGGAAAGTAAGCCCGATTTAAAATTAAAGATTTTTAAAGCCCCAGGATCTTCAGCTTTGTCTTTTTCTGCTTTATTGCCTCGGGTAATCAATATGACAGCGCGGTTGGAGGGAGTGCTACGAACCTGATGAGCATAGACTCCGGGATCGAGGGGCATTTGCTCAATAGGCTCTTGTAAACGCCCGTCCAAGTCAATCGCATGAACTCGTATGGCGGAGGGATTATTGAACGCAGTGAATACAAATCGCCCAGTCGCATCGACGCTATTGTGGATAGGGCGGCTGGGGAGATCCTTAACTGGGCCATGCATGGATAAATTGCCTTCACCGTCGACTTTGACGGCACACAGTCGATGCACTTTTCCCGGTGTGCCGGCAATGCCCGCTACCGCGTCACTGGTTGATACGTATAAGTAGGGCTTTAAGGGGTGTGGCCATACATATTGCACATTCGAAGGCATAAAGAGGGGAGCTTTTGCCGACAGTGTGCCCGTCTCCACGTCAACATCATAAGGGGTTAAACGAGCACCGACGCTTTGATAGAGAATAGTTTTTTGGGGCTTAGAGGCGGTTGCAATTAAGGAACCGAGTGTTGTACAACCCATGAGGGATGAACTAGCCAGTCCGGTTAATGCCGAATTGAAAGTTCTGCGATCCATAGTCATAGCCTCTTATTAGTGAGAAAAGTAGTTTTTTGACTGGGGTGCGTTTATTCAATGGTGATTTTAGCCTCATTAACGACTTTGGCCCAACGAGATATTTCCAATTTGATGTGGCGCTCAAAGGCGAGCGCCGAACCTCCTACGGCTTCGACCCCTTCACTAGCGAAGCGTTTTTTTAACACCTCTTGTGTCAGAATTTGATTTAACTGTGTATTCATTTTTGTGACGATCTCTTGTGGGGTTTTTGCAGGTGCAAGAGGGCCGAACCAAGTGGTCGATTCGTAGCCAGCCAGTCCCGATTCATTGATCGTCGGCGTTTGTGGCATTAATGCGATACGCTTTAAACTCCCTACGGCTAGTGCACGTAACTTTCCCGACTGCACAAAGGGATACAGAGGCGGAACCCCAGTGATAGTTAATGAGGTCAACCCTGCAATCAGATCGGTCATCATAGGACCAGTACCACGGTAGGCAATATTAGTGATTTGGGTATGGCTTAAGAGTTTGAAATTTTCAACAGCCAAATGAGACGCACTGCCAGGGCCTGAAGAAGCATAGTTCATTTGACCTGGTTGAGATCGCGCTAAATGAATCAAATCTTTGACTGAAAACGCGGGCAAATGGGGGTTGATCACCAAGAGATTAGGTACCATGGCAAATTCATGAATAGCCACAAAATCTTTGATCGGATCGTAAGGCAACTGTTTCCAGAGTGCCGGACCAAATCCAAACGTTCCGACATGTCCAAAGATGAGGGTATAGCCATCGGGAGCCGATTTGGCAACAAAATCAACACCGACGTTACCACTGGCTCCAGGACGATTGTCGACAATAACACTTTGATGCCATGACTTTTCTAATGCCTGCCCCATTAGGCGAGCAATTAAATCAGTGCTCCCCCCCGGGGCGAAAGGTACGACCAAATGAATGGGTTTAGTCGGATATCCAGAATAAGGTAAAGCGCTGGGGTTTGTGACAGAGGTTTGCGCGAAGCTGGTAGGGGTGGAAAAGAAACATAGGCCACTAAAAAACGCTACGGCGCATCTGCCAATCCATGAGTGCCCAACGGGGCAGCACGCTCTAAGAGGGGACAAGGGGGTGACTTTTCAATAAGGTTAAATAAGAAAACCCTACGCATTTGCGAAAGCAGGCAGGGTAGGGGCCAGTGAGTCTCGAAATCAACCTGAAGGGCAGGGGAGCATTGTCTCATACCCCCCCCCTTTATTCTGTGCAAAGCGGTTTTTAAGGAAAGGTGGATACTCAATTATCGGATGGGATGGGTTTTGGCCAGAAGACGAGAAAAATGTCGACCGATAATGGAATGTCGTTGAGGGTAGGGGATTCTTTCTTCGCCCAGGCTAGGGTCAAAAAGATTTTCAGGCGCATCCAATTCATATAAAAGCATATGACTGCCCATAGGATCTGAGCCAATTTGTGCAGAATGGGAGACGTGCTGTAATTGCCAGACGCGGTGAACCCCCGGTAGGGTGCGTACCAAAATTTTTACATAATCAAGCACTTCATTTTGTATATCTGATAATGCTTTTCCTTCTTCCTGAAAATCCATTTCAATGCGTGCCCAACACCGACCATTGCGATCGTCATGTTGCGTTAAAGATAAAACTTTATAAAAAACACGTCCCCAATTGTCGATATCCCGTCGCCACGGTTCTGATTCCAAAACGGGAGGAGGGGGGTTTTGAGGAAAGGATTTAAACAGACCAGGATCTTTAATCGCATAGATTTGCTGGTACTCTTGCTCCATGACGCCTGCGTTATCTGCCCCCCGTAGTTCACTCGTACGCCATGCGGTGGAGTATCCGGGTTTGTTAGACAGTTCTTGAATATGGTCATTAAAATGCTGATTAAATTTTTGATCAAATTCCTTGTTTTTTAGATCAAACCGTACAAATCCCATGTAACTAAATGTATCAATATCAACCACAGGGCACTCCTAGATTGTTAATAAGCGATTAGAAAGGACGATCCCCACGCACTAAAATTCTGTAGAGCATACGATGCTGGTTTTGATCATAATCAAAGCCAGCTTTATGCATTGATGAACGATTATCAATGATAAACATATCATTTAATCGATATTCATGGGCATATAAAAATTCTGGTTTTATCGCTATTTCCAGTAATTTCTCCAAAAATTCCTGGCTCTCCTCAGGTCCCATTCCAATGATTCTTTCTGTTTTATTTTTGTGAAACCAGATCGATTTCGTACCCCGTTCGGGATGAGTGCGAATAAGAGGTTGCACTTTAAGGGGTTTTTGTAAATTCATTTGGGCTGCTAGCACATCGGGATTAGCCACTTTAAATCGCGCGCTACTAATCAGGCTATTTTCTGTTTGCATTACACTGAGTTTTTCCTTCCATTCAACAGGCAGTGCCTCAAAGGCTGCCCTCATATTGCAAACCGAGGTTGCCCCCCCTCGATCCGGTAAAGAAACGGGATAGAGCATGGTGAATTTAGGGGGACAATCTTGATTCGTGTGGTCGGTATGCCAGGAGGCATTGGTATTGATTTTAGCCGGCTTACCCAAGCTATCTTTATGGCGGTTGGACAGCACGCTAATCAGAGGCAATCCATCCACTAAATACCTTCGATTTTGATCCTCCATTAATTCCCCGAAGAGCTCGGCTGCATCTTGGTATTGTTGAGGTGAAAATTTTTGATCACGAATCACCAATACAACATGGTCGACTAAGGCATCATAGAGTTTTTTTTGCGTTATCGGATCAATAGGCTGTGTTAAATCAACGCCATGAACCTCAGCCCCAATGTGTTCTTTTAATTTTGTGATTCGCATCTGCATGATTTTTATTCCCCCCCAATATGAAAATGGATCAATGAAAATCTATTTATTGTTAGAACTCTTAAACTAAAGAAGACAGACGGTTGTATTGTTATTTAGAGGCCCTCGACGATACGTAAATCCCGTTCTACCGCATTGCCTAAGGCGGCCAGCGCAGCTTGATAACCCGGGCTATCGTGAGCCGCAGTGGCTTTTTCGATGCTATCAAACTCAATCATGACTACGCGTTGGGGAAGACCTAATTCGTAGATTTGGGATGGATTGCCGCGCGCTAGAAATTTCCCTCCTGCCGCATGAATGGCGGCAGGTGCTAATTTTGCATAAGCGGCAAATTGCTCGGGATTTTTGATTGATTTGTAAAAAGCGATCCAATAGGCCTTGGCCATAAAACACCTTTAGTTTTGTTTGAATGCAATGGGTCTAAACAAGCACCAATCGTAAGATTATAGATTAAAAATCGGAGTAATCCCTTGTTCTAAGACGGATTGATTGATTGTTCTGGTTGTCATCTTTCTGAGCTCGTGCCATGATCGAAGTAGGACAAATTAAGCGTTCAACTGAGAGGCTATTTTTATCCCATGTTGCAGGCGTGGCAAGCACTGTCGATCGGTATTTTGAATAGTAAAATTAATTTTTTAAAGGATTGTTTTATGAATAAGCGTTGGAAAAATCGGCCTGAAGGTTCTAACTGGGGTGAGTTCGGAGAGGATGATCAAAGAGGGCGAATGAATCTCATTACAGCAGAAAGACGCTTGGCGGCTTTAAAGGAAGTGAAAACCGGACAGGTCTTCACTTTGTCGCATCCATTAGATCGACCGGGGGGGAATCATTTAAATGGCAATCGTTTCACGCCGGTTTTTCATCCCGTTAACCGGGGCAAGGAAGTGTACTTTAACTTGGGCAACGACACGGTGGATCCCCGCTACAACGATGTAGGCTCTGATGAAGCTATTATGCTCTACATGCAGTATTCCACGCATTGGGATGGCTTTGCTCACAAGGGGACACGTTTTGATGCCAATGGCGATGGCGTTGAGGAGAAGGTTTCCTATAATGGTTGGTCCTTAGTGGATGAAAAGGGTCAGGGACTTTATGGTGCTTTAGGCGCTCGTGCTGTGTCGGTGGCAGAAATGGCACAAACCGGTGTTCAGGGTCGTGCGGTGATGATTGATTTGAGGCATTACTATGGCGAAGAACGCATTGGTGTGACCTATGAGATGCTGGAAAAAGTGATGAAGGCTGACCAAGTAACGGTTAAGCCCGGAGATATTGTCTGTCTGCATACCGGGATGGGAGAGTTGATCAAGCAGGCGGATGGCAAATTAGACGCATCGATCAAAACTGCGTGTACGGTGCTCGATGGTTATGACAAACGCTTGCTTGAGTGGATTGCTGACAGTGGCTTGGTGGCCTTGGCCGCAGATAATTTAGCGGTTGAGCGATCTTCAACGCTAGGCCCCGATCCACGAATGCCTCATAGGGGCCCGGCTTTGCCTTTGCATGAGCATTGTTTGGTGAAGTTAGGTATTCATCTGGGTGAGTTATGGTACCTGAGCGAATTGGCCCATTGGTTAAGGCAAAATCAACGCACCAGCTTCTTGTTAACCGCCCCGCCACTGCGTATGCCGGGGGCAGCAGGCTCACCTGTCACACCGGTGGCTACTGTATAAATAAAAAAACTTCGTTAAAAATGAGGCGGTATTTCCCTGTGGGCAGGATAGGCCTACAGGGTCTTAGAGTGAAATAATTGATAGGGGCCGGGTTGGCTTTTTAACGCAAATAATACGTTTTATTTAGCGCTATTGACCACCCAATAGCCGGATTGACCAAATGGTGGGGACCGTATTTTATTTTAATAAACCTTATTCCAGAGTGTCAAAGGCGCTCGGGCCCATGCCATAGAATAATAATACCGTGCCTTCATCTTTGGTCAGACCGAAGTGGCCTTGTTCAGCGGGCTCGGTAAACCAAGTGCCAGCGGGGTGGCGATTTAATTTTGATTCATCATATTTTTCGCCGTAGCCAATATAGTGAACGCCCTCTAGGACCATACCGTAACGTGCATCGGGGTGCTTGTGTGCTAGCGCTTTGCTATGAGCAGGCCATTTCACAGCACAGATATAAAGGCCCGGTTGACTAGGGTGGCCTACAAGATAGCTTTGCATGCGTCCTGATTTGGAGGATTCCCATTTCATCTCAGACAGGTGCATTAGTTCTACCCCAGGGGGTAAGCTTGGGTGGTTCACGCTATCCATATGGATCCTCTTAGCTTTTTGTTATTGACGGTGTTTGTTTATTGTAGGGGAATATTAGCTAATTTAGCAATTTTACGGTAACGATCAATTTCGGTTGGCAAGAGTTGAACCATTTCATCTGCCGTGGAGATCCAGGGCTCAGCGCTTTCTTGATCAAGGAATTTTTTTATCTCGGCACTTTGTAGGGCTTTATTAATGGAATTATTGATAAAGTTTTTTCTTTCTGAGGAGATACCGGCTGGCGTGAAGATCGCCCACCACAAGGCGTATTGGTAACCGCCGACCCCGGATTGGGCAATGGAGGGCAAGCCCGGCAACAAGGCAGAGGGTTTGTCTCCGCTCATGGCAAGCGCCCTTACGCGGCCCGCCCGTAGTTGTGGGTTGACGGCGGCTGCACTCGCAATGACCACCTCGACTTCCCCCGAGGCGAGGGCTGTCATAGCAGAGGAGATGCCTTTGTAGGGGATATGAATCATTTGGGTGCCTGCGGCCATGTCAAACAAAGCCCCACTAAAGTGATTATTGCCACCTATGCCCGAAGATCCGTAGTGAAGTTTTCCAGGATTTTTTTTCAGTAAGCTAACCAATTGAGCTACATTTTTAGCGGGAACCGAAGGATGAATGGCTAGAATCATTGCGGAACGGCCAATGCCCCCGACAGGAACGATAGCCTGGGCTGGGTCAAAGGGAAGCTTGGCGCGAATAGCGGCCGTACCGGTATAGGAGGAGGTATGGCCAAGGAGGGTATAACCATCGGGGGCAGCCTTGGTGACTTGTTCAGTGCCAATCATACCGCTGGCGCCGGGACGGTTATCAATCACAACCGGGATATTCCAAAGCTCTGATAGTTTTGCGGCAACCGCTCGGGACATGGTGTCAATGGAACCCCCAGCCACGTATGGCACAATCATTTGCACAGTATGGGTGGGATAGGCTTGAGCAAAAAGGCTGCTCAAGGGGGTCAGGGTCAAGGCAAGCGAAAAAAGGGTGCTGGGCCACACTAGGGGGAATGTATATTTCATGAAGTTATTTTTCTCAATGCAGGTGGGGAAATGAACGCTATGATAAATATTGTGACACTTTGATAGAAGAAAGGATATTTTTAAAAAAATCCCCCTAGAGACTTAATGCCGTTGAGTCGATAGGGTTAGTCCCATACTGGGGCCCTCCCAATGGGATTGGCGATTCTCCCATCAAGGCGGGCCAATTGGTGTAAACGGTGCATTTGCTCTGGATTTAATTCGAAGTCAAAGACATTGAAGTTCTCTGCTTGACGTTGTGGGTTGGATGAGCGGGGAATAGGGATGACATTGGGTTGTTGCACGAGCCAACGTAAGACCACCTGTGCCACCGATTTACCCATACTTTTTGCCATATCAGCCACGATCGGGTCGTTGATTATTCGCCCTCTGCCCAATGGGCAGTAGGCTGTCATTGCTAGGCCTAGACGGCGCACAGCACTTAGCAATTTTGATTGATCCAAATAGGGGTGGTATTCGACCTGTACATTAATAATAGGCTCAGGACACAATCGGATAGCTTCCTCAATTAAGGCGATGTTGCAGTTAGCGACTCCCACATGGCGGGACTTACCTTGTTGTTTGGCCTTGGCGAGGGCATGAAGGGTTTCATCGAATGGCACTTTTTCCGGGCTAGGCCAGTGGATGAGTAAGAGGTCGACATATTCAAGTTTAAGATTTCTTAAGCTTTCATCGACCATGCGAGAAAAATCATTAGCACGTAAATATTCGTGCGAAACTTTGGTCGTCAGAAAAATCTCATGGCGCGGGATACCACTTTGGCGAATACCCTCACCGACCCCTTTTTCAGTTTTATATTTCCAAGCCGTGTCGATATGACGGTAACCAATTTTAATAGCGCCTGCGACTATTTCAGCGCAATCTCCCATCTGAGAGGTGCCAAAGCCTAGTTTTGGAATGGAAACACCCTTAGCGTTAAACGTTGGAATAGGATGCATGTCCGGGCGCTTTTAAAAGAAATAAGGCTGACTAAAATCAGCTTGATTGGGGTTAATTAAAAAAGTGAGCAATGGGGGATTGGCTTAGACTTTGCTAAGTAAATCAGCCACCTGTCGGCCAAAGGCTTGGGTACCTAAACTGCCCCCTATATCTGCAGTGCGAGTGGCTACATTTTGCAATGCGGTGTTAATCGCGGTATCAATGGCCTTAGCCGCTTCATGAAATTCTGCCCGTTGGTGACGCATGCCGAGCCAGTCAAAGAGCATGGCTGCAGAAAGAATGAGGGAGGTGGGGTTGGCTTTATCCTGTCCTTGTATGTCTGGTGCAGCACCATGTTGAGCTTGAGCACAGCAGGCATTATCACCTGCCATGGTTGAGCCAGCCAAGCCAAGACCCCCAGATATTTCCGAGGCCTCGTCGGACAAGATGTCACCAAACATATTAGTCGTGACAATGCAGTCGAATTTGTCAGGATGACGAACCAGCAGGGCCGCCATGGCGTCTACAATTTTTTCATCGAGCTCAACATCGGGATATTCTTTTGCGACTTTGCGGACTTCTTGAAGAAATAAACCATCGGAAATCTGTAATACATTGGCTTTATGTACGGCTGTAACTTTTTTTCGTCGAGTGCGAGCCCAGTCAAAGGCCACGCGAGAGATCCTTTCGCATTGACGAGCGGTGATTTTTCGAACGGCAATGGCCACATCGGGAGTGGGCATAAATTCGCCCCTACCCATGAACATATTGCGATCGCCATAAAAGCCTTCTGTGCATTCCCTAAAAATCACTAAGTCGATGGGTTTGCCGGTCAGACCTACGCCCATTCGGGAAATAGCAGGGCGAATATTGGCAAATAAATCGAGTTTTACACGAAATTCACCTGAGGGATTAATCCCCCCTTTTTCTCGATCGGGATACTGTAAATGATCGACAGGGCCCAGAATAATGCCTGGGGCAACACGTGCGGCTTGCATGACATCTTCAGGTAAAGTGGTGCCTTGTGATTTTAGGGTGCTTAACCCAATTTCTCGCCGGTCCCATTCAAGGCCCAGTTTGAATAGATGATTGGCTTGATTGAGCACGCTTAATGTGGCTTCTGTGATTTCAGGCCCAATACCATCGCCCGGCAACAAGAGAATTTTCATCTAACATCCTTTTTTTGTGTTTCAGTTCAATCATACCAATACGCGATCATGTTAGGGTAACTAGGAGTAAAATTTCAAAGGACATTTTTGGAGTCTTGGGAATTTGACAGAAATCCTGGACGGCGGATCAGCATTTTTTAAAAAATAATGTAAGGATATTCATTTTCTGAGTCCCGGGGCTTTTATACGATCGGATTTGAATGTCAGAAAGATGGATAAATCATCAGTGATGTAATAGCTTAAGGAGGTTACTCAATGAGCCTGCAAGTAATGGCCAAAGCGACAGCGACCGACTATCAGCGAGATCCCACCCGTTGGGGTAGTGCTGAGGTAGCATCCCATTTTCCCGGTTTTGAGCACGTGGACGTGCGCACTCAAGGGGCGGTGATTCGGTTAAGACATGGGGGCTCGGGCCCGCCCTTACTATTGGTTCATGGTAATCCGCAAAATCATACCTGTTGGTACAAAATAGCCGCACGCTTAGCCGAGCACTACCATGTGATTTTGCCTGATCTAAGAGGCTATGGAGATAGTTCGTTACCAGAGGCTGGGGTTAATCACGTCAATTATAGTTTTAGGGCGATGTCCGCAGACATTTTAGAAATTATGGACCAACTCGGCCACGAACAGTTTTTCGTTGCAGGTCACGATCGGGGCGGCCGCACTGTGCACAGATTGTGTCTTGATCATCCTCAGCGAGTGAAGAAAGTGTGCCTCATGGATATTATTCCTAATCACTATGTCTGGACTCATCCGACCAAAGCATGGGTGATCGGTACCTGGCACTGGGCTTTTATGGCGCAACCCGAGCCGTTCCCCGAGCGTTTGATAAGCGCGGTATCGGCTGATTACTATATCCGCAGCCGAATGATGATTCGAGGGGGAACGGGTTTGGGGTTTTTAACCGATGAGGCAATGAGTGAGTATATTCGTTGCTATACGCTTAAAACCATTACGGGCTCCTGCCGAGATTATAGAGCCACCGCAACTTGTGATTTTGAGATGGACACAGAGGACAAAGATAAAAAGCTTAAAATGCCACAAATGCTACTGTGGGGGGCGCGGGGACATTCACCGGAGCGCGCGAAAGAATTTTTATCTATTTGGCACCAATATGCCGATAATATCGTAGCGACAGATCCGATCGACTGTGGTCACTATATGCAAGAGGAAAAGCCGGATGTGATTTTGGATCATTTCAGATCTTTTTTTATTTGAAATTTTGGACTTCACAAAATGTGGGGATAGCGCTACCTTTGCCAGGGGGGGCCATCTTAAGTGTAAATCTTGGCCACCGATGAGGATGTTAACGTCCATAGTTTTGGTCTTTATATTCAATGATCCATCAACCCATGTTACATATTGTTTTAGAACCGCTTTTTTAAGGATTTCAAAGTGACCGATACACAACAACGCTTAGCCCCTTTTCACTTGGCTTTCCCCGTTAATGATCTGCAGCAGGCAAGACTTTTTTATGGTGAATTGCTAGGGTGCGCTGAGGGGCGATCGGATGGTGATTGGATTGATTTTAATTTTTTTGGTCATCAAATCGTGGCCTATCGCTCGCCAGAGGAGGCTAGAAAATCAAATACCTCGGGTGTTGATGGTGATGAGGTGCCGGTGAGACATTTTGGGCTCGTTTTGTCCATGGAACAGTGGGAACAGTTGCGAGATCGATTAGTGAAGGCGGGAACGAAATTTTTAATTGAGCCCCAAGTCCGTTTTGTTGGTGAAATTGGAGAGCAATCGAGTCTTTTCTTTCTCGATCCCAGTGGCAACGCGTTAGAATTTAAGGCCTTTAAAGACCCCTCTAAGCTTTTTGCTAAGGTATAAAGTATTAATAGTTTCTGTATTTGACGAGATTTTGCTTAAGTGACTACACTCACCCTAATGAAAAAATAACGGAGGATATATGAAGATTAATAAAAGCATGTTGTTGGCTCTATGGATATTGGCCTTGCCGATGAGTTTAAGTGCGCAGGAGAAAAAGAATATTTTTGTCGCAACCGGTCCCACCGCGGGAGTTTACTATCCTCTAGGGGGAGGGCTGGCCGATATATTGACTAAGAACATCCCTAATTTAAATGCCACCGCGGGGACCACCGATGGTTCAATGGCGAACCTGTTATTAATTGGACAGGGAAATGCGGACGTGGGTTTTACGATGACCGATGCGGCTTGGGATGCCTACAAAGGCCAGGATAAGTTTAAAGGCAAACAAGTGCCTTTGCGGGCATTAATGGTGCTTTATCCTAATCGTATGCACGTGGTGACCATTGAAGGTACAGGGATTGATAAAATATCTGATTTAAAGGGAAAAAGAGTCTCTACCGGTGCACCGAACAGCGCCACTCAGATCATGGCCTATCGGGTATTGGAGGCTAATGGCCTTGATCCAGAAAAAGATATCATTCGTGAACGTCTTGATCCGGGCAAATCAGCGGATGCCATTAAAGATAGAAAGTTGGATGCCTTTTTTTGGGTCGGCGGCGTACCTACGCCAGCGGTCACTGATCTGGGGGCAACACCCGGTATTAAATTAAAGTTAATTGATCATGAGGATTCTCAGCCAGCCTTGGTTAAAAAATATGGCCCGCTTTATGTCAAGGATGCCATTCCCCCCAAAGCCTATCCAGGGCAAGATAAGCCCAATGCCATTGTGACGGTTTGGAATGTATTGGTAGTCAATCAAAACATGTCCGATGAAATGGCTCATGCGATTGTTAAAACGATATTTGATCGCAAAGAAGATTTAGTTCGAGTGCACAAGGAAGCACAAAATCTCAATTACAAATTTCAAACCAATGCAGCTGCGGTGATTCCTTTCCACCCAGGAGCCAAGAAGTATTTTGCTGAAAAAGGTATCAAACTGGATTGACAACCAGCAGTAGAAAATTCACATCCCCCCTTGAGTCAAAGGGGGAGTCTCATCATTGTGTCGTATCCGGGCGATGTAATCGATAGCGCTCACCTCTCATATTGTGCTAAAGGTCATCTGACATGAGCCAACCGCTACCCCATTCTGCGCCCGACATTGTCATTGATGCTGAGGCGATTAAAAAAGCCGAGCAGTTTATTGAAGAAGAAGAGGGGGCGACTCACAAGCTTAGCGGTTTGTGGGGGGCTTTTTTGACGACCTTAGCCGTTTTGATGTCTTTGTTTCATCTTTACGCAGCTTATGCCATTATTCCTACGCATGTGATGCGTGGCTTGCATGTGGCTTTTGTGTTGTTTCTTTGCTTTTTGATGTTCCCAATCGTCAAACGTTTTCGTCATCGCATTATGTGGTGGGATTGGCTCGCAGCGGCTTTGTCTTTATTGGTGATCGGACATATGTTGCTGGGGGGGGATGATTTTCTTGAACGAGCGATTAGTCCGAACCAGTCGGATCAAGTCTTTGGTGTGATTTTGATGTTACTGACCCTAGAGGCGGCTCGGCGTAGCACGGGCTGGATCATGCCCTTTATCTGTGTGACTTTCCTCATTTATGCGATGGTCGGCAAATGGCTCCCACCGCCTTGGACCCACTACGGAATGGATGTAGGCAGAATTGTGGGGCACATGTATATGACCTTAGAGGGAATTTTTGGGGTAGCGATTGATGTGTCTTCTTCTTTGATTATTCTATTTACGATTTACGGCGCATTTTTGCAGTATTCAGGGGCTGGAAAGTTTTTTATTGATTTTTCTTTTGCCGCCATGGGTGGCAAGTCCACAGGAGCCGGACGAACGATCGTACTGGCCTCTTTTTTACTGGGAGGACCCTCAGGAAGTGGGGTTGCGACGACGGTGACCCTCGGCACGGTGGCCTATCCTATGCTGGTGAAAGCCGGTTACGGTAAGGATGCCGCCGGTGGATTATTGGCCGCCGGTGGGTTGGGCGCTATTATTTCGCCCCCGGTACTGGGAGCGGCCGCGTTTTTAATCGCACAATTTTTAAACATCTCTTATTTAGATGTAATCTTAATGGCTGCGATCCCAACGCTGCTTTATTATTTTGCTTTGTTTTTAATGGTCGAGCTAGACGCGCAAATTTTTGGTATGAAGGGGGTACGCTTTGAGCAAACCCAGACCTTAACGCAAATTTGCCAGCAATATTGGTTTCATTTTTTCTCGCTCGTGGCGATTGTGATTTTCATGGTGATTGGATTTTCACCGGGTGTGTCTGTTTTTTGGGCGACATTGACAGCCTTTATCTGTAGCTTTTTGCATGTTGATTGCGCGCTCATATCGAGAGATTTTTTTCGTGGTCATACCACGGGTGGTGAAAAGGTATCTCGTTCGAGTTTGTTTTTTAAGTCAGGCTTGATTAAATCGTTAGAGGCTGGTTCCGTAGGTATGTTAAGTGTTGGGGCTACTTGCGCAGCTGCAGGTTTAATCGTCGGGGTGGTGACCTTAACAGGGCTTGGTTTGAAATTCAGTTCCATTGTGCTGAATTATGCCGATACGACCACTCAAGCAATTATGGGGCTGTTGGCTGCGGCGGGCTTTGATCATTCGGCAATCGTGTTACACGAAGTGAAGCTTTTTTTGACGGCTTTGTTTACCTCTTTGATTGTGTGGATTGTGGGGTTGGCCGTCCCAGTGACGGCGAGCTATATTATTTGTGCGGTGATTGCCGCCCCGGCCCTCATGCAATTGGGCGTGGCTGATTATGCTGCGCATATGTTTATTTTTTATTATGCGGTTTTGTCTGAGGTCTCGCCACCCACAGCACTGTCGCCTTTCGCAGCGGCTGCGATTACAGGGGGAGACCCTTATAAGACAACGCTCATGTCTTGGAAATATACGATGCCCGCTTTTTTGGTGCCTTTCATGTTTGTATTAGATCCATCAGGTTTAGGTTTGTTGATGATGGGTTCCTTTAAGGGCCTAAGTGTTGCGCCCTGGGGGGAGATTGCCGTGGTTTGTATTACGGCAATGATTGGGATTGCCGCATTGGCTGCAGGGGTTCAGGGGTGGCTATTTCGTAAAACCACAGCTTTTGAACGTTGGCTTTTGATATTGGCCGGATTGGCATTGGTTTATCCTAAGCCTTTGTTTGATTATGTGGGTATCGCATTGTTTGCTCTGGCGATTTTGTTGCAAAAAATACGTCCCCATCGTTTTTCGCCCACTAAGGTGTAGTATTGATGGGTGTTTTATAGGGGAGGTATTGCTAGGGGATCTCATCGATGCTTTCTACTTGTGAAGTAAAAATTCGCTTGCCTTTTGCCGTTATTGGATTCAGTACGAGTGAGCTTGGTATTACGTGCCTTGAGTATCTGCCTTTGACGGAGGTGCTTAACCCGCCACAAAGCCCCATGGGGCTGCGCGTTTGTAATGCGATAAGCCAGTATCTAGAGGATCCACACTATCGATTTGATTTGCCATTAGACTTCTCTGGCACTGTTTTTCAATGTCGGGTGTGGCAAGCGATCGCTCGCATTGGAGCGGGAAAAACGCTGACCTATCGGCAATTAGCGGATCAGCTCAATAGTGCGGCGCGTGCGGTGGGTGGTGCCTGTGGTAAAAATCCTATACCATTGATTATTCCTTGCCATCGGGTGGTCGCGGCTCGTGGTATAGGTGGATTTATGCAATCTCAGACGGGATTGCCTATACAAATCAAACGGTGGCTACTGGCCCATGAAGGCATCCGATTTAACCCTGATTGATGAGTTTTGTGATGCGTTGTGGCTCGAAGACGGGTTGTCACGCAATACATTGGATGCTTATCGGATGGATTTAGTGCAGTTTGTCGATTGGTTGCAAAAGCCTGCGCCAAAGTCGTTGTTGGTTGTGAATGCCTCCGACATACAAGCTTATTTGGCATTTAAGTTTCGCACCCAATCTAGTGCATCCAGCGCGGCGCGGCTGTTATCGAGTATAAAACGCATTTACCGTTGGCTCTTAAGGCAAAATCGTTTGCACCAAGACCCTTCGTTAAATATCGATGCGCCAAAACTGCCACGTCATTTGCCGCAGAGTTTGACGGAAAGTGATGTGGAGCGCCTCCTCGCCGCCCCACAAGTCTTGATGTGCCGGGGTGAACGGGATAAGGCTATGTTGGAAACTTTGTATGCCAGTGGTTTGAGGGTTTCTGAATTGGTGGGTTTGAAGGTTTCCCAAGTCAGTCAGGATATGGGGGTGGTGCGAGTCATGGGCAAGGGCTCGAAGGAAAGATTGGTGCCCTTGGGTGAGGAGGCGCTCCATTGGTTGGGCCGCTATATCAAGGGTGGGCGCGTGCAATTGTTGTCCGGTAGAGCCAGTCAGGACTTATTTGTCACTGGACGTGGTACGGCGATGACGCGACAGTCTTTTTGGCTCATTATTAAGCGTTACGCATTGACAGCGGGCTTACCCAACTCGCTTTCCCCTCATGTGTTGCGTCACGCTTTTGCCACCCATCTTCTGAATCATGGTGCAGATTTAAGAGTGGTGCAGTTGCTACTGGGGCATGCGGATATTTCTACTACCCAAATTTATACTCATGTGGCGAGTGAGCGTCTTAAACAATTGCATGCTAAACATCACCCCCGAGGTTAGTGTGAGTTCGATGAAGTTAATGGCGTTGACCACGCTCAATGCTAACTCCAAGACGTTTAACATGGGGTAGGGCATTGAGTTTTGAAATACTGACTTTCACCCAAGGGGCCTTGAATTGGTCTAAAACGAGACGAGCAACGTCTTCGGCTAATTTTTCAACCAATAAAAAATGCTTTTGGTTGGTTAAATTTTCAATCCCTGAGACAACCTTGGAATAATCTATCGTATCGGCAATGGCGTTGGAGGTGGCGGCTCGTGCATGTGGGAGGCCAATTTCTAAGTCAAATTGTATGGGTTGTGGGGTTATTTTTTCCCATTCATAGATGCCAACCAAGAGGGTTAACTGTAATTGATGAATAAAGATGATGTCCATGGGATTTTTTCTGGTTTTAGTAAAATAAAATCAATCAGTCAAGGGTGAGTAGGGTTTGCCGACTTTGGATATATCAGAGGGCTTTGAACATCTTGTTAGCGATTCAGATAGAATGGAAGACCATTTTATTAGAAAACCAACAAGCACAGTAACATGAACGCGTTCATTCTTGCACTGATTGCCTATTTGATAGGCTCAGTTTCTTTTGCCGTCATCGTCAGTTGGTTGTATGGACTGCCTGACCCGCGCCGTTATGGCTCTGGCAATCCTGGGGCGACTAACGTGTTGAGATCGGGGCACCGGGGGGCTGCTGTATTCACCTTGCTGGGCGACGCTTTTAAAGGGTGGTTGGCTGTTTATTTGGCCTCTTGCTGGGCATTACCTGAGGAGCAGGGTGTGTGCTTGGCTGCGGCTGGGTTGATGGTTGTAGTGGGCCATATGGCACCGATATTTTTTCGCTTCCAAGGGGGTAAAGGGGTGGCGACAGCGTTAGGGGTGTTGTTGGGACTCAATGGCGTGATCGGCGTGGCTGCGGCTAGCACTTGGATTATTATTCTGTTTTTTTTCCGAATTTCATCCTTGTCGGCCATTATCGCCGCTTTTTTTGTGCCCTTAGCCTTTGGGATGTTTTATGGAATGTCACACCCTTATTTTTGGGCCATGAGTGCGGTGAGTTTGCTTTTATTATGGCGTCATGAATCCAACATAAAAAAAATATTGAAAGGCCAAGAGCCCAGGGTAGGCAAGAAAAACCAATAACGGACATTCATTTCGAGTCAATGAAATTTGCCTAGAAACAACATCCAGCCATTAAATCGTTGGCAGTGCTTGAAGATCCCAACGCGGCATCACAGTGAATGCGTGACTTACAGGGTGGGCTTGAAGTGTTGGGTTCGAGGTGGACTTTGCCGCTAAACGTAATCCCCCGGCCAGTGCAATCATTGCGCCATTGTCAGTGCATAAGGCAAGGGGGGGATAAAAGACTTGAAAGCGTTTTTCTTTCGCCGCTTTATCCAGGCGCTGCCTTAGGTGTGCATTAGCCCCTACGCCTCCGGCCACTACCAATTGTTGCATGCGAGTCGATTCAAGCGCGCTCAGTGATTTTGCGACCAATACATCGATAGCGGCGGCTTGAAATTCGGCAGCCACATTTGCTTTATCTTCCGCACTCAGTGTTTTTCCACGAACCAGTGTTAGTACTGCTGTCTTCAGGCCACTGAAGCTGAAATTTAAGTTGCCATTGTTTATCATCGGACGGGGCAGTTGAAAGTGTCCCGGGCGCCCGCGTTGGGCTAGTTCGGCAATGAGTGGCCCACCCGGGTAGCCTAAACCCAATAATTGTGCCGTTTTATCAAAGGCCTCACCGGCCGCATCATCGACGGTTTCTCCCAGCAGTTGGTATTCACCGATGCGGGTGACTTGCATGATTTGGGTGTGACCTCCCGAAACCAGAAGGGCAATAAAGGGGAATGTGGGGGCGGGGGTCGCCAACAGGGGGGAGAGTAGATGCCCTTCTAGATGATGAATGCCAATCGCAGGGATATTTAAGGACCAAGCCAATCCGTTAGCGACGCTAGCGCCGACCAGTAAAGCTCCGGCAAGGCCGGGGCCTTGAGTGTAGGCTAAGCCGTCGAGGTCTTTGAATACGAGACCATGTTCACCTAGTAGGGCGTGAGTGAGGGGTAAAACTTGTCGGATGTGGTCGCGAGAGGCTAATTCTGGTACCACACCACCATAATGGGCGTGCATGGCTACTTGGGAGTGAAGTTTATGCCCCAGCAAGCCTTGTTGTGTATCGTAGAGTGCGACTCCCGTTTCATCGCAAGAGGTTTCAATACCTAGTATTAACAATGACTTATGCTCTTTTTGGGTGGGCTAAAATGATTTAATTATATAGCATTGCATTGGGGCTTTAAAAATAGTTCTAATATCGGTATAATGGCTGACTTTACTAAATTAGCCAAGACACTGAAGGCCTCAATGACTACCGTAAGAATCAAGGAAAATGAACCGTTTGAAGTGGCTCTCCGTCGCTTTAAGCGTACTGTGGAAAAGACGGGTTTATTGACTGACTTGCGAGCCCGCGAGTTCTACGAAAAACCCACCGCTGAGCGTAAGCGTAAACTAGCTGCCGCTGTTAAGCGCACGCACAAGCGTTTGCGTTCACAAACACTGCCCCCGAAAATGTACTAAATTACTTTTTTTTCGATGTGGTTTGGTAAGGGCGGGGGAGTAATACTCCTCGCCCTTTTTGCTTTTTTAAAGTTAAAAAACCCCCCGCTATCGATCTGACTTTTTTTCTTCAGTCGATGGCAGGCTTCAGGCAATCAAGATGGGGAGTAGTGGCTATGTCGCTTAAAGAAAAAATCAGTAACGATCTAAAAGAAGCGATGCGCAAGGCTGATGCAGCCAAGCGAGATGCGATTCGTTTGTTGACGGCAGCGATCAAGCAAAAAGAAGTGGATGAAAGAAAGACGCTGGCAGATACTGAGGTAATCAGCATCATTGAAAAAATGCTCAAGCAACGACGTGATTCGATCGCTCAGTTTGAAAAAGGCGGACGTCAGGATTTAGCGGATACAGAAAAGTATGAAATTTCAGTGCTTGAAGCTTATATGCCTCAAGGCTTGTCGGAACAAGAAATTCGCACGATTGTGGATTCAGCAATGGCATCCAGTCAAGCCCGCTCTGCGGCTGACATGGGTAAGCTCATGGCGATTATAAAACCCCAATTAGCCGGTCGTGCCGACATGGGTAAAGTCTCACAACTGGTCAAGTCGTTGTTGACCGGTTAACCATTCAGCGTTTTTAGATAGCGCTGGGGTGATACGTCTTTGGTCGGCACGCAAACCCACCGTGTTTTGCTGTTTTTTTTCTGTCAAACCCTTCGGATGTAACGCACTTATACGCCATGATTCCGCAGTCCTTTATTCAGGATTTGCTTCATAGAGTTGACATCGTTGATGTGATAGAGCGATACGTCAAATTAAAACGTGCGGGCGCTAATTTCGTCGCTAATTGTCCCTTTCATACAGAAAAATCTCCTTCTTTCACGGTCAGCCAGACCAAGCAGTTTTACCATTGTTTTGGATGCGGCGAGCACGGTACGGCGATTAGTTTTTTGATGGAATTTTCGGGATTAGGCTTTATCGAGGCAGTCAAAGACTTGGCGCAAAGTGTTGGTTTGAGTGTGCCAGAGCAAAGCCCTGAAGCGATTTCTCGCACCAGCCAAGCGCAGGGTTCTTTGCAAGATTGGCAGCAAGTCATGTTAACCACGGCCCAGTTTTATCGCACGGCTTTGAAAGATGCACCGCAGGCCATTGAATACTTAAAAAGCCGCGGTTTATCCGGGGAAGTGGCGAAGAAATTTGGCATCGGTTTTGCTCCGGAAGGTTGGCAAAATCTTGAAAAAGTGTTCGATAACTATAATGCCGAGGTTTTGAATACACTGGGCTTAGTTAAGGAAAATGAGGAAGGTCGACGCTACGATATCTTCCGGGATCGTGTCATGTTTCCGATTGTGGATGTCAAAGGCAGTGTGATTGGTTTTGGCGGACGTGTGATGGGAGCTGGAGAGCCTAAATATTTGAATTCTCCCGAAACGCCTCTTTTTGAAAAGGGCCGGGAGTTGTATGGTTTATTTCAAGCACGTCGTGCGAT
Organism: uncultured beta proteobacterium; assembly: GCA_903893565.1. Lineage (GTDB taxonomy): Bacteria > Pseudomonadota > Gammaproteobacteria > Burkholderiales > SG8-41 > UBA5216. The sequence goes on along the minus strand of CAITMU010000011.1, from coordinate 14,244 downwards.
ACGCGATGCTAAGCGGGTAGTGGTCGTTGAGGGCTATATGGATGTGGTGGCTTTGTCTCAGTTCGGACTGGATTATGTCGTCGCGACACTGGGCACTGCGACGACACCCTTACATATTCAGAAATTATTGCGTTTGACCGATGAGATTGTTTTTTGTTTTGATGGCGATAATGCGGGACGACGGGCTGCTTGGCGAGCCTTGGAAAACAGTCTTGCGCAACTCAATGATGGTAAGGAGTTGAGATTTTTATTTCTTCCTCAAGGCGAAGATCCCGATTCTTTTGTCAGAAAAAATGGCAAGCCTGCGTTTGAAAAGTGCTTGGATGAGGCCATCACACTGTCCCAATTTTTAATTAGTGAGCTCTCTTCCCGAGTGAATTTAACCACCCATGAAGGGCGGGCAAAGCTTTTACAGGAGGCCAAGGCGCTGGTGAAACAAATTACTGCGCCTCTTTTTGGATTGATGTTACGTAAACAACTGGCGGAAGTCACAGGGCTCACGCAAAGGGAGCTAGAGAGTGACTTTCAGATTAAATCCTTGCCGCAAGCGGCCCCCGCACGGCGCCCTCCCCCGGTTCAACGGTCGATTTTGCAAACTGTCATCGAATTGCTTGTGCTTGACCCAAGTCTACAGCGTTTTATAGATCGTTCCATACTTCAGTCCACAGAGGCGATGCCGAGTATTGACCCGCAGGAGAAGGAGGCGTTGGAGCAACTATTAAAGGTGTTGGAGCAGTCGGACAAACCGGTTCATGTGGGCGAGTTTTTTCGACAAACCCCCATGGCGGATTTTTTTCTGTCTGTCGAGATGGGGGTATTGCGCTGGCAAGAGCAGGGCTTAAGTCCGGAACAGTGTGAATCCGAGTTTAGTGGTGCTTGGCATCAGTTTGTTGAGCGAGTTCGACGTGCTCGTCTTGGGCGCTTATTGGAGAAGTCACGGCAAAACCCCTGGAGCGAAGAAGATAGGGCGCAATTTTTACTTTTACAACAACCGCTTACACACCCAATACCAAAGTGATTTTAGCTTTAGTTTAAGGTATAATAAGCGGTTCCCCAGCGCCAATCGTGGCGTGCAACTTTCCCGCGGAATTTAAATCACCATGGCCAAGTCGAAGAAAGCTTTTAAATCTCATACTCAAGCTAAATCCAGTGCCAAGCCGGCTCAAAGGGGGGCGGCCCATAAAGCCCCTAAATCATTGGCCAACGACAGACAAAAAATGGGGACTAAGCCCTCTGCGACAGCCGCCAGTAGAACCAGTGCAATAACTAACGCCGTTAAATCGACAAAATCGACCCTTGTGAAGACTCCCAGCGTATCAGCTAAGCCATTAAAATCCGTCCCCACCAAGTCCATCGTAGAAAAAAATGGGAAGCCCAGTAAAAATGTGAGCCCTGTCAAGGCCGTGAATAAGCAGGCAGCGAGTAAGCCCGCAAGTGGTGCGATTCATAAATCAGGCAATAAGGTTGTGAATAAGCAGGATAGTGCCCAACCTGCAGCAGCTGCCGTGAAAGCGGAAAAAAACACTAAAAGCAGTAATGATTCGAAGTCCTTAGTGAAGGCTAAATCGGGGGCTGCTTCGGTGAATGCCGGCGCTAAAACCCCTGGAACCAAGCCAGTAGCTAAAGAGACTTCGAAGCCAAACATTAAATCCCCAGCCACCGGCAAAGCTAAGGCGCCTGCGAAAGCACTGTCAAAAGCACCCATTAAAGCGCTACCGAAGGCAGAAGTGAAAGCCCCTTCCAAGGCATTGGCTAAAACGCCTGCGAAGTCAGAAACGGTAGCCAAGCTGGGCCAGAGCGCGGTAGTGGTCAAAAACCCTAAAGCCGACAAAACTGCAGTGTCTACCAAGGCTCCAGTGAAGGCCAAGACTGAGAAAGCAAATTCAAAATCCAAGTTGGCTGATAAAGCTGCATCGAATGCAAAAACTAAACCGCTTTCCGCTAAGGAGCAGCGTTTGAACGATCTTAAGTCCGCGGCGCAAAAGATAGCCACGGACCCCGTCAATTCTAAAGGCAAAGCTGCAAAACCATTGGCTGACCAATCAGCGGTCACCGCGGTAGTAGAACAGCCGAAGGTGCCTGAGGGCACTGCAGCTGCAAAGGATGCTAAGAAAAAACCTGCTCGCGGCTTAACCGTTAAGGAAAAAGCCCTGGTCAAGGAATTTGAGCGTAGGGTCTTGTCGCCAGCAGATGCTGAAGCGCGGCGGATTCGTTTAAAGAATTTGGTGATGTTAGGTAAAGAACGTAATTACCTGACTTACGCTGAAATTAATGATCATCTGCCTGATGAGATGCTAGAGCAAGAGCAGATTGAAACCATTATTAGTATGATCAATGATATGGGTATTCAGGTCTACGATACGGCCCCGGATGTGGAGGCTTTATTGATGTCTGATACCAGCCCACCCGTTGCGGATGAAGAGGCGGCTGCTGAAGCGGAAGCGGCATTGTCGACAGTGGATTCTGAGTTTGGTCGTACTACCGACCCGGTGCGTATGTACATGCGCGAGATGGGTTCCGTGGAACTACTGACTCGTGAGGGCGAGATTGAAATCGCCAAGCGCATCGAAGAGGGTTTGAAGCACATGGTGCAGGCCATTTCAGCATGTCCGACGACAATTGCTGATATCTTAGTTTTGGCCGATCGTATTCAAAAAGATGAAATTCGTGCTGATGAGGTGGTCGATGGGTTGATTGACCCGAATGCTTTAGTTGAGCAAGCCATGCAGTTGCCGGAAGAAGACGAAGAAGTGGAAGAGGATATTTCTGCTGAGGATGAAGAAAACGACGAGGAAGCACAGGCTGCTGTTCAAACAGCCGATCTTTTGCGATTAAAAGAAGAGGCTGGTAAACGCTTTGAGCTCATTCGAGTCCAGTATGACCGCATGATGAAAGCGCTTGGGCGAAGTGGATCTCACAGTCCCCCTTACCTGGAGGCTAGAGAGGCCATTTCGAATGAACTGATGAATATCCGTTTTTCGGCAAAGCAGATTGAAAGTTTGTGCGAATCGGTTCGTCGTTTAGTCGAAGAAGTGCGTCGTTACGAGCGTAGTATTTTGGATTTAAGCGTCAATAAAGCTGGTATGCCCCGCTCCCATTTCATTAAAGAATTTCCCGGCAAAGAGATTAATTTAAACTGGGTTGGTGTAGAAATTACGGCAGCGCACCCTTGGAGTGCCGTGCTCACCCGTTTTGAACCCCATATTGTCGAGCAACAGCAAAAATTGTTGGATCTGCAAACGCGGGTCGGCTTGCCTATCAAGGAAATTAAAGAAATTAACCGTCAAATGACTAATGGCGAAGCCAAAGCTCGCCGAGCCAAGCGGGATATGACGGAAGCGAACTTACGATTGGTTATCTCGATTGCTAAAAAATATACCAATCGGGGTTTGCAATTTCTGGATTTGATTCAGGAAGGTAATATCGGATTGATGAAGGCCGTGGATAAATTTGAGTATCGTCGCGGTTATAAGTTTTCTACTTATGCGACGTGGTGGATTCGTCAGGCGATTACCCGTTCCATTGCTGATCAGGCCCGAACGATTCGAATTCCTGTGCATATGATTGAAACGATTAACAAGATGAATCGTATCTCTCGTCAGATTTTACAAGAGACCGGATCAGAGCCCGATCCGGCCACATTGGCTGACAAGATGGAAATGCCAGAAGAAAAAATTCGTAAGATTCTGAAAATATCTAAAGAACCGATTTCGATGGAAACGCCCATTGGTGATGATGATGATTCCCATCTTGGGGATTTTATTGAAGATCAAACCAATGTCGCCCCCAACGATGCGGCTGTCTTCGCGAGTCTTCGAGGGGTGACCAAAGATGTGTTGGATACTTTAACTCCGCGTGAGGCAAAAGTGTTGCGTATGCGTTTTGGTATTGAAATGAATACCGATCACACTTTGGAAGAGGTCGGTAAGCAATTTGACGTGACGCGAGAACGCATTCGACAGATTGAAGCTAAGGCGCTTCGTAAATTACGCCACCCTTCGCGCTCAGAAAGACTACGTAGTTTTCTAGATAACGAAGGTTAAAGAAGGCCTTGAGCGCTGAACAAAAGCGTAAAGTGCTCAAAGCTTTTTATGGCCCATAACGTTAAATGATGGGCGGTCTCTGTCTATAGATTGGCAAGGTTCATTGAGACCTTGCCTTTTTTTAAAGGGCGGGTGGCGCCAGATCAATGGTAGCGGCGGTTTGGGTGACAGTTTTAATTTCATCACGCCGCTTAAGCCACCAACCGTAGGTACGCGGCAACAGGTCGTAAAAATTGTCTACGCCAAGTTCTTTTGCGGCGTGTACACTCCAGTAAGGATCCCATAAAAATTCACGTGCTAGAGCAATGAGGTCAGCCTCGTTGTTTTGTAAAATGTGTTCTGCCTGTTGGGCTTGCGTGATCAATCCGACAGCTATGGTTTTGAGGGAAGTTTCCGCTTTCACGCGTTTAGAAAAAGGGACATGGTATCCAGGTGTTCGTGGTACTAATGTGGCAGTACCAGCCCCCCCAATGCCACCCGAGGAAGGGGTTAAAACTTCAATGCCACGTAATTTTGCCTCTTGAGCCAGACGCACGGTGTCCTCCAGCGTCCAAGCTGGACCAGAGCCGTCCACGGCGGAAACACGTAGAAAAACGGGTTTACGGGCGGGCCACACTTTTCGTATGGCTTCAATGATCTCTAAGCAAAAGCGCATACGACCGGCAAGGTCTTTGCCGTAAGCGTCTTTTCGTTGATTGACCAAGGGGGATAAAAATTGGTGAATGAGGTAGCCATGTGCAGCATGAATTTCTACGACATCGTAGCCAGCCTCTGCGGCGTGTTCAGCCGCTTCAGCCCAATGGGTAATCACTTGGCTAATTTCGCTTGTGGTTAGCTCATGGGGTTTTGCACTGTGAATCGAAGCACTAATGGGGCTCGAACTAATGGTTGTCCAAGGCGCCTCGCCGAGCGGTCGGTCGGCTTCGGTCAACGAGCGATAGCCCTCCCAAGGCGGTGTTGCGGAACTTTTACGCCCACCATGGCCGAGTTGTATGCCAGGAATGGCGCCGTGTTGGCGGAGGAAATCGTTGATCCGATGGTATTGCGGGATTTGCTGCCGGTTATAAATGCCAGCGCAGTGATAGGATTTTCTGCCACGATCTTCTACAGCAGTTTCTTCGCAAAAAATCAGTCCTGCCCCCCCCATGGCAAATTGTCCTAAATGAACCATATGGTAGTCGGTAGGACCAGCATCCAGAGATACATATTGGCACATGGGAGAGACAACAATCCGGTTACGAAGCACGAGTTCCCCTAACTTCAAGGGGGAAAATAAAAGGGGTAAGGGTTTATTTATGGTTGCAATGGTCATAGGGGGTTGGATAGACATTGAGGAATAAACAAACTCATAATGAGCGCTTATGGGCAGTAACAACCGAAGCTTAGCAAAAAAAGATGATTGAAGCTGTAAAACAAAAAAATGCGGATATTGGGATTTACGTTGAGGGGTTTAGAGCTAAGGGTTTAGTACCCTCTTTAAGACTTATTAAAGCCCTGCCCCTCGTCCCGAATGTGACCTAGGGGCGGTGATTGGAGGGGGGGCTATCCCTATATTCGGAATAGTTAAAAAAGGGAAAAAACTTAACATTAGGGGGAGTTTTTAAGGACATGATAGAATTGGAAAAGTATCAAGGCAGTGGTAGTAAAAAGTAGTGAGTATTATCCGAAAAGTTTCGGGCCGTTAGCTCAGTTGGTTAGAGCAGAGGACTTAAGTGCAGTCGACCTAAAGCGAGAGCCACGGTCGACAGTGAATGGGTTGCATGCGAGCAAGTTCACTCTGCTTGCATGTAGAACTACTCAAATTCGGGGAAGCCTGTGCTAAAAAAAGCGTGGTAATCCCGAGCCAAGCCTGATAGTCATATCAGGAAGGTGTAGAGACTGTACGGGTAGGTCGTAAAGACAAGAGACAGTCCAGACTACAAACTGGAAACAGGCAGTGAAAGCTGTAGTAGTAAGCATAATCCTTTGGTCCGGGGTTCAAGTCCCTGACGGCCCACCAGTAAATGAAAATACCAACCTTCGGGTTGGTATTTTTTTGAGCCTCACGTAAAGTCACGAATAAAATATCAATATGCGTTCTTCTTTTTGGTTTTTATTGCAGTGGCGCATATTTCGGATGACTGGGACAATCATTCCAGCTGCTAGGCATTACTTTAATTAATTAAGCCGTGCTTACTTTTTGCGAGAGGTAGCACCATGATCTGGCTCTCACAATAAGACCCTTAAAAAGTGATCTTGTCTAAAGAAGAATCCACGAGTAAATTTGCCACCCCAAAATAAGTAGAGCGCTTTAATGCCCTTAGGGTCTATAAGGGTTTGAATGTTTACTCATTTCAAGCTCTAATGTCGTTAGACATAACTCTAGGTTATCTGAGTGATCTTGTTAAAAGTAGTAAACTTTTTTTACTTGCTCTACTCGTTATAAATTATTCGAAGCAGATAAAATAAGATCGAGCTCAATGTGAAGGGTTCAGGGTTCAAGATTCGCGCTTCTTGTCATTCGTCTTAGTCATTTTCATTCAGAAAGATCGCATGCCTTAGCACGCGTTTTTGCGACCAAACTAAAGCCAATAATCAATCATTTGAAAACAGTAGCCGTATGCACCCACTTTTCATTATCGGGAATGAAGGTGGGCGTGCGAATTATCCAGTCTCCAGGCTATGGGTTTTCAACAAGAGCCTGACGTCTTGCAAAGTCTTTTTCATTTAAGATTTTTCTGCAGGGTCTAATAACTTGGCGATTGATCAATGCGTCCAAGGCATTCCCCTACATTCATGCAGGGCATGATTGCACTAGGGATTGATTTTGAGAGACAAACAAATTTTGTATGAATTCAATTAAAAGCCGTATCCGCTAAATAAATCCTTATCCACACGGGGGGCAGTTAAGCGAATACCTACGGGCAACATCGATGTCAGCCACTAAATGATTAAAACGACCCCTAAAGCCTACCAAGTTCATTAATGATGTAAGAGACCTAAGGTAATGAAAGTAAAGAGTTATTTGTCATTAGCTAACCTTTCTGTGCGCAGCCCAGGATGGTGGTTGTTAACTTATATTAATTTATATTAAATTTTGTTAGAATAATGTTACTTATCTTCAATTATTGGAAGTATTTCTTTGTCTAACAGTAACCCGAATGCCGGTTATAAGTTTTCTTGCCTTATAGTTTTGGGCTTTATTCTCGTGGTGAGAGTTGCATTTGCGCAAGATGCAGGGGCATTGCAACAGCAATTGCAGCGGCAAGTTGAGAAAAATCGTCCGAGTAATTCACCCGAAAACTTTATTAAAAAACCCCTACAAGGCCCGTCAATCATTCCCAATGGGAAAGATACGATTCTAGTTACGGCATTCGAACTCACAGGCATGAGCCTAGTGCCGCAGGAGCAAGGACAAGATGCGCTTCAAAATTTTGTTGGCAAGGAACTAAGTTTCTCACAAATTCAAGAAGCCGCTACCGTGGTTACCGAGTTATATACAAAGAAGGGTCGGGTAGCCACTTTCGTCATCCCTCCGCAAGAAGTGAAAGACGGGTTGGTAGCAATAAAAATTCTTGAAGCTAAGGTGGGTTCAGTTCTCATTCAAAAAGAAGACGGACAGCTGCGCTTACGTTTTAAACCTGAAATTGCTGGTCAATTTATTCGATACGGTAATCCCGAGGGACAGTTCTTAAACTTAGATGAGTTAGAAAGAAGTCTAGCGATACTGAACGAGATTCCAGGAGTGATTGCAGTAGGGGGGGTGGAGCCCGGCCAAGAGGATGGAACCACTAATATCAATGTCAAAATGAGGGATGCCTCTTTGTTGACGGGCCGCGTTGAGGCATCTAATTTTGGTTCTGCCAGTACCGGTGTAATACAAGCCACAGGAAATTTTAACTTAAATAATTATTTAGGCATTGGTGATTTAGCGACTCTCGATATTATTAGTTCGCAAGGCTCCGATTATGAAACTGTACGGTACTGGATGCCTGTTGGTTCAGGAGGCTGGAGAGCAGGGGTGGGTGGTTCGAAATTGAATTACACCAGCTTATCTAGTTTTTCAAGTATTTCGAGCAACGGTTCAGCTTTAACCTATGGACTTTATACAACTTTTCCTTTAGCACGAACAGCCACCGTCAGTGAATCATTGAGTTTTAATTTAGAAAATCGCAGCTATGTAAATTACACAACAAATATTGAAAGTAGTCGTTACAAGATCACGAGTTTAAATAGTGGATTTTCTAGTAATAAGAGCTCTGAGGGAAGTATTCTAAGTTACGGTGCTAATTGGGTGATTGGTAAATTGGAAATTAATAACATCAATCAGTTATCAGCCGATCAGAGTACGACAGGCCCGCTAACGCAAGGTGTTTATACAAAATTAAGTTTTAATGCCAATTACACACAACCCTTTCTGATAGAAAAGACAAATCTTCAACTCTCTTTAAATGGCCAACTTTCGAATAAGAACTTAAATTCTTCCGAACAAATTTATTTGGGTGGAACGTACGCCGTACGTGCTTATCCGATTGCTCAAGGCGGTGGATCGGAAGGTGTCGTTGGATCGATTGAAGTTACCCATACTTATGTAAACCAGTTGCAGTTAGGGGCTTTCCTAGATACCGGCATAGTAAAGCAATATGTCAGCCATTGGAATTCAACGTTGCAAGGCAATACCAATGCGAGTAACACCTATACCTTATATGCGGCAGGTTTAACCAGTAAATATCGCTGGAAAGATTTTCAGTTGCAAGGAGTGGTGGCTTTCCGTATTGGCGATAACCCGTTATATAACGCTCAAGGCCTACAACTTAATGCTGACAATCAATACCGTGCAGTTCAGGCTTGGTTGAAGGGAAGTTACTTTTTTAATTGATTAGATAATATAGATTTTTTAAAAACCCATACTCATCTTTTTTAATCTTTAGTAAATAAATACAAACTCTATTTTGAAAATATGAATAACTTTGATTGATAGCCTCTATTCGTAAATTTTCTTTGTAATGACCTTTATAAAACACTCATCTTGCTTACCCAAAGAGCTCAGCTTAAAAGCTGCGGTGGCGATGAGCCTATTGTTTTTTTCTCAATTTGTAATAGCCGGTTCCACTCCGACTGCTTTGCCAACGGGGGGTAATGTTCAAGCAGGCGCTGCCGCTATTTCACAAAATCAAAATACTATGAATATCAATCAATCATCACAAAGAGCGGTGATTGGTTGGACGACATTTAATGTAGGTAAGAATGCGACCGTAAATTTCAATCAACCCAATGCCAATTCTGCAACTTTAAACATCGTTAATGGTTCGTCCCAATCGATGATCAATGGAACGGTCAATGCCAATGGCCAAGTGGTATTTGTTAATAATAATGGAATTGTTTTTGGTAAGAATGCCGAAGTCAATGTCGGGGGTATGGTTGCTACGACAATGAATATTGACCCGTCCGCCTTTATGTCCGGTGAAAATACTCAGACGTATTCGGGGCATTCAGGAAAGGTTATTAATAAAGGTCAGATTACTGGAACTAATCTGAATAGTTACATAGCTTTAATGGCTCCCGAGGTCAGAAACGAAGGCGTGATAAGCGCGACTTTGTCGGGCAATAATTCGATTGCTCTCATCAGTGGACAACAAGTTACATTAACATTTAATCAACATCAATTAATTAATATTAATGTGGATGCTTCTTCGATTAAATCGTTAATTCAAAACAAAAGATTAATCCAAGTTAACGGGGGGCAAGTCATTATTGCCGCTAATTCTGCACAAAACCTTTTAAGCTCGGTTGTTCAAAACTCAGGAACCATTTCCGCCTCTAGTATTAGTAAGGTGGGTGGAGTGATTCGGCTAACGGCCGCAACAGTGAACCAAAACGGAATTGTGGCAGCCAATTCAGATACTTCAAATGGCGGACAAATCACCATTGCTGGCAGCGAAATCCATTTGGGTGTCGCTTCAAAGACAACCGTGACAGGTGCTACGGGCGGGGGACAAATATTGATCGGAAAAACAAGTCCCAATACCACCAATTCAATTGTCAATGCCAATCAAGTTACAGTGGCTGCCGGAGCTCTTGTTGATGCCTCTGCCATTCAAAATGGAAATGGCGGGACGATTGATATATGGTCGCAAAAAAATACAGTCATTGAGGGATCTATTAAAGCCAATGGGGGGCAGCTTTCTGGAAACGGTGGAATGATTGATACCAGTTCAGCAAAAACCGTGACCTACGGGAAACAGCTGGTGGTTGAAACGATTGCACTGAAAGGTAAAATGGGTAATTGGACGACAGACCCACTGTCGATAACGATCGATAGTGAGGCTGCCAATGTCATTTCAAAAGCGCTTTCCACGACCAATGTGACTCTTGATGCGACAGTTTCAGGTTGTGGTTCGTTAGGCATTTGTAATCAAATTGAAACTCCACTCATCAATTTCTTAGTTGGCGCTGATATCAACTCGATGAATCCAAACACGGCGCTTACTTTAAATGCTGTGGGTGGTACTATTAATTTAAACAATAACCTGACTGCAGGACAAGTGTATGCTGTGGCTCAAACCATTAACGTCAGTGGTTCGATTAATACCAATGGGGGATCACAATCGTCTATTTATTTACTCGGTGCTGTGCTTAATATTCTAGGAAATATTAATTCAAACGGTAGTGGTGGGACTAGCTCGAATAGTAATTCCAGTATAGCCAATATCCGTCGAAAAAATGGTTATGTTAACAATGCCTCATCGGCAGACAATAATGCCTATATTTCTAATGGGGGCACTATTAACCTGATCGCAACTAACAATATTAATCTTGGTGAGAATAGTTATATTGCTAGCAACGGCCAAAATGGCGGCACGATTAATATCGTTTCTATGAACGGCAACATCAATATTGATGGCATTGTTGATTCAATAGGTAAATTAAATACTGGCGGCAATATTGTAATTGCGGCCAAAAACACGAATACTTTTACTGGCGCCCTAATCGCTTCGGATGGATTCATAGATGGAGGCTCTATTCACATAGGTGTGTCGGGCACAATCAGTAGTGGATCTAGCTTATTAGCACCTTCTTCACTGAATGCCCAATTAGCCACTATATTAGCTGCTGTCAATTTTTCTCCTCCCAGCATTAGCAATATTATTTCTAGTTACACTATTTTTGACAAGAACACTGTTATTAGCGCTAATGCACAAAGTAGTATCCCCCTAATTACCCTCAGTTCTCACGCTGGCCAAATTTACGTCGCGGGATATAATTCGCTTTATAACGCAGCGACTATTACGGCGAATGCGGACGCAGGTGGCTTAATCATAATGAGTTCACCCGCTGGGGCTTACCAAAATACCGGCTATATTCAAACTAATGGGGGAGCGGGCCTAGGTGGAACCATTGCTCAGTCCGGACTCGTTAGTACAATTTTATCGGGCGCTACCCTAGAAGCCAATGGAAGCTTGGGTGGCGGCAACATTATCACGGGTCGCGATTTTAAAATAAATCCCCTTCCTGGCAGTATGGCGCAAGATGCGCTACTTCCAAATCTCTCAGAAGTTATCTTTGTTACCACTTCACAAATAACCTCTATTGACGCCAATAGTCGTCTAAGTGCCAACGCCATTAATGCGGGTAAGGGCGGCAATCTTCTCGTTTGGGGTAATGAGAATATTGTTGCCGGCACTCTTGCGGCTAATGCAATGGGGATTACAGGTAATGGTGGTTTTATTGAGACTTCAGGTGAAATACTAACAATTGCTCAAACGGCAAAAGTCAAAGCGGCCAGTATTAATGGCACAGCGGGCACTTGGTTGTTGGATCCCTATGACTTAACTGTGGCCTCTTCTGGAGGAGACATTACTGGTTCAGCCATTCAAACGGCTTTGGCGACAAGCAATGTCACTCTCCAAACCACTTCCAGCGCAGTGGCCTGTACTAATGTTACCTGTGGGAGTGGTACCTCATCAGGAAGTGGCAATATTTACATATACGACACCATTAGTTGGTCTGCGGGAACAATGCTCACTTTAAGTGCCTACAATAATATTTATGTCGGGGGATCCAATGTCGCTGGTTCACTTAATTTGACTGGTACAGCAGCACTAGCAATGAACGCTTATGGTGGAAACTCCACTTTATATGGTTATCCGAGTGGTACTAATAGCGTGGGGTATGTATTGATGGGGATGGCAGCTTCACCCACCAGCGGTTTATTGACAGTTCAAAATGGATTTAATGGACAGATTAATGTCGCGAGTGCTTCTAATTCAATATACATCAATGGACGCACCTATGTATTAATCAACTCTCAATCAGCATTCAATTCGATAGCCAATTATCAATATACTTTTTTGGGTTCGGATCTTGCATTTTCGGGTAATTACACTGGTAGTCAGCAAAAACTCATTGATTCTTCAATGTTAAATGGGTTTGGTCATATTATTACAGGGTTATCCATTACCCTTTCAACTCCTCCCGGAGATGGAGCAGGACTTGTTGGACAAATCAAAAATTTTTCAATTCTAAGTAATATCGGGACTAGGGGTGGCAGCATTACTATGTCGACTGGTGGTTATTATGCTTCCGGCTTGTCAGGAATTGTCCAGTCTCAATCCCAGGTTCTTAACTCGTACTCTAGTGTAAATATTACTTGCACGGGCTCTTGTAGCAACCTTGGTGGTATAGCGGGCTTCATGAATAACACCTACAGCGCAACAACCGGTAGCTCCAATATTTATTATGCAGGAACTATTACTGCGCTAACGAGTGGGAATGCGCAAATTGGTGGTCTCGTGGGCTACTGTTACTGTCAAATCAGTAATGCATTTTCATCGGGAAACGTTGTTGTTGGAAATAATGCCCAAAAAATTGGGGGGCTAATTGCCTATTCTGACGGCGGGGGCGTACTAGGGATTTCAAACGTCTATAACACTGGCAATGTGACTACGGGTACAGGAGCTCAGTATATAGGGGGTTTAATTGGTTATAACAATCAAGTAAAAGTCACTTACGCTTACGTGTCAGGGCAAGTGAGTGCTGGAACGGGTTCCACTAATGTGGGTGCTATTGATGGTTATCAGTCAGCAACATCTTCTAATTATGTTTCAAATACTTTCTATAACTCAACGCTAAATTCTAGTTTAACTGCATTTGGTGCAGGATCAACAGACACTTATTCTTCTGCAACGGGCTTGACCACAGCACAAATGGCGGTGGCTAGTAATTTCACAGGTTTTACTTTTAGCGCCTCTGGTTGGGGATATGGCACTACAGCTAATTCACCGCCAACGTTTTGCGCTTTTGGTGGTTGTAGTGGATATAGTAGTCCGTTCGTTTCCGATACCTATACAGGTTCAAGTGGTGGTACATGGTCGACCGATTCAAACTGGAGTCTGGGTTATGCTCCACTTTCAAGTAATACCAGTGCTTATAACTCAATCATTATCAATAGTGGAAGCACCATTAATTTTGACACGGGTAACGTGGGCAGTCTCTCATCTTCGATTGCTAATGCTGGGGCTATTTCTTTTTCCGGATCAACAAACGTTACTTTATCAGGAATAATTTCTGGGACGGGATCGATAAGTACAAATTCCTACACGGGAATACTCAAATTTTCGGGCACCAATACATATACAGGCAACACAACTATAAATGCCGGTACTTTGCAGATTGGTAGTGCAACTGCGTTAGGTGGATCTGCGGTGGTGTCCATTGGTAGTGGTGCAGCATTAGATTTAAATGGCACAACGCTGACTAATTCCAATGCCTTAACTTTAAATGGTACAGGGATCTCGAGTGGTGGCGCACTAACTAACTCCAGTAGTACAGCAGCCTCTTACCCTGGTGCGATTACTTTAGGTAGTGCATCTTCAATAGGTAGCTCTATTGGTGATATTACTGTCAGTGGAAATATTAGCGCAGCTTATGCTCTTACTAAGATTGGTTCAAATACTTTAACCCTATCCGGGACTAACACCTATAGTGGCGGCACCACTATTTCTGAAGGCACTTTAAAAGTCGGCAATGCGGCCGCGCTCGGGGGCTCTACGGGAGCCGTTACTCTTACGAGTGGTGCAGCATTGGATTTAAATGGCATTACGATGACTAATACCAATGCCTTAACGTTAAATGGCACAGGTGTTTCGAGCGGTGGCGCGCTGACTAATTCTAGTAGCACGGCTGGCACTTATGCTGGAGCGATTACTTTAGGAAGTGCCTC
>CAITMU010000010.1 GCA_903893565.1 uncultured beta proteobacterium | reverse complement strand
CGACCCAATTCAGAGGTTTGAGGAATTTGCTTAGCGGGGAAATAATCTAAACAAGCATCAAAAGCCGCGCAAATAGGAAAAGACATCGCGAGCATCGCGAAGGCCAAGAGGCACATTCTTACATTACGATAGTCAAGCAAAGGAAGGGCATCCATGGATTGTGAAAACAATCCCATTCTAACCGGTTCGCCTTAAAAAAAAGAATTTCAATCCATTTCGTCAACGCAAAAAAATCTTTTTTTTCTCTTGTTACCACGACCCTACATAAAAGCAGTCAAAAACATTCGTTACTGATTGGGCGATCAATGAATCCAAAAACCACTGTTTGTGGCAGCGTTTGTAAAACGACTGGCATACCGACGCGTCACCACCATCGAACGGGCCACTGTCGCTTGAGGTTGAATGTTTAATTCGCTCATACCCATGCCTGAACGTCTTAAAACGGCGAATCTTCGTGCCAGTGATTCTTCAACACTAAAAGGCAAAACGATATAATCATCTGCACCGGCCTCTAATACACTAACGCGATAACTGACTGAGACCGGTTGCGAAAAAGCCAATATCGGCAAATCAGTAATTTTACGTATTTTATTTAACGTAATCAGCGTTTCCGGTTGAGACGGATCGCACTCAAGAAAGACGCAATTGGCCTTGCCCGATAAAACACGCTGATATAAATTCTCGGGAGAAGTCACCATGTCCGCCTTGATCCCAGCAAAACGAAAGTCACGCTCCCAATGCTTAGCGGGGGAATTAAAAGAGGACAAACTGATAAGAGTGCAATCGGCTGAGGCTTTCATAGCTGAAATCATCTATTCCATGAATTAAAAATAATAATGCTTTGATTGGAATTTTTAGTTAAGTCATTTTCCAATACACGGGGAAAACGATCTGCCTAAAGTTTCCCATGATGCGTTCGTTTATCTTAAAAAAATCATCCGTACGTAGGACCCATGCAACCTTCCATTACCATCTTACAGATTATTTAAAATAAATAAATCTAATTTCTATAACTAATTGGGGGACGCGAGGAAAATTTCATGCCGAATGAGTAACACGCATTCATTTTATAAAAAAATAAAAGGCGTTTGGATGGGGTTCGTTTACCCGTCATATCCTTCGTTTGGATGGGGTTAGTTAGATCTTTAAAAACAATCCGACCGCAGCAAAATAGCCCTTACACCGCGTCTTCCAATATCGCGCTAATGGCTCGCTCTAAATGCCTTAAGGAGTGACACACTTGAGCGACATGACAAAAGGGTAAATAACGCAACATATCCGAGTCTCCGGTACCCCAAGCATATCGATATTCGGGATTTAACCACACGATGCGCTTAGCGCGTTGAGACAAACGAGACACAATCTCTAGGCGCGGGTCGTTGCCATTTCCTCGTGCATCTCCCAAGATAATGATGGTCGTTTTGGACGTAACACAATCCATCCAACCCGCCTCAAAATCAGCAAATGAATTACCAAAGTCTGATGAACCAAAGCCCACGCGCTCTAATATCGTTTCAATCGCCCGTTCAACGGGTTCTGACTCCACGATTTGACTGACCTCAATCAAAGAACCAGAAAAAGCAAAAGAACGTATATCAGCCAACACTTCGTTGATCGCATATAAAAACATCAATAAAAATTGGGCCATCTCAGCCACTGAACCAGATACATCACAAAGCACCATGACGCGCGGTTTTTCAATTCGCTTTTGCTTCCAAACGGTCAAAAAGGGAATGCCTCCCCAACCCATATTACGTCTTAATGTGCGACGCACATCGAGTTGGCCGCGTAATCGACGTCGACGGGGTTTGGCATATCGCACCGCGAGTCGCTTGGCCATCTGACGCACGAGAATGCGCATTTTATCCAGATCCCGCTTTTGGATATTAGACAGACGGGCTGCTTTAAGAATCTCCTCCCGATACTGTTCACTATCAGCACGAGAAAACAATAAGAGCTGGCGCTCAACATAATCACGAATCTGTTGACGTAACCGCGTTAACTGACCACCCAGCCATTGCGCTTTTTTCTGATTTAAGTCATCGGCAGCGCTACGATAAAAGTGGATCGCCTGCTCGAGTCGCTCTAAGCCCATGTGATCTAGAATACGACGCACATATAAATTTTTCTGGGTCATATAACGAATATTTTTTAACCCCGTCGCCAAAGCAGCTGACTCCAGTGCTGATGCCAGACCGGCTGCGTCATTGCTTTCGATCAGCGACTCCAGTGCCTGCGAGGGTCTTTGCGTTAACGCTTCACTCTCCCCAACTACCGAGTCCGCTGACGAAGGCGGCGGCGCCGTATTGCTATCAGGGTCTGCTGCAGAGGCCGGATCAAAAGCCTCAGTCACTAAAGCTTCCCGTTTAAAATACGAATCGAAGGCTTCATTGAAAATAGTTTTTTCAGCCACAGTCTTAGCAAGCACCGAGCCTAAAGCATACTTTAACGCTCCGCGCTCGGAATAACCGACGATTTGAACGACGCGGGCTGCGTCAATGCCCTCAGCCGCCGAAATTCGCACCCCCGCTCCACGCACCACTTGTAAAAATCGACGCAGTGGTTCACTGGCCAAGCTCTGACTAGGAGAGCTATCGGTAGGTAAATACATGGATCAATTACTCCAAGCGGGCATCGCGCCGCGCTTTTTGCACCATCCCAGATAATTGTCCTTGGGCCAATTCAATGTCCGCCTCGAATTTCAACAATACATTAAGCGTCTGCCGAACCACGCCCACTTCCAGAACCGATGTATGCAAGAGCAACAAAACCTTAGCCCAGTCAATGGTCTCGCTCACCGAGGGTAACTTCTTCAAATCTAAGGCGCGCAGTTGTTGAACAAAGCTCACCAACTGTTGCCGAAGACGCAACTCTAGGCCTGGCACTCGAGACTCAATGATGCGTAACTCCAAGGCCTCATCGGGAAATCCAATATGAAGATGCAAGCAACGTCTTTTTAATGCATCCCCCAAATCCCGACTCGAATTGGAAGTCAACAATACGACCGGGGGCACTAGCGCCGAAACGCAACCAATTTCGGGCACAGTCACCTGATAATCAGACAAAATCTCCAACAAAAATGCCTCAAATTCTTGATCTGATTTGTCAATTTCATCGATCAATAATACCGAGCCTCGCACTTGCTCCAACGCTCTTAACAAGGGACGGGGCTCCAAAAATTGGCGGGAAAAAAAGATGTCCCCGAAACTATGAAGCTTATCCAGTGCTGTGGCCAAATTATCAGCAGTATCGACTACCGAACCAATTTTATCTTTCAAAATCTGCGTATAGAGTAGCTGCTTGCCATACTTCCATTCATATAAGGCTTTAGACTCATCGAGGCCTTCATAGCATTGCATACGAATCAAAGGCAGATCGAGCCAGGTGGCTATCGACTTGGCCAACTCCGTCTTACCGACCCCGGCTGGCCCTTCCACCAAAATAGGCTTTTTAAGATGATGCGCGAGATACACCGTAGTGTTGATTTGCTCATTCGCAATATAGCCTGCAGCCCCTAATCCTGCGTCGACCTCTTCAATCGACTGCAATACTCGTTCTGGCACTGGAGAAGATGATATTTTTGACATACGACTTAGACCTCAAAACAAAATGTAATCCCAAGGAACCCGGAGTCAATGAATCAATCCACTCCGTTATGAGACTTCGCAAAAACTCAATACCCTAGAAAAAGGGGCATGATTAAAATTACCAAAATCGTAACACCTATCCTACTATTTTCTTCTTTGACCCACTCATAAAGAGGCCTCAGGTTTGACAAAACACTTTTTTTTCATCCCCCGCCAAAAACAAAAAAGAGCCCACTAAATCGATAAAAAGCACGTAATGATATTAATTTTTAACTTTTTTTCCCACCACTTTCTTCATTTTACTGTTTTATCAAGAAAACAACGCATAAAACCACACCACTTCCCGATTACAATAGTCCAAACAGAATATCCACATTGCTTTTATCTTTTCTTCTAAAAATCGCCGCCTCATTTTAAGATCCCCATATCCCATACGGATGATTCCCCATATAAGAAAGAGCCCCACTTTAACAAAATACAGGACCACAGCATGAGACGCTTGAATGGCTACACTTTTGTTCTGGGATGTTTATTAACGCTTTGTTTGTTTGAAGCACAGGCTGGCAAACTACTCGAGAGCATTCAACAACGCGGACAACTCATTTGCGGAGTCAACACAGGGCTACCTGGCTTTTCGCAAGCTGACAATCAAGGTCGCTGGTCAGGGCTTGATATTGATCTTTGTAAGGCCGTCGCCGCCGCCATTTTAAAAGATCCCAACAAAGTGAAGTACGTCCCGCTCAATGCCCAACAACGCTTCACCGCACTCCAGTCAGGAGAAGTCGATCTTCTTTCCCGAAATACCACTTGGACCTTAAGTCGAGACGCCTCTTTGGGCATCGTATTTTCTGTGGTCACGTTCTACGATGGCCAAGGCTTCATGGTGACCAAAAAAAGCCAAATTAAAAATGCCCGACAACTGAAAAATGCAACCGTTTGCGTTCAATCAGGAACCACTACCGAAAAAAATCTTTCCGATTTCTCTAAAAAATATCAACTGAATATAAAACCGGTAGTCTTTGAAAAACTCGAAGCGGCCAACACCGCCTATTTCTCTGGACGATGCCAAGCCTACACGACGGATGCTTCTGGTTTGGCCAGCATTCGCGCCAAGGAAGCGCCTGATCCTAATCAACACGTATTGCTCCCCGAGCTTATCTCCAAGGAGCCTCTGGGCCCTGCAATACGGCGCGGAGATGACGAATTTTTTTCTATCCTAAAGTGGACTTTCTACGCGTTACTCGAAGCCGAGGAGTACGGTATAACACAAGAGAATGTGGAAAAAATGAAACAAAGCCCAGAGCCGACCATCAAACGAATTATCGGTTCGAGTGAAGACATGGGAAAGATGCTCGGTTTAGACAAAGATTGGGCGAATCGCGCCATCAAGGCAGTGGGCAATTATGGTGAAATTTTCGATCGCAATGTCGGTGCACAGTCCAGCATCAAATTGCCACGAGGGCTCAATAATTTGTGGAATAAAGGGGGGCTTCAATATGCCCCTCCCATTCGTTAGACTTTTATATTCATGCCTGCCCCGCTATCTGCCAAAAGTGTAGCTTCTTTGAATCGATGGTCAGTGGTTCTCATCGTAATAAGCTTACTCAGCCTAGGATATCTTGCGCATAACGCTGCCCACAATATGCAAATCCGGGGTATCCATAGTGGGTTTGGATTTTTATGGGAATCAGCAGGCTTTGACATTGGTGAGTCGATTTTCAGCTTCGATTCTGCAGACCCTTACTGGGTGGCCATCACGGTGGGACTCAGTAATACGTTAAGGGTTGCACTACTGGGCATTGTTTTGTCAACCGTTCTAGGCGTGATGATTGGGGTGGGACGATTTTCACCCAATAAACTCTTACGCGCGCTTTGTCGCCTCTACGTCGATGCCATGCGAAATGTTCCTTTACTCCTGCAACTCTTAATGTGGTATTGGATCATCACTCAAACCTTACCGCTGCCTGAAGAGGCTTGGCATATGAGCGGGGGCTTTTACTTAAGTAAAGCTGGATTTAACTTTCCCATTCCTGTTTGGGAAAACGGTTATCTTTGGGCTTTAATCGGTTGCGGATTGGGGCTTTTTGCGGGGCTATGCTGGCGGGCGTATCCTGGTTCACCGTTTCACAAAACAGGGTCAACCCCTTCTTTGCTGTGGCCCCTTCTTGTGCTGATCCCTGCCGGCACACTACTGGGCTGGCTTTTGGGAGGGGCGCCGCATGAAGCACAATTTCCCCATCCAGGCATTTTCACGATCGAAGGCGGAGGCGCTCTGACGCCAGAATTTCTGGCTATACTTTTTGCCCTGACCTTTTACACCGCAGGCTTTATTGCCGAAGTGGTGCGCGGAGGTATTCAATCCGTTGAGCGCGGACAATGGGAGGCGGCCCAATGCTTGGGATTGAATCGGATAAAGGTAATACGATTAATCATACTCCCCCAGGCCTTAAGAGTGATGATTCCTCCCCTGACCAATCAGTATCTCAATTTAACCAAAAACTCCTCATTAGCCGTCGCTATTGGTTATCCAGACTTAGTCTCGATTTTAAACACCTCTATCAATCAGACGGGCCGCGCCATCGAGTGTGTGGCTTTAATTATGGCGTGTTACCTCGCCCTGTCGTTGGCATTGGCCTCTTTCATGCATTGGGTCGCGAGACCACTGAAGCAGTCAGCACACTAATATGCAAGAATCATTGAATGCCATCCCAGCACATGTAGCTCCTATCGAAACAAAAAGCTTCGCTAGACAAGTAAAAATTGATTTTTTCTCAACCCCTATCAATACGCTCATTAGCCTCTTGCTGTTAGGCTTGCTCGCCTGGCAACTGCCCAGTTTTTTACGCTGGTCCGTGATCGAGGCCGTTTGGCAAACCGATCCCGCCTTGTGTCAAGCGGCAGCAGGCCACGGAGCCTGCTGGGCCGTGGTGCGTGCGAAATACCGACTCATTCTTTTTGGCTTCTATCCCTATGACCAACAATGGCGCCCGCTACTCGCCACAGGACTACTCATCGGACTATTGTTCTATAGTAGCCGACGTTCTTGTTGGAATCGGTGGCTCGCCCTAGTCTGGCCATTCACACTGGGACTCGTGTTTATTTTAATGGCCGGTCACCTCTGGGGACTCACTGGCGTGCCCACCGAACAATGGGGCGGTTTACCTTTAACCCTCTTACTGTCTGTCAGCGCTATCGCCACCGCCTTTCCATTAGGGGTCATACTGGCCTTAGGGCGTCGCTCACCCAATGCAAGGATCAGTCAATTTTGCGTCCTCTACATTGAACTCATCCGTGGCATCCCCTTAATTAGCGTGCTATTCATGACCTCTTTCCTACTACCCATTGTCATGCCAGAGGGCACTTCAATCGATGTGCTTTTTAGAGTCTTTATCGGGTTAAGCCTCTTCGCTGGCGCTTATTTGGCAGAAGTCGTTCGCGGGGGCTTACAATCCGTACGCCAAGGACAAATCGAAGCCGCACAATCGCTAGGATTAACCGCCTTATCCATTCAAACCAACATCGTATTGCCCCAAGCACTCACCGTAGCCATACCTGGACTAGTGAATAGTTTTATTGGTATTTTTAAAGATACTTCACTGGTCACGATTGTGAGCCTTTATGAACTGACAGGCACCCTAGGTATGGCGCTTAACAGCGATGCTCTCTGGCGCCCTTTTAAATTGGAAGGCTACATTTTTATCGCTATTATTTACTTCATAGGGTGCTACGCCATGTCCGCCTATAGTCTTAAGATCGAAGCGCAACTCAAACACACCCATTGACAACATCGATAAAAATGTCCCAGCCTGGCCCAACCAACAAAACCAATATAGGGCTTACGCCTTTTCAACACCCTCATCAAAAATGACCCCTAACCGACTCATTAAATCCGCTCTACCCATCTTAATTGGCGCCGCCGTGATGCTTAGTTTGAGCACCGGCATGCGACAAAGCTTTGGGGTCTTCATGTACCCCTTGACGAAAGAAACGGGGATCTCTATCTCCGAATTCACATTAGCCATTGCCGTACAAAATTTGGCTTGGGGATTTTTACAACCTTGGGTCGGAGCCTGGGCCGGCAAATACGGTTATCGATATCTCATGCATATTGGAGCATTACTCTACATTTTAGGTCTGACGATGATTGCCATGGCACACAGCTTTCTGGCCGTGATGATTGGCGCTGGGGTATTGATCGGCTTGTCTTTAGCCTGCACAGGCTCCGCCATGGCTATGGCCGTTGCAACGCGCTGCGTTTCACCACAAACACGTAGCACCATTCTCGGTGTCGTTTCAGCCGCAGGCTCCATTGGCGCACTCATTGCGGCCCCGATCGGCCAATCCTTGTCACAAGATTTTGGCTGGCGTTATGGGGTCTTTGCCTTTGTCGTACTCAGTTTATTCATGATTCCCGCCGTTTGGTATGCCTCTAAAGTCGATGGACTGCCTATCCCCCCTCGACCAGGACTCGATAACAAATCACCGGGTGTGGTGGCGATGAAAGCGCTGAAACACCCCCCTTTTGCTGTCATGACTTTGGCTTATTTTGTGTGTGGCATGCAACTCATTTTCCTAACAACACACCTTCCCACTTATCTTGAAATCTGCGGACTGGATCCCATGCTCAGCGCTAAAGCACTTGGAATGATTGGGGGGTTTAACGCCCTGGGTAGCCTATTTTTTGGCTGGGCAGGGGGCCGCTACAATAAACTGCTTTTATTAGGGATGATTTATGTACTACGCTCCATTGGCGTTGCTATTTATTTTTACTATACCCCGACCCCCGACACCACTTTAGTGTTTGCGGCCTACATCGGATTTTTATGGCTAGGCGTCGCTCCCCTTGTTGCAGGCTACATTAGCGAGACTTTTGGACTTCGGTGGCAAGCGATGTTAAGCGGTATTGCTTTCATGAGCCATCAACTCGGCAGCTTTTTAGGCGCCTTTGGCGGTGGCCTCATCTTTGATGCACTCGGCTCTTACAACCTAGCGCTACAAATCGGCGTGATTGTCGGTTTGATGGCTGGAATCGTGCAATGTATATTTGCCCTCGCGTGGCCCAAAGATCCCCCTTTATTGGTTAGCGCTAACGCTTAAGAGATTCTCACAACCGTAGTATGTAAATTTTTTTCCTCTTTTCTCATTGAATTGGCCTTTCAATAAAAAAAGTAAGCAACCACCTCATTTAGGGATATGCTAGAAAAATTCATTCGCGACCACATTCGGCAGTTGATTAGTGGCAGTCGCAATCCGCCAATCGCTTTTCTGACCCCTTCCGGGGATCGAGGGCTCTTTGGTCCTGATTCAATGGTTTGGAAAGTGCATGCTGACTTCATTTCAATGATCATTGGAGGCTTAAGTTCACTCACCCTACAAGCCCTTCATCCCCAAGCATTAGCCGGCGTTTGGGATCACTCGAGCTTTCGACAAGACCTGAGAGGTCGTCTCGAAAGAACGGCTTTTTTTATTGCGGCGACCACTTATGGATCCGTCCTCATGGCCAACAGCGCAATAGAACGTGTGAACAAGATTCACCAACACATCACCGGAATCGATGAATTCGGTAAGCCTTACCATGCAACAGATCCGCATTTATTAGCTTGGGTACACTTGACTGAAACGGCTAGCTTTCTCAATGCTTATCAAAACTATCGTACCCCAAAACTGAATGCAGCAGAGCAAGATCAATACTTCAAAGAAATGAAAATCTTGGGCGAAAGGCTCGGCGCAGTCAATTTGCCCAGCACGGCCAAAGAATCTAAAGAAGCCATTCAAAGCTACCTGCCTGAACTTTATTATGGACAACGGGCTCAAAGTGTTGTTAAGTTACTGGATCAGTTTCCCACTCATCCGGCCACGAAGCCCTTTATGAAGCTCATCAGCAAAGCGGGCTTTTTAAATCTTCCCGACTGGACTTACCCTATTTTGAATGAACCAACCCCGAGCCTCGCTCAACGGTGGGCAGTGACTCGTAGCGTTAAATTATTGGCGATCCCCGTACGAGAGGCCTTAAAAGACGGGGTAGCCGCCCATGCTTATCGACGAGTTTATGGCTCGCACAAACGAAAAGCCTAGCCAAGACTCCAGCGCCTTGGCGCCAAGAGTTTGGCATTTTTTTAAAACCCTAGCGCTTAAAAAAACCCACCCATCGCCAACCCCAAAATAGCTAGATTCGCCAGCGTTATTGCCACATAGATCCAATCCCGATGTCGATAAAACTTCACGCAAACCAACACGAGACTTAATAAAGAAGCGCTGCAAAGGCTCTGTATACACAGTCGACAGATAAATTCACCACTTAAACCGACTTCTCTTAATTGCCATCCCACGGCTAGAGGACGA
Organism: uncultured beta proteobacterium; assembly: GCA_903893565.1. Taxonomy (GTDB): domain Bacteria; phylum Pseudomonadota; class Gammaproteobacteria; order Burkholderiales; family SG8-41; genus UBA5216. Next base: position 10,172 of record CAITMU010000010.1, on the reverse strand, counting down.
TGGGTTGCACGCTGAAAATCAGACAATGATAAATGCCAGTTTTGCGCCACTTGATCTAAGTCCATCAACTGCGGCAAACCACCCCCCACATAAATCAAAAAACTAATCGCCATTAGCAATAAACATAATTTCACCACCCAATCCAGCACTTGCCCGTAGAGTAGGCTCTCTTTTTGTTCAAACCATTTTTTTAAATACATACGAAGCCTCCCCCTCCTCTTTATCTTAAGCCTTGCATGAGCATTCTTAACCCAGCCAAAAACAATAGAGAAATCACAAAATACCGAATCCATTTTGCATTTAATCGTCCTAAAATACGCACGCCTATCGATGCGCCCAAGGTCATACCGAGAATGGCAGGTACAGCAATCAACGCCAGCAGTGCCCCCTTATTCAGGTAGACCCACGCTGCAGAAGAACTCATCGACAAAATCAAACCACTCGTGCCAGCGGCCGCCTTCATAGGCACCTGCATCAATAAATTTAATGCCGGCACATTGGCCCATCCAGCACCCAGACCAAACATACCGGCTAAAAATCCAATCAGTACAAAAACACCTAGAGCCCCGCGCAAATGGTAGGGAGTCCAGTGCACGTCTTGTCCTGAATAAGGATCACAATAAAAACCACTAATCTTTAGGGCGCGCACCCAAGGGTCGCCTTGCTGGGTTGGATCAAGCTTTGTGGGTTGTATCAACAACATCAACAACACAATCCCCAGAATGAGGATACCCAAAGAGATCTGTGCTATTTTTTCGGGCAATAAAAGCCCGCAAAACGCCCCTGCAATGGAACTCACAGAAACCACCAACGCCAATGGCAAGGCTAATCTTAATTCAGCAAATCCCAAACGTAACAAACCGGGACTCGACACGAGCGCACTGGTCAAGGCCACCAGCAATCCCGTTCCACGAACGAAGTCTAGGTGAAAAGGGAAAAACCCTCCAATAATTGGAACAAATAACACCCCGCCACCCACACCGGCCGGAACCGCTACCAATCCAATAAAAAAACACACCACCAATAACAAGAGTGGCCACACCCACCAAACCCAATGCCCCTGAAATGATAAGTCGTCGAACGCGAGGACAGAAAAAGACAACAACAATAGACTGACAAACAATACGGCCCCACCCAACCCTCGCGCGAGCCTTAAAGGCATAAACCGATTCTCAAAAAATTGTCCATGGGTCTGATTTTAAAATGTAATCACCCCTAGCGCCATGACTAGTCAGACTTTTTACTTTGCAAAGCATCAAAAACGCGTAAAGCCCTCGTTCAAAGCGCCATATCGATGAAAGAGGGGAGCCGTTTTATTAAACCCTACCATTTTTCTCCTTTTTATTCACCCAGCATGAATGAGAAGATTTAAGATAGGATTGGTTTCTCCATTAAAGCATTGCTAGAATTTAGTCCCCATCGATTGCGACCCTACTATCACACCTCTCATGCTTTTTCTTCTCCCCCATTAACTTTCGTGAACAGCACTCAAAAAATACTCGACCAATGGCTAGCCCTCGGGTTAAAACATCATCAAAGTGGAGCATTTGATCAAGCTCAGGCGCTTTACGAAAAAATTCTTCAATCCGATCCCAATCACCTAGAAGCGCTTCAACTAAGCGCACGCCTTGCTGGAAATCAACGCGCATTTAATCAATCACTCGACCTATGGGATCGGGCCATTAAGGTAAGCCCCGATCACCCTAACTTACATTACCAACGCGCCCTCACCCTTCAAGCCTTAGGTCAACTTAAGGCCGCCATTCCCAGTTTTATTCAATCATTAAGCTTCAATAAAAATCAGCCACTCCTATACTTTAATCTGGCTATTGCACTCCAGGACTTAAACGAACTCCAAGGGGCGTTAGACGCCTATCAACTGTGTCTTTGTCTAGAACCGGACAATGTCATGGCCTACCATAACCGCGGCATAGTTTTACAAGGTTTAAAAAAAGGAGTGCCTGCGGTGTTAAGTTTTAATCAAGCACTTCTTCTTAATCACGACTCTGCCAGTGCCCACAACCACCTAGGCAATGCACTGACAACATTGGAACAATACCCCTTAGCGCTCGATAGTTATAACTGGGCACTCACACTCAACCCCCATTATGCCCAGGCTCATAACAATAAAGGTATCGCGCTACAGCGCCTCAAACGGTGGCCCGAAGCACTTGATAGTTTTAATCAAGCGATACTTTTACAAGCTAACTTTCCCCAAGCTTATAACAATCGGGGCATTACCCTAAGACTATTAGGACAATGGGATGAATCGCTCGCAAGCTACAATGGGGCCATAACACTCAACCCAAAGTATATTGAGGCTTATAATCATCGCGGTTATGTTCTACAGCTACTGTCTCAATGGGAAGTGGCTTTTAATTCCTACCAACAAGCCATTCATATCGATCAGCACTATGCGGAGGCCCATTGGAACCGAGGGCTTCTCCAACTGCAGCTCGGGGATTTTATCCATGGCTGGCCCTCCTACGAATGGCGTTGGCAAAGAGACAATATAAAACCTCGCCCACACCACCCAGCGAGTCAGTTATGGCTGGGAGAGCCCCCTCTGAACGGTCGAAGTATCAAGCTTTTTAGTGAGCAAGGTCTTGGAGATGCAATCCAATTTTGTCGCTACGCGCCTCTCGTTGCGCAATTAGGCGCCACAGTAACACTCGAAGTGCCCGAGAGTTTGGTCGGCTTCATGAAAAACTTGGAGGGCATTACAGTCATTGCGAATAACGCTAGCCAAACCCATCACGAGGACTTCCACTGCCCCTTATTAAGCCTTCCTTTGTGTTTCAAAACAACGCTCGATACCATTCCTGCGCCCGATCAAAATCTTTGCGCTGAAACAGAAAAAATACTGTTTTGGCAAAACCAATTGGGCAGCAAAACAAAACCTCGCATTGGATTAGCTTGGAGTGGCAATCCCATCCATGAAAACGACCACTTTCGTAGCCTAGCGCTAAAAGAACTTTGCACGTATTTGCCCCCACAATTTGACTATTTTTGCGTACAAAAAGACTACAGTGCAGAAGATGCTGTCACGCTAACGCAACATCCGCTCATTAGGCCTTTGGGTATCGTATTGCACGACTTTACCGATACCGCGGCATTAGTCAGTTGTATGGATTTAATCATCAGTGTCGACACCAGTATCGCCCATTTAAGTGCGAGCCTGGGTCTGCCCACGTGGATCCTATTACCCTTTCATAGCGAATGGCGCTGGCTTAACGAGCGAAACGACAGCCCTTGGTATCCCTCGGCGACCCTTTACCGTCAAAGCACTCACGCCTCTTGGGCCCACATCCTCCAAACCTTAAGGCACGATTTACTTCGGATGCTGGATCAACCCTTATGGCCTGACCCAGCCTCAAGGTCAGGCCATGTAAAACCGCAGCCCTTGCAGCCAGTGCCTGACTCAACACGTAGCCTTCAACAACAACTCGAAGCGGTAGAGCAACGATTAAGGCACGTAGCTTCATTACCCAGCAACGTCATGACGGACGAGAAAACGCACACCGCCGATCGAGTCGCCCATGGGTTTGAAAGGGGTAGTTTATTAACCCTCTTGGGCCGAGAGGAAGAAGCCAAGGCGCAATTTTTAGCAGTCCTTCGTGAGGATGAAACCCATCTAGGCACGCTCATTAATTTTGCCGTTTTACTGGCTAACACGGGTTACCCCAGTGCAGCCAAAACCGCTTACAGGCAAGCCCTTAAACACCACCCAGAAGACCCCTTAATCCATGTTAATTTAGGCCATCTTTTGTTTGACGAGCAAAACTATTCAGAAGCAAAAAAGCAATACGAAGAGGCTATTCAAGCACTAGGGGACACCCCCCTTGTCTCACACCACCGATCAACGCGAGCCCAAGCCCACCAAGGACTCGCCCAAGTTTTTTACGAACAAGGTCAATCCGCATTGGCCGAAGAACACCGTCAAAAAGGCTATGAACAAGAACCTCTACGCTCCTATCCTTATAGCGGGAAAAACATCCCCAAACGGTTATTAATTCTCATTGCGGGTCGTGGGGGAGATTTACCCTATAGTGGATTACTCACTCCCGAGCTTTTTGAGAGCCAGAGCCTTGCGATCGACTTTTACGTGCCCCCCGACCCCAACAACCCGCAACTGCCGGTGCATGATGTCATTTTAAATGCCATTGGCGATGCGGATACCTGTAGCGCCTCTTTGCACGCGGCTCATCGTTGGCTAAACCATACGACAAGCCCTGTGATCAACCCACCGACTCAGGTGCTAAAATCCGGCCGACTCACCAATGCGCAACGCTTGGGAAAACTCTCGGGAGTGCGTAGCGCTAAGATGGTTTTAATGGATCGCAGCCACTTCATTTCGCAGCAAGCCTTCACTCAAGCCCTGCCCCCACAATTTGATTTTCCCTTACTCATTCGAAGCCCTGGCTTCCAAGGGGGCAAACATTTTGAGAAGGTTGATGATATCCAATCGCTGTTAGCGACGGCAACCAAACTACCCGGCTCCCCACTCTGGGTCATGGAATACTTACCTGCTGCCGATGCTCTAGGGAACTTCAGAAAATATAGAGTCATGTTAATTGACCACCAAATCTATCCCTTACATCTAGCGATTTCCAAACACTGGAAAGTGCATTATTTTAGTGCTGCCATGAAAGACAATCCTTTATTTCGAAAAGAGGAGGAGGCCTTTTTGCTTCGTATGCCAGAAGTCTTGGGGCAAAATGCCCTAGAAGCGCTCTACGCCATAGAAAAAACCTTGGCACTCGATTATGCCGGTATCGATTTTAGTATCGATCCAGAGGGGAACATTATTCTGTTCGAAGCCAATGCCACCATGATCATCAGCCCTCCGGCTGAGGAACCCTTGTGGGCGTATCGTCAGCAACCGATACTCCGGGCCCGGCGAGCCGCACAGCAATTGCTCGCTTCACGCTGCGGAATTTAACTTTAATCAATCATCCCTTTTAAAAAACCCACGCCTATTAGGCCAGTGTTAAAATCTTCGCTCATTCTTTTTGCCCCGATTCGTTCATGAAACCCATTACCAAAGCCGTATTCCCCGTCGCCGGTCTAGGCACTCGATTCTTGCCAGCTACCAAAGCAAGCCCTAAAGAAATGATGCCGGTGGTTGATAAGCCTCTCATTCAATTTGCGGTCGAAGAGGCCGTCGCCTCTGGTATTACCGATCTTATTTTCATTACCGGGCGAAGTAAGCGTGCCATCGAAGATCACTTTGATAAAGCCTATGAACTAGAAAATGAATTAGCCCTTCGCCAAAAAACTGAATTACTCGACATTGTTCGCAATATTTTGCCCAAACATGTCAATTGCATTTATATACGCCAAACCGAAGCTCTAGGACTAGGCCACGCCGTGCTATGCGCCAAACCGGTCATGGCTAATGAGGCATTTGCGGTATTGCTAGCCGACGATCTAATTGTTTCAAAAGTTCCTGTCATCGAACAAATGTGCAGCGCTTACGCTGAGCATCAAGCCAGCGTTTTGGGTGTTCAAGAGGTTGCCCGCGAAGACACGAGCAGTTACGGTATCGTCGCCACCACCCCCATTAACGCCATCACCGAACGAATTACCGCTATCGTTGAAAAGCCCAAACCCGCCCTCGCGCCTTCGACCTTGGCGGTGGTAGGGCGATATATTTTGAGTCCACGAATTTTCCATCATTTAGAAACCATACAACCTGGGGCGGGTGGTGAGATTCAATTAACAGACGCCATTTCTGCGCTCTTAAAAGAAGAGCCAGCTATCGCTTACCGATATGAAGGCAAACGCTACGACTGTGGATCTAAGTTTGGTTTCCTTCAGGCCACCGTTGAAATCGGTCGCTCCCATCCAGAGGTCGGACAAGACTTTGAACGATATCTAAAGAACTTAATTAAAAATCCCGCCCAATAAATTAACCACGATCCATTTCTTCGCTTGACCCTTACACACCCATCGCGAACAGGACTACACCATGAGCATGATGTTACTGGACCCAGAAACCAAAGAAGCCCTACAACAACTGTATTCAGAAACGATAGAAGCCATGGAATTGGCTAAAAAAAGCCCTGACCTAGATGACTTGGCCGCTACGATCGCAGTGGCCTTACTAAAGCTTGGCTTGGCCACGGGATTTGTTGAACAAAAATATCCCGGCTTTGCCAAAGATGTCGAAGAAAAAAGACAACGCGTTATTGCCGCCTTAACCAAAAATCAAGGAACAACCCATTAAATATGACACACCCTGACTGGCTCGTGAACACGCCCCATCCTCTTAAGGACGGGCGCACAATGTTTTTATCCGTGCTTTGCGCACTGAGTCTGGCAGGACTATGGGTTGCCCCCGCGTTGCAAGCTCAAAACTACCCCTCTAAACCCATTCATTTGATTGTTCAATTTGGTGCTGGCAGTACCATTGATATTATTGCCCGACTGATTGGTCCCAAACTGTATGAAAACATGGGGCAACCAGTGATCGTTGAAAATCGTCCGGGTGCCGGTGGTGCCATTGGTATGGAAGCCGCTGCCAAATCCAATCCCGATGGCTATACGCTAACCATTGGCGCCACAGGTCCTATGGTCATCAATCCCTTGTTAAGCGCTCACTCCCCCTTTGACCCGATTAAGGATTTTGCTCCCATATCACAATTGGCTTCTGGACCTGCGGTCATTGCCGTTCATCCCTCCTTACCGGTGCGCAATGTAAAGCAGTTGATCGCACTAGCCAAGACTCATCCCCAGGCATTAACCTATGGCTCTCCTGGCATCGGTACCAGTCCGCATTTAGCGGGAGTATTATTTGAAATAGCCTCTAAAACCCAAATGATTCACGTGCCTTACAAAGGCAATGCTGAGGCGATTACGGATTTAGTGGGCGGCCATTTGAGCATCGTGTATACCGGTGTGCCCCCCGTCTCAAGTCTATACAAGGCGGGGAAGATTAGATTGCTGGCCACTACGGGCATTCACCGTTTGTCGAGCATTCCTGAACTTCCCACCATCGCGGAAGCGGGACTAGCGGGCGCTCAGATGGCGATTTGGTATGGAGCCATTGCCCCTTCTGCTACCCCCAAACCTGTCATCAATCGACTGAATGCGGAAATAGTGAAGATCGGGGCTCTTAAGGATATTAAGGAAAAATTCGAACAACTGGGCATTGAATCAACCACCACGACATCAGAAGCTTTTGCAGCATTAATTCGCGAAGAACTGGACAAGTGGGGTCGTGTTATCAAAACGGCGCACATTAAGACTAGCTTTTAATCATGCCTGCAAACCTTATCTATCTCGATAACGCGGCCACTACCCGTGTAGACCCACGGGTAGCCGAGACGATGAGCGTTTGGCTGACAAAGCAATGGGGCAATCCTGCCAGTCTTAATCACGCCTTTGGCCAGTCCAGTGCAAAGGCCGTCGACAAGGCAAGGGCACAAGTCGCCCAACTCATTGGCGCTAAAACAAACGAAATTATCTGGACCTCGGGTGCCACTGAATCCAACAACTTAGCCCTTAAAGGCATCGCACGGGCGCACCGCGGCCAACGTCGCCATATCGTTACCATCGCAACCGAGCACAAAGCCGTACTCGACACGGTCCATTGGTTAGAGGGCGAAGGTTTTAAAGCCACCGTCTTAGCGCCTCAAAGTAACGGCTTGGTGGATTGGGCGGCCCTAGAGGAAGCCTTGCGGGAAGACACATTGCTTTGTTCCGTCATGCTAGTCAATAACGAAACCGGCGTCATCCAAGACATCCAGGCCATTGGGGAACTGTGTCGCAAAAAAAATGTGGTTTTTCATGTCGATGCAGCACAAGCCACGGGTAAGGTCGATATCAATCTTCAGCAACTTCCCGTCGACCTCATGTCACTGACCGCGCATAAAACCTATGGACCACAAGGCATAGGAGCCCTTTTTGTTCGCTCTGATATCGCGCTTCAGATAGAGGCTCAATTGCATGGAGGGGGGCACGAAAGGGGACTACGTTCCGGCACCCTACCCACACACCAAATCGTAGGGATGGGAGAGAGCTATGAGCTTGCAAAAGCACTCATGACCTCTGAAAATACCCGTATCCGCATTCAGCGTGATCGACTTTTAAAACATTTAATGGCCCTTGATGGCGTGGAATTAAACGGTGATCTCGAACACAGAATCCCCCACAACATTAACATCAGTATTGACAATTGTGCTCTAGATCTTAATACCTTGACCGCAGTGGCCCTATCCTCCGCCTCTGCCTGTCTCGGTGGGCAAAGCTCCCATGTCATCAACGCGATGAAGGGACATTCCGATACACAAAGCACACTGATGCGCATCAGTCTGGGGCGATTTAATACCGATACCGAAATTGATTTTGTAGCAGACTATCTTGAAGACCAGATCCGCCGTTGTCGCCAGGGTAAGCGTTAAAGATGAAAAATGGCCTAAAACCAAACGCGTGTGGCAGTGGCTGGGCCCAATATGATCATCTATTCAAGCCCAGCTCATGAGCACTGGTATCTAAGAGCGCTCTGACAAGGCGAATGCCTTCTTCTGCCACTACACTCGGCTCACGAGACCATTGCATAGGATTGGGTGCCTCATAGCTTAACCAGCCGTTGTATCCCATTTTCATCAACGCGGTAAAAATGGGCACAAACGCCACCGCCCCATGACCGGGTGGCAATCGATCCACCGGCATACGTGAGTCGGAGGCCGGTCCCAAAGGGACATCGCTGAATTGGACGTGAATAATTTTTTCAATTGGCACTTGCTCCAACGCCGAGATTGGCCCTCCACTAGAGTGCAGATGATAAGTGTCGACCAATAATCCACAATTGGGTTCGTTGACCTGATCGACCAAAGTGACACCATCCGTCAAATTACGAAAAATCGGATGACGGGAATTAAACTCCACACATAATCGTAATCCGTAATCGGCACAAATGTGCGCGCACAATTTGAGATTTTTTTGTGCCCTCTGCATCCCCCCTGTGCCTTGCTGACCGGGCGAGAGCATGATTAAGGAACATTTCAAGCGCATGGCCTTTTGGCAAACATAATGCAAGGAGTCCATAAGCCGCGCTAAAGTATCCCCACTTTCAAACAACGCCCCACTTTCTGTGCCGATTACTCCCACCACCATCCCAGAGCGCTCAATTAAATCAACGATCCCGTCTTCACTCAACCCCGATTGACGAGCCCGCATAAAATCCACATGCCGCAACTCCATGGCGTTGTAGCCCGCAGGGTTAGCCACGGCTAAAACCTGCGCCAAATCGGTCGTATCTAAAGTCCACGTGTGTAGGGCTATTTTATTTTGAAGACTATTCAAGGCTTTACTCCGTAGCTGATCACAAAAAAATCGGCAGTGCCGGCCGCGCTCTATGTCATCGCACACACACACAGCACAATCACCAAAAATCTTTTTTCTCTCCCCTTCATCCCGGAGGTATTTCCCTTCAACCCGTCAATCACAGCGCCTAGGATCATGCCCCCCTCAAATGCTGCCTCACTTTTCCTTTTATTTTAACCACCCACTTGCAGAAAAGACTAAAAAAAAGAGGCGAACTGTAAGAACCATTTTCATGAAATAATAGCCCCCTGTCAAACCCCTCCAGAGGTAGCCTGCGGTTAGCAGGCGACACTGGTTTTTACTCATACTGACGTATTCTTTCTTGCCTCCCCCCCTTTTTACTGCGGCCCCTCATGGCAACTCTGCCCCTCATTGATTGCGACGCTTCGACCTGGGAGTTTGATGCATCTGCCGAGCACTGGCCTTTGGCGTTAGAATCAGGGCAAGTTTTACACTTTACGCATTTACCTTTCCCGTTGTCAGGGCCTGAAAAATCTCTTTTTCTGCCAACCTTACTGTCTCCTCGTTCACGCAACATCAGTCTTGACGTTAACGATTGCCTCAAAGGGGCCAGCGCTGATCCAGATAGCCTCAACACCCTCGTAGCTTTAATTGGCCGTTTTCGCACCCAGGCTTTACATCTTATTCATTCCATCGCACCCCAATATCGCAACGCCTTACGATTGGCCCCCACCAGTTTTCGCCCTCTTGAAGTCAAAAATCGCCACCAGTCCTGGCGTGCCGATGACCGTCGCTTACATGTCGATGCCTTCCCCAGTCGCCCCAACGGTGGGGAGCGTATTTTGCGTGTTTTTTTAAATATCAACCCTGAAGGCGCCCCT
>CAITMU010000009.1 GCA_903893565.1 uncultured beta proteobacterium | reverse complement strand
TTTTTGAGTTCTCGGTGTATGATGAAAAAAATGAATAAGAGCGCTATCTGAATAATCGGTGTAGGGGTATTTTAGTCGATAGTGATTTTTTGACTTCGGGGGCTTAAGGTGAATAAAAAATCTAAAAAAGAGGCTGCAATAAAAGCCTTGCGTTTCAAGCAGGCAGATCGACTCCGGTGGGAGAGGGCTAAAATCATAGTCGCTTTAGTCATTTTATGCTCTCAAGGGCTAGGCATTGGCTTTGAGATCGTGGCTAGCGCCCAGGCCCAAAGTCATTACCCGGCAAGGCCGATTCGCATGATTGTTGCTTGGCCTGCTGGGGGTGGCACGGACGTGCTCGCTCGAATTGTGAGTCAGCACGTAGGGGACGTATTGAAGCAGCCCGTTGTTGTGGATAACCGTGGAGGGGCGAGCACGATCATAGGAACTGAGATGATTGTTAAAGCGCCTCCAGACGGTTACACCCTGGGTTTTGCGACGAGTAACTTGGCGGTGAATCCAGCCCTTTTCGCTAAGCTACCCTACGAGGCTCTGCGCGACCTTATGCCAGTGAGTTTGGTGGCAAAGGGCCTGTATGTTGTGGCGGTTCACCCTTCATTGCCTGTCAAATCCATCAAAGCACTGATCGAGTTATCGCGCAGTCAGCCTTCCGGGATGATGGTTTCTTTGGCAGGTCCAGGAACGCCAACCCATTTAGCCTTGGCGCAATTTAATAGCTTAATGAGGGCTCAATGGTTGGGGATTCATTACAAAGGGGCGGCACCGGCTGTGACGGCACTCTTAAGTGGGGAGACCCAACTCATGTTTGTGAGTTATCCCTCGGTAGCCCAACAGGCGGCTAGCGGACGAATTCGTTTGCTCGCGGTCACCAGTGAAAAACGCTCTAAAGTATTGGCCTCATTACCCACCGCACAAGAGTCGGGGTTGCCCGGATTTGTGATTGAAGAATGGTATGGCATCGTAGCGCCCGCAAAAACAGATAAAGTATTAATTGGCAGAATTAATGAGGCTATTCATCATATTTTAAGTCTCGAGGGGGTAACTAATCAATTGGCTTTGCAGGGCGCTGAAGCCAATATCGGCAGTTCTGAAGCTTTTGGTGAATTCATCCGATCGCAAACCGAACATTGGGCAAAAGTGGTGAAAGAGGCCCATTTAAGAGTAGAATAATCGAGCTAAGACTGTTTAATGGGTCAAAGTTGTAGACTTTTTATAGAATTTATCCCCTAGGCAAGCGCAATGGCATCCATTGGTTCTGTGTCCTCAAACGCATCGTTAAATACGAAAGCGGTGCCCGTTGCTACGGCCCGGCGAGCGGTTCAGACACAACCTGAGCGCGCTCCCGCCAACCGAGAGAACCCAACAAACGTTGCAAGCGCTGCGAAAAAGTCTACTCCTGAAGTGGCGTCCAACACCGATACGGTTAGTACTCAGCAAGCGCTCGCCAATCGCCTCGCGCTAGCCAATAAGGCAGCCAACCCTGCTGTGGCGAGCCAGCCCCAATCAGAGTCGTCCGTACAAACGGCGCAAACTGAACAAAAATTACAAGCCAGTCAGTTAGCTCAATCGGCTGACCCCTTGCAAGCGGCTCGCAATCCTCAGTCGACGGCCTCCACCAAGGCTCAGTCGCCAAGGCCTGCCGTACCGCAACGAGCAGCACTATCTTCTCAGCCCGCTTTACCCGCCTCTAGTAGTGCCAATGCGCAGGCTAACCACGCCCAACTTCCCCCACCGACGCCGAATTTTGCGAAAGTGCCGGCCCATATTTATTTGCAAAACTCGCAATCCTCCCAGGGAGCGCAAGCCAAGGGCAATCATGTGGACGTGAGCGCCTAGAGCGTTTGGTGGGCGTGTTTTTTAAAAAACAACATTAAATCACCGATCCAGTGTAATCGTTTTGGAAAGCGGCGGAAGCTCAAGAGGGGTCTTCTAGGATTGGATTGATACGATCATGAAGACTTTTACAGTTTTGCCTATCCATTAGGAAAGCTATGGCAAAGAAGGGTTTCTTTTTGAATGCGGCAGCCGTTTTCGGAAAGTTGAACGATGGGGAGTTATCCCTCCCCCCCATGTTTCCTAACATCCAGTCCCCCTATTCCAGTTCCCCTATCCTAGAGCGTGAGGGAGCGTGGGGGAACGTTGGGCGACACCCCTCTTTTTTTTTCTGAGTTTGTGTGTTTATTTTTAGACCTCTTTGACTTCTCACCTTATAATCTTTCAGTCTGATAGTCAGGATTGAGTGCCCCTCAGGCGAGGCCATGACCGGGGCGGCCTTCTGGGTCATTCTGGGCGGACGATAAAATTTATAAAATAAAATTGATACCGATGAGCATTCCATTGTTGAAATTGATCTCCCCCCTTAAACATTCTATTTTTCGTTGGATGACCCAGGACTTAAGCGCTCGAATTCATCCATCGGTCGAGGCGAGCGTGAGGGGATTGTTATTGTGTCTCATGCTGGCTATTTTTCAGCCTGCTTTTTCGCAATCAACCATTGCCCGCTACCCGACCAAACCGATTCGAATGGTCATCGCTTTAGCGCCCGGGGGTGGGGTGGACACTTCGGGCAGGATATTAGCGCAAAAATTCACTGAAGCTTGGGGGCAATCGGTGGTGGCGGAAAATCGTCCGGGTGCCGGAGGCACTTTGGCCTCCGAGGCGGTAGTACATGCGCCTGCCGACGGTTATACGATTTTGATGAGTTCTATTGGCTTTGCTATTGCTCCGGCGATTTACAAGTTAAATTTCGATGCAATCAATGACTTTATTCCTATCTCACTTTTTGTTCAATCAGCCAGTGTGCTCTCAGTGCACCCTTCTTTGCCGGTGAGTACGGTGCCTGCGTTTATGAGCTTTGTACGAGCCCGACCCGATCAAGTTTTTTTCTCTACTTCTGGTAGCGGTAGTGGCCAACATCTGACAATGGAAATGCTAAACCGTATTGCCGGTTTGAAATTAGTACATGTTCCTTATAAAGGCACGGCCCCGAGTATTATCGATCTAGTGTCGGGACGCGTTTCAGTCAGTGCTGCCAGTGCCACCTCCACCATGCCACATGTCAAGGCTAAAAGACTGCGTGCTTTAGCTAACACAGGAGCCAAGCGCTCTGCCTCTTTGCCAGAATTGCCGACTTTGATTGAATCGGGAGTGGCGGGGGTCGCATTGGATCAATGGTATGGTTTATTCGCTCCCACCGGTACGGCTCATTCCATTATTGTGAAGTTGGCCTCAGAGGTCAGTCGTACTGCCGCTAATCCTGAAGTGCGCGAGCATTTAATGGGCATGGGACTGGATACCGTGGGGAGTAGTCCAGAAGAGTTTGCTCTTTATGTGAAGTCAGAGACCCTTCGTTGGGGAAAACTCGTTAAGGCTGCCGGCATTAAGGCCAACTAGGCATTAATCTTTAGCCCTATAGGCGGATAAGCCAATAAAAAGACCCCCAAGACAAACAGGGTAAACGCAACAAACTCTAAGCAAACTCTAAGGGGCTTTTCTTTTTTGTCGATCATAGGGCTGAAAGAATTTTTGGTTAATGAGCTCGAAACCCCACGAAAGACAAAAACATAATACAAAGTAAATGCCAGCGACGAGGATAAACACTTCAAAAATACGCTGGGTGCTCACTTGTATATCTTGCGCCATAAAGGTTAATTCCTGAATCGACACCAAAGAGACCAAGGATGAATCTTTAATTAACTGGATGAATTGTCCTGTGAGTGCCGGTAGCACGTGACGAAAGGCCTGAGGGGCGATAATCAAGCGAAGTGTTTGCCATTGACCTAACCCCAGACTTTTTCCAGCCTCCCATTGCGATCGAGGAATCGATTCGAGTCCAGCCCGTACGATCTCTGTCATATAGGCCCCCGAATAAACCGATAGACAAACCACCCCTAGAAAAAAATTTTCAATTTTCTCAGAAGATGAAAAAAGCCTTTCGATGATCTGTTGTGAGGGATGGGACAAAGACTCGACGCGGTGGGCCAGATCGAGTTGAGGCAAGCACTGACTGGCAATGAAATAAACGAAAATAAATACAAACACAACGGGTGGCATGTTGCGAATAAGGTGCACATAGGTAGCGCTAACGAGCCGACAAAAAAGGCTACGACTATTGCGAGCAACACCGGCCACCACCCCAATGAGGGCTGCCAATATCATCCCCCAAAAAGCCATGCGTAGCGTGCATTCGAGCCCTTCGATGAGGAGGTTGGCTACCCAACGCTCCTTGCTGGTATCGAAGCGATAGAGGTAGGGCCAGACGGAATTCCAGTCCCAGGGGTAACTAAAGTGGGTGTCTATTCGTTGAAATAATAAACCGAGTAGAGTGATCACCAATAAAAGCACCCCCGCATCCCAGCGGTTAAGGCGGAGTCTGGATGGTAAAAACCGGGTGAGGCGTCGTTTATTGGGGAGCATCGATTAAGGGGTAATTCGTTTTGCCCAGTCTTGGCTTTTAAACCAGTAGTCGTGACGGGTTTTTAGCCAGTCTTTATTGCGGGTGATCCAGTCATTAAAGAATTTAAGCGCGGCTGGATTGGATTTTTTTAATCCAAACCCTTCCTCGCCACCGTCAAGAATGGCTTCAGTGGGTTTAAACAATTGGGCTGCAAATTTTAACGCCATGAAGCTTGGCTTGGGTTCGTTGGACATACTCGCGTGGGCATTGCCATTAATGACTTCCTGAAAGGCTAGGTTATCGTCGTCAAATTGACGCAGTATCGCTTTGGGCCAACGCTCTTTAATGAGCTTACAAGGCGTGGCTCCCCGTCGACAGGTCCATGTCACTTGGGGACTGTTGTAGCCCTCGGGCCATCGTAGCGAGGAGGCTAGCGCTTTGGAGGCGACTATGCCTTGACCTGAATTCGAGTAGGGTAAGGTAAAGTCAATTTGTTCCTTACGCGCTGGTGTGATGGTCATGCCACCGATGATGACATCGTATTTGCCTGCGATGAGGGAGGGAATGATGGCGTCCCAGGCCGTCGGGATGAGTTGTAATTCAAGCCCTAGATCTTGGGTGAGTTTCGTGGCTACATCGATCTCAAAACCAATCCACTGGCCTTGTTTGTCACGCATCGCCCAGGGCAAAAAGCTACTAAAGCCGACTTGTAGCTTACCGGTTTTTTTAATGTGCTCGAGGAGTGTATTTTGAGCACTGACCCCGGGGGCTACTGCCCCCATGAGGAGTGCGATGAGGCAGGCGAGGATCGATCGATGAAAGGAAAAAAAGAGCAAAGGCGTTGTCATTGGGAAGGGTGAGGGAGTGGGTCAGTGAAGGGGTGAGCGCGTTAAGCCCGTCTTTGGAAGTGCTGCTCTAGTCGATGAATGAGAAGCGATAAACTCAGCGTCATCAACATATAAAGGGCTGCCGTGGTTAGCCATATTTCAAAGGCCATATAGGTGTCTGAGACAATGGAGCGAGCCTGAGTCGTTAGATCAAATATCGCAATGGCGCTAACAAAGGAGGAGTGTTTCAGTAGATTAATCAGCACGCCACCCAATGGAGGTAGTATCAGCGGTAGTGCTTGGGGAATGATGATATGACGGTAGCGATTTTTTATCGATAAGCCTAAGGCGTCACTGGCCTCGTGCTGTCCTTGACGCACACTAAGAATTCCCCCACGGATGATTTCAGCGCAATAAGAGCCCTCATGAAATGCTAAGCAAAAAATACCACTACTTAGTCGAGAAATGGAAAGAAGATCAGCGATAATAAAATAAAAAATAAGCATTTGTATGAGTAAGGGCGTGTTGCGAATAAGTTCGATGATTAGCCTTGCCATGGATCGACCCAATGGCGAATGGGATAGACGCAGTAGCGCTAAAAAAAGGCCTATAAAAAGTGCTAATGGGGTGGCGAGTGCACAAATCTGAAGGGTGACGACTAGGCCTTCCATCAGAGGACCCAAGAATATTTTTCCATCGACTTGATGAAATAAGTAATCCGGTACTTTGGCCCATTTCCACGGGTATTGTAGACTTTGGGCGCCGTGCACAATGAGTCCTAGTAAGACCAGTAGTCCCACAGCGAATCCAAACATTTCAAACCCCTGCCGCCACTTTGGAGCGTGTCGCAAGGCTGAGGGGTGGACTGAGGTGGTGGTGGTAGGAGGAGGACGAAAAGGCACGTTAAAACTCATGGGGGAAGAAAAAAAGAACGCTTTGGAGAACATCAAAGCCCATTTAAATATAAAACGTAAGAGGATGATTTTCACACATTTGCACTGACCTGCAAATTTTAAATAAGGTGGATTCAGGCAATACTCATTTCTTCATATCTTATTTTTGGTCGTGCAAAATACTTTCTGTAAATTCCCGGACGGTGAAATCGAATCTTTTGGTATAGTTTCTTAAATACGGTGTTTTGGATTTTTATTAAAGCCTTACCTTGGCTGCCTTAGCGCCTTTACGGTAGCGAGTTGCTAAGGCCAATGTAAAGATAAAGTTTACACTAATATGGCCCAAAGAACCCAACCGGAAATATCAGATAATCCGCTTCACGAAACCTATCACGAGGCCTTGCGTGCCTTCTTAAAAAGGGTCTAGACGGTGGCTAGCGAGGCGCTACGAATCATAGTTAACGAGGCCTCTCGGATCGAACGTACTGAGCACCTAAAAAGCTAAGCATTACGAGCGATCAGATCAACGGGTGGATTACGCCAATGGCTATAAAAACAAAGACGGTTTTGACCCGAGTGGGAGAAGTGACTTTTGATGTTCCCCAGGTGCGCTCGAGCGGTTTTTACCCCAGTGCCTTGGAGCGAGGATCCCGTTCTGAACAAGCCTTGAATTGAGCCCTTCCGCAGAGGTATGTCCAAGGAGTTTCTACCCGTAAAGTCATCATGGTTTTACAAAAGCGCTTGGGGTCAGAGATCAACCTATCCTCCACCCAGGTCAGCCGATGTACGGAGCTCTCAGACTAAAGTTTAGAGGCATGGCGCAATCGACCCCTAGATGACACACCCTACCTCATTTTGGATGCCCGTTATTAGCGCGTCAGGGATGCGGGGCAAGTCCATCATTTGGCAAATCCTCAAGACTTACTCCCACCATGGCATAAACGACTTTGTCATCCGCTGTGTGAAGCTTGCGATTACAAAATTTGAAGATAAGAAAAGCTTATTGTGGGGGGGGGCTTAAAATGCTTGCCACTCCACTAGCCGTTATATCAATGGATGATAAGACTGTGATGAATGAGGAAAACCCCATGAAAAAACAAGAACTTTCATTGAGCGGGACTCATATTCAGTATCAGGCCTTAGTGGGCATGATTAGTTGTTAGTCGTTGTAAAAAAGATATTGAAGAACCTGTTTAGGACTCTTCTTTTCGATGCAGCCCCGTTGTTGGATGAATCCACAATCCGACTACGACAGGCGTTGGGCCAAGCGTGATATGCAGGTGAAGATCGCCCCTAGAATCCGCGTTTATCCAGTGGTAGCTGGGTGATGATGAAGAGCGAAATGCTAGGAAATATTGGGATTTTTATTTAAAATTAAGGCTTATAAAAAAACAACAGATATGTTAATTTTTTGAAAAGGAATTCCAAGCAAATGAAAAAGTGGTTAGAGCTACAAGGCGCTACTTTCTTTCCGGACAAAGGATCCCATTTGAAGGTGTTTTTAAACGCTAAGCAATCTACCTTACCAATGCAAGGAACTACGGAATTAGGAAAAGGTTTAGAGGCTGCAATCAAGCGGCAATTGGGTTTGAAGTGAGGGAAGAATATGTTTAATTATCCAGTGACATTAAAAAAAGATGGTGATACGATCCTCGTGATTTTTCGAGATGTGCCAGAAGCGATTACTTTTGGCGCGGATAAAGAAGAGGCATTACTGAATGCCGTCGATGCTTTAGAAACCGGGCTCTCTTTTTATGTCGATTCACGTAAGTCTTTGCCTTTACCTAGCAAAGCTAAACGGGGAGAACTCACGGTATCACCGACCGCATTAGAGTGCGCAAAATTAGGCGTTTATCAGGCGATGACTGATCAAGGAATCAAAAAGTCAGAGTTAGCTAGACGCTTGGGTTGGCATATGCCACAAGTCGATCGCTTATTTGATTTACGCCACGCTTCAAAGTTAGAGCAAATCGAGGCTGCGGCACTCGTATTGGGTCGTCATATTGAAGTTAGGGTGACCGCTTAAAGTAGCGGGCGCAGTAGATTGACTGCGGATGATAAAAGACGCATGGGTTCATGTGTCTCATGGGATGGTTAGCATTGAGACAAACCCTGGCTCCTCTGGTATGCCACGCCAAAAAATTACAATCGACATTGCCAATATTCCGGCATATACCCGAGAGCCGATTCCTTGAAGGTTGAACTACTCCGTCCTTGAAGGGATGAAAAGCCCCCTTGTGATCACCGAGTCGATTGATGAAATTCTTGCCGATAAACTACTGGCCCTGCCCCCATCCATCGCCAAGCTCATTGATGGCACGTTGACACCAACCACAGCGAAAATGAGGCACAGGGACATTTGGGATATTGCTTGGCTAGTCAGTCAAGGAGCGAGTCTACATTTTAATTTTATTCACAAAAAAATTGCTGATTACGGGGATTGAGCATTACGGCTTATTTGTAGACAATACAATCCAAACCATCAACGGCATTACCACAGGATGCGTCTTCAAGGAGCAGATGCAACGTTTCATCACAAAAAGTGCCCATGAACGTGCCTTTAAAACGCAGGGTTATGACGTATTTTTGGCAGTCAAAGTGGCCAAACGCTTTGTCGCTATCCAGTCGAGTTTGGAGGCTACGTCTAATGGCGCCAAACCCTAGCGTTATTGCCTAGAAAAGCGACGGGCCCCATATTTTCTCGAAAGTAGCCGACACCGATGTCACGCCCCCCAACCTGTTGGTATCCGACCCTATACGCGACAGCACCAAAATTGGCACAGCGACTCTTACCGGAACCCGTATTTTTTTAAAGTAGGGAATAGGCAAGGGTTCACAAAACCTTTACAAAAAGGCTTAAAACGACCTTAGCGAACCCCTAGTATCCATCCTTCAATGAGGCCCTTTTTTTGTGTTTCTTGTGGTAGGGATGGTGTCAGATAGGGCGCTAAAGTATCGTTTTGATCGGATTGTTGTAACCAAGCCGCGATACAAAAGGCATCGTGTTGATCGCCGCTGATGGCTTGGCGAGGGAACAAGGCACTCCACAGTGATGGATAGACCTCCGCCAACACGTTCTGGCCTGGCGTGACTTTCCATCCATCAAAGGGCCAAAAATGCACACGACCGGGTAACGTCTCTCTTAAATATAAAAGCCATGGAAGCCCTGCATGAGTCGATTTGGCCACAGAGCCCGGTACATCGAAATGAAACACCGATTTTGCGCCTCCGGCTTGCACTTCGCTCATGCGTCGCCAACGAGTATTGCCAGCGCGCTGGGTTGTGCCATCGGCACTGTGAATGCGAAAGTCCTCGACCCGTGCGTTAATGGCATCGGTCGGCCAGTGGCGCTTAAAATTTTCCAGAAAAGTGGGCCAGTGTGGTTTCCATTGGTGGGTTTCAAAGTATGCAATCGGAAAGGAAAACCCGTGATCGATCCCCACGACAGTAGCCTCTTTGGAATTAAGTTGTTCCCGTAACCAATGGGCGAGTTGTCGACGAGTCCAGTGTAGTTGCCGATTTTTTTCTGGGCGTAATTCAATCGGATGAGTGTTGCCGCTCGCCTGATAAACACGTAGTCCGCTTAATTTGGAATCGGCAGTTTTTGCGCCAGAATAATCAATGCCGATGTAATGCTTAAATAATGCCATAGGTGTTTCTTTTTTTGGGGGGGGCTCGGGGTCGGTGTCAGAAAAAAACGATTGTACGACGACTCACGTGTGAGTGGCAGTGTGAGTGGCAGTGTGAGTGGCATAGAGCCCCTATCTTTGAATACATGGAGCCCCCCTTTTTTTGATACAATCAATGGTATTGATAGTGCTCGTAGAAGGTTTTCACGCCTTTTACAGTTAAACGGGAAACAGGGATTCGATTATGAATAACCTGTGCTGCCCCCGCAACGGTAAGCAAACGTACTTTTATGTACTGGCTCAATCGAAAAACCACTGGCTTAAGGCTGGGAAGGTCATTGAGTTAGGTTTGCTAGCCCGGATACCGGCTCTCAATGGATTGGCTCGATCGTTGGATTCAACTAAAGAGCCAATACCCAATCCAGTGCCTACGGGGGTGTAGGTCCGAGATGAGTGGTTGTTTGAATTGAAGGTCAAGAGATGTCTATTAACAGTCATGCCTGGGATTGCCCCCACGGTAAGGAATTTGTACGGGCAATTATCCTCTCGTTTATGGCGATTTCAACGATGGGGGTGTCGGAGGTTCATGCACAAAAACAATTGTCAGCGGTCGTTGTAACGGCATCGCGATTCGAAGAAAATTCAAACGAAGTGCCCGCGACGGTGAAAGTGATTACTCGGGAACAAATCGTTCAATCGAGTGCGCAAAATGTGGTGGAAGTCTTGTCCCAACTAGGGGGGCTATTAACCAGTGGCTTTAACCTAGGACAATTGGGTCTGGGGGCCTCGGTTGATTTAGGGGGTTATGGAGCAACGGCAAACAGTAATACGTTGGTGCTCATTGATGGACAAAAATTAAACCCCATTGATTCTTCTACCGTGGCCTGGGAGTCTTTATCGATGAATCAAATCGATCGAATAGAGATTCTCCAAGGTGGGGCCAGTGTGCAATACGGTAATGGGGCGGTGGGCGGGGTGATTAACATCATCACGAATTCCAGTCGAGAAGAGGCCACGAAGTTAAAATCGCGCTTGGGTAGTTTTTCTACGCTATTTAATAGTGCCTTTGTTAGTCGCAATGACGGTGATATCTTGATCCAAAGTGCATTGAATACGGCTAACACGCAAGGTTGGCGACAAAACGCTGCAGCCAATAGCTATGCCTTCAATATGAAGGGAGTCAAATTTTTAACTCCATCGGATCGCGTGAGTGCGGAAGTTTTCTTAAGTCACGCGAACGCTCAATCACCAGGTGGCGTGGTAGGACGAGTGGGGCAGTCCAATGCGCAGTTGGCAAAATTTAATAATGTGGGGGCGACCAATACCGGGGACAATGCAGGGATTAAATTAGCTGCCTCTTATTCGTTCAATGCCCTTTGGCGCTTTGAGGGGGAGTCGGTCTATCGCACGCGAAGCTCCCAGGGATATGCGCCTTACTACGAGAGTGCTGATTCGGTCGCCAACGGCTATCCGGGTGGCCCTACGCAAACGAATATACAAAGCTCAGAGTATTCTCTGACCCCTCGATTGAAAGCAGACTGGGATCAATGGGGAAGCTCGGTGGTGGGTTATGATTTTTCTCATGCACAAGAATTGTCCGGTAATGTGTATGGCGCCCTAGCCCAACAGGCGATACTAGCGAATCAATATGCTACCGATCCAGGTAATCCTTATTACAATAATTTACTCGCTGATAAGCAAAGTGCAGCGCTGGTGAGTCATTCGGTGTATCTCATCCATCGCTTGCCGTTAAATGCAAAGCTTGAGCTCAGCGGGGGTTTTCGTCGACAATTACAATCGACTTCAGCCTATGACAGCAATATCTCATCGGCAAGCGCGCTCATCCAAAATTCAAGTTTTAGTGCCAATGCTTTCGATGTCGCCCTTAATTATCGTTATCTGCCAAAGCAAAGAGTGTATGTGAAGTGGAATCAATCGTTTCGCTTTGCCAATATCGATGAGTTCTGGGGCTTTGATCCAAATTCCTATGCCCGAATATTTTCTGGCGCATTAAAGCCCCAAATAGCGCAGACCCTAGAAGGCGGCGGGCAGTGGCAATTCACCCAGACGCTTTTAACGGCATCGCTGTTTCAGTCAACGACCCATAAAGAGATTAAATATAATCCCACCACTTTTTACAATACCAATGACGCCAATGCGATTGCCAGAACAGGGGTCATGTTGGATGCCACGTATAAAATCAACGAACAGTGGTCGGTTGCGGGGGGGGGCAAGTATCAGCAATCCGATTATGTTTCGGGTCCTCAAGCCCATCAATCGGTGGCTTTAGTGCCGCAGTGGTTATTAAATGCCCGTAGTCAATATACGATCGACCGCCGTTGGTGGGTGGGTGGGGATATTCATTATGTCGGCTCCCAATACCCGGATTCCAATCCGACCGTGACCTCGACGCTCAATCAAACGGCAGGCTACTTCGTAGCCAATGGATTGATTAACTTTCATTCAGGTCCTTGGGAGACCCGTTTGACGATTAAAAATATGACGAACACTCGTTATGCCAGCACGAGTGGCTATGGTTTTGTGTCGCAACCGGGAGGCACTGGATTGAATAGTTACTATTATTATCCAGGTGAAAAGCGAGCTTTTTATTTAAGTCTACAATACACCCTTTAGATAGAAAAGAGCGAGGGGCCCTCATGTTAATATGAGCTCTGGGATCTGCGTTATATGAGTGAGCCTCTTTGTATCCTTTTTACCCTTTGTATCCTTTGCACGCTTTGTACCTTTTGCACCCTTTGCACCCTTTGCACCCTTTGCATGCAGGGGCAAACTCAATAACGAGGATTTATCCTCCCATTGATTCATTCGGGCTTATTTCTATGCAACAGCGTTTTGTTTTTTGTGTGTGTATGGTTCTATGGCAGGTTTTTTCCCTGTTGTCTTCCCACGCACAAAAACTAGATGCCTCATTACATGAATCCGTGGAGTCCATCCCGGTAGGCCAAGGTTTTAGTGAGGCGTTGCTAGAGACCACG
Source organism: uncultured beta proteobacterium (assembly GCA_903893565.1). Classification (GTDB taxonomy): domain Bacteria; phylum Pseudomonadota; class Gammaproteobacteria; order Burkholderiales; family SG8-41; genus UBA5216. The sequence goes on along the minus strand of CAITMU010000009.1, from coordinate 17,259 downwards.
ATTTTTAAGCCTGAGGGGAAAGGACCTTTCCCTTTGATTATTATTAATCATGGCAAGGCCCCTGGAAACCCCTATTTCCAGGCCAAAGCTCGCTATAGTGTGGCTGCCAAAGCTCTCGTGGAAAGAGGCTATTGGGTGGTGATTCCGATGCGAAGAGGGTTTTCAAAGTCTACGGGCGCATACATTAATCCGGGGTGTAATATTTACAGCAATGGTTTGACACAAGCCGAAGATATTCGGGATGTGATTCATGCCCTGTCACAACGTCCCGAGGTCGATGCGACACGCGTCGCGGTATTCGGTCAATCCCATGGTGGGCTGACAACCTTGGCATTGGGAAGCATGAATATTACCGGGGTGAGAGGCTTGGTCAATTTTGCTGGAGGATTACGGATCGAATCCTGTCAGTGGGAGTCTTCGTTAAAACTGGCTTTTGAAAAATATGCAACCCAGACTCGTTTGCCCAGTTTGTGGTTCTATGGAGACAATGACAGTTATTGGGGCAGTCAATTGCCTCACGAATTACTGCGCAAATACAACGAGGCAGGCGGGCAAGCGACCATGGTGTCGTTCGGTATTTTTGAGGGGGGCGATGCTCATGCGATGTTTAGTTCTTCTCGAGGTCTATCTATATGGCTAAAGCCGGTGATGGAGTATTTGAGCCGTGTGGGAATGTCGACTGATTCGCCCGTGCTACACTGAGACTTTGATGGATGGACCTATTTTAGTCAGTGCTGGGTAGGTGCTAAATATTTAACAAGATTGGAAAAGACAAATTAACTAAGAAAAGGAATGACGCATGATTGAATTCGAAGTTCGTTCGCCTCACGAAGATCAGCTAGAGCATGCGGCTGAACACGCTCAAGATAGTTTCACCTCTCGCTTGGCTGTATTGACAGCAGTATTGTCTACCGTGGGAGCCTTGTTTGGCTTTATGGGAGGCCATGCGCAAAATTTGGCCTTAATCTTCAAAAATGAAGCCGCCATTCAAAAGACCTCAGCGTCCAATCAATGGAATTATTACCAGGCTAAAAGTAACAAGCAAAATTTAGCGGAATTGTCTTTGTTTTTGACAACCGGTGAAGTTCGAGAGAAATTCAAAAGCGCTTTTGAGCGTTACGAGCAAGAAAAAAATGATATAAAGAAAGCGGCTGAAAAACTCGAAGAAGCTGCCAAAGAAGCCGACCACAAGAGCGAGAAAGAGTTGCATGTGCATGAGCGTTGGGCTCTGGCAACGACTTTGTTGCAGGTGTCTATTGCTCTTGCGGCTATTTGTTTATTGACCCGCAAGCGTTGGATGCTGGTGGGGGTCTATGGGGCCAGTGGCGCAGGTATTTTGTTAGGGTTATTAGGGTATTTGCATTTGATCTAGTCGGTGTTTTTAAGTGCTACTCGTCTGGCAGAAAACGAATCAGTCCCCAACCCTAACGATGCTTTTCTTTTAGGGTGGGGCTTTTTTATGCAATGGCCCTCATGCGGGATTGCTGGGTGACGGGTGATCAATAAATGGTTTTTGTTTGTAAAATTTGGGCTCAACTTGGCGGCGCAAAGTAAAAGCGATTTTGGTGATCGACTACTCCGCCCTCGCGGCTGAGGGAGAAGTTTTGGTGCTGGCCCAGCTCGTTTACGGTGGCGGGTAATGGTAGGGTCAGCCTCTATCGGTTATCCGGGGTGCTCAAACTTTTGCTGCGATTCATATGGACGGGGTGACTGAGATTTTCACAAGGTCTGATTACGGCGTGGTGGGCAATTACACCGAAGTGTTGCCCGTTTTTGTGGACCGAGTCAAACAACTACGCGGAAGCTAAAACGCAATTTCGCAAAAATTGGTTACCCCTTCTAGGGGACATGGAGGATGAGACTGATGGCGATGAAGGGGGCGATATTTTTTTTAGGATGTGCCATGAGCCTGCTGCTAGGGGTCATTCTAAATGATATCGAAAAATTGAGATTTGTAGCGATCCTCCTCTGGATGATGGCTGTTATGCATCTAGCGATTCAATGTGCGAAAAGTGAGCGAGTGGCTCTTTTTTTTGCACTTATCTTTAAAACCTTTAAAGACTTCACCTCAGCGGTTTGTCTTTCTGTATTTTTTTTGCTGATGGTGCCCTTGTGGATTAGTTTTTGCGCTGGATTACTGGGCACTTTATTGCTGGAATCTCAACCGGAGGCTTATCTGAGTCAATCTTTTCCAGCTACGGCTGCCATTGGTCTCTTAGTGCTGTGGGGGATAGGTTTGGTTTGGTTAAATCGTCGTGTATTGATGTTGTTAAGACAGACCCGTTCATCCACCCCTTCCGATACTAAACTTTCATGAGCCTTGAGCCCACCCGTCTTATCTGGTTTAACATCGATCAGGTGGAGTCGTTAGCGGTGTATCTCATGATGGCGCTGCCCTTAGCCTTGTTAGCCTATGGTCTAACCCTTCGAGTGCAACGCTGGCGTCAGGGCTTGCCTGAAAACCGTGATGATCACTGGCTTAGCCGAATCCTTTATGCGCTTCGATTCATGTTGCCCTATCGACGAATCGCACGCTGTCCCGATCTTTATACAGCGATCACATACGGCTTGATTTATTTCGGCTTCATGACGCTTTTAGCTGGCACCCTCATCGTCATGGTGCAAAACAATATCAGTCAACCGGTGTTGGGAGTTTACTTTTTTAAGGGTCATTTTTATCTTTACTTTAAGGCCGCGATGAATGCGGCAGGGCTTTGCTTAGGGTTAGGTGTGGTCATGGCCCTGTATCGTCGTTTGGTTATGCAACCCGGTTCAGTTCAAACGAGTATGGATGATGTCTTGATACTGATTATGTTAGGACTTCTCGTCTTGCAAGGTTTTGCACTGCAAGCGCTTCGCTTAGCTTTAACGCGTGACGCCTGGGCTCTTTGGTCGTTTGTGTCCTATCCTCTTTCCTTGGCTTTACAGGTGTTGCCAAGACAAACGGTGTCTGTATTGCATCACACGGTGTGGTGGACACATTTTGCTACCGCGATGATTTTTTTAGGCTATATCGCATACAAAAAGCGATCTGACTGAAACATAATGGTTATCTGCTTCAGGTTGTGAGCCACGGATTAATGACTGTGATCCCGCAACCTTCAAAGTCACTGCGGGAGAGGACGCAGGATAAGCCTCGAAGATCGTCAGAAATTACACTGGGGAATTTAGCTAGCGTACCAGGCTGAGCAGGTAGCGCACCAGACGGAGGCCCGATTAAAGAAAGCCTTTATGCAAGGCTTTCTTAAACGTATTACTGGGATGCCCCTTTTTTCCCCTGGGACTATTGCTAGAGGGGGTGCGCAATGATTGGGTGTTTCTTAGGCCATCACTTGAGGATGGCTTACTGGAATTTTTTTCTATTTATCGATAGCCGAGCTTCAAGTTCAGCCACTTTGGCTGTCAGCTCTTTTATCTGCTGATACATCAATGTATAAGCCCTTCAGGCCGAATAGTGACCGATTTCCTTACGATTCATTTTGTAGTTGAACCCATCGAGCGCTCGCTCTTGCAATGGCTGCTACGGCTTGGGTGCTGACATTTCCAGGCCAACGGTCACTCGTGCTGTGAAAGTAAGGGTTGCTGCCCGCCACAGATAAAACCCGAGCCCCCAATCGATTAAGATCGAATCCTTCTCCAGAAATTTTTGCGAGTGGTTCGATATGAATATGAGCCTCAGGGTAATTTTCTTCGATAAGTAGGCGGCGAAGGGTGTGAGCCATGTCGATTTCGCCCGTACGGATGAAAAGATCTAGATTAGCCGCACAGCCCAGGTTGGCTCCTAAGTGCAACCAGTAATGGGCCTCGGTGACGAGATGGGGATGACTTTTGATGAGTGTTTCTAAACCCAAATGGCCTAACTCATGACCGCAGGTAGCGTAGGCATAAAAGTCACGTTTGAGTTTGGCCACATGATGTAATTGGCTGGCAATCTTAACGCTTGCCATCCAAGCGACGATCCCTCCCGCACGCTCTGCCGTCGATTCCCACCAACCGGTGCGTGGGGTCAGTACGACCACCGGGGCGGCTAAGGCGATGCGTGGGCATTCTAGTTTGACGCTTAGATTGTAGGATTCACAATCGATGAGGTCTGATTGACTGACGAGCTTTGCGTGAGCGCTCCTCTTTGCTTGCTCCGTTAAGAAAGGAGCATGAAAACCGGCAACTTGCAGGATGGGGGGGCCAAGTGGATGGTGATAGTGCTGGGCATTGATCGGCGCCAAGGATTGGTCGTTGCTATCGGTTGCGATAACCAGAGCGCTTAAGGGGGTGTTTTGTCGTAGTTGTTCCAGTGCTTGCCCTTTAATAGAGGCGGCATTGGGGGGGAAGCGAGCAAATCCGATTTGGCCCTTAAGGCCTGTTTGAGCCGGTGCCAGTGTACCCTCAATGCCGTTGACGCCGGTACTGGGCGAATCAAAAAGGGGGAGGGCTTCGATGCGAAGGCCAGCGCATTCCAGGTAGGCTTCTTTGACCTGTGTTTTTTTAAATGACACGGTTTGGCGATGAAGTGTGAGGGTTTCGTTTTGGAGCTCGTGTTGTAGCCATTGGCCGCTCAGATAATCGCCGGCGCTACCGATTCGATGAATGCCACTCGAATCAAAGTCATGAATAAGTTTTGCTACTAATTGAGGAGTCATGATGGTCTTCCAGTGATGAATGTTTTTTCACATGCTATCATGCAAAAAACAAATTTTAGTGGCTTATGAAAATCTCATCCGTTGAAGCGAAAATATGTCATGTGTCAGAAAAAACTAATTGGTTTTTTTTGGCAGTGGGAGACGAGCACGGGCATGTCGGTTTAGGCGAGGCGACCTTAAACGGTTGGGAGATGCCGCAGTTAAGTTTTCTGGACGCGTGGCGTAAACGATTAATGGGGCAATCGCCTCAGGCGGTTTTCCCGAAGCTAGTGGTCTATCCTCATGGGGCCGGTGGACTTATTGCGAGTTCGGTGATTAGTGCTCTTGAACAAGCGTTAACCGATCTTTGTGCTCAGCAAGAAGGGGTGCCCGTCTACGAATGGTTAGGCGGAGCCCGACGCGAGGCCGTTCGCGTATATGCCAACATTAACCGGGGGGCTCGTGATCGAAACCCTGAGGGTATTGCAAAGGCGGCCTTACATGCAGTGGGTCAAGGATTTGGGGCGGTTAAAATAGCGCCCTTTGATGGGGTTTATTGGGCCGATGCCGATAAACCTGGTTTTAAAGCGTTGGTGCAAAAAGGCATTGAACGAGTTGCAGCCATCCGTGAGGCCGTGGGTCCTGATATTGATGTGATGGTCGATTGTCATTGGCGTTTTAACGAGCACCAAAGTCTTGCATTATTAGAACAATTAAAACCGCTCAAGCTTTTTTGGATTGAATGCCCCGTGAGCGAAAACCCTCATGGGTTTGATGCGTTAGAGCGAGTGCATGAGGCGACCAACCGAATGCAGCTTCGCTTGTCAGGCGCGGAATTGCAAATCGGGGAAAGAGGCTTTGCCCCTTTTATTGAATCACACCGACTCGATGTGGTGATGCCCGATATTAAATACGCCGGGGGATATGCACAAATGTTACGTATCGCAGAACTGTGTGAGCGGGAATCCGTGCATTTTAGTCCCCACAATCCGAGTGGGCCGATTTGCAATCTAGCCAGTTTGCATCTTTGTGCAAGCGCTAAAGCTTTTTTGATTCTTGAGCATCAATTGGCCGAAAGCCCCCTATACGAAGCGGTCGTCGGCGGATATAAACCTCGATTAATGAATGGCTGTTTTCAATTGCCGCAAGGCCCGGGCTTGGGAGCCGGCTTAGATCAAAGGGTGCTCGATCAACACCCTTATGAAGCCTTAGCCGAAAACGCTAATCTTGACCCTCGGTTAGGTTAGAGCCATGGGCATTTTTATAAAAAAAAAGGTGCGCTCTATTTTATGGCTATGGGGGTTAGGCGCTAACCTCGTGTTCGGTTTGGCGCTAGCACAGAGTCAAACGGTTGAATATCCCACAAAGCCGGTTCGCGTGATTGTGGGGTCCTCCCCGGGGGGAGCGCCCGATTTGTTGGCGCGAGCGGTTTCGCAAAAACTCACCCTCCAAATGGGTCAACCCTTTGTGGTCGATAACCGCGCTGGGGCCAGTGGCGCGATTGGAGCCGAAATCATGGTTAAATCTTTAGCCGATGGTTATACGCTTTATCTGGCCTCGAGCATGCCGATCACGATTTTTCCGCACCTTAAAAATAACCTCCCTTACAATGTATTAACTGATTTTGCGCCCATTATTGAACTGGTGAGTGCGGATAATATTTTGGTGGTTAATCCAGCGCTGCCTTTCATGAGTGTCAAAGACTTGATTCAATGGGCGCAAATAAAACCGGGTAGTTTGAATTTTGGATCGGCAGGCAATGGAAGTCCTGCGCATTTGGCAGGGGAGATGTTAAATATGATGGCGCACGTGCACATGACCCATGTGCCCTATAAAGGCGCTGCTCCGGCGTTGTTGGACGTTCTTGCGGGTCATATACAGTTTATTATCACTTCCCCCATCTCAGCGGCTACTCATATCAATAGTGGTAAGGTGCGCGCCCTAGCGACTACGGGACGAAATCGAATTCGCTCTTTGCCCGATTTGCCCACCGTGGCAGAGACTTTACCTGGCTTTGAGAGCACACAGTGGTGGGGATTTTCAGCTCCAGCGAAGACCAGTACCGTGGTGCTCGAGCGCTTAAATCGGCAAATGGCAAAAGTGCTCGAAACAGAGGAATTTAAAAAAAACGTCAACGATCAGGGGGCGGTGGTCGTGGGTGGCACACGTAAAGATTTTTCCAATTTGATACAGACTGAATATCAACGGATAGGAGAATTAATTCGTCATGCAGGGATTAAATTTGAAGGCTAAAGCAGTCTTTTTTTGCCTATTATCTAATCATAGATCCAGTAGATTCTTAGGACTCTAAAAATAGCGCTATAGCACGGGTTGTGCGATTAGTAAAAAAGAGGGATTTCATCATCATGCAATACACTGTGTTGGGTCGCACGGGAATTTCCGTGAGTGTGGCTGGGTTAGGTTGCGGGGGGAGTAGTCGCCTGGGCTTGAGTGCAGGCCACTCAATTGATCATGGCGTTAACTTAATTCGCCAAGCGTTGGATCGAGGGGTTAATCTCATTGATACGGCTTACTCCTATGATACTGAGCCCGTTGTGGGGGCCGCATTGAAGGCGCATGGCCGTGAAGGCGTGATCGTCTCGACGAAGCAAAAAGTTGTAAATAAAGGGGGACGCGTTCGACCGGATGAACTGATTCAAGCCTTGGAGAAAAGTCTTAAGTCTTTAAATACCGATTATGTCGATATTTTTTATTTACATACGGTTTTAATCGAAGACTATTCCTATGCTAAAAACGAATTAGTTCCTGTCTTACAAAAAGCGCAGCGTCAGGGTAAGTTTCGTTTTTTGGGGATCACAGAAATGCCACCCCGAGATGCAGGACATCAAATGTTACAAAGTGCACTGCATGATGATTGCTGGGATGTAATGATGTTTGCTTTTCATATGTTGAATCAGAATGCTCGCCAGTTACTTTTTCCGCTAATGAAGCAAAAAAATATTGGTGCAGTACTGATGTTTGCCGTTCGAAGCTTATTTAGTGAATCCGGTCGCTTGGAAAAAGAAATTAAGCAATTGGCGAGACAAGCACGGGTGCCTGCCTTTTTGGCCGATGAGGCCCAACCCCTTGATTTTTTAATTCATGAGCAAGGGGCCTCAAACTTGATTGAGGCGGCCTACCGTTACGCTCGACATGAATCGGGCGTGCATACGGTGTTGTTTGGTACAGGCAACTCTGATCACTTACAGTTAAATATCGATGCTATTCTAAAACCGATACTGCCCTTATTAGACAGACAACGGGTAGAGGATTGGTTTTCTGGACTCGAAGGGGTGGGGTTGGATGAACCCCAACGCGAAAAAGTTATGGGCGTTATTAAATAATTTTTTTTAAATCGATCTTTTCGATTGATATAAAGGAAAGCGAAGGCCTACGATGTGTTTATTGCGTAATGGCTTCCGAGGCTGGAATGAGTCAGCGGATTTTTTTCTTTATGAAGATCATTATTCAAAGTGGCTATGCAACAGCCCTTTTTATATTCTAATGGCATAAATTTTTTCAATCCATGACGCCGAGTCAATGAAGGCATTGAAATGAAAAAATTTAATCCACGGGTGATCGTCTCCCGTTTGTGTTTGGAGGCAAGTCGTAGATGCTAGTCCGTTACCCCTAGCCCCTTACCGCTAGTCTGTTACCGCTAGTCTGTTACCACTGCCGGTTTGGGATTGCGCGGTCGTGGGTCAATGGGGAGTGAAGGCGGTGCAAATTGTGCGCGTAACGCTCAGCGCGCCTTCTTTGCCACTTTTAAAATGGGGCTTGATCAGCGCTTTCGTAACGGTCATGTGAATTTCACCGCGTAACGTGTCGGTCAGTGCAGGCCCTAGCCCTAGCCCTTTATAGGGCACAACTTCGATTTGTGTTCCTGTGAGGGCTTTTAATCGCGCTACCGCTAAATGCGCAGGGGCGACAGGGGTGACAGGGGCGAAAGGGGCGACAGGCCACCCGAACCATAGCGCCATTGCCCAGGTTTCGCATTAAGAAGAACGTCGAACGCGTTGGCGACTACTTTATTTTTGATTTCTGGCATATTCGGTCGCTTCTTCTTCAGCGCGGGTCTTTATTTCCCGTGCTATCGGTTGCCTCATTTCCTCTAAAACATGGCCAACGAGCCCAATGGCTCGAGCCATAACGCCAACGCCACGAACGATTTTCCAAGGTAATCCGAGTTCACTGGCGATGGCGGCAATCGCGCCAGTGGCATTGACGGGGAGTGGTTTTTTGTAGACTGTTTCTGCTTGAAGTGCCACCGCTTTCATGAGCGCTATATAGGGGCCGTTAAATCCGTTATCGATCGCTATTTTAAAAAGGGCGGGTGCTCGGGGATCTACCGGTTTGTGAAAATGATGTCCTATGCCAGGAATCACCGCTTTACGGTCTCGATGGGTTCGTACCACTTGTTCTGCTAAGGTTTGGATGGCTAAGTCAGATTGATCTATATTGTGAGGCTTGATTAAAACGCCTGGTTTTTCAGGCTCTAGACCTTGTGGGCGCAAAGCCTCTTGTAGCATCTTAGCGGCCACTTCCATGCTACCCACAAAGACGCTGCCTAACCCACACAGACCTGCGGCGACGGCCGCTTGCATGGCTTCGGGCGCACCGGCATAGGTCAAGCGCGTGGCCAGAGCACTCGGGGTCAGTCCATGTTCGACCAAGGTGATGGCCATGGCATTAAAGACAGTGGATTCTTCCTTGGTGGGAAGGCGTTGCGTTAACTCTAAAAACGCCATATCGCCTAAAGAGACCTTACCCAGTAAGTCCTGACACAGGTCAAAGCCTTTTACATGAATTCGATCGGTTTCACTCCAAGCACTATGACTTCGGATGGGGGTGCGTTGCATGGGTTCAATCTCCTTAAAAAATAATTTCGCTGCAGTAAGGCGTTGGTTTTTCAAAAAAACTAGACAATGAAAAAGTAAAGGGACTTATTCCATTCGTCTCGGGAGGGGGGGGCTCATGTTTGTGGGGTAAATGCGTCTGATTGTTTTTTTAATGATTTTCATGAATACTACCTGAAGAGGAGGCATGAAAAAAAGTGGTTTAAAAAAAATACTAAAAACTTTTTTTAATGATTCAGTGTTACACAAAAATAATAATTCAAAATGAGGAAAACATGAAAAACAATACAAGAAGAGAATTTATTAAAACTGCATCAGCGGCCGCGGGTGCGGTGTTTACCGGTTGTTGTCTGACAACGGCGGCAAAAGCAGCCGTTGAGGCTAAGCCTGCTAGACGTAAAGTGATGGTTGCAGGTCGCCATGTTCGCACCATCGATGTCCATGCCCATGTGATTATTCCCGCAGCGGCAGCGCTCTTAGGGGCGGACAAGGAAAGCGTATTCGTTACGGTGAAGGGCTCGCGCGAACAGGCTTTGCCCATAGAGGCTCGCTTTGCTGATATGGATAAACAAGGCATTGACATGGAGGCCTTGAGTATTAATCCTTACTGGTACAGTCGTGGCCGAGATTTGACAGCAGAGATTTGTAAGCTTCAAAACGAAGCCTTAGCTGAAATTTGCGCCAAACATCCTGATCGTTTTGTGGCCTTTGCTTCATTACCGTTACAATTTCCTGAATTAGCCGTGGAATACCTTGAGCATGGCGTTAAAAAGCTAGGGCTTCGAGGTGCGGCTATCGGTGGTAGTGTGTCTGGAGTGGATTTTTCGGATGCTAAGTTTCATCCGGTATGGGCGAAAGCCGAGGAGCTAGGGGTTTTACTTTTTATTCACCCTCAAAGCACTCCGGAATTGAATAAGCGTTTCAAGGGCAATGGTTGGCTCGCCAACACGATTGGTAACCCCTTGGATACAACGATAGCGCTTTCTCACTTAATCTTTGATGGCACTTTAGATAAATTCCCTCGATTAAAGGTGTGTGCCGCTCATGGGGGAGGGTATTTGCCTTCTTACGCGCCACGATCCAATCACAGTTGTTTTGTTTCTCCTGATGGATGTGACCCTTCGATTGTTTTAAAAAAGCAGCCCACCGAGTATTTAAAACAGTTGTATTTTGATTCCCTGGTGTTTACCCCTGAGGCATTGCGTCACATCATCAATCAAGTCGGGGCGAGTCAAATTGTGATTGGCACAGATCATCCGATTCCCTGGCAAGAAAAATCAGTCGATCATATTTTGGCTACACCGGGATTGAGCGACGCCCAGCGCATCGCGATATTGGGTGGCACGGCAGCGCGTTTGTTGGGTATTCATTCCTAAGCGAGATTTTTTGTTTGAGAGGATCCCTAATGGAGGAGGTGATACGCGAAAGCTTTCGACGGGTAGAGAGAGAGGGGGGGGCGCTTGCGCAACACTTCGACGAAGAAAACAATGAGAAGTTTGGGGAACCCAGTCCTTAGACCGACTCAGTATGTCCCTGTCGGTATTCTTAGACCTAGGATGGGACGGTAATGAGAGCAACAAAAGGGCTACGGCTTTAGCGCTTTTCAAAACGTAGTCGTTTTGCTCTGTTATTTCGAGTGTTCTGAAACGGAGAGTTTGACTGGTTTTGCTAACCAAATGAGGGCGACCAATACGAGGAACAAGATTGCCGAACCACGGAATAAATCGGTGGCGGCCATCGTATAGGCTTGTTGATCTACGATGAGATTCATGAGGTTTGCTTGTTGTGGGATAGAGATTCCCGTCGCACTCAGTTGATGCAGGGTGAGGTTCGTCACAGGGCTATAGGGAGATAGGTTTTTTATGAGTTCTTCATGGTGAATGCTAGCGCGACTGGCCCACAGCGTGGTGGCAATTGACGTGCCAAAGGAGCCTGCGGTAATTCGTACAAAGTTCGTGAGTCCTGTGGCAGCTGGGAGCGAGGCTGGGGGGAGTCCTGAGAGGGTTAAGCTCGTCAAAGGGATAAAGAAACAAGCGACCGCTGCTCCTTGGATAATGGTGGGAACGATGATGGTCTCAAAATTGGCTTGAGTATTAAACTCGCCACGCATCCACAATACAATAGCAAAAATTACAAAAGCAATGGTTGCCAAGATACGTGGATCAAAACGCGCGGAGTAACGGCCGATTAAGGGGGTGAGCAAGAAGGCGAGAATGCCCACGGGCGCCAGTGCCATGCCAGCCTGGGTCGCGGTATAGCCCATATATTGCTGTAACCATAGGGGCAGCAACACGAGATTGCCAAAAAATGCAGCGTAAGCCAAGGATAACGACAGGGTGCCAGTCCAGAAGTTTCTACTAGCAAATAACTGTAAGGCCACCACAGGATGGGTTTCGGTTAATTCCCAAACCAAGAATAAACTAAAGCCTACCACGGCGGTGATGGCAAGCCCAATGATCAAGGGGGAATTAAACCAATCGAGATCCTTGCCTTTATCAAACATGATTTGCAGCGCACCAATCCAGATCACCATCAACGTGAGTCCGACCTTATCAATGGGTAACTGTCGTTTGGGGGACTCTCGTTTTTTATAAACACTCCAGGTGACAAAGCTTGCAAGAAGACCGACGGGTACATTGATATAAAAAATCCATGGCCAGCTCATATTGTCGGTAATCCATCCGCCTAGTAAGGGGCCGACCACTGGGGCGACTAACGTGGTGATGGCCCACATTCCTAGGGCCGTACCGGCCATTTTAGGGGGGTAACTCGAGAGCAGTAGGGTTTGTGATAAGGGAATCATCGGGCCGGCTACTGCCCCTTGAACGATTCTTGCGAAAAGCAACACTTCAAAGGAGGGGGCCAGTCCACAAAGCCAGGACGACAAAACAAAGAGCAGTACTGAGATGGTAAAAAGCCTCACCTGACCAATGCGTTGGGAGAGCCATCCTGTCAGAGGCAGTGAGATGGCATTAGCTACACCGAAGGACGTAATAATCCAAGTGCCCTGGTCTGGAGACACCCCTAAATCGCCAGAGATGGCAGGAATGGAAACATTGGCAATGGAGGTATCGAGCACATTCATGAATGTCGCAAGCGATAAAGCCAGGGTGCCGATCACGAGTGAGGTGCCGCTCAAAGGAGGGTGAGCTTGGGCATTGGATTCGAAAGCCATGGATAGGAGGGGGGCTTTAAGGGGGCGGGGGGCGGGTAATTGGTTAGGGCTTGGGGGCAGAAGGTGCCGAAGAGAGTAACGGTGGGGTGGCGGGGGTGGATGGGGTGACTTTTGATGACGGGGCCGAGTTGGCTAGGATAATGCTTCGGACCTTTTCATTAGCCTGTTGATCGATCGATTGAAATACATCGGTGGTGTAGTTCGGAATAAGTGCATTGGTTTCATTTAATCGAGGCCCTTTTTGATTCTGCGTATCCACATCGACGGTCATAGATAGACCAATTTGCAAGGGATGCTCGGCCAATTCCTTCGCATCGAGGGCAATGCGCACGGGTAATCGTTGTACGATTTTTATCCAGTTGCCCGTCGCATTTTGTGCTGGAAGGAGTGCGAAGGCCGCACCGGTGCCCGCACCAAAGCCTACGACATGACCATGAAAATGAATATCATTGCCGTAAATGTCGGCAATGAGCGTGACGTTTTGACCCAGACGAATATTGGCTAATTGAGGTTCCTTAAAATTAGCATCTACCCAGACTTGGTCCAAAGGGACAATGGCCATCAAAGGGGTGCCAGCGCTGACTTGTTGGCCGAGTTGGACATTGCGTTTGGCAATGAAACCAGCCACCGGAGCGGGTAAAATGGTGCGGGCAAAATGAATGAAGGCTTTGCGCACATGGCTCGCGGCTTCTTTAACGGCAGGGTGTGTTGAAACGCTAGTGCGATCAATCTGGGTGGCAGAAGCGGCACTTTCCTCTTCTGCCGCCTTAAGCGCTGCCTCAGCACTTTTTAGATTATCACGAGCGTGTTGCACTTCCTCTTTGGAAATAGCGCCTGATTGTGCCACTTTTTCTCTTCTAGCCAGATCTTCTTGAAGACGTTTGAGTTCATTTTGGCGCAAATTGACCATGGCTTGGAGTTGGGCGTTGCGAGGAAAAAAACTTCGCACGTCTCGCACGGTTTTGGCTAATTGGGCCTCACTTTGATCGAGGGCGACTTGGGCATCGGCTTTATCTAGTTCTACCAGCGTTTGTCCCTTTTTGACGTAATTGGTGTCATCGGCTTTGATGGCGATGACAGTGCCTGAGATTTGAGGGGTGACTTGAATGATGTTACCGCCGACATACGCATCATTCGTTGATTGGATGTAGCGCATATTCACCCACCACTGGATACCAAAACCCAGCCCCGCGAGCACAAATAATCCTATTAAAAGGCTGAGCCAGCGCTTACGCGCGGTCAATTTTTTTGTTTGATCCGAAGGGGTGCCGACCCCTTCAGTTGTGGGGGGGGGTGACGGTGAGGAGGGCGAGGCAGTTTTTTGATCCATACAACAGTTCCAATGAAGGCTAAAGGGTTTGATACAAAATCAAGGATAGTGAAAGTGGCAATCGGTCTACTTCGTTTTACCCCATATATTTATGATGAAAGGTCGATGGTTAAGGTGAGGAGGGGGAGCTTGCTTGTGGGACTAAGGCGGCTTTGTTGGTTTCAAACCCGCCCCCCAAAGCGCGGGCTAGATTGACGCTTAATTGGGCTTGTTGTGTAGCGAGTTCTAATTGAGTGAATTGCTGGTTTAATAATTGCGTTTGAATATTGAATACTTCCAATTGATTGCCAATACCTTCCTGAAATCGAATTTGAGCAAGATGTCGAGTGGCGTCTGTGGCTTGATAAGACACTTGCAGTTGTTTGATGGCTTCAGTCAAGTGACGAAAAGCGCTTAATTGATCGACTACCTCTCTAAGTGCATTGATAACCGCTTCATTATATTGCTCTACCCAGATATCTAAATCCGCTTGTCGATCGGAGAGATTAGCCCGAATCCGGCCCCCATCAAAAATGGGTAAAGTCACTGCAGGACCGGCACCGTAAGTGAGGCTTCGGTTTTGTAAAAATCCAGGCAAGCCAATGCTTTGAAATCCAAGAAAGGCGTTTAAGTTAACGTTGGGATAGAAGAGTTTTTTGGCGGCGGTGACTTCGTTTTGAGCCGCTTCGATTCGCCAGCGAAGAGCCAAGATGTCCGGACGTCGCCCTAAGAGCTCTGCGGGAATTTGGCTCGGAATTTCCAAGGAGGTGGTAAAGGTGAGGTGGGGGACTTTGAGGTTTGCCGTGCGATCGGGGCCGACCCCCACAAGAGCGGCTAATTGGTGAGCATAAAGATCGATGAGCTGCGCATACTGCGCCATTTGTCTACGCCATTGAGCGATCGAGGATTCGATTGGTTTTAAGACGAGTTCCGAGTCAATGCCCGCCTCCCAGCGCGCTTTACTTAAAGCCAGAATGTCTTGCTGAAGAATTAGACTATGGCGGGCTAAATCGAGTTCTTGGTGTGCTTGGGCAAATTGAAGATACGTTCCTGTTATTTGAACGCAAAGAGCCAATTTGGCCGATAACACATCCATTTGAACGGCATGGGATTGATCGAGAGCGCTTTGGTAGAGAGCTAGATTCTTACCCCAAAAATCTGGATCCAGATTTAGGTTTGATTGTAGACCGGCTGCGGTATTTTTGCTGCCGGCAAAGGGGGGCGGGATCGAACCTTTACCAGAAAAGCGTTCTTGTGTGATTTGACCCGCCACTTGTATTTGCGATCTACTGATGGATTGGATGCTCTGGACATAAGCGTTTGCTTTATTCACCCGCGCTTCTGCGATTTTTAGACTCGGATTTTTTTGTAGAGCCTCTTCAATCAATTGTTCAAGCTGAGGATCTTTAAAAGACTGCCACCATTGCTCAGGGGGCCAACTAAGGGCTGAGACTCGTGTATCCGCTAGAGAAATTTTCGTTTCCAGTTGGTTGGCAGATAAAGCCACGGCACTGGAATGGGAATGATCTTTTAGTCCAAGACAACCGCACAACGCCAAACTGGAAGCTAAGAGAAGTGCCCAGCGGGTTAGCCGGCGAACAGGGGGAACGATAAAGGGCAAAGGGATTGGGGGAGAAGAATACATTACGGGTGAATAGAAAAAAACATCACAGAGGTAGGCGGTATCAAAAAAAGGCGCCCCTTGATGGGACACTGTGATGGGAGAAAAGTTTCCCGTCAAATTCCAGAAAAGAAGGGGGTTGCTAACAAGAATCCAATACCATCATTTATTGTACTCTTTTTTGGTGTTAGAAAGTGTTTTTAGCGGTATTTGAAAAAAAAGCAGTGCCATCTTTTTTAATCCATTGCTTAACGACGTGTCTCCACCCTTTGGTGAGTTCCTGGCAGACTGCGCGAGTTCCCATAACTGCCCCTACCGAATGGATCCGTTTTGAAGTCGGATTGAAAGGTCTTTAGGGCAAGAAATTTTTTTTGGCGTGCGGTAGTGCGAAGTGATAACGATGATCGGGTAGGTTGTCAGTTCTTATGAGACACCCTCTGGATCAGGAAAAAGTTTTTATTATTTTATGTGATTAGCATTTATTGTTTAGGCGGAATTATTTGCCCCTGTTTCATGGGTTGATGCTACGGATGGGGCCGTTTTCTTGGTTATCAATAATTAAGTGCTTTCATAGCATCCCCTTTTTGGGGAGGCTCACTTAGGCCGTAAAAAGCCAAAGTTCCCATTGTCTTAAAGGCTTATTGAGTGACAAAAATACGTTTTTTGATGAGGTTTCAGGTTTCCTCATTCGCCCCTTGAATCGAGCCTTGACGCCTTGCGGGGACGGTCTCATACTTTGATCAGGCAGTGCACCCGGACCAAAAAAATATTACAAAATGGCCGAGGAGGGGCAGGATGAGAGTGTGCTGTAGGGCGTCTGCCTAAAGAAGGGAATGCAAAGTTGTAAAAACAAATAAAAACAATCTCTTTGGAGGAAATTATGAGTAAACGCTATTTTATTTTGTGTTTGACTGTACTAGTCAGTGCATTTACTTTTGGTGGTTGCGCAGTAGTCCCTGCTACCAGTGAACCGGGCTGGAAGATGCTCTTTGATGGAACTAACCTTAATCAATGGGATTTATTTGGGAATGCGAACTGGCGTCTTCAGGATGGAATGGCGGTGGCTGAAGTCGGTGGCGGTCATTTGGTTTCAAAATCGACTTACACAGATTTTCAGATTAAGGCCGAGTTTTGGGTCGATCAAGAGGCTAATAGCGGAATTTTTATTCGGTGTGAGAATCCTAAGATTATTACGGGTAAAAGTTGTTATGAAGTGAATATTTATGACACCCGTCCGGACCCGGCTTACGGTACTGGAGGCATTCCTGATGTAGCCAAGGCCAGTACCGTGATCAAGACCGCCAATCATTGGAATACGTATGAGATTACGGCCCAAGGTTCGCATTTGATCGTGGTGTTAAACGGCGTTAAGACCGTGGATGTGAACGATAGTCAGCATGCTAAAGGTCATATTACCCTTCAGTATGGCGGTGGAGTCGTTAAGTTCCGTAAATTAATGATTCGTTCGTTGTAGTATCAAGAGCGTTAGAGTGGGATCTCATTCTGTCTGTGGCAAAGGCTTACGAGCTCAATCATGGGGGGAGGGGAATACAATAAAAATAAGTAATTTTTTTTTGGGGGTGTGTTATGAATCAAATAAAATGCAACGCTTTATGCAGCGCCTTGGCGATCTTGTTTATGGTGGCAACAACGGCGGTGAGCGCTGAATCTTTCAGTATTAC
>CAITMU010000008.1 GCA_903893565.1 uncultured beta proteobacterium | reverse complement strand
CTTTTTCTAGCTTCATCTTGAGAAACTGGATATTGAGATTAGAGGCGCCAAGCGGTTGATTAAGCTCGTGAGCAATGGATGCGGATAAAGCACCAGTGGCCGCAGTCTTATTTGCTTTCATCAGGCCATAGATGAGTCGCTCTTTTTCTTTTAAGAGCTCGGTAATTTTTTCATTTTCTTTTTTCGTGCTTATTAAAGAGCTGGCAATTTCATTTTCTTTAGTGAGCTGTTTTTGAAGATAAAACATTCCCAGCGCGACAAAAGTCATGATGTTAGATGCGTAGGTAATCCATCTGAGCCCTAAGGCAAAGGCATCTTCGGTATAGAGGAAGATATTGGTTGGGCCGTCGCCAGTCAAAATCCGATAAGTCCTGAAGATATTACCTATCAGGGTGAACATAGTTAAAAAGATAAGCCAGTTCACAACCCTTGAGCGATCTTTTTTATAAAATTTTATTAATTCCCATAATTGCCACGTCACCAAGATTTCCTGAATAATTGTTATCAAGGCGACTCGCTGAAGAAATGTGTCTGGGGTCACTCTTAATGGCTCATACAGAATAGCAACGCCTAGAGGAATTAACCAAATCAGTAGGGTTTGTATTTGATTAAACGGCTTTTCGCCCCAAGAGCGGTATAAAAACACCAGGGCTAAGGACGACATCAATAATGAAGTATTGGCTATCGTTAAAAGAAACTTATTAACCCATAAGGCAAGACCAAAGCTTAGGGAACTAAGGGTGTAAAAACTGATACTTAATGGCCAATAGATACTGGGCCAGTCTGCTCTCTGAGTCTGAAATTGCGGAATTGCGCTAAGCCCAATCGCAAAGGTAATGAGGGCAAAAACAATAAAATAGATTTGGTTGGCCACTTCCATGATCTAGATAGTACTAAAGATCATTAAGAATATCGTTTAAAACGACATCGACTGACGCAGGGATGAATAATTGACACGTCCTTTTAAAGGACGGCTCTAGATGGGGATATCCGAAACCAATGGCGTCCAACCCTGCCAAGCCCCAAAAGAAAATAGCCCAACAAGTGGGCTATTGAGTTTCTTGGTGGCCCGGGGCGGAATCGACCAGAGCCGAGGATGTCTAATCCTTAGTCGATATTAAAAATATTCTTTAACGCACCGCAATAATAGAAATCCTCATAGCGTTTTTTAGTACTAAAAATCATCATTAGAACTAAAGTATTACCCGCTCTCGCTAAGAAAATTGACTTAGGACAAGTTTTTCTTATGCGCACAAGTAGAGTATTGGCTCACCGCTAACAACATAATTGTGGGAGAAGAAAATGGGGATGAAACATTTAGTTGTCGGGTTTGTTATTGGATTGTTTGTAGGTGTCGTAAGCGCATCAACATTGGAAGTGGGCAAAATTGGTTTTACTAAAGATGGGATGATTACCTACCTAAATCAAGCTTGCTCGAATTAAGAACAGTTTTCTCGCAGTAACCATCTTTGCCCGCAGAAGTATGCGGGCATTTTTTTGATCTTATTACAACGGAACCTTATCCGTCAGCACCAAATGAAAAAGCCACCTGAAGGTGGTTTTGGTCTTTCTTGGTGGCCCGGGGCGGAATAGACCAGGACCTAGGATGTTTAATTCCGCCTCTAGACTGTTGCTTTAAAAGACAATTTACTCTTGCTCAATGTTAACAAATTTGTTAACATACACGGATGAGCTATTCCATCCTTTATTACAGCGAGCAGGTTCAAGAAGACATTATGAATCTTCCCGACACGCTTCAAGCTCGCTATATTGGATTGACCACTCGAATGATTGAGCATGGGCCGAATTTAGGCTTGCCTCATACG
>CAITMU010000007.1 GCA_903893565.1 uncultured beta proteobacterium | reverse complement strand
TGAATTCTTCCAGCTCTCCACCGCCGAACGCCTGGAGGCGCTCGACCTCGCAGCGAACACATCGGGCCTTCTGCCCCATCTGCTGGAAAAAGACATCTGGGTAGTCTGGTCGCTGCGGCACCTCTTTGCCGGCCCTTACGCTGACCATTTGGTATTCAAGGGTGGCACGTCCTTGTCGAAGGCCTATGGCGTCATCCGGCGCTTCTCCGAAGACGTGGACCTGACTTACGACATCCGTGCCATCGCCGCCGATCTGGTGGGTGAAGCGAATGCGCCGCTGCCGGTCAGCAAGAGCCAGGAGAAAAAGTGGAGCAAGGAGATTCGTACGCGCCTGTCGGACTGGATCGGCGCCGAGATCGTGCCGCGTCTCAAGCATGATCTTGAGCAAAACGGTTTGCCGGCAACCGTGCGGGCCGAGGGCGACAAAGTGTTCATCGACTACACACCGCTGGTCACCGGCACCGGCTATGTCGCGCCCGCCGTCATGTTGGAGTTCGGCGCCCGCTCGACCGGCGAGCCTAGCGAACCACGCGCTATCCGCTGCGATGCGGCCGCGTATCTGCAAGGGGTGAAGTTTCCAGCCGCAACACCACAGGTGATGCGCGCCGAGCGCACGTTTTGGGAGAAGGCCACGGCGATACACGTTTTCTGCGCGCAGGGCGAGTTTCGCGGTGGCGACCGCTTCGCGCGCCACTGGCACGACGTGACGAGACTGGATGCTGCCGGCTTCGCCGCCGCAGCCATCGCGGACAAAGCTCTTGCACGCGCCGTTGCCGACCACAAGAGCGTGTTCTTTGCAGAAAAGAACACGCACGGCGACGCCATCGATTATCACGCAGCGGTCGAAGGTGGGCTCCAGCTTGTACCGGATGTCGGCGCGTTGGCCAAATTGGCTACCGACTATCAACACATGGTCGATGACGGATTATTCCTCGATGACGCCGAGCCATTCGAAGCTTTGATGGCGCGATGCCAAGCGATCCAGCAGAGGGCCAATGCAAAACAACCACCACAATGAAATTCAATTGACATGAGATAAAAATCTCTGCCGGGCGCTCTGCCTGGACGGAGAGCACCAAAGGCGATCGTATGGCTGGAGCAATCGATACGCAAAACAAGCGAGGCTCAATAGTGGCCCGCAGGGAAATCGACCAGATTGTGGCAGTCGCGCGCCAGTCGCGCGAGAGATTTTTCGCTTGTAGCGTGTCCGCCCAAGATGTTGACTATGTCGCTCCGGCCATCTTGCCTGAGTGCTTCTTTTTTGAAGCACCGCCGGATCGTTGAAGCGCTGGTGTGAGCACCACGTCCTCCATAAATGACACTAAGCGGTAAGTTTGTGTCCGTCTCGGAGACGAATTGAGCGTAAAAGGTAACAATGAAAATTCAAAGATGAAAATTGCCATAAGCTGTACCAACGAAGGGGCATCCAGCACGCCTGTTGCCCTCAAGCGGCCATGGTCAGTCGGTTGGCTACTTCATCCCCACGCAGGGACAAGTTGAAGCAGACATCGCAGCCTTGAAAAAAGCCAGTAAGACCTTGGACAAGCTGCTTGAGGCGCAGGGCGTAGATGTTGAGTCCGTGGTTGCAGACTTCTAAGCAGCACGCAGGTAAGCCAGCACGCCCTCTAAGAAGCTGAAAATCAAAACGGCATGAGTGGTAAAGCTATCGTTCTTGATGCGAACATTCTTATTCGTGCGGTGATGGGAAAGCGGGTGCGTGAACTGATTTTTGATAACGTAACAAAGGGCAAATTATTTGCCCTCGATGTTGCTACTCAGATGCGCGACTGTATCTGCCTACGCTGTTAATAAAACGTGGTATTGATTCCAGTGCGGCAATGTTAGTGCTGGATCGGCTTGAGGGTGTTGTTCAATCCATTGATGCCGAACTTTATGAAGGCATGCAACTGCAGGCGTTTGCAACGCATATCAGTTCGTGATGCGAAAGACTGGCCTGTGTTGGCTTGTGCAATGACACCAATACCCTCCCCGTACGTTGTAGGCGGGCTTTAGCAGGGGTCAAGCTCACAAGAGATTCTGGCGTTTTTCTTGCCAGGCGGGTGCATTGGGGACTGACACAAGTTCAACGGACTCAATAACCACCGTGGGGAACCTCCAGAAAATGATGATCATGTTGCTCTCCCGTTTGCGGTGTGATAAAAGAAAACTTGACGATAATAACCTCGATTTCCTTCCTTGCTATCTTTGGGAGCTGTTGCTTGCCTTGCGAGGGCATGCCGGCCCTTGTTGCAAGATAACGCTTGCTTCTCGATTACGAACCCCATGAACTATTCCGAAACCATAGCCAGTCTTACCCAAGCCTCCGCATTTGACCTGTATCGAATGCGGGCAGCGATTGATCGTGTTCTCGTTCAACCCGGATGGATGGCGGCGGTGCAATCGCGCTTACACATTGGTCAGGTCATCGATTACTTCGATGCGCAAGCCAATCGATCCGAGCGAGGCCAACTGCTCGAACTTCGCCGCAAGCAAGCACTCGTTCTCGATCTGACGACGCAGAAGCGGTGACTGATTTCCTATGCGGCGATCAACCTCGATGGCGCCGATGTCGAAATACGAGAGCAACCCAAAGAGGGATTGGGCCGAAACTCCGTGTCAGTAGGTGATACGGTGGGCTTTCTTGACCGGAGCCAGCAACAACGCAGTGGCCGCATCATACGGTTAAACGACAAGACAGTTACGCTGCTATGTAATAATCAGGAGGAGTGGCGGGTCTACTATGGGCTTTTGCATCGGGTGGTGGAGTCCAGCGCAAACGGCTCAGAGCTGCTGAAGCTTGGCGTAGTTGAAGGCGAGGCTAAGATTGTGATCGACGACGATGAGTAAAACGGCGAGCAAGCATGTCTGGGCGTTTGGCCCACGTTTTCGGAGCGGTTCCTTTGGGTGGCGTTCTGAACCCGCCATCACCCGGATCAAGGAAGCTGTATCGGAAATCAAAGCGGTAGCCCGGAAGGAACCAGTTCTCGCCGCTGAGGGAGCGGTTCTCTTTCTTCAAAAGTTATCGCCGGCGCTGCAAAGCATCGACAGTTCCTCGGGCTCGATTGGAACTGCCGTGAATCGGGCCATCGACGCTCTGGTGCCTATTATCGCCAAAGCGCCTGCCGACCAAAAAGTGCGCTGCCAATGGATGGAACAGCTTTATCAGGCGCATGCCGATGACCGTATACCCTACATCGAATGCTTGGGTGATTACTGGGGCGAGTTGTGTGCCTCGTCCGAAATTGCAGCCCAATGGGTTGATCGCTTGGTGGAGACCGTGGACACCGTATGGAGTCGCAACAAAGTTGAGCGTGGCTTCTATCACGGGACCTCGATGTGCCTGTCCGCCATGCTTGCAGCAGGGCGGCATGAACAGTTGCTCACGTTGCTGAGCAAATGCCCTTACAATTTCTGGTCGTATCGACAATGGGGTGTCAAAGCGCTTGCCCTATTGGGTAAAAAGGCCGAAGCATTGCGTTACGCGGAGGAATCTCGTGGGCTGAATGAACCCGTTGGATTGATTGCTAAGACATGCGAAGGCATCCTGATATCTTCAGGCTTAATGGATGAGGCTTATGAACGCTATGCCTTTGAAGCCAACCATGGGGCAACTTATCTCGCAACGTTTCGTGCGATCTGTCGAAAGTATCAGCACAAGGCACCGGAGGTTGTTCTGAATGATCTGGTCGCGCGAACACCCGGCGAAGAAGGAAAATGGTTTGCCGCCGCCAAGGATGCCGAGCTCTTCGATTTAGCACTGAACCTTGCCAAGCGTTCTGCGGTAGATCATCGAACCTTGATACGCGCGGCCGACGACTTTGTCGAAAAGGAGCCTAGCTTCGCCCTTAACTGTGGGTTGTTGGCGCTGTACTGGATTTGCGCAGAACAAGCCTATGAGGCGACAACTGGCGAGGTCCTTGCCGCGTACACCCAGATGCTTCGTGCAGCCAAAATTGCGCAATGCACAGAAGCAGCGATGGACCAACTACGAAAAACGCTTGAGAGTTTTCCGGAGGAACGTTTTGTCAGGGTGGCTCTTGCCCCTGTTCTGGCATTCTAGCCACCCGTTCAAGTGCAAAAAAATTGAGCCCCATCGAAATCTCAGTGAGCGAGGAGGATCCGTATAGCGCTCTGATCTTTGCCTTGGCTGCAGAGCGACTGGCAGCCTATTACGAACACAACACTTGGCTGACCGTCGCTCAAGGGGCGACCCTTGCCGCCGATTGGTTGTCTCGCTCGAAATCTCACCTTTCCATGCCGCAGCGTAAACATCTGTCGGAATTGAGCGACCAATTGGCGCGGCAGATTGCATCCTCCGTTTCACGGGAGGCAGGGCTTCATATTTCTTATGAAATGACGGAAGCACTCGATCAGCGGTATGTTTCGGAAACTGGGGATTCGATGCGCGAGGAATGTCGCCGACTGCTCGCCAGTTCTCCACTGCCAGATCGCTAACGCTTGTCCATGATGCCAATGCCTGAAACTTTGATTCTCTACCACGCTGATTGCGACGACGGGTTTGGCGCGGCCTACGCGGCATGGCTGAGTCTTGGCGATGGCGCTGAATACCATCCGGTCCATCACGGTGACCAGATTGCTGTCGAACGACTGAAAGATCGGCAGTTATTCATCCTCGATTTTAGTTTTCCACCTGACGTTTTGCGCACCATGGCGCAGCATGCAGCCCAGATCGTGCTACTCGATCACCATAAGTCTGCTGCGCAGCAATGGGCAGGCGTTGAGCCTATCGCCAATGTCGCCCTCCAGTTCGATATGGATCGTTCTGGAGCCCAGCTTGCCTGGGATTATTTTCACTCGGGGTCAATACGCCCACCACTGATTGATCACATTGGTGACCGAGATTTGTGGCGTTTCGCCTTGAATGATACCCAGGCGTTCTGTGCTGGCCTTAGCCTGATACCGATGCGCTTCGAGTCATGGCAGGATGCAGCAACTCATCCCGAGGAATTGATTGCCAAGGGCCACACGGTTCTCGAAGTACTTCAGCGACAAATAGACAGTGCGCTACGAAAAGACCTGAGACCAGTCACACTTTGTGGCCATCAGGGGCTGGCTACCAATGCCATTAGTAACACCTCGGAAATAGGTCAAGCGATTGCCAAGCGATCCGGAACTTTCAGCCTGACCTTCTTTATCAAAGGGGATAAGGCCATTTGTAGTCTGCGTAGCATTGCCCCCTTTGATGTCAGTGTTCTAGCCGCTCACTATGGCGGGGGAGGGCACGCACAAGCGAGTGGCTTTGCGGTCCAGATTGAACGATTCTTTAGTGAGATTTGGGGGGTATGACTCCGGTTTCAATGTATTCTGTTGGTCATCGACAAACCGAGGGTGAGCTTCCAATGATGGCAAGGTTGTTATTTCTCATTGTTGTACAAGTTGCAAGCGGTGCGGTTTCTTAGGCGATGTTAGCCGACAGCTTAATCTCCTCCCATTCAGCAGTAAGGGTCGGGTTAAGTTTGTCGCGATCCTGGCACCCGCAGGGGTGGTGCTCGACCCAAAGCCACCATTGAGTGGGGACGGATTACAATTTTTATAACTCATAAGATAATGGAAAAAAATTCTGAAGATATTATTTTTATGCAACGTGCGCTTCATCTTGCGCGTCAGGCGGCCCTTATGGATGAAGTGCCTGTCGGTGCCTTGGTGGTTTGTGATGGCCAGATAATAGGTGAGGGTTTTAATCAACCTATTTCTCAATCGGACCCAACTGCGCATGCGGAAATTAGAGCCATCCGTATTGCCTCAGAGCGCGTTAAAAATTACAGACTTATTGGATGCTCTTTGTATGTGAGCTTAGAGCCTTGTTGTATGTGTGTGGGGGCTATCATGCATGCGCGTATTAAGAGAGTCGTTTTTGCGGCACCTGATAGTAAAACGGGTGCGTGTGGTAGCGTGGTGAATTTATTTTCTGAAGATCGGCTTAATCATCATGCTCAGGTCATTGGGGGGATTTTGGCAGAAGAATCGGTCGCCTTATTGCGTCAATTTTTCGCTGAACGAAGAGCAAAAAAAACTTGATAATCTACTTGAGTATTATTAGAATAAGTATCTGTTATTAAAAAGAAAAAATTTAACAAGGGATTTCCGGTTCGGGAGAAAAATTCTGATCATAAACGTGAGTATTGCCTCGCAAACCCTTGAGATCATTGATAACCATTGTAAAGTTCTCAAATCCTACTCCGTTGCTACGGCTAAAAATGGGGTTGGTGAACAATGGGGTAGCCAGTGCACCCCCAGAGGTCATCATATTATTCGAGCCAAAATAGGGGCAGATTGCCCTTTGAATACGGTGTTTGTGGGGCGACGACCGACCGGGGAAATTTTTAGTTCTGAATTAAAAGAAAAATTCCCTGAGCGAGATTGGATACTCACCAGAATTTTATGGCTATCGGGTTGTGAGCCTGGATTGAATCGATTGGGTAAAGTCGATACGATGCGACGTTATATTTATATTCATTCAACCCCCGACGCCGTTCCCATGGGAATCCCCGCTTCGCACGGTTGTGTGCTGATGCGTGGGAATGAGTTGATTGAGCTATTTGATCGAGTCCCTGTGGGTACTTCGGTTTATATTCGCTAGAGCAATGGCAGCCGGAATGGATCAATGGCTTAGTCTGGTTTCATAACGAATGCGCGTAGTTTTTTTTCGTTGGGGCTGTGTATAACCCCGCGCTCTGTAATGAGTGCACTAACCAATTCGGCAGGTGTGACATCAAAAGCCGGATTCAGTAGGTTAATGCCTTCCGGGGCCCAACGAATGCCACCGTAACCGGTTAACTCTTCACCGTTTCGTTGCTCAATAGGAATTTCACGACCGCTGGCAATGGTCAGGTCGATCGTCGAAAGGGGTGCGGCGACATAAAAAGGTATGCCGTGTCGCCGGGCTAAAACGGCTACCGTGTAGGTGCCGATTTTGTTAGCCACATCCGCGTTCGCGCTGATTCGATCCGCTCCTACAATGACGGCATCAATCTGACCTAGGCTCATGAGATATCCAGCCGCACTGTCCACGATGAGGGTGACGGGGATAGCCGATTGTTGTAATTCCCAACTGGTCAGTCGTGCCCCTTGTAACCACGGTCGAGTTTCATCAGCGTAGACAGAGATTTTCTTGCCAGCGTTAACGGCAGAGCGAATAACCCCGAGAGCCGTACCGTGACCGGCGGTGGCTAACGCTCCGGCGTTACAATGGGTTAAAACGCGTGCACCGGTTTTTAGGAGCGTTGCTCCATGGTCTCCAAGGCAATGATTTAAGCGTAGATCGCTGGCCAGTAAGTCCTGTGCTTTTTTAAGCAACGCTGCGGTGATTTCAAAGGGGGGTAACAGTGTATGCGAATCTAGGCAGTCTCGCATCTGCTTTAAGGCCCAGAAAAGATTGACAGCGGTGGGTCGACTCTTGGCCAGATGAGTGAAGCCGAGTTCAAGTAAGTTGAAAAAATTGGGCTGCTCTTGAAGTCTTATCGCTTCTAAGGCAACACCAAAGGCTGCCGCACAACCAATCGCAGGGGCACCGCGTATGGCCATGTGACGAATAGCCTCGGCGACTTCGATGGCATTGAGGCAACGAATGTATTGAAGTGTATGAGGCAGTTCGCGCTGATCTAAAATCTCTAGCGCTGGAGCACGCCACCGTATCGTCTCCCAGGATGACAAGGGTAAGCTAGCAAGGGTATTCATAGGGTCGTTTTTTTTCTGAGGGCATATCCGCCGTATTCGAACTCTGCCTGAGCGATTGAATCGATGGGCGCGCTACGATAATGACCATGGCGCTGGGCAAGCTCCATCACTTGTAGATCGTGTTGATACATGAGGCTCGCGGCCTGGGCTTCTTTAAGGGTTTTTCCGAAGGCGCAAAGACCCCACTGCGAATCAATGACGATACGAGGAGCGACATCGATCCATGCACTGTCGGCAGTCCCAAGAGACGTATCCAGATAGTGACGGTAATCGCGGGCGTAGGCCTTAAGATCTCGGTTTAGGAGCGGGTATCGTTTGGTATAGAGTGCGTGTTGGGGTGTGGCAGGACCTTGCTCCAATAAACCTGTTCTTTGGTGTATTGCCAAAAGTTTCATGAAAGAAAAATCTTTGACTTGATAAAGATGCAGCGGGAACCCGGCTAAAGCGTTGATACGTTTATGCAGATCTTCAAGCGTGAGCTCTACGAGCGATGTTGGCCAGGAGGGTGCCAATAAATGATCGCCTGATCCATCGGCGGGGGGGTAATCGATGAACGGGTTTAGATAGTTCTGCGCCAGTGAAATAAGATGGAGCATGTTTTCATAGGCTTGGCGAACATCTTTACCAAAGGAGACCGCTCCATGGAACGCCAAAATAAGTCCTATCGATTGATCATTACCTTGATTTTTTAATGCTTGCCAACAAGCACGAGCCAAGTCAAAACCGGAGTGTTGATAATCGACGAGTGGGGCAAGGCTGCCATAGATTGTGCTGTGTACTTGATGGATTTCATCCACATTCATAGCCGCCAATACACTATCGGCATGGGTATGCATGACACAGCAATAAGGTAACGCGGCATGCATCAAGGTTTCAATCGAAGGGCGAGCCGAGTCAGGATTGATGACGGCCTGTGCTACGATTTTTTCGATAAGGGGGGCATGATTCACATTGTCTTCAACGGCCCTTTGTAGGGGGCTTAATAAAAGAGGGGTAAAATCCTCCTGTGTGACTTGAGCTAAGTTTCGGCCACTGCCTTTGACGTAGAGTATTGAGAGGTCGTTTTCTTGTAATTTTATTGAGGTATTGCCCCCGCCTTCCAAAACGATATCGGGGTTTGAGCCCAGCAGTCGGGAGCTGTAAGCAAGTCTTTCCAGTTCGGTGTTATAACCGTTGGCGACCTGATCACTCCAAGGATTGTTCAATTGTCGTTTCACGGCTTGATTATAAGGCTCTGTATGAACAAAAAGGACCCCTTTTTTATTCGTGTTGCTCATTGGCCTGAGGATAGCGCTACATTGTGTCAAGTGCGTTATGAGGTCTTTGTGATCGAGCAATCGGTTACGGAAGACGAGGAGTGGGATGGACAAGACGGCCACTGTCAGCATGTGTTGGCGTTCGATGAGCATCAGCAAGCCATCGGCACGGCACGCATGTTTCCAGAAGGGCGAATCGGTCGTATGGCAGTGATCAAGCCTTGGCGTGGTCGAGGGGTAGGGCGGGCTCTTTTGCTACACCTGGTGCAAAGGGCACAACGGTCCGGTCTACCCCAATGCGAGTTACATGCCCAAACCCATGCTGTGGGTTTTTATGAAAAAAATGGGTTTACCGTGGTGGGAGCGCAATTTATGGATGCGAATATTGCGCATCGAAAAATGGTGCGTATTTTTAAATCGTAACCCTAAATTCACTGCTGATTTCACCGATGTATTGGCCGTGAGAAGAAAAACTTTTTTCACGAAACAGGGCATTGCCTTTTTGATCTATGAGAATGACTGTGCTGGCCCGCGTCCCGTAGAGATTATCTACGGCGATAAATTTCGGTCCTAACTCCTTTTCCCTAAGAGCCCCTATCCCAGTATCCGGCAACTGGCTGGCGGGTGGAAGTTCGCGCTCGGCTAAGAGGCACATTAAATCGTCACTGAGCGAGTTTGTCTCCTGTTGGATGAGCTTCGTTAATTGGGCTTTGCCCTGGGTGACTTTAGGCCAAGGCGTATTGAGTAGGTGATTACTTAATCCATGAACACCCGGGGGAACCGATTGAATGAGCGGGCTGTAATTAGAAAAATACCATAACTCGTTCAAATTACCGGCTAAGCTGGAAAACCCCGCATATTGATCTTTCTTGCTCTGCAATTGTTCAAAATGATTTTTTGCACTCTGTTGGCTGCTAAGGTAATGGCTGACTAATTCTCCTCTGGAGCGAGGGGCTAAGCCTTTGGGTAGTCCATCGCGAAAGTTAGTCACAGCGGCAAAACGCCCGAGTTTACTGAGTCCCATCCAGGTGCCGCCTAATTGGAGATCCCGGCCGGCGAATATTTGGGGTTGATCGAGCCAGAAGGCGGCGCTCTGAGCCGGTCTATCGTAGGCTTCATCGCGGTTGGCTGCTACGATGAAAGGCCAGCGCTGACTGGCCTGAAAGGCAAATAGAATCAGACACATTGCGTTTAGGAAGGGATAGGGTAGGGGGTGGGGATGCAGTGTAAGCCAATACCATTGGGTTGCCCCCACGTGGCATCATTTTTATTGATACTGGCCGTTTGCAGGACCACCAGAAGGTCATGGGTATGATCCGGATGGTGAACGACCGATACCACCTGTCCGCAGACTTGTTCGCCAAAGGTAGGTGAGTAGAGCTTGTCGCCGATTTGTGGCGTTTGCGTTGTTTGCGTTGTTTGCAATTGGGCGCGTATCAACCGCTGTTTGACGGTGCCCAAGAAATGGGTGCGGGCGACAATTTCCTGACCTGGATAACAGCCCTTATTAAAACTCACAGCCCCGATACAATCGAAATTGACATTTTGTGGGACAAATTGTTCTTGGGTGATGGGGCCGATGGAGGCAATACCCGCTTCAATATCGAGAAGGTCCCAGTGCGATGGCTCGGCACTAGGGCCCGTGTTTTCAAAGGGTACTTGCACTAATGAGGCTTCCTCTTTGGGGCAGACGATGAGATGTCGGTCGATGGGTAGTTTAAGCATCCGGATAGCGCCCATGAGGGTTGTTTCATGAGGCCTCAGGGGCTCAATGCCCCATTGAGCGGTGATGAAGGAGTCGCTGTCTTTGCCACTTAAGACATACATGACGTATTGATCAGATACCGCTTCAATTTTGACCTTAGCGCGTAGGATGTATTGGGTTAAGCGTTTTTGAATCGCCTCTGCCAATGCAGCAGGCAACATCATGAAGACACTCTCAGCCTCACGCCACAGTAGCATCGAGCAGAGGAGGCGACCCTTAGGGGTGCAGTAACCGGAGTACTGGGTGTGTGTTGGACTTAAGGTTTTGACATCGCTAGTTAACTGGGCGTTTAAAAAAGTAATAGCCTCGAGACCGCTAAAGCGAAGCAGTGCTTGGCAATCGAGACGACTCCATTTCAATGGCGTATTCATGGTAATAGAATTTCTTATTCGGTTCTGGTCAATACAGATTGAGGTTTTAGTTCAATCGATGCAATTATCATAGAGGGCTTTATTTTAGCCCCTTTATGACCAGCATGATACGCGAGTCTTGGAATCAGAATATTAAGATTGGGGAGGCAGCCTTGGCGTCGTATTTTCTCGTTCCACCACGGTAAAGTCGCCAGTAAATACATGGGCCTCGGCATGACGCGCCGCTTGATGTTGCGCCCGTCGTAATTGACGAAGCTTCCACCAAAAACGTACCCCAAAAACGATCACTGCAACCGCCAACACGGCTAAGATGATAGTAATGAAGAAAAACCCTAGGACAAAAAGGGTCACTGACACCCCTGCCCATACAATGCGCTTGAGAAGTTGGTTGTGAAAGCTCATGAATGACAATGCATGTGTGATGGGTGATGGGTGATGGGTGATGGGTGAGTGACTACACGTTAAATCGTATCGGCAAGGGCGCTAATGACTTGGTTGCCGGTTCTTTTTTGGTGACGAGCCTCTTCTGGGGTTTCGTGACCTTGAGGGGTTTTAGCAACTTGCTCATAAAGGGCCGCTGCCCCTTCTAAGATCAAGGGTGTTAAACCCACACCTTCAAAGGTTTTTGCAATTTCTAGCATTTCTGGCACCCAGCGATAGGCTTTGAAGGGCATGCTAGTGGAACGACTTAAGACCGATTCATAAAGACTGGCTTGACTGCCTCTGAGTTCTTTGTCGAGTAGTTGATCGACCCCTAATTTACGGGCAGCCACCAGTAGTTCAGTGCCTAGTGCAATGCTGCCCTTAGTGAGCGCGGCGTAGCACATTTTTAAAGCGGAGGCGTCGCCTATTTTTTCCCCTGCCTGAATAACGGTGATCCCCTCACAAGCAATGCGTTGCATGAGCGGAGCGTTTGGGCCAGACACATAGAAGCGGTGTTTAGCGCTGCCTCGAGGCGGGGGGCCGACGATGCCGGCATCGATGGTCTGGCAACCCACGGCGCTCATGATCGCCTCAATGCTGTGCATGGTTTGTGGGGATACGGCATTACAATCGACGTAGACGATAGAGCGATGACTTTTTTGACACGCTTGGGCAACGGCCTGAGCATTGGTTAAGGCTGCACCAGGATCCAGTACGCTTAATACCATGTCACAGGTTTGAACCAGCTTTTCTAGGGTATGGCAATCGGTGAGATTGGCTTTTTCACCCAGCTCTCGGGTTCTGGGACTGCGACCCTCGGAGGCCATGCACACCTCAAAGCCGAGGGATTTTAAACACATCGCAATGCCTTGCCCCATGTCGCCAGGACTGGTAATGCCAATTGCGTTATTGAGGAGTTGCATGGGGCGGCCCTTTGAATGAAAAAAAGTAGACGAGACAGAGTGTACAACGAATTAAAGTGTCGATTTCATGTTTCTACCAATTAGGCAGGGGCATTTTTACTTTTTGAAAAATCGCAGTTTGAGCCTTTGGTTTGATGTTTTTTTAAGGCAATGACTTTTTTAATCTTCAGACGGGGTTGAAGGGTTGAAGGGGTTTTCGGTAGAAAGAACGCTTCAGTGACTTTGGTAGGGGCCGGATCGGTCTCGAGTCGTATTTTCTCGCACTAGCCTTCACTCATTGATTGCGAATGTTGTATGATCCACCCTCATGAAACTTACATTCTTGGATTTTGAACAGCCGGTTGCCGAACTCGAGTCGAGTATCGAGGAATTGCGTTTTGCGCAGGACGATTCCGCGATCGATATTTCGGAAGAGATTAGTAAGCTGACGAAAAAAAGCTTGGGCTTGACTAAGGACATTTACTCAAAGTTAAATGCTTGGCAAATCTCCCAAGTCTCCCGTCACCCGCAGCGTCCCTATACGCTCGACTATATCCATTCTATTTTTACCGATTTTGAAGAATTGCATGGAGACCGTGCCTTTGGTGATGATCCCTCAATCGTGGGCGGGATGGCACGATTCAATGATCAAAGTGTCATGATCATTGGGCATCAAAAAGGGCGAGACACCAAAGAGCGCACGGCCCGTAACTTCGGAATGCCTAGACCGGAGGGCTATCGTAAGGCGATTCGCTTGATGAAGTTAGCTGAAAAATTTTCTCTTCCTGTTTTCACCTTTATCGATACCCCTGGGGCCTATCCCGGTGTGGGTGCGGAAGAGCGAGGTCAGTCCGAGGCCATTGGGCGCAGCCTTTATGTCATGGCTGAACTTAAAACCCCTATTATTTGTTCCATCATCGGAGAGGGAGGCTCGGGTGGTGCTTTAGCCATTGCGGCTGGCGATGTGACCCTCATGTTGCAGTATGCGACTTACTCCGTGATTTCGCCGGAGGGTTGTGCGGCTATTTTATGGAAAAGTGCGGAGAAAGCCTCTGAGGCTGCCGAAATCCTAGGCATTACAGCAACCCGACTCAAGGCTTTGGGCCTCGTCGATAAAATTATCAGTGAACCCGTCGGCGGTGCACACCGTGATCCCAATGCGATGATGGGGATCATGAAAAAAGCGCTCCTGGAGTCATGGCGACAAGTGCGTGATAAATCACCCGCTGATTTATTGTCACAGCGCATGCAGCGTTTGGCCAACTACGGTAAGTTTAAGGAAGTTGAAGCTCAATAACGTAAGGTTAATGTCGTATGCCTAGCCTATACGCTTTATCGATTGGATGTGGCCTTGAATGAGCAACCCCACCCATTGTTGATTGAGGTCGAGGCGTTTCTTAACGCTTGGGTGAAACCGGGTCAACGAGTCTGTGTCGGGTTAAGTGGCGGGGTTGATTCCACGGTTCTCTTGTATCTATTACATGCCCTGTCTTCAAAGTGGCGATTTACCTTATCAGCCATCCATGTGAATCATCAACTCAGTCCCCATGCGTCACAATGGGCCACTTGGAATGAGCGGCTCTGTGGCCCATTGGGCATCGCGCTTCAAGTGGTTAAGGTGAAGGTGCAGGCGGGCAACAGTCTGGAATCGGCCGCTCGTGAGGCGCGTTACGCCGTGTATCAAGAATGTGAGACCGATTTCGTTGCCTTGGCGCATAACCAAGATGACCAAGTGGAGACCTTTGGGCTGCGTTTGTTACGTGGCGCCGGCGTCAGGGGATTGGCAGCGATGTCGGCTGTGCGTGCCCATCAATCGGTCACAATATTGCGCCCGTTACTGCGGGTGTCGCGACAACGGATTGAGCGTTATGCCAGGGATTTTTCAATCGAATGGGTTGAGGATGAGAGCAATACCAATACCCATTACTTGCGTAATTTTTTACGACAGGCGGTTTTACCCTTAGTGGCTAAGCGGGTGCCTGGGTATCGACAAACGATAGAGCGGGCCGCTTCACACCTCTCCGATGCCTCCCAGTTCATGGACGAGGTGGCGGAGGAGGATATGGCTGGGGCTTTGAAAGGGGGGGCACTTTGCGTTGCCACTCTGGAGAGATTGTCTCGTGTAAGAGCCACTAATTTATTGCGGTTTTATTTGTCCTCCTGCGACCTGCCTGCGCTGGATCAAAGCGCATTGGATGAATTGCTACGTCAATTGCTCACGGCAAAAGAGGGCGCTCAGTTGAAAGTGGTTTTGGCCAGACACGTATTGTATCGATTCCGCGGGGCTCTTTATGTCGTTGTCCGTTCTGAGCGGCAGGCGACAGATTGGCAATTGGACTGGCAGGCTGAAACGACATTGACGGTGCCTGCCCTGCAGGGGGTGTTGACCATGCGGGCCAGTGTGGGTGAGGGCATCGATTGGCAACGATTGACCGGTGAGCGAGTTTTGATTGGTGGACGTCGAATCGGGGGGGGGCTTCGTCCTGATGGCGCGCGACCCCGTCGGGCGCTGAAACAATTATTTCAAGAGTTGGCCATTGCCCCTTGGCTTCGAGAACGCTTACCTTTTTTGTATTGTGGCGATCAATTGGTGTGGGTGCCAGGGCTTGGCATTGAACTGGCGTTTCAGGCACGCCCCAATGAACCCAGTGTGGTGCCCCAGTGGCAAGGGGAGGCCGTTCAAGTGATGCCGCGGCAACCTAGACTTCATCCTTAAATCGCCCCCTGATGCATTGAGGGTTCAGTCAGAGCGCAGTGAGACGATTTTGCGCCGAGGGGGCCATTTTGAAGGTGTTTTTTTTGCTCTCATGGCATAAGTGAGTCGAGGTTTTGTTTTCATAAAACCAGTCACAGTCTGCAAAAAAGGGGTCTTTTGCTTAAAAATTGGCTTTGAAAAGGGTCAATTTGAGGGCTTTTTTGCAAGTCAGAAAAAGAGCTAAATCTTTATTTTTAATAGAATTTTAATGCTTTTTAGAGTTTTTTTTGGGAAATTTGAGTTAAAATAGCCCACTCTTTTAAATATTGATTAGAAAGGCTTTTATTATGGCTGTTGAACGCACTTTATCCATTATCAAACCTGACGCCGTGGCCAAAAATGTCATTGGACAGATTTATTCCCGATTTGAGCAAGCTGGATTAAAGGTGGTGGCGGCCAAAATGGCCTCCTTGTCGAGAGCCCAAGCCGAAGGCTTTTACGCCGTCCACAAGGCAAGGCCTTTTTTCAAAGACCTCGTTGATTTTATGATCTCCGGCCCGGTGATGATACAAGCGTTGGAAGGCGATAACGCTATTCAAAAAAATCGTGACCTCATGGGTGCGACCGATCCTAAAAAAGCAGCCCCTGGTACGATCCGTGCGGATTTTGCTGATAGCATCGATGCCAACGCGGTACATGGTTCAGATTCAGCAGAAAATGCTGCGATTGAAATTGCTTACTTTTTTGCTACCTTGGAAGTTTGTCCCCGTTAAAAGGGCAAGCCATATGTCATGACAGTCAATCTTCTTGGTTTGGTGCGGCAGGAGCTCAATGCTTTTTGTCAGGACTTGGGAGAAAAGCCTTTTCGTGCCAAGCAAATCATGCACTGGATGCACCAGTCCGGTGTATGTGATTTTGCGGCGATGAGTGACATTTCAAAGCTCTTACGCGAGCGCCTGGGTGGTTTGGCCTGTATCAAAGGGCCGAAGGTTATTCAAGATAGTATCGCCTTAGACGGTACCCGCAAGTGGTTGATTGATGTGGGAACGGGCAATGCCATTGAGACGGTTTTTATTCCTGAGTCTACCCGTGGCACTTTGTGCGTTTCTTCCCAAGCCGGTTGTGCCTTAGAGTGTACTTTTTGTTCCACGGGCCGTCAGGGTTTTAACCGCAACCTTTCTGCTGCGGAAATTATTGGTCAACTATGGTGGGCCAATCAATGCCTAGGGGCTTTTGGTAGCGAAGAGCGTGTCATTTCCAATGTAGTGATGATGGGGATGGGCGAGCCCCTGGCCAATTTTGATAACGTCGTCAAAGCGCTGCAGTTAATGCTCGATGACGATGCCTATGGTTTGTCAAGGCGGCGTGTGACTTTGTCGACCTCTGGATTAGTGCCAGCGATGGATCGACTCAGAGAGGAGTGTCCAGTGGCCTTGGCGGTATCCTTGCATGCCCCTAATGATGCCTTGCGTAATCAATTAGTGCCAATTAACCGCAAATATCCGATTCGTGAACTCTTTGCCGCTTGTCTTCGTTATATTGAAAAAGCGCCCCGTGATTTTGTGACCTTCGAATACGTACTGCTCGATGGGGTGAATGACACGCTGGCCCATGCACGTGAATTGGTGGAAACGGTAAAGCCGGTTCCTTGTAAGATTAATCTGATTCCCTTTAACCCGTTTGCTAACGCTGGCTACGAGCGCTCAAAACCGGAGGCAGTCTCTCGTTTTCGCGATGTATTATTGCAAGCCGGTTTGGTTACAACGGTACGTAAAACTCGTGGTGACGATATTGCTGCGGCGTGTGGTCAATTGGCTGGCCAGGTTAAGGATAAAACTCGACGGGTTCAAAGACGTGCCCTTGTGCAAACAACCCCATTCATTCCTATTAAAGTTGTGGCGATGTAATGAATTTTTTTGCTCGTAGCCTTCAATCGGATGTAGCCGGACGGTTGACCCGTCTGGGGGGGGCTATTTTTTGTATCCTTTCGGTGATTATTTTTAGTGCTTGCAATGCGATGGATCCTTCTATAGCAAATTCAAAAGAGCCCTCGGATAAAGAGGCTATCGCATTGGAAAGAGCGCGTTTACATACCGATTTGGCCCTGGGTTATTTGGAAGTGAAAAACTATCCAGTCGCCTTAGAGGAATGGGCGATTGCGCTGCGTGCTGATCCGACCTATAGCCCTGCTCATGATTTGGGGGGATTACTCTACGCAGCCCTCAAAGAGGATACGTTAGCGCAAAAAGAATTTTTACAGGCCATAAAGCTTGACCCTAAGAATTTAGAGGCCTTAGGTCATTACGCCGCTTTTTTGTGTCAACGACAGCGCTCCTTGGAAGGTATTGCGTCTTTTATTCAATTGGCCAATAACCCTATGAATCCGAATCCCGAAGGTTCTTGGGTCAATGCAGGCCTGTGTGCACGGCAGGCGGGGGATAAGAAACAAGCGGCCCATTTATTTTCGACAGCCTTAAAATTAAATCGAAATCATGTACAAGCCCTCTACCAACTCTCCGATATGGCCTACGAGCGTGGCGATTTTTTTGAGGCTAAACAATTACTGAATCCATTAACTGTGATGAGCCAGGACAATGTGGAGATTTTATGGTTAATGTTACGAAATGAGCATAAGTTAAATAATCAAGCCTCTATGGCGAGTTTAGGTCTTGTTTTGGAAACAAAATTTCATAATTCTGAGCAGGCTAGGGCTTGGACTGAAAGAAGGTTTGATTAATTTTCATGAATACTGAAAACCTTAACAGCACCACTGAAGAGATCCGTGCTCCAGAATCCGTCGGGCAGCAGCTCAGTACGACTCGTTTAGCTCAGGGCTTGACGATAGAGGCTGTTGCCACGCAATTGCGATTAACGCCCTTTCAAATCAATTGTATTGAGAAAGATCAGTTCGATGAATTTAAGGCGAAGGTGTTTGCCCGAGGTTATGTGAGCAATTATGCTCGATTGCTGAAGCTGCCCGTGGCCCCTTTGTTGGCGTTAATGAGTCAGCGAGATGTGGCGCAGGCCTTTGACAAGGAAGAGCCCTTGCTTCGTGAAGTCAATCGGCAAGTGGTCTTAGGGCCGGTGCGATGGATGAGCTTGAATAGGGGCTTACTGGCAGTGGCCCTCTTGTTGAGTGTGGGAGGGTTATATCATTGGGTATTTAATGATTCAGCGCCCAGTACTGACCCAAGCTCGTTTAATCATTTAATCCATAACCCAGCCTCAATTACTCAGTTTTTTTCATCCTCCTCAAATTCGACTTCGAGTAACACGGCGGTGTCGCCACCGAGCCCCAGTGCAAATGCCTCGGCTGCCCCTAACGATATGACGGCACAACCCGTTGTGATCCCCGCTACGCCTATGGCGCTGGAAACGCTCAGTGAGCCGGTTAAAGAGGCAGAAAAGCGTATCAGCGTTCAAGCACCCAAAAAAACCGTGGCTGTGGAACCTTTGCCCTTGGTGACTCCTCCCATTAAAACGATGACACCCGTGACGCATGGCGCTTTGGGTGCTGTGGTTTTGCGCTTTACGGGTCAGTCTTGGGTAGAAGTGCGCGATGCTTCGGGGGGTGTTATTTTTGCGCAGTTAAATAGCGCTGGTAGTGAAAAAAATCTTCGGGGTCAGCCTCCTTTTAGCCTCGTCATTGGTCGAGCGCAAGATGTGCAATTGGCCTATAACGGCAAGCCGGTAGACTTATTGCCATTTACAACCGATACGGTTGCTCGATTAAGGTTAGAGAAGTGAAAAAAATGGTCAGTCCATTAGCGGGCATTCAAGAGCGGCGTCAATCGACGGCTGTTTTAGTGGGCGATGTCCTTATCGGTGGATCTTCGCCCATTGTGGTGCAATCGATGACCAATACGGATACGGCTAATGTAGAGGCTACCGTGGATCAAGTGGCGGCCTTAGCGCGGGCAGGCTCAGAGATCGTACGCATCACCGTCAATACGATTGAAGCGGCGGCAGCCGTTCCCATCATTCAGGAGCGATTGGCTCAAAAAAATTGCACGGTACCGCTAGTTGGCGATTTTCATTTTAATGGTCATCGTTTGTTGAGTCAGCACCCAGAATGCGCCCAAGCCTTATCAAAATTACGAATTAACCCCGGCAATGTGGGCCGCGGGTCTAAGCGGGATGAGCAGTTTTCCACTTTGATTGCATTGGCTTGTCGCTATGAAAAACCCGTTCGTATTGGGGTTAACTGGGGCAGCTTAGATCCGGAGTTGATCGCGCGAATGATGGATGAGAATGCGCAACGCCCTGTGCCCGATTCGGCCAGTGTGGTGACGAGACGCGCTTTGGTGGCCTCTGCATTGCAAAGTGCTCAACTGGCGATCAAACTGGGTTTAAGCCCAGATAAAATTATTTTGTCCTGCAAAGTCAGTGGCGTGCAGGACTTGATTGCTGTGTATCGAGACCTTGCTCAGCAATGTGATTTTGCCTTGCATTTAGGGTTAACCGAGGCTGGCATGGGTTCGAAGGGCATTGTGGCCTCGACTGCCGCCATGTCGATTCTTTTGCAAGAGGGTATTGGAGATACGATAAGAGTCTCATTGACCCCTGAGCCCGGTGGCGATCGAACGCGGGAGGTGATTGTTGCGCAGGAAATTTTGCAAACCATGGGGCTTCGTTCCTTTACCCCGATGGTGATTGCTTGCCCGGGTTGTGGTCGAACCACCAGTACTTATTTTCAAGTATTGGCCGATAGAATTCAAAGTTATTTGCGAGAGCAAATGCCCCAATGGCGTGGTAAGCATCCGGGGGTGGAATCGATGAATGTGGCCGTGATGGGTTGCGTGGTGAATGGACCGGGTGAGAGTAAGCATGCCAATGTGGGTATTAGTTTGCCCGGTTCTGGCGAAAATCCAGTGGCACCGGTTTTTGTTGATGGCGTTAAGACTGTTACGCTCAAGGGCGAACAAATTGCTGAGCAGTTTCAAGATATTGTTCAGCGTTACGTGGAAGAAAAGTATCCCGCTTGAATATGAAAAATGAACTAATCCGTGCCATTCGGGGCATGAATGATTTGCTACCCGACGAGGCCTACCTTTGGCATTATCTCGAACAAAATGTCAGTGACGTTTTTAGGCAGTATGGCTATCGTCATATTCGTACTCCGATTGTGGAGTACACCAGTTTGTTTGTTCGTGGAGTGGGTGAAGTTACCGATATTGTAGAAAAGGAAATGTATTCCTTTGTTGATGCGATGAATGGCGAGGCGCTGAGCCTTCGCCCAGAAGGCACCGCTCCAACGGTCCGTGCTGCTTTGCAGCACAATTTGCTTTATAATGGTCCCCAAAGACTTTGGTACAGTGGTCCGTTGTTTCGACACGAACGGCCGCAAAAAGGTCGATATCGCCAATATCATACCTTTGGGGTAGAGGCGTTAGGTTTCCCCGGACCCGATATTGATCTTGAAATGTTGACCCTTTCGCATCGTTTGTGGCGCCGTTTGGGTATCGATGGTATTCAGCTCCAAATCAATACCATTGGAAATTCAGAAGAAAGGCAAGTCTTTAGGGCAAAGTTGGTTGAATACTTTACTCGTTACGAGAAAGACTTGGATGAGGATGCAAAGCGTCGGCTGCATACGAATCCACTGAGGATTTTGGATTCAAAAAATCCGTTGATGCAACCATTGATTGAAGCGGCCCCTCGATTGATGGAGGATTTGGGGGCAGAATCGCGTGCTAACTTTGATGCGATTTTAGCTGGCTTAAATGATGCGGGTATTACGTACGTGATCAATCCAAGATTGGTGCGCGGATTAGACTACTATAATCTGACCGTATTTGAATGGGTGAGTGGTGAGTTAGGTTCTCAGAGTGCAGTTTGTTCGGGAGGGCGCTATGATGGGTTATTCGAACAATTAGGGGGCCGAGACACTCCTGGGTGTGGTTTTGGGATTGGGATGGAAAGACTGTTGCTGCTGCTTCAGCCTCGGGCCGAGTTAGTGCCTAAGCTAATGCCTGATGTATGGTTGGTTCATCAAGGGCAGCGGGCCGACAAGGTGGCGCCTGGGTTGGCTGAACGATTAAGGGATGAGGGACTCAATGTGGTGTTACATTGCGGCGGTGGTGGTTTTAAAGCACAGATGAAAAAAGCCGATGCCAGTGGTGCGCGATTCGCTGTCATTATCGGCGATGATGAGGTTGAGGCGGGCAATATGACGATCAAGGCGTTGCGAAACGCGCAAGATCAGGTTCGAGTAGATTTCAGTCACGCAGTGGATTTAATAAAAATGGATTTAAAAAATGGCCTATGATCTTGAAGAGCAAGAACAAATTGCAGTCATCAAAAACTGGTGGCAAACCTATGGTACGGCGCTACTGACGGTATTAGTGGTGATTATGGTGAGTGTTTCGGCTTACCAGTGGTGGCGTTACTACCGGGTTCAGCAGTCTACTTTAGCCGCCACTTTGTATAGCCAATTGGATACGGCTGATCTGAGTAATGACCCTAAAAAAGTGATTGCCATTGCTAGCGCGATCGTTACCAATCATGAGTCGAGTCATTACGCGAGTATGGCACAGTTGCGTGCAGCCAAAGCGTTGGTTGCGAGCGTGGATCTTGCGGGCGCTGTGACGCGTTTACAGTGGACCGTGGACCACACCAAAGAAGATGAGATTCGTGACATAGCACGGTTGCGCTTAGCAGGGGTTTTACTGGATCAAAAAAAGTTTGATGAATCCTTGAAATTACTGGCCGTTAAGCCCTTGCCTGCCTTTGATGGGTTATATGCTGAGTTAAAGGCGGATGTGTTGGCGACCCAGTTGAAAAAAACCGAAGCGCGCGAAGCCTACCAACTGGCGTTGACTAAGCTCGATATTAATAGTCCCTATCGGCAGGTGCTACAAATTAAGTTAGACACCTTGGGTGAGGTTCGCTAATGAAGCGTTTAAGCCTCGTGGGTTTGTTTTGCCTGCTTGGAGCCTGTACGAGTGTAAAGGATTCTTTTAATCATTGGTTTAGGCCTGGTGCCTTAGCCGAGTCGAAGATGTCTGCCTTGGTCCCTTTGCCAGTGTTGGTGAAACCTAAGATTTTGTGGCAAAGGCGGGTAGGCGCTGCTGAGCAATATATTTTTTCTCCCAAAGTAGTGG
This sequence comes from uncultured beta proteobacterium, assembly GCA_903893565.1. GTDB lineage: Bacteria > Pseudomonadota > Gammaproteobacteria > Burkholderiales > SG8-41 > UBA5216. The sequence goes on along the minus strand of CAITMU010000007.1, from coordinate 31,722 downwards.
GCAATACCCTGTGGGTGAGTGGTGCCAACGGTCGGGTATATTCATTGGCTGCCAATACGGGGGCTATTAACAAAGAATTTAGAGCAGGGGGGAACATTTCCTCGGGGGTGGCTGCTAACGCTAAGATCGTGGTGTTGGGGACGGATAAGGGCGAAATGATGGCCTACAATCCTGCGGGACAATGGTTATGGAAGTCTCAGTTATCGAGTCAATTGTTATCCGTGCCGGTCATGAATAATGAACTCATTGTGGCTCGATCCAGTGATGGTGCTGTGTTTGGCTTTGATCAAGCCACGGGTGCACGGCGCTGGAACTATCAACGTTCTACCCCGAGCTTGTTGGTTCGCAATGCCTCGTCTGTGACGATTCTTGAAAACATCGTATTAGCTGGTTTTCCGGGGGGGCGTTTGGTGGCTTTAAACAAAGTGAGCGGTGCGGTGGCCTGGGAATCGGTTGTGGCTTTGCCTAAGGGCACTACGGAGCTTGAACGGGTGGCTGACATCACCAGTACTCCTTATCTGGATTCTGAGCGTGCCTGTGCCATCGCTTATCAAGGTAAAGTGGCTTGTTTTGATCCGCTGGGAGGCAGTGCGCTTTGGAATCGGGATATTTCAAGTTATGTAGGGATGGATGCTGATGAGAGTAATTTTTACATTGTTGATGACAAGGACTCTGTGTTGGCAGTGACCAAATCGGCAGGCAGTTCAGTGTGGAAGCAGGATAAATTGGCTGCTCGGGGACTGAGTCGCCCCTTGGCTTTCGGGCGCTATGTCATCGTCGGGGACTCGGTGGGATATTTACATATTCTATCTCGTGAGGATGGTGCATTTGTTGGCAGAATTGCCACGGATGGTAGTGCCATTGGGGTTGCGCCGACGATTTTGGATTTAACCAGCTTTGTGGTGCAAACTCGAAAGGGTGGGATTTTCGCCATTACCCTGCAGTAAGTCAGTGTCAATACTGGAGGCGCTTGCGACTTTTGTGAGCGTTCATGTTGGGGGCTTTTGATGACACAAGGGCTTGTTGTGGGTTGTTTTTTTTCGCTGGTTGACGATTTTTCAAAAAAGTAAATAATGAAGCCTACCATCGTTATCGCTGGCCGCCCCAATGTGGGTAAGTCAACTTTATTTAATCGACTGACTCGTTCTCGTGATGCTATCGTGGCAGACTTGCCAGGACTGACACGGGATCGTCACTATGGTGAAGGCAAGGTTGGATTAAAACCTTATCTGGTGGTGGATACAGGAGGGTTGGAGCCATTGGACGCTGAGGGCGTCTACAAAGAGATGGCAAGACAGACGAGGCAGGCCGTCGACGAGGCTGATTCCGTGCTATTTGTTGTCGATGGTCGAAACGGAGTGGCAGCGCAGGATATTGTGATCGCCAGTGAGTTAAGAAAAACTGCACGTAAGGTGTGGTTGGTAGTGAACAAGGCTGAGGGCATGTCACGACCGGCGGTGACGGCTGAATTTTATGAACTGGGCTTAGGCGATCCTTTACCCATATCGGCCTCCCACGGTGAAAATGTATCCGATTTGATGGACTTAGTGCTTGCCGACTATCCTCATGCCAGTAAGGATGCAGACAACGAAAATGAGACCCCGCGTATTGCGGTAGCGGGACGTCCTAACGTGGGTAAATCTACCCTAGTCAATGCCATATTGGGTGAAGAGCGCGTTGTGGTGTTTGATTTGCCTGGAACGACACGTGATTCGGTGTACATCGATTTTGAGCGTGAGGGCAAGACTTATACTTTAATTGATACGGCTGGTGTTAGGCGTCAGGGCAAAGTCAATGAGGCGGTAGAAAAGTTTAGTGTCATTAAGACTATGCAGTCGATTGCTGATGCCAATGTGGTTGTGCTGGTGGTTGATGCACATCAAGATATCGCGGATCAGGATGCCCATATTGGTGGTTTCGTGGTTGAATCAGGCAGGGCCTTGGTGGTCGCAGTCAACAAGTGGGATGATATGGCCGATTATGACCGGGAGATGATTAAACTGAATTTGATGCGAAAATTAGACTTTTTAAGTTTTGCTAAATTACATTTTATTTCTGCTCTGAAGGGGCAAGGTATTGGTGGCATCATGCGTTCGGTGGATGCCGCTTTTGCCGCTGCGATGGCTAAGCTGTCCACTCCCAAATTAACCCGCGCGCTGATGGCCGCCGTGGCCAAGCAACAGCCCCCGCGAGTGGGGGTGACGCGACCCAAATTACGCTACGCCCATCAAGGGGGCTCCAATCCGCCGCGTATTATCATCCACGGCAATTCTTTACATCATATTCCGGAAAGTTATCGTAGATATTTGGAACGTTTTTTCTTGGAGACGTTCAAATTACAAGGAACACCGTTGAAAGTAGAGTTTAAGAGCACTAAACGTAATCCCTACCACAGCGGTTAGTTTAAGAATTGCTAGACCCTAAGTCGTTCCATACTAGTATAGTTAGGAAATTTAAAGTAAAGTCACATTGACTTAACAGAGTTAATGGTATCGCCTTCAGGCATATAATCTAGAAAAAGAGAGATAGAAATGAGCAATAAAGGGCAGTTGTTACAAGACCCGTTTCTTAACGCGTTGCGTAAAGAGCATATTCCAGTATCCATTTATTTGGTGAATGGGATTAAGTTGCAAGGGCATGTCGAGTCATTTGATCAATATGTGGTCCTTTTGAAAAATACTGTGACCCAAATGGTCTATAAGCATGCTATTTCAACCGTTGTGCCTGCGCGCGCTGTGTCAATGCCCAATGAAGAATTAGAATAATATTGGATGGGGAAATCCCTGTTTTTTATTTTTTTTAAACCCCGATGAATCCGCCTCGGGTCAATTCTGTAGTGGCCGTTTTGGTGGCACTTAATTTTGGCGATGCAGATTACGAAGACAGTCTGGCTGAAATCCACTTTTTAGCGACCTCGGCCGGTGTTGGTGTTTCTGAAACGATCCGTGGGAAAAGAGATCGTCCTGATTCAGCCCTATTTGCAGGTAAGGGTAAGGTGGATGAAATCGCGGCCTGCGTGCTGGCGACTCAGGCCAATCTCGTGATATTTAATCACGAGCTCTCGCCCATTCAGGAAAGAAATCTTGAAAAACGTCTTTGCTGTCGTGTCATTGATCGCACCAGCCTGATTTTGGATATTTTCGCCCAAAGAGCCCGCAGTCACGAGGGCAAACTTCAGGTGGAGCTCGCGCAGTTGGAGCACCTCTCTACGCGATTGGTTCGCGGCTGGACCCACTTGGAGCGCCAAAAAGGCGGTATTGGTATGCGGGGTCCAGGTGAAACGCAGTTAGAGACCGACCGGCGTCTTTTGGCTAAGCGGGTTAAATTATTGCGAGAAAAATTAGTGAAAGTTCAATCCCAGCGCTCTGTGCAGCGGCGGGCAAGGACTCGGGCTCATGTTTTATCGGTCTCATTAGTCGGTTACACGAATGCCGGTAAATCCACGGTATTTAATGCTCTGACCCACGCAGGGGTGTATTCGGCCAATCAGCTTTTTGCCACACTCGATACGACCTCTAGACGTTTACATACGGGGGCTGCAACAGGGGTGGTCATTTCGGACACGGTAGGCTTTATCCGCCGTTTGCCGCATACCTTAGTGGCCGCGTTCCGCGCCACTTTAGAAGAAACGGTACATGCCGACGTTCTGTTACATGTGGTTGATGCGAGCATTCAGGACCGTGAAGTACAAATTGATTCTGTGAATCAAGTTTTAAGGGAAATCGGGGCTGAGGAGATTGATCAGATATTGATCTATAATAAGATCGATAAGACAGCGTTTGAGGCGAAGGTTGAGTCCGATGAATGTGGTAAAATTCACCGCGTTTGGATTAGTGCTGAAAAAGGCCAAGGCCTTGATTTATTAAGAAATGTCATACGAGAAATTGCAGTAAAGCGAATTTTATTATTGAGTAACCCTATAACCGAAGTGCTGGTCGAAGTGTGAGTTGTAGACCGTACTATTATTAATTTTCTGAATCCTTTGGAATCATTTCCATGCCTGGCTTAGCACAATCTATCGGACAAACGATGCGTCACAGTATGAATCGTTTGTTAAATACCTTAATGTCATTAAATGACCCACAATGGGGTAAACGGCCCGGCAAAAACAATTCCGGCCCCCCGGATTTGGAAGAAGTATGGAGAAACTTTCGCAATAAATTATTGGCGTTGCTGGGCTTGCCCTCTGGGGGGAAACCCGGCAGTGAATCGGGTGCGCCGCTGCCTCCTACGCATTGGGGGGGTGGGGTGGCGATTGTCTTGGTGGTGGTGGCGGGGATCTGGATGGCCAGTGGGTTGTATATCGTTAATGAGGGGCAAAATGGGGTGGTGCTGCGTTTTGGAAAGTACCAAGAAATTACGACCCCGGGTTTACGTTGGCATTTACCCTACCCCATTGAGTCCAAACAGGTGGTGAATATCTCGCAAGTCAGAAGCGTAGAGATTGGCTACCGAAACAACGTCAAGAGCAAGGTCCTTAAAGAGTCATTGATGTTAACGGATGACGAGAACATTGTTGATGTACAGTTTGCTGTCCAATATATTCTAAAAAGCCCCAAGGATTATTTGTTTGAAAATCGGGATCCAGACGAATCGGTGTTGCAGGCGGCCGAGACGGCCATTCGTGAGGTGGTCGGTAAAAGCAGTATGGATTATGTGGTGCAACAAGGTCGGGCCGATGTGCAAGATAAGGTGCAGCGTTTGATGCAGATCATTTTGGATCGTTATAAAACGGGAATTCAAATTCAAAAATTGAATATGCAAAATGCTCAGCCTCCAGAAAAAGTGCAGTCCGCTTTTGATGATGCGGTAAAGGCCGGGCAGGATAAAGAGCGGCAAAAAAATGAAGGCCAAGCCTATGCCAATGATGTATTGCCTAAGGCTCGTGGTATGGCGGCGCGACTGATTCAAGAGGCGGAAGGCTATCGCCAGCAGGTCGAGCAAGAGGCCTTGGGTAATGCGGAGCGTTTCAATCTGGTTGTGACGGAATACCGTAAAGCCCCTCATGTAACGCGTGAACGGCTTTATTTAGATGCGATGCAAGAAATTTTGTCAAACAGCACCAAGGTATTGGTCGAAAAAGGGGGTAACAACATGCTTTATTTACCCTTAGATAAGCTCATTCAGATGAGTGGTAGTGCAAACACCGAAGCCGGTGCGGCTTCCAATCCGGCCTCAACCCCTGCGGCCCCTTCTTTAACACCCCATAACTCGAATAATGCGGCCTCCCCCATAAGTGCCGCTCCTGGAGCCAGTGATATGTCAGTGCCACGCAGTCGCGATAATTTACGTTCACGGGAGCGGGAGTCACGTCCATGAGAAAAAATTTAACGATTCTGTTGTATGTGTTGGCAGTTTTAATTCTCTTTGCCTACAGTTCGATGTTTATTGTTGATCAGACACAAAACGCGATTATTTTTCGTCTAGGTGAAGTGATGAGCGTGATCAAGCAACCGGGGCTGTATGTGAAGGTGCCGCTGTTGGATAACGTGCGTTTTTTTGATGTCAGGGTGCTGACCATTGATACCCCAGAGCCACAGTTATTTCTCACCTCTGAGAAAAAAAATGTCCAGGTTGATTTATTTGTGAAGTGGCGTATTTCCGATGTACGTCAATACTATGCCAGTATCGTCGGTGGTGGTGGCGGCGAATCCCAGGCTGCGACGCGGTTACTGCAGACCATTAATGAGGGGTTGCGTGCGGAGTTTGGTCGCCGCACGGTGCATGATGTGGTCTCGGGTGAGCGGGATAAAATCATGGATTTGATGCGAGCTAAAGCCAATGAAGATGCGGGCAAAATTGGCATCGTGGTATTGGATGTTCGTATCAAGCGGGTCGATTTGCCGGAAGGAGTTACCGAGTCGGTCTATCAGCGAATGATTGCTGAGCGCACTCGAGTGGCCAATGAGTTACGTAGCACCGGTTCAGCTGACTCAGAAAAACTGCGTGCAGAGGCTGACAAACAAAAAGCAGTGATTCTTGCCGAAGCCTTCCATCAGGCCCAGAGAATGAAGGGCGAGGGCGATGCTAAAGCGTCTGCGATTTATGCTAAATCTTATGAAAAGAGCCCCGAGTTTTATAGCTTTTATCGCAGTTTGCAGGCTTATAAAGCGGGATTCAAAGGCAAATCCGATATGATGGTCCTAGACCCTAATAGCGAGTTTTTTAAGTATTTTAAATCGGGCGGTCGTGGTGCTAATGATCGTTGATGTTCAAATGGGAGCGCAAGGTTCGGTTCGGCAACGGCTTCTAACGTGTAGCGCTCCATGAGTCAGCAGCTTTTGTTGACAGCCGTTGCCCTGATGTTGGTATTTGAGGGAATCTTGCCCTTTTTAGCGCCGGGTATATGGCGTGAAACTTTTCGTCGCTTGACACTTTTGACCGATGGCCAAATTCGTTTTATTGGCCTGACCTCGATGTTGATCGGGCTTATTATTCTTTATTTGGTCAGGTCTTTATAAATCATCATGCTCAATTGGCTTTTGCCTGAATATGTGTCTGATATTTTGCCCGCAGAAGCGCAAAGCATAGAGCGATTGCGTCGTCGGGTTTTGGATTTATTCGCGGTTCATGGATACGAACTGGTGATACCCCCGATGCTCGAGTACGTGGACTCACTGCTGACGGGCACGGGCCATGATCTGGATCTTCGTACCTTTAAATTAGTGGATCAGATTTCGGGCCGAATGCTCGGTATTCGTGCGGATATTACGCCCCAGGTGGCGCGCATGGACGCTCACCTTTTAAATCGTCAAGGTTTAACCCGTTTATGCTACGTTGGTCGTGTGTTGCATACCTTGCCCTCGGATTTGACCCAGACCCGCGAGCCCTTGCAAATGGGCGCAGAGATCTACGGGCACCAGGGGGTAGAAAGTGATATTGAGGTGCAGCGACTCTTGTTACGGTCCATGAGTGTGGCCGGGGTCACGGAGGCGAGTTTAGATTTAGGGCATGTGAGAATTTTTCGTACACTCGTACGCAATGCTCATATGTCTGAAGAGCAGGAGTCGGAACTGTTTCATGTGATGCAGTTAAAGGATGTGCCCGCTTTGCGGGCCTTGGTTAAAAAAACCGATAAAGTCACGCGTGAAGCCTTGATCGCGCTACCGGATTTATATGGCGCGAGTGAAGTGCTGTCCATGGCCGCCAAGCGTTTGCCACCTTTAAAACCCATCAAAGAGGCTTTGAAGGATTTGAATACCCTCTATAGGGGTTTGGGAGACTTGGCGACTATTCGTTTTGATTTGGCTGAATTACGTGGTTATCACTATCACAGTGGCGTGGTATTTTCCGCTTATGCTAAGGGTTGGAATAATGCCTTGGCGCGTGGAGGACGGTATGATGAAGTGGGTCGAGCATTCGGTCGGGCTCGAGCAGCGACGGGTTTTAGCATGGATTTGCGTGAATTAGCGTCTGCACAACCCGCGGCACAGCCAAGGCAAGCTATCTTAGCGCCTTACAAACCCAAGGATGCGTTGTTGCAAGCTCGTATAGAGAGCTTAAGAGGGATGGGGAAAATAGTGATTGTTGATTTGCCTGGTCATGTGGCGACCCGTCAGGAGTTGGCCTGTACGCAGCGCCTGCTCTGGCAAGAATCAAAATGGGTATTAGTAAAGATTTAATTCTGGGTCGTGAGCAAGATAGCATTCAGAGGCAGTAAAAGAAGGACGATATTTCATGATCGTCTGTGCGTGTTTGATCTAATTGTCTAACCTGTAGGAAACCGTATAAGGTCCGGAGCATGTCAAAGAACGTGGTGGTGGTGGGAGCCCAGTGGGGGGATGAGGGCAAAGGAAAAATTGTTGATTGGCTGACTGATCGCGCCCAAGGGGTTGTACGGTTTCAGGGTGGACATAATGCGGGCCATACACTGGTTATTGATGGCAAAAAAACGGTTTTACATCTCATTCCGTCCGGTATATTGCGTGATCAAGTGGCCTGTTATATTGGTAATGGTGTGGTGCTCTCGCTAAAGGCTTTGTTGGAGGAGCTCGATACATTGGAAAAAATGGGAGTCAGTGTGGCTTCCCGACTTTTTATTAGCGAGTCTTGTCCTCTTATCATGCCCTACCATAGTGCTTTGGATCAAGCCCGTGAGTTGGCAAAAGGGGCTGGCAAAATTGGTACCACCGGACGCGGTATTGGCCCAGCCTATGAGGACAAGGTCTCTCGGCGGGGTTTGCGCGTGCAGGATATCTTCCATCCTGAGGGTTTTGCAGTAAAGCTTGCAGAAATACTTGATTTTCATAATTTTGTTTTAAAAAATTACTTTAAGGCGGCAACCGTAGATTTCAAACAAACCTTAGACGAAGTCATGGTTTGTGCTGAGCGTATTAAGCCCATGGTGGCCGATGTGCCACACATGTTGTATGAAGCGCAGCGCCAGGGCAAGCCCTTGCTCTTCGAGGGAGCTCAGGGCGCACTACTCGATATCGACCACGGCACCTACCCCTTTGTGACCTCCAGTAACTGTGTGGCAGGGGCCGCTGCGGCTGGATCTGGAATGGGACCACGATCCTTACATTATGTTCTTGGCATAACGAAAGCGTATACCACTCGAGTGGGCTCGGGTCCTTTTCCGACGGAATTAACGGACGAAAAAGGGCAGTACCTCGCCAAACGGGGTAATGAATTTGGAGCCACTACCGGCAGAGCGCGTCGATGCGGTTGGTTTGATGCGGCGGCACTGAAACGTTCGATTCAAATCAACGGTGTATCAGGGCTGTGTGTGATGAAATTGGATGTGATGGATGGAATGGAGCACGTGCAATTGGGCGTAGGCTATCAACTTAACGGCGAGCGTTGCGATCTCATGCCGTTTGGAGCCGATCGTCTGGAGCAATGTGAACCGATTTACGAAACGCTACCCGGTTGGACCCAAAGTACACTAGGGGTGACCCGTTGGGCTGATTTGCCAGCCCCCGCGCAAGTCTATTTAAAGCGTATCGAAGCCGTGTGTGGTGTGCCCATTGATATTGTTTCGACAGGGCCTGATCGCGAGCAGACGATTGTCAGGTGTCATCCTTTTGACGAGTAAGGCGGCCATTGTAGTTTTTGGAAATGGTTTTTTTGAATCGTGGTGTGATAGTGTGGTCTGGTTGACTCGTGTTGCCTGCACGGCTCGGATGATTGCAAAAGCGCAGTCAACACGGAATCTACACAACCGCATTGTTCCATGGCCACGGTTTTGTGCTGGCGTACAGAAAAAAGCGCAACCATTGATTTTTTCAATTGTTGCGCCAACTGCAAGAGCCACTAGTTTGGACTATGATGGGTGAGTCAGATACTTAATCTTCGTGTCGTGCCTTTAGTATCTTTAGGATCTTTAGTATCTTTTGTGCTTTTTGTGCGTCTAGTGCGTGTAGTGCGTGTAGTGCGTGTAGTGCTTTGCGGGGCAAACACATTGTCTCGTCATGGACATCGATTCACTAAAATCACACAATCCACACAATTGAGCTACCCAACCATGGCCCGATATACGATTCATACTGCTATTACTTTTCCCGCAATTTTACTAACAACCATCACACTATTTACTGGTGCCCAGAAGAGGACTCGAACCTCCACGGTATTACCCGCCAGCACCTGAAGCTGGTGCGTCTACCAATTCCGCCACCTGGGCAAGTGGCGGCGATTTTATCTGAACCGACTGAATTGATCAAATGAAAACTCAAAAAAATACAAAATCACCCTCTCTGAAAAACGTGTCTGAGCCTCATAAAAAGAAGGCCAAAAATAAATTAGCGAAGAAAAAGCTCTCTGCGGGTCAGGCCCGGGATCCTCGGGATCCCCGAAACCCCCGAGATCCCCGTAAGGCAAGGCCAGCGCGCACTGCCCGCGTGGCGCGTGGCGCCAGACCCGCCCGCACCCCACAGAGCGCTGCCTTGCCCCAGGCAGCCAAAGCCTTAGGCCAAGTAGCTCGCAAGGATCCGTATTTTGAGCGTGAAGCGACCCTTTATGATAATCCGCTGCCGAGCCGAGAGTTTATTCTTAGCACTTTACAAGAGCAGGGCGTGCCGGTGGCAGAGTCTGAGTTGTTATCGCTCCTGTCCATTGCCTCCGATCAGTGGCGACCCTTTGCCCGTCGCTTGGGAGCGATGGAACGCGAGGGGCAGATTATGCGCAATCGTCGCAATGACATCTGTGTCATGGAAAAGCTGGATTTGCTGGCAGGCCGGGTTCAGGGGCATCCGGATGGGTTTGGTTTTTTAGTGCGCGAAGACAAAGGCCAAGATCTCTTTCTCGGGCCTGATGAAATGCGAAAGGTTTTGCATGGCGATCGGGTCATGGCTCGGGTGTCGGGAGTGGATCGGCGGGGAAGGCCTGAGGGGAAGATTGCGCAAATTCTGGAGCGAGCAAAGGTGCGTTATGTGGGGCGCTTACAAAGCCGACATGGGGTGTTTTTTGTGGTGGCTGAAGACAAGCGCATTAGCCAGGAGTTCATGATTCCTCCGAACTTCACCGGGGGCGCTAAACCTGGTCAGGTGGTGAGTGTGGATCTCATTGAACAACCTGCCCGCCACAGTCAGCCCGTGGCCAAGGTGGTCGAGGTGGTGGGTGACTATGGGGATCCTGGGATGGAAATAGAAATTGCGTTAAGAAAACATCATTTACCCAATGAGTTTTCTGCGCAGGCGGAAAAACTAGCCCATCAATACCCTCCGCTGGTTCAAGCGCAGGACTGTAAGGGACGCCTGGATTTGCGCTCCCTGCCTTTGGTGACGATCGACGGTGAAACCGCCCGAGACTTTGATGATGCCGTCTATTGCGAAGCGAAGGGAAGAGGTCTTTACCGATTAATTGTGGCCATTGCGGATGTGAGTTTTTATGTCAATCCTGGCGATGCACTCGATGGGCAAGCCAAGGAGCGAGGTAACTCAGTTTATTTTCCGCGACAAGTCATTCCCATGTTGCCGGAATACTTGTCCAATGGCCTGTGCTCGTTAAATCCAAAGGTCGATCGTTTGTGTTTGGCCTGCGAAATGAGTGTCGATGCACAGGGCCGGGTCTCCCACTACGAGTTTCATCAGGCCGTGATGCGTTCACAGGAGCGTTTTACCTATACCCGTGTGGCCGCTTTGCTTGCCGACCCATCCTTAGCCACTGCGGCAGAACAACCCTTAATCCCAGCCTTGAAAAATTTATATGCCGTTTTTACCAAACTGGCTAAAGCGCGTGCCAAGCGTGGGGCTATTGATTTTGAGACCACAGAGACGGAAATTGTTTTTAATGATCAAAGAAAGATTGAGAAAATCGTTCCCGTGACGCGCAACGAAGCGCATCGGGTGATTGAGGAGTGCATGTTAGCGGCTAATGTGTGCGCGGCTCATTTTTTATCAAAGCACTCTCATCCCTTTCTTTACCGAGTACACGAGGGGCCGACTGTGGAGAAGCTCGCGCATTTGCGTGAATTTATGGCCAGTTTTGGATTTGATTTAGGCGGTGGTGAAAAACCCAAGGCCAAGGATTTCGCGGGATTATTGAGCAAAATTAAAGGTCGCCCGGATACCCAATTGTTGCAAACGGTGATGTTACGCTCTTTGCGTCAGGCGGTGTACAGTCCCCTAAATGCGGGCCACTTTGGGTTATCCTACGACTCTTATACCCATTTTACTTCGCCCATTCGTCGCTATCCCGATTTGTTGGTGCACCGTGCGATCAAGGCGGTATTGCAAAAAACCAAATACGAACCCGGTGATTGGATCGGCTTAGGTGAGTATTGTTCTATGACCGAGCGACGAGCCGATGATGCGACTCGGGATGTGACCAATTGGCTAAAGTGCTATTTCATGCAAGACAAGGTGGGGGAGAGTTTCAACGGCACGGTCAGTGGTGTTACTGGGTTTGGTCTGTTTGTGGTGCTTGATGATATTTATGCCGAAGGCTTGGTGCATGTGTCCGATCTGGGACGTGATTACTTTCACTTTGATGCACCCCATCATCAAATGCTGGGCGAGCGCACGAAGCGGCGTTTCCGTTTGGGAGATCAGTTGCGGGTGAAAGTGGTGCGAGCGAACCTAGATTCGGCGAGAATTGATTTTATGTTGGATGAAACAGTGGAGGCGAAGAAAAAAAAGCGTTCGTGGGATAGTCTCTCTGAAGGCGATTGATCAATGGATTGGCGTTTTTTAATGGAATAGGAATATGTCTGACAGCAGAATTATTTATGGTTTTCATGCGGTGACGAGCCGCTTACGCAGTGCCCCGGAAAATGTGTTGGAGATTTTTGTTGATGGCTCAAGAACCGATCGACGAACCAGTGATTTAATCTCAATTGCGCAATCTAAAAATGTGCGCATCATGACCATTGAAACGCGTCGCTTGGATGGGATGACGGGCAACGCCCGTCATCAAGGGGTGGCCGCCAGTGTGGGGGCCTTAAAGCTTGCAACGCACGTGGAGGATGTGTTGGAGGCGTTAACGGAGCCAGCGCTATTATTGATTTTGGATGGCATTACTGACCCCCATAACTTGGGGGCTTGCCTGCGAGTGGCTGATGCCATGGGAGTGCATGCGGTGTTGGCCCCTAAGGATCGTGCCGTTGGGTTAAACGCGACCGTCTCCAAGGTGGCGAGTGGTGCAGCTGAGACGATTCCTTATATCCCGGTTACTAATTTGGCGCGCACGATGCGAGAGCTTAAGGAGCGCAATGTGTGGATTACGGGTGCGGATGAAACGGCGAGTGTGGACCTTTATGATGCCAAGTTGGATGGTTCTCGAGCCATTGTGTTTGGAGCCGAAGGCGAGGGGATGCGTCGTTTGACTCGGGAAAGTTGCGATGAATTGGTCAGAATTCCCATGCTCGGTTCTGTGGAAAGTTTGAATGTATCGGTGTCGGTGGGGATTTGCTTGTCGGAGGCGCGTCGACAAAGAAGACCTCTGAAGAAGGGGTAGTGGGGCGCTGACATGAAATGGCGCGAGGCTCATGGGACAGTGGGGGCGGATATTTTTTCCTAACCCATTGATTCATTGGGATTTACGGTATTTTTCTCGTTCGGGGTTGGCGGCTTGCTGTCCCCTTGGGTGGTGAGCCATGATCCGATAGAGACTTTTGACAATTTTGGCTAAGACATTGATATAAAGTGAATTTCAGTTATAATCGTGGGCTAACCTCTTTTGTTAAAGGGGGAGGAAGGTCGTATAGAGTAAAAAAATAAAAACTTAGATAATTGCTTAAGTCAGTTATTTAAGTTTTTTCCTTGCTTCACCCGTTTCACGCATATCGGGGAAGCCCTCAATGTTTTAAAGTCCATAGGGAGAATAGTGAATGCGCCATTATGAAGTAGTTTTTATCGTCCATCCGGACCAAAGTGAACAGGTTCCCGGCATGGTAGAGCGTTACACCCAGATGATCACCAGTCGAGGTGGCAAAATACATCGATTTGAAGACTGGGGACGTCGCCAGATGACTTACCCAATCCAAAAGATGCATAAAGCCCACTACATTCTGATCAATTTAGAATGCGACAAGGAAACCTTGTTGGAACTGGAGCACGCCTTTAAATTCAATGATGCCGTATTGCGTCATATGACCGTGTTGATGAAAGCGGCCGTTACTGAGCCTTCACCCATGATGCGCGAAGAAAGACCTCGTCCTGCTTTTGGCGATGATATGGGTCGTGGCTCGTCTATGGATGCAATGGTCTAGGCATTTGCACACCAATAAGGTCTTAATTTCAGGAGTCATCAGCTTAATTGAACCCTTAAGACATACCCCGGCAGGCATTGCCTTGATCCGATTGCGTTTGAAGCATCTGTCAGAGCAAATGGAAGCGGGGCATCCCCGGCAGGTCGAATGTGAAATGGGATGTGTGGGCATTGGTGAAGTAGCCACCACACTGTCGGTTTGTCAGATAGGCGACACAATGAAAGTGCGAGGATTTCTTGCTAAAAAAGATCGGTGGGGGACGCAAATTGTCTTACACATTACGGATATTTTGTTAACGAATTAATCAATTAAACGATTTAAGCGAATACTAAGGAGTTCTGATTATGGCCATGGGTGGAAAAGGCAGGTTTGGAAAGAACAAGGGCAAGTTGCTCGACAAAAATAAACGTCGTGGTAATGCTTTGTTTCGTCGACGTAAATTCTGTCGTTTTACGGCAGAAAAAATTACGGAAATCGATTACAAGGACGTCGCCTTGCTAAAAGACTTCATTAACGAAAATGGGAAACTGATTCCAGCGCGCATCACTGGCACGAAAGCCAAGTATCAGCGTCAGTTGGGTGTCGCGGTTAAACGCGCTCGCTTTCTTGCGCTATTGCCGTATACCGATCTGCACTAAGGAGAACATATGCAAATCATATTATTGGAAAAAATCGTCAACCTCGGGCAACTCGGTGACGTGGTGAAAGTGAAGGATGGTTTTGCGCGTAATTTTTTAATTCCTCATGGCAAGGCTAAGCGTGCTACGGCACTGAATTTAGCGGAGTTTGAAAAACGCCGTGCAGAATTGGAGAAAATCCAACATGAAGCACTCCTGCAAGCTCAGAATATGGGGGCGAAGTTGGAGGGCTTGATGGTTCAAATTACGCAAAAAGCTGGGGTGGATGGCAAACTCTTCGGTTCGGTGGGCAATGGTGACATTGCAGAAGCACTGAACAAGCAGGGCCATCAGATCGTCAAAGCGCAAGTGCGCATGCCTGCCGGTCCTATTAAGTCAGTGGGGGATTCCACACTGAGTATCGCCTTACATGCCGATGTCGTAGTCAATATTACCGTCTCCGTGTTGGGAGAGACCGTTTAGTCGTTCATTCAAAACGGTATTTTATTTAATAAAAAAAAGGGCTGGCTAAGGCCCTTTTTTTTATGTACAGTGGTTCTATGAAGTAGCGGTTGAGGACGTTTTCTGGGCTTTTGTGTCGTTCTTGATTGCATCATCATTATTAAATATTATTCTGTGGGTTCCCTTTCATTTTTTTATCTCCCTGTGATGCGACATGTCTGTTGAGAATCGTTTTTCTACTGATCAGCAAATAGAAGCCCTACGGTTGCCGCCGCAATCGATTGAGGCTGAGCAATCCGTACTGGGGGGGTTGTTATTAGATAATACGGCTTGGGATCGCATCTCGGATATTGTGGGCGAACATGAATTTTATCGAAGCGATCATCGTTTAATTTTCAATCATATTGTATTGTTGATTGAAAATGGAAAGCCCGCCGATGTGCTAACCGTGGCGGAGAGCCTGGAGCGCAGTGGCAAACTGGAGGAGGCGGGAGGGCAGGCCTATCTGGGTTCGCTGTCGATGAATACGCCGAGTGCTGCTAACATTCGTCGTTATGCTGAGATCGTGCGTGAACGCGCCATCATGCGCCAGTTAGCGGGTGCCGGCACTGAGATCGCAGACTCAGCTTATAACCCCGAGGGCCGTGAGGCCAGTGAGCTCATAGACGAGGCAGAGGCTAAGATCTTTAGGATCGCAGAGATCGGTTCCAAAGCCAAACAAGGCTTTTCTAAAATAGATCCGATTTTGACTGAGACGGTTGAGCGCATTGACATGCTCTATAGCCGTGAAAATAAAGATGACGTCATAGGGCTTGCCACCGGTTACGTCGATCTGGATCGCATGACTTCGGGACTACAGGGTGGGGAACTGATTATTATTGCCGCACGTCCGTCTATGGGTAAAACGGCCTTAGCGATGAACATTGTTGAGCATGTGGCGCTCAATCTTAAAAAGACGGCGGCGGTGTTTAGTATGGAAATGTCATCCACCCAATTGGCCTTACGGATGATTGGATCGGTAGGGCGGGTAGATCAACATAAGTTACGATCCGGCACTTTTGAGGAAAGCGAGTGGCCCAAACTCGTGGAGGCGGTGGGTAAGCTCAATGATTCCCAGATCCATATCGATGATACCGCAGGCTTAAATACGCTTGAAGTAAGAACTCGAGCGCGACGACTACATCGGGAGACCGGCGGGTTGGATCTGATTGTGATTGATTATTTGCAGTTGATGAGCGGGAGCGCTTCAAAGCGGGAAGAAAACCGTGCGACGGAGGTGGCAGAGATTTCTCGGGGACTTAAAAGTCTTGCTAAGGAATTAAAAGTGCCTGTGGTGGCGTTATCTCAGTTAAATCGTAGTGTGGAGTCGCGCGTTGATAAGCGTCCCATGATGTCCGACCTTCGTGAATCGGGCGCTATTGAGCAAGATGCGGATTTGATTATGTTTATTTACCGCGATGAAGTGTATAACCCCACCAATGAAGCGAGTAAAGGCAAAGCCGAAGTGATTGTGGCCAAGCAACGTAACGGCCCAACAGGGCCGGTGACCTTAACCTTTATGGGTCGACATACTCGCTTTGAAAATTACAGTGGCTCTGATATGTATTAACCCGCTCTCGGCGGGTTTGACGCGCTCGGGTATCGCGAGCGCTACAGTTAGAGTGTTTCAGTTGCATAATCAGCCAAGCGTGAGCGCTCCCCTCTTTGTAGGGTAATGTGTCCACCATGAGCCCAACCCTTCATACGGTCAACAACGTAAGTAATGCCGGAACTGCCCTCGGTCAGATAAGGCGTATCGATCTGTGCAATATTGCCTAGGCAGATAATTTTGGTGCCCGGACCCGCGCGGGTGATCAAGGTTTTCATTTGTTTGGGAGTGAGGTTTTGTGCTTCGTCGATCACAACGAATTTTTTTAAGAAGGTACGTCCGCGCATAAAATTCAAGGACTTTACCTTGATGCGTGAGCGGATCAAATCGCTAGTGGCCGCACGGCCCCAGTCCCCGGCGGATTCATCGGTTTTATTGAGCACCTCTAGGTTATCCTCGAGCGCTCCCATCCAAGGGTTCATTTTTTCCTCTTCAGTGCCCGGTAAAAATCCAATGTCCTCACCCACTGGGACCGTGACCCGGGTCACGATGATTTCGTTATAAAGTTTCAATTCTAGGGTTTGATGTAATCCGGCCGCTAAGGTCAGCAATGTTTTGCCCGTACCGGCTTGCCCCAGAAGGGTGACAAAATCAATATCAGGGTTCATCAATAGATTGAAGGCGAAATTTTGCTCGCGATTGCGCGCATTGATGCCCCATACATTATTACGTAGGTGAGTATAGTCTTTGAGTAATTGAACAACGGCTGTCTTACCATTGACTTCGCAGACTTTGGCTTGAAAAGGTTTTTCATTATCCAGAAAAACAATCTCATTAATAATCAAAGAGGCGCAAATCGGTCCATGAAAACGGTAATAGGTTTGTCCGGCTTGTTGCCACGATTCCATGTGTTTGCCATGGCTTTCCCAAAACCCTTGGGGCAAAGCGCGAGTGCCGCTATAAAGTAGATCGCTATCTTCCAATACTTTATCGTTAAAGTAATCCTCGGTGGCCAAGCCCAGAGCGCGGGCTTTGATGCGCATGTTGATGTCCTTGGACACCAGTATGACTTGACGTTTTTTTTCTACATCCTGCAAATGCTTCACGACCGCGATGATTTGATTGTCGGCTTTACCATTGGGAAGACTGGAAGGCAGTTCGGTCGCGATGGCCTGCGTTTGCAGTAGAAGGTATCCAGTGGCGTTGGGGTCGCCGTGCAGGGATAGGGCAATGCCAGCCTCGATGTCAGGTCCCGCCCCAGAGAGTAGTTCGTCTAGGTAACGACTGGCCTGGCGAGCGTTACGGGAGACCTCAGACATGCCTTTTTTATGGTCGTCGAGTTCTTCAAGGGTGGCCATGGGGATAAAAATGTCATGTTCTTCAAAACGAAAAAGGCAAGTCGGATCATGCATTAAAACATTGGTATCTAAAACAAAGAGCTTGGTCAGGCGGTAAGAACGGGTTGACGGGGGCGGGTTGGTGGCTGAGCTCTGGGGGGAGGTGGTTTTGGCGTTCAACGAGGCGGTTTTACGTGGCGGCATTCCGTTCTTTCGTGAGTGACAATATAAAAATGTGCTCGGATGGTGATGTTTTTTTTGCAGTCGTTTAGAGTGTTTGGATGGTTTTAAGAACCTCCTCAGCATGACCGGGGACTTTCACGCCTCGCCATTGTTTTAAAATCTTACCTTTGCCATCGATCACAAAGGTACTGCGTTCGATGCCTCGAACCTGTTTACCATACATATTTTTCATTTTCATGACATCTAAGGCTAGGCAGGCAATTTCTTCGGTATCGGAGACCAGTTCGAAGGGGAGATCGAATTTCTTTTTAAAGTTTTCGTGAGACTTGAGGCTGTCCCGTGAAAGCCCATAGATGGCGTAACCGCAGGCAACAAACTGAGGATAAAGATCGCGAAACTGGGAGGCTTGTTGACTGCAGCCTGGGGTGTTGTCTTTAGGGTAACAATAAAGAATATAAGATTCGCCTTTGAGCGATTGATTAAAGGTCTTACCGCCGGTGGCAGGTAATTGAAAGGAAGCAATAGAGGTTAGAGGCATCAATGAACGGCTCGAGTGGATCGGTAGATTGTTAGGCACAGTTAGTGCACTGAGGATATTTATCTTGAGCTAAAAATTCAAATTGTGCAAGATGATGGCCATGGGCTAGAGGGGGGCAGATTAAAAATTGATCAGGGAGCGAAGGTTCACTCAGGCTCACTCAAGCTCACTCAGGCTCACTCAGGCGCATTCAGACAATTCACCCCGGTGGGCTCGGATACTTAGGCAGAATGCAGGCGTAATGATCCCAACCCCTTGCGATGCCAGAACTCTTTAGCGCTGGAGGCAGAGTGCGTCGATCGGCAGGGGAGGTGAGGAACGGGGACGGGGGAGCTAGGCCGGATGGGGTGCGGCGTTTAATTGTTGTAAATAGTCTATCGCTAATTGATCAAAATGACCTGGCAGAGCGCTGTGGGCGCTTAGTTTGACACTTTGTTCAAGATTGGGGTAATGCTGGTAGATGGCTTTTGTGTAGCTTGGATCATAGTGCTGTATGAGTAGCTGCTCGGTCAATGTGTCCCATTGCTGTTGCTCAATGAGCGCCATCCATTGGGTGGTGATTTGATTGCCATGTAAGGCGCGTAGACAGTGAAGCTGGGTTTTTAAGGATTGTGCGTTTTCCAAAAAGTGAGCATATTCTTCTTTTAAAATTTCTACCCGAACCGCGATTGGTGTTTCTAAATTAATGGTGGGACTACCCCACATGGAGCGAATCAATGCGTCGGGCACGTGAAGCATGCCTATTTTTTTGCTTTCGGCTTCTACATACACAGTTTTTTGGGGATCAAATTCCCGTAAAGCTTGCCACACTTGGGTATCAAAGAATTTTTGCGATGGTTGGGGTTGGTCTGGTAAGTCTCCCAATACGGATCCTCGGTGAGCGGCAAGATTTTCTAAATCTAACACCTGAGCTCCCGCTTTTTTGAGAGATTGTAAAAAACGGCTTTTACCCGTGCCGGTCATACCGCACACCACGGTCCATTGGTAGCGAGTGGGTAGCGTTTCTAAGTCGAGTAGCACCTGAGTGCGAAACTGTTTGTAGCCACCACTAAGGCGACCCACTTTCCAACCAATTTGTGAGAACACATGGGCCATGGCGCCGCTGCGTCCGCCTCCGCGCCAGCAGTAAATCAACGGGCGCCATTGTCGCGGTTTATCGCTAAAGCTTTGTTGTAAATGACGAGCAATGTTTTGGCTCACCCATACCGCGCCCAATTTTTTGGCTTCAAAGGCGCCCACTTGTTTATACAGTGTGCCGACTTCGATGCGTTGCTGATCATTGAGTACGGGAAAATTAAGTGCCCCCGGTAAATGATCTTCTTCGTATTCACTTTCGGAGCGCACATCGATAATATCGTCAAACCCCTCCAGATGTGCTACGGTAACCTCTGTCGGAGTTTGTCCATTTGAACTGGGCGGTAGGTTCGGAGTATGGTTGGCTTTCATTATCCCACTAGTTTACGTTAAATTATGAATAATCCAAATGCAGTAAACGCTATTCGACTGACTGAATTGGCGCATGGCGGTGGTTGAGGCTGTAAATTAGCGCCAGCGTTGCTGAGCGAAATACTGTCAAAATCTCCGATGGGGGGGCTATTCCCCTCCTTGTTGGTGGGTAATGAATCGGCCGATGATGCGGCTGTGTATCAATTAAATGAGACGCAGGCGCTGATTGCGACGACGGATTTTTTTACGCCTATCGTTGACGACCCCTTTGATTTTGGTCGTATCGCAGCCACTAACGCCATTTCGGATATTTACGCCATGGGCGGTCAGCCTATTATGGCTTTGGCTTTGCTCGGCATGCCCGTGGGTAAGTTATCGACGGATGTGATCGGACGCATTTGTGCCGGGGGACAATCGGTGTGCCAAGCCGCCGGCATCCCATTAGCAGGAGGTCACTCCATTGACGCGGCAGAGCCCATTTATGGGTTGGTGGCCTTGGGCTTGGTCCACCCCCAAAAGATTAAGCGTAACAATCAGGCTAAACCGGGCGATGTATTGATTTTAGGTAAGGGGTTAGGTGTTGGAATTTTGAGTGCAGCCCTTAAAAAAGGCGAGCTCAAAGAAAAATCCTACGAACAGATGGTCGCTGCGGCGACTCAACTCAATACCCCGGGATTGGCATTAGGCGCTATGCCCGGAGTGCATGCGCTGACGGATGTGACAGGGTTTGGCCTCTTGGGGCATCTTATGGAAATTTGTAAAGGCTCGGGGGTGGCTGCTCGTATTGATTTTGCCAAAGTGCCTATCTTGTCTTCGGCCAAGCACCTTTTGCTGCAAGGCTTTGCCACTGGGGCGTCTGAACGTAACTGGCAAAGCTACGGCTCTGCCGTGACGATGAGTCAAAGTGCGCCGCTTTGGCAACGAAAGATACTGACTGATCCACAGACCAGTGGCGGTTTATTGGTGAGTTGCCACGCGGACGATGCGACCGAAGTGCTGGATATATTTGCCCGTGAAGGGTTTAAACATGCTAGCCTCATTGGGGTCATTGAAGCCGGTGCACCGCAGATTACCGTGCAATCGAGCCAGGAGAGTTAGGCGCGCGTTGTGAAGCGCGGGCGGTGCTTTTCCTGAGCCTCGATCCTCGGGTCGTCAAAGCTTCTTTTTTTAATGGTAGATGAAAAGGACTTAGGCCATTGATGCGTTAGCGTGAGGCCATCGGCTTATAAAGAATCAATGAGGAATTCATTTTTTTTGCGCCAGAAGAGGCTGCAATGTTGGCCATAGGGTATCGAGTATTTTAGGTTGAGCCTTGACAGAAGGGTGTAGTCCATCGGCTTGAAACCAGTCGGGGTTTTGTCCAAACCCTTCGAGTAAAAAAGGCACAAAAGGTAAATGATACTTTTTTGCCAGGTCTATAAACTGTAGATGAAACTTTTGGGTATAAGCGTTGCCATAGTTAGGGGGTAGTTGCATTCCGACGAAAAGTATCTGCGTGTGATGGCTTGTGCAGGCTTTAATAATCGACTCTAAATTTTTGGACATTTCATTAACACTTAATCCTCGTAGTCCATCATTAGCGCCTAGGGCTAAGATGAGAATGCGAGGGTGGTGTTGTGTTAATGTGGCCTGAATCCGATTGAGTCCTCCTAGCGAGGTTTCACCAGAAATGCTCGCATTGATCAGTTTATAATCGATTTTTTGTGAAATCATTTTATCTTGCAGCAGTTTCACCCAACTCGCCCCAGCGGGTAATCCGTAGCCCGCGGAAAGACTGTCACCATACACGACTAGGGTGGGGGCGCTTAGGGCTGAGCTAACGCTAAATAATAAACCACTTAACCATAAAAAAATACGAACCATATGTCAGATTTACTCGCGCTAGAGGCTATTCATTTAAAAAAAGAGGTTAACACTAACCGTGGGACGCTGACTATTTTAAATGATTTAAGTTTCAGTATTCCAGTGGCGCAAACAGTGGCGATCGTGGGCGTATCGGGCTCTGGAAAATCGACTTTATTGTCTTTATTAGCCGGGCTTGATGAACCCAGTAGTGGCAGTGTGCGTTTGATGGGAGAGGCGTTATTTGCACTCAATGAGGATGGACGCGCTAAGCTTCGAGGACAGACGATGGGATTTATTTTTCAGTCTTTTCAGCTGCTAGGCTCCATGAATGCGCTTGAAAATGTGATGGTGCCACTTGAGTTAAAAGGCATTCGTGGTGCCGAACAAAAGGCCAAGAGCTTACTGAATCGAGTCGGATTAAGCGATCGACTTTATCATTACCCTCGGCAATTGTCGGGAGGGGAACAACAAAGGGTGGCCATTGCCAGAGCGTTTGCAACAACGCCTAAAATTTTACTGGCCGATGAGCCTACCGGAAATCTGGATGCCCAAACGGCTAAACAGATTACCGATCTCATGTTTGAGTTAAATCAAGAGCATCAGACCACTTTAGTGCTCGTGACTCACGATGAGGCTTTGTCCCAGCGATGCCATCAAGTGTTGCGTCTGGCAGCAGGGCAATTGGTCCATGAGGGGCACCTTTCATCGTGAGCGATGGATCAAACGAAATGAGGGTGGGTTTACGTTTTTTTTGGCGCGATATCGTGTCGGGGCAATTAAATCTGATCGCTCTGGCGGTGATCATTGCAGTGACCAGTCTGACCACCATTAGTTTTTTTACAGCACGGGTGCAACAAGCGTTGAATCAGCAGGCTAATCAGCTTTTGGGGGCTGATTTGGTGATCTCCTCTGAAAGGGTTATATCCCCCGCGTTGATTGAGCAAGTGCAGCAACGGCATTTAGCGCACCTACAAGTGCTTCGCTTTCCGAGTATGGCCTTGCACGCAGAGCGTAATCAGTTGGTGGACATTAAGGTGGTCCCGCAGGCTTATCCGCTTCGCGGTGAACTTCGTATTGCGAAGACGCGTCTTGGAACAGATCAGTTGGCGAACTCGATACCGATATCGGGTCAAGTCTGGGTGGATGATCGTCTATTGTCACAGTTACAGGTGTCAGTAGGAGAAAAAATTAGTCTAGGAGAACGTGAATTTTTGATCTCCGCCGTGATCACTCAGGAACCCGATCAGGGGGCGGGCTTTTTTAATGCAAGCGCTAGAGTGCTGATGAATGAAAAGGATCTTGCCTCGACTGGATTGGTGAAGCTGGGTAGTCGTGTACGGTATCGTTTGATGATGAATGGACCGGAGGCTGAAATAACAGATTTTAGGCTCTGGTGGGAGAGCCATAAAACGTTGGGTGAGCGAATCGAAGGGGTGAAAGAGGCTCGTCCTGAGATCCGCTCAGCACTGGAAAAAGCAGAACTTTTTTTAAGTATAGCCGCTTTGTTAAGCGTTGTTTTATCTGCGACGGCGATCGGATTGTCTGCGAGACGATTCTTACAACGACACTTGGATAGCTGCGCTTTGTTGCGCTGCCTAGGAACTACCCAGGCGCAACTAATTCGAATCTATTTGTTGCAACTCACCAGCTTAGGCGTTTTGGCCAGTGGGGTGGGTTGCTTGTTGGCGTTTTTCTTGCAAACGTTTTTAGCTTATTGGTTGGGTAGTCTGGTGATGATTGATTTGCCAGCCCCCAGTCTTTTGCCCTGTATTCAAGGTATGGGAATCGGTACGGTATTAGTGTTGAGTTTTGCCTTGCCACCCATACTGGCGCTAGCGCGAGTGCCCGCGATGCGGGTGCTACGTCGTGATTTAGGGGTGCCCGATGCTCGGGGATGGACGGGTTATCTGTTAGGGTTTTTGTGTGTGGCAGGATTGTTTTTTTGGAAAGCAGGGCATTGGCGTCTAGGCCTTTATATTTTGGTAGGTTTTAGTGTGACTTTATTGCTAGCCGGTTTGTTGACGGGATTGCTTCTACGGGGCTTGCAATGGATGGCTCGTCAGGGCTTTCAATGGCGAATGGGAGTAGCGAATCTGACTCGTCGCCCCTTTGCTACCATCGTGCAAGTCATTGCGTTTGGTTTGGGTTTGATGGCGTTATTAAGCTTAACGCTCGTTCGTAATGAATTATTAGCCACCTGGCAATTACATTTACCCTCGAATGCGCCCAATTGGTTTTTGACCGGTATACAAACGGATCAAAGTGAAGCATTAAAGCAATTTTTTGTGAGTCAAAAAATGCCCACCCCCGAGCTATTACCGATGGTTAAGGCTCGATTAATTCGGATTAACCAACATGCCGTCTCCAGTGCCGATTATGAGGACGAGTCGGCTCGTCGTTTAGTGGAAAGAGAATTTAATCTTTCTTTTCGTCAAGAAGCCCCAAGCGATAATCTCTTAGTGCAAGGTGCGTGGTGGTCAGAGCAGGCCGCCACGGCAAGCGATGAACTATCCATTGAAGAGGGGGTAGCGCAAAAGCTACATATTCAATTACAGGATCGATTAATTTTTGACATTGCAGGCAATAACATCACTGCGACCGTCACCAGTATACGCAAGGTGAACTGGGATAATTTTAAGGTGAATTTTTTTGTAATGGGAACCCCGCACTTACTTGAAAAGCAGCCGGCTAATTATATTTTAAGTTTTTATCTGCCGTTAGAGCAGGGTGCTTTTTTGAATCAATTGATTCAGCGCTTCCCGAATGTGGTGGCTTTTGATGTGCGAGATTTATTAAATCAGGTGAAGAAAATTATCTCGCAAGTTTCCAGTGCCATTCAGTTTGTTTTTATGTTTAGTTTATTGGCAGGTTTGGTGGTTTTTTATGCCACTGTAGCGAGTAGTCAAGAGGAGCGACTACAGCAATTAGCGGTATTGCGAACCCTAGGAGCTAGCCGCAGTCAACTGGTGAGGATGCAGTTAACCGAATTCGCCGTTTTGGGATTCTTGTCCGGTTTGATGGGTGTAGCAGGCGCGAGTGCGTTGGGTTATTGGCTCGCAGAAAAAATACTCAATCTACCCTATCATTTTAGTTTTTCTATGATGATCACCGGAGTGGGCATTGGTACTGTGGTGGTCAGTGCCGCCGGTTATTGGGCAGTGCGTCGGGTGTTAAAAATGCCCCCCGCTGAAATTCTCAGGGCTTTGTATTAAAGTTTTTTTTCTTCAGCGCGAAGTGTCAACAAGGCTAATTCTTCCATCGTATTGATGTTGCTAAAAGCGTCGACTTGGTCGTCAAATAAGACTTCGCTTATTTTCATTTGCTGATACCAGGTATCAATTTTTCGTCCTCCTGATTCGAGATAGCGCGTGAGCCCGCCGAGCACCGATTTACGGCAAAGACAGAACACGGGTTGTAACTGATCGCCAGTGCGAGCCACCGCCAGTTGGGCCTCTTCTTGCACCAAGCCCTGATACAGTCGTGCAATTAAGTCGAGCGGTAAAAAAGGACTATCGCAGGGGACTGTGGCCACGAGCTCATGTTGGGCGCATTGGAGTCCTTGATGAAGCCCGGCTAAAGGACCCACAAAGCCACTGATTTCATCGCGAAATAGAGTCAAACCCCAGTCTTGATAGGCAGGATTTTTTTGATTCGTATTAATTAAAATCTCTTCGACCTGAGGACGCAGTCTTTCTAGGACCCAGCCAATGAGCGGTTTTGAGCCAAGCATTTGCATGGCCTTATCGGTGCCCCCCATGCGTCTTGCTTGTCCACCGGCCAAAATAATGGCACTGATCGCGGGGCCCTTCATGAGGGTTGTGACGCTAAGGTTTGTTTAAAGCGTTTTAATCCCGTGAATAAAAGATAGTGCTTATTAATGGCACGTCCAATCATAGTGAGCCCGGCTTTGTGAGCTATTTCAAAACCCATATGGGTTAAGCCA
Source organism: uncultured beta proteobacterium (assembly GCA_903893565.1). GTDB lineage: Bacteria > Pseudomonadota > Gammaproteobacteria > Burkholderiales > SG8-41 > UBA5216. The sequence goes on along the minus strand of CAITMU010000007.1, from coordinate 6,115 downwards.
GATCGAGACACTAAGAAGGGGATTTTCATGAGAATCGTTTTGATCACCATTTCAGAGGTGAGTCGACCGGTGGTGTAGAACACTTTGTCGGATCCATCGATCTGATCAATCCACATTTGTCCCGCAATGGAGTCCACGGCATTGTGTCGTCCGACATCTTCATGAAAAAGCAGTAACTGACCTTGCCGATTGGCTAACGCACAGCCGTGAACGGCACCGGCATTTTTATAAATTGTTTCATGTAGGCGAATGGTTTCCAGTAATGCGAACAATTCGCTATCGCTCCACGTTAGCTCTTGCTGTAGGCGAACGGTGTCGAGCGCTTGCATGAGATCACCAAACACGGTGCCCTGGCCACAACCGGTGGTGACGGTTCTTTTTTCCATCTTGTTTTCAATGAAACTAACGCCCTCATGCGTGCGAATGGCTACCGCTGCGCTCTCCCAGTCGACTTGCACGGATTCAATTTGGTCGACTGAATCGATGAGCCGCTGGTTACGTAGGTACCCTATGGCGAGAGCCTCTGGGTTTTGCCCCATGGTCATTAAGGTGACGATCTCGCGTTTATCTAAATAAATCGTCAGGGCATATTCTCCGGCCATAGCGGTGCTCACCGTTTGTCCTTTCGGATCAACGGCTAACACCTCTGCGGTGGCGGCGATGGTGGCGTGGCTGATTCTAAGAGGCATATTAAGTGGAAAAAATGCACGAAAGTAAAAGTCGTTTATGCGTAAGCCAAAGTGATGAAGTCGGATAGCGCTTCGCATTAACCGCCAATATAAGACATTTCAATTTTGGGACTGGGGGTTGTGTTTTTGTGACGAATTTCGGAATACTGATCGCGGCGTGCTTGCCAGATATGGCCGATCGCGGTTTTCACTTGCTCATCGGTTGCGTGATTTCGCAATAGCGCGCGTAGATCATTGCCGCTGTGGGCAAATAGACAAGTGTAGAGTTTACCTTCAGTAGAAATGCGAGCCCGGGTGCAATCCTTGCAAAACGCTTGTGTTACCGAAGCGATCACGCCAATCTCACCTGACCCATCCTGATAACGCCAGCGCTGGGCGACTTCACCGGTATAGTTCGGGTCTATGGGTTCCAAGGGCATTTCTTGATGAATGATATCAATGATCTCGCGTGCACTGACCACCTCATCCATACGCCAACCATTGGTATGTCCCACATCCATGTATTCAATAAAACGAAGAATCTCACCCCTTTGTTTAAAAAAACGTGCCATGGGCAATATGCTTTGCTCATTCACCCCTTTTTTAACCACCATATTGATTTTAATGGGCAACAGTCCGGCTTGCGCAGCCGCATCAATCCCCTCAATGACTTTGGCGACCGGAAAATCGACATCGTTCATGGCTTTGAAGACCGAGTCGTCTAAGGAGTCTAGGCTCACCGTAATTCTTTTGAGCCCCGCGTTGGCGAGTGCCTGAGCTTTTTTGGGCAATAGGGCTCCATTGGTGGTCAATGTCAGATCAAGCCCTTCGATGTGAGAGAGCATTTCGATGAGCGCGTCGATATTTTTACGCATCAAAGGCTCACCGCCGGTTAAGCGAATTTTTTCAACCCCCAGTCCATGAAATAGACGGGCCAGGCGGGTGATTTCCTCAAAACTCAGTAATGACTCACGAGCCAGATAGGGATAATCTTTATTAAAGATTTCTTTTGGCATGCAATAAGTGCAACGAAAGTTGCAACGATCTGTTACCGAAATGCGCAAATCCCTCAACGGGCGCTGAAGTCGATCGACCAGTAGGGAAGCGGCGACGGGTTTAATCGGCGCCATGGGGGGAGGAATGTGTTTTCATAAGGATGCGATTATTGCTACACAAGGCTTAAAGAGGCAATAGGAAAATCAAAATAGGCTATTGTGAGCGGATAGAAGGCGTCTCAGGCGTTTTTTGGGATATTTTTTTTTGCCTCTAAAGCCCCTGAGGGGGGCGTTGATGATTGAACCTTCCTTCCTGCTTTTTCGCCTTAGCGGGAGGGGGAGACGATTACATGAGCACGCGTCCCCCATTAATGTCCATGGCAATTCCATTGAGGTAGCTAGCATTATCCGAGGCAAGAAAGAGCATAGCGTTGGAATGCTCAATGGGTTCTGGCAATCGACGCAGTGGAATTTGGGAGGCGATTTGTTCGATATTGGCTGCAGTGCGTAGCGCTTTAACACGCGGGGTCAGGGTGGTAATGGGGGCAATGGAGTTAGCAGTGATGCCAAAGGGGCCTAGTTCGACCGCTAAAAAACGGGTCAGTTGAATGGTAGCGGCCTTGGAGGAGGCGTAGGCGGGGGAGGTGGAGCCGAACAAGGTGCGTCCAGAAATAGATGACACATTAATAATGCGTCCTGCTTTGGATTTTTTAAGATAACCAATGGCATGTTTGCAAACCAGAAAAGTGCCGCGCATATTAAGGGCGACAGTGCGGTCCCATTCGTCGACTGGCATTTCTTCCACGCTGGTGAGTTTTCCGTAACCACCGGCACTGTTGATAATAATATCGATGCCATTAAAGATGTCATTGACAGACTTAAGTGATGAGATGACCGATGCTTCTGAAGTGACATCCGTTTTGATTGCTATGGCACGTTGCCCGGTTTGATTAATGCTGTCGGCTACTTTTTGTGCACCCACTAGATCAATATCCAGCACAGCCACCAAGGCGCCTTGCTTGGCAAATTCTTCTGCAGTGCTCAGTCCGATGCCTTGGGCGCCTCCGGTGATGAGGACGACGCGATTTTTTAATTCTGGATAGGTGGCCATGATGGGTATTGAATCCTTTTTTTCCCAAAAATTAATATTATTGAGTCGACCTACATCCCCGTTAAGAGTGGATGGGTTTTTGTTAGCCTGGCAAAGGTGCGTCGAAGCCTCAGTGTTTTCAAAGGGGTTAAAGGAGTCCTTGCATCAATTGCACATCGACCATGCTACCCGGAGTCACGTTGCCCTGATCGGTGGCCAGAATGATAAAACAATTGGCCTCACACATGGAACGCAAGATCCCCGAGCCTTGTTCCCCCGTGACACGAACTTGCCATTGACCTTTTTCATCAGTGTGTAAGATGCCCCGTTGAAATTCTGTGCGCCCCGGTGCTTTTTTAAGTGCTGTGATGCAGGGCACTTTGAAGGTGGGGAGGGGGAGAACCGGATTTTGTCCGGATAGCGTTAGCAGAGCATCACGCACGAATTGGTAGAAAGTGACCATCACAGAAACGGGGTTGCCTGGCAGGCCAAAAAAATGGGCATTGCCGATTTTTCCGTAGGCCAAGGGTCGTCCGGGTTTCATCGCAATTTTCCAAAAAACCACTTCCCCTAGTTTGTTAAGCATCTCTTTGACAAAATCAGCCTCGCCCACCGATACCCCGCCACTGGTAATAACGGCATCAGCATTGGCAGCGGCTTGATGAAAGGCCTCTTCGATGAGTACGGGGTCATCTCGCACGACACCCATATCGAGGACCTCAAAGCCTAAGCGGGTTAACATGCTGTGGATGGTATAGCGGTTACTGTCAAAGATTTGTCCTACTTGGGGGCTCTGCCCGATGGAGACCAGTTCGTCTCCGGTAGAAAAAAACGCCACACGCAGTTTACGAAACACGGTGACTTCGCCAATACCCAGTGAGGCGATGAGTCCGATTTCTGCGGGGCGCAGTAACATCCCTTTTTGTAGAGCAACTTGTCCTTGATATAAATCCTCACCGGCGCGACGTAAGTTCTGATGTAAACGATGTTGGCTACCCAGCGTGATTGCGGTGCCTTGGACTTTGACGTGTTCTTGCATGACGATGGTGTCTGCCCCATCGGGCACGAGTGCCCCGGTCATGATTCTGACCGCCTCTCCTTTTTTGATTGAACCGGAAAAAGGGGTTCCAGCAAAAGAGCTACCAATCACGCTGAGTGTACTCTCCCCTTGCGTGGGTAGATCAGTGAAGCGAACCGCATAGCCGTCCATCGCGGAATTGTCGTAGGCAGGGACATTCAGGGGTGAGGTCACGTTCTCAGCCAAAATGCGGCCCAACGCATTGCGCGTGTGGATACGTTCTAAGGCTTGAATAGGGGTTAAAAATTGGTTAATAAGAGCGCGCGCTTGAGGCACGGGCATCGAGTTCGGATCGTAATCATCGGCACAACTGGCCTGACTCAGACTTAAGGGGGAATCGCTCATGGGGGGATCCGAGAAGGAAGTGGTAGGGTTTGCTAAAACTGAGAAAAATTCAGTAAGGATCAAATTTTACCGCAAATAACCCGTAACGATCGACTCGACGGGAAGTCAATCAGATAGAATGAAAAGCACTTATGTCAGACATTCTTAATGCCCTAGCGCAAGCGAGCGCTTTAATGGTCCATGGTGATGGACCCCTATGGTCTATTATCGCCCTGAGTATGCGAGTGAGTTTTTGTGCGGTGTTGTTGGCCGCAATCGTGGGGCTACCATTGGCAGGGTGGCTGGCGGTATCAAGGTTTTGGGGGCGACAAAGCGTGGTTACGGTATTAAACGCGCTGATGGGATTGCCCCCTGTGGTGGTAGGGCTCGTGGTGTATTTACTATTATCACGTGCCGGTCCGCTGGGGAGTTGGGGTTTACTCTTTACCCCGACGGCGATGATTATGGCGCAGACAGTGTTAATCATCCCCATTGTGGCGGGCTTGGGTCGTCAGGTCATGGAGGATGCTTGGGGGGAATACGAAGAGCAGTTACGATCGCTGGGGGTGACCAATTTCCAGGCGCTATGGACCCTCATCTGGGATACCCGCTTTGCATTAATTACCGTGGTTTTAGCCGGTTTGGGTCGTGCCTGTGCCGAGGTGGGTGCGGTGATGATTGTTGGGGGCAATATTGATGGTGTGACCCGCGTTATGACCACTGCCATTGCGATGGAAACGAGTAAGGGCGATTTGCCTTTGGCCTTAGGTCTGGGCTTGGTGTTGATTGTTTTAGTATTGAGTGTCAATGCAATCGCTCAATGGGTTAAATTATCGGCTCAACGTCGCTACGGATAGATTGTTAATGCTGCCTTTGATTTTGGATCGTTTAAGTTTTTGTGTGAAGGGTCAAATGCTGATTGATTCGATCAGTGTTCAGATTGAGGCGGGTTCTCGCACTTTGATTTTAGGGCCTAACGGTGCGGGTAAAAGTGTACTGATGCGTTTGTGCCATGGGCTTTTACAACCGAGCTCAGGGCAAGTGATTTGGAAAAACAAGCATGCGGGTGTTTTTCGTCAAATTCAGGCCATGGTGTTTCAGCGACCGGTAATGTTGCGTCGTTCGGCATTAGCCAATATCACCTATGCCCTAGGGCTATCTGGAGTGAGTGCAGAGGAAAGTCGTTTGCGGGCCGAAGATGTATTGGAGGCGGTGGGGTTAAGTCAAAAGGCGCAACACTCGGCCCGGGTTTTGTCTTTAGGTGAACAGCAGCGCTTGGCGCTAGCCCGTGCCTGGGCACTAGGGCCTGAGGTATTGTTTTTGGATGAACCGACCGCTCACTTAGATCCTAATGCGACGAGGGATATTGAGTCGATCATTGCGGCCATTCAGGCCACAGGCACTAAAATCATTATGACCACGCACAGCCTCGGACAAGCGCGGCGCTTGGGGGATGAGATTTTATTTTTGCACAATGGGAAATTAGTAGAGCGCAGTCCTGCACATTCTTTTTTTAGTGCCCCTGCATCTGCCGAGGCGATTAATTATTTGCGAGGAGAATTGCCTTGAGGACATTTTTTTTAATATGCATGTTGTGGCTGATGTTGTTGGGTATGAGCCACGTTAGCGCAGAAGAGCGCTTCATCACCGTGGCCTCCACGACATCGACTGAGCAGTCTGGACTGTTCAAAGTGTTATTGCCGGTATTCGAGAAAAAATTCTCCATTGCCGTGCGTGTGCTCGCATTGGGAACAGGCCAAGCGCTGGATTTGGCGCGTCGGGGCGATGCCGATGTGGTGCTGGTGCATGACCGCGAGGCCGAAGAGCAGTTTTTGGCGCAGGGGTATGCCCTAGAACGCTTTGACGTGATGTATAACGATTTTGTGTTGGTGGGACCCAAGTCAGACCCTCTTCAATTGCAAGCACAAAAAAATATCTTGAACGCGTTGATTCGAATCGC
>CAITMU010000006.1 GCA_903893565.1 uncultured beta proteobacterium | reverse complement strand
TTGTCGATAATAATCTGCGTACCCAAAGACTGTGCCAGTGCACCGCCGAATATTCGTCCGGTCGCGTCGGCTGCGCCACCGGGTGCGTTGGCCACAAGCAGGCGGATCGACTTCGTCGGATACTGCGCCCACGCAGCAAACGGTAGCGTGGCAACAAAAAGAACGATTAGCAAAATGCGCTGCAAAGGGCCCCCTAAAATATTTCTTTAAAACAGTGAATTATGAAATTTCCCTTTCTACCGTTATCCATCCAGCTTGCAAACAAACCTTCGCTTTTAATCTATTGAAACGTCTGAAGCAATGTGTGGATGTGATATTACATTTTATGAGGGATCAAGTAAGAGCGCTAATTACTTCTTTGTGTGAGGTAGCCCCCAAAGCCTGTACATAATTAAGTGCAAGTTAATCGCTATGATTTACATTCTCACAGATGCACAGCGCTGTCCCGTTAATTTTCCTCTACACACAGAAGAGTCGGCAAGGCTTAGTTGATCACTTTCACGCACGGTAGCCCTGGGTCAATTTTAGAATGGTAATAGCCTTAAAAGTTGCCCTATTCTTTTTATGGACTTGAAGTTATTCACCTTGAGGGCTAATATTTTAAAATAATTATGCTTTTTAACTATTCTGTGTTACTGATACCCGCTTCCTTAATCACTTTACTCCATTTTTCCATATCATTTTTAATGGTGCTGGCGAGTTCCTCGGGTGAGCTACCTGCTAAATCGACACCGAGTTGGTGGAATTTCGTTTTAATATCGTTAGTCGCTAGTATTTTGAGGCTGTCCTGATGAATTTTATTGATAATCGATGGATGGGTTCCTTTGGGTACGAGTAGTGCAAACCAAGAAATGGTTTCAAAGCCAGGAAATCCAGACTCTGCAACGGTAGGCACTTCAGGCAATATTGCAGAACGACTTAATGATGTCACCGCGATGGCCCTAAGCCGTCCATCTCGCACGAGAGGTAAAATAGCCCCTACATTTTGAAGAGTGAGTGGGACGCGACCTGCAATCACGTCGGTAAATACCGCGCCTTTGTAGGGGACATGGATGATATCAATTTTGGCGATTCTTTTAAAAAGCTCTCCTGCGATGTGCTGGGGGCTGGCATTGCCAGGTGAAGCGTAAGATAAAGTGACTGACTGAGATTTGGCTAAGGCGATTAAATCACCGATCGAACTAACCTTTAATCCCGTATAAACGGCCCATACGCTGGGCATAGATAGCACTTGAGAGACAGGTGCAAAGTCACGAAGCACATCATACGGGGGCTTGGGTTGCAAACTAGAGGCAATAGTTACGGCTCCATTGCCAGTAAACATAATGGTGTGTCCATCGGCGGGCGCTTTTGCTACACGCGCAACGCCCAATACTCCACCAGCACCTGGCACATTATCAACAGTAACGGCAACGTTCCACATTTCATTAAATTTTTGAGCAAAAATTCTTCCAGCCACATCGGTACTGCTCCCGGGGGTAAATCCGACAATCATTCGAACAGGGTGGTTTGGATAGTTCGGGGTTGAATGACTATCATTTTGTGCATTGACTGGAACTGAAAGCAAGATGAAGAGTAAAAAACCTATTTTATTGAGATTTAAATAATGAGCCATGTTTAAGTTCCTGTTAATTTAGATTTTATGGTTTTGAATTCTTATTGGGTGATTCAGAAGTATTCGCAAAATGTAAATGACATCGCTAGCAAGCCTTAGGTTGACTGTTAAACAAGTCTGGGACATAGCCCTCATTGGGAGGTATAAGGTAGACCCCAAAGCCTGTACATAATTAAGGGTGAGTAATCTATGATTTGCTTTCACACAGCTGCTCAGCGCTGTCCCGTTAATTTTCTCTACACAAAGAAGAGTTGGAAAGGCTTAGTTCAAAACGTTCACATTCGGTAGCCCCGGTTCAATATTCAAGCAGTGGGGCTGGGTTGTTGACACCGGCAGCTACTGCCGGCCAGTGAGGGTTGCATCGATGCAGTATCCAGCAAATGTTCCTCGACCGCCGTCGCCGACAACGCACAAAATGTCAGCGCATTTGCGAACGTTGCGATGCTTGCCAAAATTGGATCGACCAGTTGGAGCCTGATGAATAATGCGCCTACAAGGAACTCCCGCGAGCCGATTGAGCGGATCGCCCCAATCGGCTCATACCACCAAAACGCTACTGCCCAGCAAATAGCTACAGTACGACCTTTTGTCGCTGCCCGGTTTCGGACGCGCGCCGGATGGCATCTAGCATGCGATGCCGTCGAACGGCATGCTCGAAGTCGGCTTCGACCGGGCTGCCGCTGCGTATCGCTGCGGCAAACTGCACCCACATCTGGCCCACGTCATACGACGGGCCACCATTGCGGATTTCTTCAGGCACGGTTTTGAAGCGCTCGGGCACCGGTAATTCCTGCATAACCTTGTCGTCTTTTTTGCCGCCCATGATTTTGCGTTTTAATTCCTGCCCTGCTTCGCCGCCCCCGATCATCATCAGCGAGCCTTCAGTGCCATAGATTTCAAATCGGTAGCCGCTGCCGTGGTAGGGATGCACGCCAAGGTTGACGCTGACCACGGCACCGGTATCGAGCCTGCCGGTGAGCATGATATTGTCGGGTGAGGTCACGTCCACGGATTTCTGGGTGTCGGTCTCGAACCATTGCGGCACTTGCGTGCTGACCACGGCCGACACTTCCGCCAGTTCGCCCGCCACCATGCATAGGGCATCCATCGAATGCCCGAAGGTGATGGTCAGCGTGTTCGCGCCGAGCGTCACATCTTTCTGCCAGGTGCGATCCGACGTGCGCGTGAGCACACCGCTGCCCATATGCGTCATGTTCACCGACAGCATTTTACCGACGTAGCCCTGCTGGATCAGCTCGCGCATGTATTGGTAGGCGGGTGAGGCGCGGCGCTGCAAACCGACCATGGTGCGCACTTTTTTCTGGCGCGCCATAGCGGCCATTTCTTCGGCCTCTTTCGTGTTGGCGCCAAGCGGCCATTCGCAATACACATGCTTGCCGGCTTCAAGTGCGGCCATGGTGATTTTGTAATGCGCCGGCACGCGTACCGCGACCAACGCGGCTTCGACCTGCGCATCCGCCCCCATAGTTTTTAGATCGCTATAGGCTTTTTTCACGCCATATTTGTCGGCGGCGGCTTGCGCAGTATCGGCGTGCGCGGTGCAGACCGCGTAGAGACTCACCCCGGGCACTTTTTGCAGCACGGGGCCGTGGGCGTTGGGCCCCCAGCGTCCGCCTGCACCGATAAACGCAACACGCAAGGGATCGGAATTCGACATCACACTCTCCTAAAAATACAATTTAAAAACATAAATATGTTAACTAACTCGCATCCTAGTTTTTCGTAAAGGAAACAGGGTAAATTAACCGGATGATCAAAATCGTGATCTGTTCTACCTTTAGAACCCATGTTTAGAAATGAAATTAGTTCCTTCTCATATCTATCCTGCATGCCCATTACCACCCTGTTGTTTTTCGCCAACACCTAAAATACTAAATAATGATCAGTCGAATGAGACCAATCAATCAGGATAAGTCATGAAATAATGTCGAAAGACAATCAGCATATACATTTGAACTGATTTTCTTTTCATCCATAAAGACGCTTTGTAAAGTAAAACCTGGAATAACAATTCCAAATAACGCAACAGACAGATTTTGTGAATTTTTATCTTTAGGTATTTTTCCACATTTTTGTAGGGAAATGATTTTTTGCTCTAATGCAGTTCTAATTCTTTCAAAATATATTTTTGTTAGTTGACGTATCTCAGGATCCACCATTGATAAAGACCATATATGAAACGCCATACCATTTCCTGGGCCTTTCGTTATTTCTTCTGCAAATCCAGATAAATGCTGAACAAACTCTTTAAAGCTAAGATTATTTTCACTCACATTCAGAACGATACTATCGATCCGATTGCAAAAGAGGCCTAAGTTTTGAGTGATGATAATTTGTATGATTTCTTCTTTTGTTTTGAAGTGATGGTAAAGATTACCTCGAGAGAATCCGGACGCTAGCTGTATATCTTTGATAGCGGTTCCAGCAAATCCTTGTTTAGCAAAACATAGCCGGGCAGCTTGCAATACCTTTTCTCTTCCTTTAAGGAGATCCTCAAGGGGTTTTTTAATTAATCGTTTCTGTAAAGTATTGCCTTGCCCCGTTTTTGACACAGGCGAATTTGATTTAGCAGACGATTTACGTGACGACTGATTATTGATCATTTCCGTTACCTGTCGTAGAACCGACCGCTTGTTTAAAAAATTCATATTCTAACAGTCTTGTCTTGCGATGCTGCACGAGATGTGACAGCTTAACATTCAAATCACTCCCTAAATGGGCGATTTATGCGTAGTTTCGATGAATTCAATTTTGAACAGTTAGAGGTCAATTTTATAAAAAACCGACCGCATGGTTAATATTTATTTAGGTGAATTAAAAAAATCTCGGCAATATTTAAACTAAAATTTATCGTTATTACTAAAAACATATAATTCGTATCAAATGAAATTCATTAAATACCTATTGATAGCTGTTTTTTTTCTCCTCATAACAGGTTGTGGAGGGGGCAGTAGTACCTCTACAAAATCCTTATCTGCGGCCACTACAGCTCAGCTAGATACTTTAATTAATAACTTCATGACTGCTCATATTATTACGGCAGGGTCAATAACAGTCATGAGCGGCACCACTGTCCTTTATAACAAAAGCTATGGTTATCAAGATCAAAACAGTACCACTTCAATCGTTAGTGACCCGTTAATGGTGACAGCCAGTATTGTGAAGCCACTGACAGCAGCAACTGTTCAATATCTGGCCGGGATTGGTACATTGAATTTATCAGATCATGTGTTTTGCACGGGAGCTAATACGCCATGCTGGCTAAATGTGGTGGACCCTGCAGGAGTAAGGGTTTCAGGATTTGCTGCAGGTGGTTTTGTTGACACCCGATATGCCAATATCACCATACAACAACTCTTAGATCATGAAGGTGGTTGGGATAGAGGCTTAAAGACTTGTGCAAATGAGGTGGCTTATGACACTCTTACAACACCCTGTGACCCAATGGTGCAAGAAAGATTAATTCAATCAACCTTACACACCGCATTCCCAGCAAATTTCACGAGTTCCCAGTTGCCCTCACAAATGAACGATATTTATTATTGGGTAACTAGGAACGCCTTAGACCATGCCCCTGGTACCACTCAGGTTTATTCCAATTTTGGCTACATGATTTTGACTGCGATAGTGGCTAAAGTAACTAACTCAGACTACAACACTTATGTATACAACACCCTCCTGTCCCCCTTGGCAGTGTCGACAGCTGACTTTTCTGCATTCTCTTTCTCACCAACAGCCGGCTCAGCTCAAAGCACTAGAACGCCTTACCTGCTGACCACCACATATTGTCCTAGTATCGACTCTTCTAATTTGGGAGCAAGTGTTTTAGGAACTGCGTTAGGATGCTTAAACCCTCTTAATTGGGTGGGAGCAGCAACCACTCTGACAACCAGCAAGGTGATGGCTCAAGTGGCTGCCACCTACAAGATCGACAACACAAACGACTTAAATTCCACAACTAATCCTAGTATGGATGGACCCAATAACGGTAAATCTTTGAGTGGAACCACCAACTCCGGGGTGCATTACGGCGATCTGCCTGGAGTAACAAACATATTGCGTCAACTACTGACTGGCACTAGCTATGCGCTCATGCTTAACAAAGACAACACTTTAGATGCATGGCAAGCGACTCTTTATCCACAAATCGACGCCATCATAGCGGCAGGGGGTTATTGATCTAATTTTCAAAAAATCAGTCATTGGGTTTTTATAACATTTCAATGTTAAAAATAATTAAATTGATTTTAATACTTGGCTTGTGTTTACTAACCAGTTGCGGCGGATCAGGTGTAGTGGACCCCATAACCCGTACAGGATTACAGGAAGTTTAAGCTATACTTATACTTCATTTGCAGCTGTTTAGCGCTGCCCCATTTCCCAATCAGAAATTCAATACTACACTTTTTTATATGGCAACTTCGTTTGTCGATACAGAATCCGACAACTTTTTTACCTTACTGACCTTACGCTTATATTTATCAACAATCCATGCCCCTCCATCTATCCCGCTTTCATAGACTTTATTTGGAGTTTTATACGAGAGAGCTTCATGGGGTCTTTCGTCATTGTATTTTTGAAAGTATTTTTTTAAACCCTTTTTTAAAATGATAGGTTCTTCGTAACCATATAAATAAATATCCTCGTATTTGACTGTTCTCCAAAGTCGCTCAACAAAGATGTTGTCATAGGCTCGGCCTCTTCCGTCCATGCTGATCGTAATGCCCTCTCTGATAAGAACCTTGGTAAATACGTCGCTTGTGAATTGAGATCCTTGATCGCTATTAAAGACTTCGGGTTTACCGTAAATTCTCAGAGCCTCTTCTAAGCAATTGACGCAGAAACTTGACTCCATGGTATTGCTCACACGCCAGCTTAAAACCTTACGAGAATACCAGTCGAGCACTACCACCAAATAAACGAATCCCCTTGCTAGCCTTACGTAAGTAATATCCGTGCTCCATACCTGATTAACCCTTACGATATACACCCCCCTCAGTAAATAGGGGTAAATTTTGTGCCCCGGATGTGGCTTACTGGTTCCAGGGCCAGGAGCCATCCCCGCTAGCCCCATGAGGCGCATTAACCGCTGAACCCTTTTTCTATTAACGGGGTACCCTTGTCTTAAGAGCATTACAATCATCCGCCGACTCCCGTAAAAAGGGCTATCGGTATACTCTTCGTCAATCAGTCGGCAGATAATCAAATTTTCTGCATTTTCCTCTTTAGGATGTTGATGAGAATAAAAAACTGTTCTCGATATACTCGCCAACTGACATTGGCGGATGACTGGAATGGGGTCATCTTTGCAAATCCAAGGTAATCTTTTTAGGGTGGGTTGATACCGGATTTTTTTTTAAGCCAGTCAAGCTCCATCTTCAGTTTACCAATTTCGCTGTAAAGCCGTTCCGGTTCCCGGTGCTCTGCAAATGGGGTGGGCCCTCGTTTTCCCTCAAATAGGCTCTTACATTGATCCTGAATGGCTTTTTTCCATAGATTGACTTGACTGGGGTGAATCCCATAACTCAGGCCAATTTCATTCACGGTTTTATCTGATCTAATCGCTTCAAGGCCCACTTTTGCTTTAAATTCGGGTGAATGTGACGCCCTTTTCTTCTTTTCGCTCATATCGATCCTTTGGATAGAGCATAGCTTAAACTATTGTTCGGGAAATGGGGTCCACTTCAATACGGCGGTACTTTTTCGCCAACCGACCGTCCATCACGCCCTGCACCCGCTCCCAGAGTTCGACCGAAACAATCGCTTCGTGACTGCCCCATGATGCCATTCTGGCAGCCGCTATGGCCTCGATCGATGCGTTAATGGCGTTGACTTGATAGTAGCGGGGACCCTTGCCGCTGCTGTCGTCGAAGTAATCTTGAAGGACAATCTTCTCGCCTTCTGGTGTAAGACCCTTCCAGGCGGCATAGCGCGCCCAGAGTTCGTCGGGCGAGGGGAATGCGTCTAGGGCGAGCGTTGTCTCGATTGCGCCGCCTGTGGCGGTTTTATCGTGGAACACGAAGCCGTCGCCGTTCGAGGAGAACACGAACGGGATGTCGAGCGTTGCGGCGTATTCAAGGCCCTGTTGCATCCCGTCGCCGACGCTGTGCGCATTGTCCTTCGCCTCGATGAGCGCCAGCGGAATGTTGGGTTTGAAGTACAGAACGTAATCGGCGCGCTTGGCCTGACCGCGACTAACGAGTTTGCCGCGCACGATGATGCGGCCCTTAGTGAAGCTGACCTCCTCGCGAATTTGCAGCATCTCGTCCCATCCCGCCTTACGCAGGGCCGGCGTGATGAACTTGGCGCAGATGTCGCGTTCGCTTAAGGCTCGCTTATCCATGGTGGTTAGCTGCTCCCGGTTGATCGCCACGGATCAATCACGTCGATCCCGCAGTCCTCATAGTCGTCCGTATTGCGGGTGGCGACGGCGGCATCGCAGGCGCGCGCAATGGCGGCGATCTGGCAGTCGAACTGACTGATAGGGCGGCCTGCCGCGCGGCGCTCGGCAGCGATGGCGGCGTAAGCACGGGCTGCGGGACGATCAAACGGCAGGATTCGGTCGCGGAAATCTTCTTCCAGAATGCCCTCGATTGCATTGAAGAGCGCGGTGCGCCGTTTCCCGGCCGGCAGGATTGCCACGCCGTGCCTCAGTTCAGCCTCGCCTAACGCAGTGAAATAGATGTTTGCCCCGTCCTGTGCCGACAGCCACGCCTCGACCTGCGCAGCCGGTGCCGGCCGCAAAAGCTCGGAGACGACGTTGGTGTCAAGAATGATCATCGTTGCTTGCGACCGAGGTGCGGCGGCTCACGCATCGGTTGACGCGCAGGAAGGTCGAGATCAATACGGTCGGCAGGGGCGACGCGGGCGCGGATCGCCGCAGCGAGGTTGCGTGGCGATGCAGCGTCTCCCATGACCCGCCGCAGAATGTCCCGCGCTTCTTCCTCCATCGAGCGACCGTGCTCGGCGGCGCGGACTCTCAGGCGTTGCTTGATGTCGTCCTCAAGGTTGCGAATAGTGATACTTGCCATGGCGGTGCGCTCCTTGCAGATATAAGGTCAATAGTGTAATCGATGATTGCAACGCAATCAATGCGTCTTTTCGGTGCGCACGGTGCCCTGCGCCAATGATGGGCTTCAAATCATTTTGGAGCGCTAGGATCATCATCACCGGAATCGAGACTATGCACATGATCAAGATGGGGCAGATGAACTGTCCTGACGGGCAAACTATGTTGACAGCCAACCAGTTCTACAACCTTGCCGCTTGATCACAGGGCCAACCGACCAACTCTTTTTGGCTAGACCTCACTATCGCGACAAAATTTTAAACCCAATATTTACTCTTTCATTGGTCGCTATGAATATTGCCTAGCTTAGGCTATTGGCCACAACCGATTGTTTCAACATCGGCGCAAGTACTGGATTATTTTTGAACTTGTGTTGAGCCAGCCAAAGATCCAAAGCCCCCTGCATGCAAAGCCAACTCTCAGGTGTGCTTCCTAGTGCGCTAGATATACGGATAGCCATCTCGGCAGTTACCGATTTTCGTTCATGCAGCAGAACAGTTGGAATGACTTAAGCTGCAAGTCTGAGAATTTCTCGGTATTCTCAAGGACTACGTGGTACGTGTTTTGACGAGCGCCCACCCCTCCTCGCTTGTCCGTAGAGGGTTGGTTATGGCTTTAGCACTTCACTTAAGGCGGCCAGGGCATTCAATGCGGGTGCAAATCCACTAAAGGGCGCGGTTTGAATCACCGCTTCTAGCACTTCCGATTTAGCCACTCCTAGGTTCACCGCGGCCTGCCCAAATTTCTTGGTCTGAGCCTCTAGCCGTAACGCGGTAAAACTCGCCACCGAGCACAACACGCGCTGGCGTTGTGTGAGCCCAGGCCGAAACCAAATCTCGCCATATCCATACTGGATGGCCACCGGATATAAGGCGCCGGTAACGGTGTTATCTGGCGAAGCGTAGCCTTTGTTGCCGCCGTCTCGGTGCAGGGCTTGCAGGAGCTGATTGCCGCGTTCCATCAGGTCGTCGAGGGGTTCGTCGCGAGGCGCTGGCTGCTCTACCGTGAGACCGCGCTGCGTGAACACCTGAGTCGCGGTGTCCAGTGCTTCTTCCGAGGCAGTAAAGCCCGCGTATATGCCGATTTGAATCACGACTTCCTGTATGGCTAGGGGATTTAAACCGATATGTAGGGCCGCACCGACGTAACGACGCAAAGCCGTGTGGCGCTGCAAGGAGGCGAGTGCAGCCAGCGTGCAAAGCATACGATCTTCTAACGCAAGACCTGGTCTGCACCACACCAGACCAAATTCAGTTTCCGACATCAGGTCCCGAAAATTGGGCACGGTGTCGGTATTGGCAGTGGCCGTAGCGGCATCCGCACCGAAAAGTGTCTGGCGCATATCGAGGCCGCGTTGACGTAAAGCTTGGCGTGAAGTCATAGAAGTTGAATGTGGGTAGTGGTTAATGAGTCAAAGAGTTGGGAGTATACTTAGGGTCTTAACTCTGGGCAACGGAACGCACGACATGGAGCCACTGGATCAATTATTGCAACGCGTAAACGCCAATGCGCGGTTGGTATGGCGAGGCAGGTATGTGGACACCACATTTTTGCTGGAAGTCGGTGAAGTGCCCTGGCTCATTAAAGTGAATCTTGGGCGTATTGTGTCGGTGACACGAGGCCCTTTCGTGATGCCAGCTTGGTCTTTCGCCTTGCGCGCGCCGCGCGCCGACTGGGAGCAGTTTTGCTTAGCGAATCCCCCCCCGGGTTTTCATGATTTAATGGCGCTGGTGAAGCGCCGTTCGTTGCGTATCGAAGGCAATTTGCAGCCCTTTATGGCCAACCTGCTGTACTTTAAAGATGTGATGGCGATGCTGCGGCCGCAGGCGGGCGAGCTATGAGCGCATACTTTGAAGCGGTGACCGGTCGCTATTTACAGTTACCTTTGCTGGGTAAGCCGCATCGTATCTATATCGAAGAGGCCGGCGAGGGTATTCCACTACTGTGTCTGCATACCGCAGGGGCCGATACTCGACAGTACAGAGCACTACTAAACGAGCCGCGCCTACTAGCGCACTTTCGGGTGATTGCCTTTGATCTGCCTTGGCACGGAAAATCCTCGCCTCCTGCGGGTTGGCAAGAGGCGGATTATCAGCTCACCTCGCACGACTACCTTCAGATCATCATGGGCCTGGTAGACGCTTTGCAATTAGATCAACCGGTGGCCATGGGTTGCTCGATCGGAGGACGTATCGCGCTTCATCTCGCGTTGGAATACCCGGAGCGCTTTCGCGCCATTATTGGCTTGCAAGCGGGGGCGCATGTCGACCCTTACTATGACTTAAATTGGTTGCATCGGCCGGATGTGCACGGGGGTGAAGTGTGCGCCGGTATTGTGTCGGGCTTGATTGGCCCGACCAGTCCGCAGGCGGATCGCTGGGAAACCTTATGGCATTACATGCAAGGGGGCCCAGGCGTGTTCAAGGGTGATCTGCATTTTTATACTAAAGATGGTGATTTGCGTTCGCAAGTATCGCAAATCGATACGAGCAAATGTCCGCTGTATCTGCTCTCAGGGGAATATGATTACTCGTGTTCACCGGATGACACGCGTGATCTTGCCGCGCGTATTAAGGGCACGCAGGCGGTCATTATGAAAGGGTTAGGACATTTTCCGATGAGTGAAAATCCGCCGATTTTTTTAACCTACTTGCTTCCGATATTGGATGCTATACGGAGTGCTAGCCGTGTGGCCTAGGGGACGTATTGCGAAGCGTCTAGGGCTGGCCGTGAGTCTCATGGTATGGGGTCTATCGGTGCCCGTAATTGCGCAGATCCCTGACTACCCAGTAAAGCCCATACGACTGCTGGTGGGGGTGGCCCCCGGCGGTGGTACTGATTTTGCGGCACGGCTCATCGGTACTAAACTCTCCGAAAAATTTGGCCAACCCGTGATTACCGACAATCGGACCGGGGCCACGGGCAACATTGCCATGGAGCTTACGGCGAAGGCAGCACCTGACGGATACACTTTTGTGGTGTTTAATGTAGGGCATCTGACCTCGGTCTTACTCTCTCGTAGTTCGCGTATTGATGCGGCTCGTGATTTTGCGCCAGTAAGCCAGATTGCTACGGGCACCCTACTGCTGGTGTCGCATGCGGGGCTGCCTGTTAAAAATCTCAAGGAATTTGTGGCCTATGCGCGCGCGCGCCCTGGACAGGTCAACTTTGGTTCCGGTGGCGTAGCGAGTAATCAACATTTGGGGATGGAACTGTTAGCGCGCGAGGCGCGTATTACGTTGGCACACGTGCCCTACAAGGGTACTGGACCGATTGCGGTGGACCTGGTCTCTGGACAGATCCAAGTGTCAATTTCCAGTTTGCTTGGGTTTTATCCCCATGTGAAGGCGGGACGACTGACGGCGTTGGCGGTCACGGGCGAGCAGCGTAGCCCGCTCGCGCCGGAAGTGGCCACCATCGCAGAACTGGGCTATCCCAAAGCACAGATCGATATTTGGCACGGTATGCTAGCGCCGGCGAAAACACCATCTGCGCGGATTGAAAAGATGGCAAGCGCAATTGCTGAGGCACTGACCGATGCCGATGTATTACAAAAATTGGTCGCGCAAGGCGGTGGGGCGGTCGGTAATTCGCCGCAGGCGTTTGCTATATTTTTGAAAAGTGAAACCAGCCGTTGGCTCAATTTGGCAAAGACTGTGAATATTCGGTTGGACTGATTTTGCAGGGCCCCTGATGGTCATGCTGTTGGACTCAGTTCCCTAACTAGAAGATCATTATGTTGCCGCAGGCATACCTATGCCACATTGGCATTAGCTGATGGCGTTGATAGTCACCCATTGGCTAGGCAAATGGGAAACAGTGGGACCATTGACCAGAGCGATTTCATCATTGATGATTCTTATTAGAGAACCCATTGCTGAACCTTTCAAATATCCACATCCCTATGATCATCATGACCAAAAAAAAGATGGCCTTTGTTTGTCCTGCAGCAAATGAGACGATTACAGGACCAGGACAAAATCCAGCCAATCCCCACCCTGCTCCAAATAAAACGGCACCGATTACTAATGGCTTATCGATTTGATTGGATGTAGGCAAATGTAGTTCGCTTCCTAAAAAACTAGTGGTTCTTTTTTTTGCAATTGTGAAAGCTAAAAAACCCACAACGATTGCTCCTGCCATGACTAAGGCAAGCGAAGGGTCCCACGAGCCAAATATATCTAAAAAACCTTTTACTTTTCCTGGATCGGTCATGCCAGATAGGACGAGTCCCAAACCAAATAACAAGCCAATGAGAAATTCACTGATAGTTTGTTTCATAAAAATCCTTAAAAAACATGGCGCATAAAATAGACCATGCAAAAACCTACGCCCATAAATGTCACAGTAGAAACCAGAGATCTAGGGGATAAACGAGATAAGCCACAAACGCCATGTCCACTAGTGCAACCAGAGCCATAACGGGTACCAAAGCCCACCAATAAACCCGCAACGGCTAAAGTGCCATAGCCAACATCAATACGTGGATCTTGCATTAGGTTTGGTGGCAATAGTAAAAAGGTCACGAATGGAGAAGCGGTCATACCGAATAAAAATGCTACACGCCAGGCAATATCTCCGTTCCTAGGCTTTAACAATCCGCCAAGTATTCCACTAATGCCTAATATGCGACCATTGATCAAAATAAATGCTGCAGCAGAGCAACCCAGTAGCAAGCCTCCGCCAAGCGATAGCCAAGGGGTAAAGTGCAGCCAGTCAATTGTCATTTCGAGTCTTCAATGATGTAATGTTGTTCGTGCTGGATACGAAGTGGGGGCCGGTGCGTCAAAATAACAGCGCAGCAGAAGGCTTTCTCAATGGGTAAATTATATGGGTAATTGGGAAAGGGATGTAATTACTATCCTATAAACCGCACAAAGTCTGAAATAATTAATCGTTCCTGCCAACAAAATCGGGGGGTGAGCAGAACATCAACACCTTTCAGAGAAGACGTCGAAGAAACATGACGAGTTAGGCGTTTCACGATGACATGATTAAAACCCCCTTAAAGTGGGTGTTAAGTGCCTTTATAATTAAAATTCATAGTCATCGATAAAACTAAAAGAGCGTTCTTGTGAAAATAAAAAAAATTGTTATAAGATGCGTCAACCAATGAAGCTACTAAGCGTTATTGGCTATGAAGGCGTAATTCCGTAGTTGTTGTTATTGTTGTTGGTGCTGATGCTAAATCAGTAAAAATACTTAGGTAAATTTTTTAGATATTTTATAAAAACTCAATTTGGAGGAAGTTATGAAAAGACTAATCGCTCTGGCACTCATTTTAGGTTTCACATCTGCTGCTGTTTACGCCATGGAAGCAGATTGCAAACCCGGACAAGATCCGACAAAAGATCATTGCAAAAAACCCCATAAAAATTAGTTTTGCAGATTCCACCCAGCACTTCAAAGTGCTGGGTGTTTTTTTGCCTATCGTATTAGTAAAGATGTGATCCTCTATACTCCGAAACACCGGACAAGCCCAGTTAGCTGAGGTCACCCCAAAAGTCTGTATAACCTCTTGGGGGATTTTATGTTTGTTTTATACATTCACACAGCAGCTCAACGCCACCCCCTTTGACC
>CAITMU010000005.1 GCA_903893565.1 uncultured beta proteobacterium | reverse complement strand
GCGTTTTTGGTTCTCCTGAAGACGGGTGAAATCTCGCGCTAAATGTAACATGAAGGTAAATGCCATTTCTGACATTTGAGGCGCGTGTATGCCTCGGGTGGTGGTGAGTATGACCTCGGGTTTGAGTGCCTTAGATTTTTCAATGGCATCCGTTCCAGTGGTCATGGTTTGAACCCATTGCAGTTGTTTGGCTAGTCCTAACCGGTAAGCGTTGAAATGGTGATCGACAGCAATAATAATATTGGCATGAGCTAATTCACTTTCTGCGGCAGGTAACTCTTTCACGCAAATGATATGAAGTCCTTTAAATCTTTTTTTGAATAAAGGGGCAAAGTAATCACTATCGCGATGAGCGAAAAGCACTTGGGTCATAGGTCGTTCTCAATAGTAGGCATTGGCGGTTGCGCCCTAATCTTTAGGGCTATTATTGGGCGGCCAGACCAATTTCTTTTGCAATTTTTCCATACTTCTCAAATTCCGATCGATTGTATTGAGTGAAATAATCTGCCGTCTCGTTGCTCACATCTAGACCCGTGGCCAAGAGTCTATCGTGAATGTCGGGTTGCGATAGAGCGTGATTGGCTTCACGGTTTAATACAGTCACAATATTTTTAGGCAGTCCTGCAGGCCCTATCAAACCAAACCACCCTCCTGAGGCAAAGCCGGGTAGTGTTTCAGCGATCGTGGGATAGTCTGGATAATTGGCTATACGTTTGAGTCGGCCGATTCCTAAAAGACGAATGCGTTTAGATAACACATACGGATGCAGTGTTGGGAAGGAGCCAAAGGTGGCGTCCAAACGACCGGAAACTAATTCCCCGGCCAGTTGTGGAAAGCCTTTGAACGGAACGTGTAAATAGGTAAAACCGGCTTGAGAACGAAATAATTCAGTCGCAAAATGCAAAAATGCACCCTCACCATTCGATCCAAAACTCACGTGGCCGGGACTTTGTTTGGCGAATGAGATGAGTTCACTGACATTTTTAGGTGGCAAATTCATGCTCACCGCGAGCGCCATGTAATTGGTCGCCATCAAAGCGATGGCAGAGAAGTCTTTTAGGGTGTTATAGGGGGTATTTTTTAATACATGCGGTAATATTGACATAGACCCCCCATTGCCGCAGCCCAAGGTGTAGCCATCGGGACTTGATTGTGCCACCAAGGCGTGACCAATTGCACCACTGGCTCCACTTCGGTTGTCGACGACAAATTGTTGCTTTAATCGTTCTCCGATTTTAAAGGCGACTTGTCGCACGATGACATCACAGGTGTCCCCTGGCATGACGGAGACAATGATCCTCACGGGTTTGTTGGGGTAGGGCTCTGCGAGGGCTGTAGGGATGAATAAGCCCAAGCAGATGAAGAGGGCAATTCGATAGGAATCAATACGCGCGCTAAAAGCGGTGACCATTACTGTTTCCTCCATTTATTCCTTTTGTCAGGAATTTCATTTTGATGAAAAGCTTACGCGATGAATAGTTCAATTAAGGCGATGAGATTGATGGGCTTCCTTTTGTCTTAAGCGTTGTGAGAAAGAAGGGGTGTCAGCATAAGGCTATCTTCGGCACTGTTATGCTGGGGCGGAAAGCGAAATGCTGCTTCTTTTTTGTTCGATCACAGGCACATCGTCTGGAACCATACGCCAGTGGATGCTTCGTATGCCACCGAATTCACGTTTTAATTTGCGCCAAGTCTCACCCGCATCTTGACTGATGAAGAGTTGACCTAAGTTGGTCAATACATAAATTAAATTGGCATTGACCGGATTAGTGGCAAAGACCCAGACACTACTATTTAATTCAGCAGGTAGTTTTTTTTCTAGCCAGTTTTTACCGGCATCATCGCTGTAAAGAAGACGTCCGGTAGAGCCTGGGGGCCAATCACCGTTGGCTAAAAAAATGCGTTTAAAACCATCCGCGCGGTGTTGGATGCTGCGAGTATATTGCCAGGGAGATTTCAGTGTTTGCAACTCCCAGCTCTGACCATTATCGTGGCTGTAGTGTAGACCCCGGTTCGTGGTAGCCATCAGTAGGCGCTCGCCCTTTTCATTGACCGTCACAAGAATGCCGTGGATATCAGCTGAAACAAGCCCTTCTGAGAGTCTCTCCCAGGTTGCCCCGTTATCCTGCGAGCGATAAATCCCTCCGATTTCAATCGTGGCCCAAACGGTTTCGGGCGCCAAGGGATCAAAGAGTATTTGTGTGACTCGTGTGGGTCCCATATTGATTTCAGAAAATTGGGAGACATCGGGTAAATGGCACTCGGACCAGGTCTGTCCCCGATCGCTTGAACGGTATAAGGCCGCAGGACAAGTGCCTGCATAAAGAAGATCGGGATTTTTTTCATTCTGAACGATAGACCATACATCTTTTCCCATTAAGCTGGTCGGATTCCAAAGGGCAATTTTTTCATCCCAATGCATGAGCCCCTTACTAGTCGCCGCCAATAGGCTCAAAGGATCGCTGGGGTGGCTGGCAAAGCCTCGGACAGCCACTTCAAGATAAAGCCCTGACAAACTGTTGGGGCGAACCCACGTTTCCCCCAAGTCATCGCTAAACCATACGGAGTGTCCATCGCTGCCTACATAGGTTCTTACTTTCATGCCGTTAATCCATTTCTTATAAGATAAGGTTGTTATGAGTTCAAAAATACAGGAATACTAGGATTCTGTCATAATTTAACCCAAGCGGCAGGTGAAGAGGATAAAAAAATAGAACTACCTGCCTTTTTTGAGGGTTATTTTTTTCCTAATTTTTTAAATGTAAAGCGCTTTGATAAAAAACGCAATTAGGGGATGGAGAGAGCATGAATAAAATTATTTTTTGTTTTAAAGCTTGTTTCATTTTGGGATTGAGCTTTTGTGGCTGGCAGGGGCAGAGCGCCTATGCGCAAAATCAATGGCCGATTCGGCCCGTGCGCGTAGTGGTGCCTTTTTCACCCGGAGCCTTTACCGATATTGCAGCCAGAGCCTTTGCAGCAGAATTGGGTGCGCAATTAGGTCAGCAATTCGTGATTGACAACCGTACGGGGGCCGGGGGCATTGTGGGTATGGATATAGTGGCCAAGGCACTGCCTGATGGCTATACCCTTCTCATTACGGACAATTCATTAACGATCACACCGGCTTTGTATGCTAAGTTGCCCTATGATGCACAACGCGATTTGACTCATATTAGTCAATTAGCTGAATCCCCCTCATTAATGGTGGCGGCGCAAAAAGTGGCCGCAAAAAGTGTTAAAGAAGTGATCGAATCCGCACGATCGCATCCCGGAGATTTGACTTACGGTTCGGGTGGTCAGGGTTCTGCTGCCCATTTGGCGATGGAGCTTTTACTCGATATCGGTAAGATCAAAATGACGCACGTCCCCTTCAAAGGGGTTGGTCCTTCGGTTGCGGCGGTGGTCGCAGGCCAGATTGATTTTTCTTTTGGCAGTTTGGCTGCTGGCATGGCTTATGTTAACGCAGGTCGAATCCGTGGATTAGCCTTGTCAGGCAGCGAACGAAGCAGCGTTTTGCCAGCGGTCCCCACTTTTGCAGAGGCGGGTTTTCCGGAATACAATTTTATTCACTGGTGGTCAATTGCAGCCCCAAGTGCGGTTTCGGCACAATGGGTGACCCAGATTAATCATGAACTGTCTGTGGCGGCTCGGTCCAATCGATTGCGCGCCTCCTTTGTCGCTCAAGGGGCGCGTCCCATTGCCGGTTCTACGGAGCAGATGAAAGCGCGTGTTGATATGGAAATACCCCAGTGGCGCGATATCATCAAAAAAGCAGGCATTCGACTCGAATAAAGTTAATGGAATGTCCTTAATTCGATTTATGTTTTTTTAGTTCGACCGTATGCTTTAAATAATACTGGTTTTTTGTATTCTCTTTGCATCATTACAATAATATCAAAGAGGGTCTATGTTTTGGCTTTCTCTGGTGAGGCGTTTCGTGTGGTTAATCTGTAACACTGACCGGAGAACCAAGCCATGGATAGGAATATAGGGAAAGTACTTCTTTTTCTGAGTATATTTTTAGGAGGGGTGGCGAGAGCCGATTTTCCAGAAAAATCGATTCGTGTTTTGCTGCCTTTTGCGGCCGGATCCAGTACGGATGTGGTGATGCGCATTTTGGCCCAACCCTTACAGCAGCAATTGGGTCAAACGGTATTGGTCGATAATCGTCCGGGCGCCGATGGCGCGGTCTCTGCGGAACTCGTCGCTAAATCCCCAGCCGATGGTTACACGTTATTATTGGCAACCAATAGTCCCCTTTCTGCCGCTCCTCACCTTCATAAAACGATTCCTTATGATGCGTTAAAAGACTTTACAGGGGTATCGATGGTGGGTTACTACACCTTTTTATTGGCTGTTAACGCAAATATTCCAGCAAAATCACTGAGTGAGCTTTTTGATTATGCTCGATCGAACCCTAATAAACTGAACTACGCCAGTGGTAATACGAGCAGTATCGTCATCATGGCCCAGCTTAATTCGCTAGCGGGGGTGACGATGTCTCATGTGCCCTATAAGAGTGAACCTTCGGCCGTAGTGGATCTTATTTCGGGGCAGGTTCAAGTCATGGTGAGTTCTTATGCCCCTGTGGCAGCGCACCTACGGGATGGAAGATTACGGGCCTTGGCCTTAGCCTTGAATAAACGTAGCCCTCTTATACCTAATGTACCGACCGTGATTGAGTCGGGATTGCCTAAATTTGATATCACGTCTTGGTGTGGGTTGTTTGCTCCTGCCAAGACGCCCAAAATGGTCGTCGATCGATTAAGTCGAGAGCTAAACCTTATTTTGAAGCGTCCTGATATTCGTTCTCAGATGGAGCAGCAGGCCTTTGCGACTGAAGGCAGTAGCCCAGAATTTTTGAATCAATGGAATAAAGAACAGTTTCAGATATGGGGGGCAGCCATTCGACAAGCGGGCATATTGCCTGAGTAGGTCGGTACGGGTGATCTCGTTCCTCGGCAATCTTTTGATTTCGATTAAGGCACTCTTGCCGGCCCCGTAGTTAACCTAACGATTACATTGAAGTTGGAGCTCTGTCATGTCAAACTTACTGTCATCCTATCCAGCCTTTCATCGTCATTCGATTGATCAGGCGCAGGATTTTTGGAAGAACGAAGCCTCCCGCATCGATTGGCATCGACCCTTTGATCAGGTGGTTGATGAAAGTCGATTGCCCTTTGTTAAATGGTTTGTGGGGGGGCAAACGAATTTGTGCTACAACGCGGTGGATCGACATTTAAAAGATAGGGCTCATCAAGACGCTCTTATCTATATCTCCACCGAAACGAACCAAAATCACACTTATAGTTACACAGAGTTACACCGCGAAGTTAATCGTTGTGCGGCCGTTTTTCAGCAACTCGGGGTCGTCAAAGGTGACAGGATTCTTATCTATATGCCCATGGTGCCGCAGGCAGTTTTTGCGATGCTCGCCTGTGTGCGATTGGGGGCTATTCATTCAGTGGTATTTGGAGGGTTTGCCGCACAAAGCCTTGCGACACGCATTGATGATGCTAAGCCTAAATTGATCTTTACTGCTGATGCCGGCCTGCGCGCTGGTAAAGCGAT
Organism: uncultured beta proteobacterium; assembly: GCA_903893565.1. Taxonomy (GTDB): domain Bacteria; phylum Pseudomonadota; class Gammaproteobacteria; order Burkholderiales; family SG8-41; genus UBA5216. The sequence goes on along the minus strand of CAITMU010000005.1, from coordinate 15,064 downwards.
CCTCTACAAGGGACTCGTCGATGAAGCGATCCGGTTGGCTAACTTTCCACCTGAAAAAGTTATATTGCTTGATCGAGGCATCGATCCTCATTTGTCCTGGGTCAAAGGGCGAGATTTGAACTATGAAACTTTGCGGGAAAATAATCTTGACGCTGAAATTCCCGTGCAGTGGCTCGAATCGAGTGATCCGTCTTATATTCTTTATACCTCCGGCACCACAGGAAAACCAAAAGGCGTTCAGCGAGACACCGGAGGCTATGCCGTCGCACTAGCCGCTTCCATGGAATATATTTATTGCGCTAAGCCCGGACAGACGATGTTTACGACCTCTGATATTGGTTGGGTGGTGGGTCACTCCTATATCGTCTACGGGCCTTTAATTCATGGGATGAGCACTATCTTATACGAAGGATTACCGATCCGACCGGATCCCGGGATTTGGTGGAAAATTGTCGAGCAGTATAAAGTGAGCGTCATGTTTTCTTCCCCTACAGCGATTCGCGTGCTCAAAAGACAAGAGGCTCATTACCTTCACAGTTCAGATGTGAGTAGTTTGCAAGGCCTGTATTTGGCTGGAGAGCCGTTGGATGAACCCACCGCGCGTTGGATTAGTGAAGCATTAAAGGTGCCGGTCTACGATCATTACTGGCAAACGGAAACGGGTTGGGCGATTTTATCAAACGTACCGGGTGTCGAAACATCCCCATTAAAATGGGGGAGTCCTGGATTTGCGGCTTACGGTTTTAATGTGAAATTGTTAGATGAGCTAACGGGTGCCGAAGTAGGCGCTCATCAAAAAGGTGTGGTGACCCTTCTGCCCCCTTTGCCCCCGGGTTGTTTAACCACAGTTTGGGGGCAGGATCAGCGCTTTATTGATACTTACTTTACGAGTTTTAAACATACACAGGTCTATACGACGTTTGACTGGGCGATACGTGACGAGCAGGGTTACTACTTTATTCTAGGGCGAAGTGATGATGTGATTAATGTGGCTGGACATCGCTTGGGGACTCGAGAAATTGAGGAAGCGGTCAGTTCACATGATCAAGTGGCCGAAGTCGCCGTCGTTGGTGTGAGTCATGAAATCAAAGGGCAGGTACCGTTAGCCTTTGTGGTGGTTAAGGATGCCTCAGTCTTACAGGATAGCTTGAGGCGACAAGGGCTATATAAGGAAGTATTAGAGGCAGTAAACAAGAGCCTAGGACCGGTCGGTCGACCTGAGCAGATTCATTTTGTTTCGATGTTGCCTAAAACTCGTTCTGGAAAGATTTTACGGCGAAGTATCAAGGCCCTGGCACAAGGGGAGGATCCCGGGGATCTCACGACCTTAGAGGATATGCTCGCTATAGAGGAAATTCGTAGGGCCGTCACCAAGCCCTAAGTTGTATTGGGGCTAGGGAGATTTTTTGTTAGGGTCTTCACCCCGAGCCTTGGTAGGTTTCCTACTCAGTGCGAATATTGAGTGCGCGAATTAATTCGCCTTTGTAACGATAGTCTTCATTGGCGCGGTCTCGAAAGGCAGCCCCCTTTAGGTAGGCAATCTGGGCATTGAGGATTTTAGCCCCTGATTTGAAGGCTTCTGAGTCAACTGCCTTCTCGCAGGCATTTTCTAATTTTGCCAATACCGCTTGGGGTGTTTTTTTCGGTGCAAACAGTCCATTTAATCCAGGTGGCATGGAGGGAAGACCCAGTTCCTTGAAGGTGGGGGCATCAGGAAAAGCGTAATGACGTTTTTCAGCAAACACGGCCAATACGCGAAGATTGTGATTAGCAATGGTGGCAATGCCGGGTGCACCAAAACTTAATCGCGATGAGATTAAATCAAGCAACATAGGGGCATCTCCCCGATAAGGGACACCCGTGACGTTGATAGGGGAGCGAAAGGCGAAGTTCGATACCGATAAGTGGGGCACAGTACCGATGCCTGCGTGCCCCCAAGTTAATTTGGCTGGGTGTAGGCGTGCCTCGGCCATCAGTTCTTCAATAGTTTTAAAAGCAGAGTCTGGCGCAACCGTAATGGTGAAGACGTTTTCAAAAGATTGACAGATGTATTCAAAGGAATTGACATCGTATTTAAGGTTTTTCATTAAATGCGGTGCTATGGATATGGGTGTAGTGGGGCCTGCACCTAGGGTGTAGCCATCCTGGTTGGCATTGGCCAATAAACCAAATCCAATGGCGCCCGAGGCTCCGTCTCGATTCACGACGACCATGGATTGTCCTAGTAAATTACTCATGACATTGACAAGATTTCGGGCCATGACATCCACCCCACCTCCTGCTGGATAGCCGACGATAACTTGTATCGGTCGAATCGGATAATCTATGCCTGCGGCTAGGGTGCTAAGGGGCGTTAAAAACGTGAGGCACCAAACGGTAATAAGAAAAAGATGGCGACGTGAGTTCATTGGAACGGACCCCCATTATTATCATTATTTTTTTAGTGTAGTCTTCTTGTGCTTGATATTCAATGGGCCGGTAGTTCGCCCTACAGAAGTATTTGATCGAAGATAAAGCCAGTTAAGAAAAACACAAAAAAAAACCGCAATAAATGCGGTTTGATTCTTTGACGAGCTTCGATATTTTTTTTATTATTCTTTCTTCTTTTTTTCCTCTTCAACTCCTCCCTATCATTCTTAAACCGAAGCAGAGTCTTTTTTTTTCTTTTGAAAATTTAAAGAACCTATGTAATGAACTATACACAACTAATCTCCTGTTGTGACATTTTTTTGACAAAAATCATTGACATTAAAATAAAAAGGGGAAAAGTCGATTATGTTGCAATGGAAAAGGGTTATATTGCTTTGCAATATATTTTTCAATTTTAGATATTATTTAATTTGCATAAAAATCATATTTGTTTCCTTTCCTTCTAAAAATGAGTGTTGCCGCCATACCCCATTGTTTTATTGCACCGCAAAAAACGTAAAAAACCGCTTTGAGAGTTACATCCAAGGCTCCTCTCAAGGCGGGGAGGTGCAAGGGGACGCGGATGGGCATGGTCCATCAAAGTCGTCCTCTTAATGCTTAGGAACCGGTGAACTGGGGAGGGCGGCGTTCAAACCCAGATTTCACGCCTTCTTTAAAGTCATTGGTTTCACGAAGCATCATTTGCTGAAAGGATTCTCGTTCAGTGGCGGCACGAAAGGCTTCAAAGTATTCAAGATGGAGTGTTTCACGGGTGGCTTGAACGGCCAAAGGGGCATTTTTTGCCAATTCATGGGCCATTTCCAGCGCATAGTGACGTACTTCATTCTGGGCAACCAGTCGATCAGCCAATCCCATTGCGAAGGCTTCGTCCCCAGGCAAGCGACGGCCAGTGAGGAATAACCAGCTCGCCTTTTGAGCACCGATCAAGCGTGGCATGGTGTAGGTCATGCCAAAACCTGGGTGATATCCTAGCGCTGTAAAGTTGGCTGCAAGTCGAGCTTCCGGACACGTGACCCTAAAATCAGCCACGAGTGCCAGACCCAGCCCAGCACCGATCGCGCTACCGTGCACGGCCGCTACGATGGGTTTGTGGGTTCGTGCGAGTCGTTGCGCTTCATGATACAGGTGACGGGGTTGAGCGGTTTGTGGCTTACCTGCACTTTCATCATCTACCCGTTTTTTAAGATTGGCACCCGCGCAAAAGTGTTTCCCCTCCGCGGCTAAAACGATGCTTCGGCATTCAGGGTTTTGATCCAGTCCTTCGAGCACTGTAGCCAGTTGAGCAATGAACTCAATGTCGAGAAAGTTATTGGGCGGTCTTTTCAATTCTACTGTAGCTACATAATTTTGAATGCTCAGTCCGATTTCTTTGTGTTCCATCATGCGCTCCTAAGGGTCCATCGAGATAAAAAAGAATATTTTGATCTTGGTTAATTCAAAATTTGGCGCTTTTCGTGCTTTAGGAGGGTGTCCAGAGGCAACGATTCTGTGCTGGGGATAAGTCAGCCTTAATTTTAATTCATTTGCTTTCCATTTCTGGCTCAATTACATAAAAAAAGGCAACAAGAGTTTTTTTAGGCTATGATAAAGGCGTTGTTTTTTATCTTTGTACGAAACAGACTTAATCGGCCGACTTAAAATTTTACTAAATGACTGATTGTTGTATGACCTGTTAGCCTAGACGACCAAGCCCCTGAAAATTCTATCCTTTAGCATTTTTTAGTGAGTTGAGTAATTGAGGAATTGATGAATTACGATCCCATGCGTTTTTGCTTTGAATGTAAAACTGCGCAGCTAAGAAAAGAGTTTCGTCACCTTTCCCGCACCCCAGGCAAGGTGAAGCTTGTGTGCGCCCAATGTTTTTTAAAGTATGAGTTATTAAGAACATCCCCCACGCCCTCGGCAGTGAGGCGTAACGCGCAAGGCTAGAGCGGTTAGGGCGAGTGCCGTGATTTTTTTTCAATGGCAGGATTAATACCATCCCATATCTTGTCCTCTAGGATCGGATTGCGCTTGTGCAGTTCCATCTGAGTGTGCTTTAAACACCATTTGCATGTTCCCCCATTGACGAGAGTTCGTTTTTATATCATGGGCCTTGGCTCGAAGGGCGGCTAACCACTCTGGGCTAAACCCAGTGGGTTCGACCTCGACCTTGTCGGGCGAGAACTGGTGGTGATAGCGCGGCATGGACACTACGTTTAAAAGATTAACCTCGGGGTGCGCCAAGTGTTCAATGATCGCGAGCAATACCATACTCACGATTCGAGAGCCGCCAGGCGCGCCCAGTATTAATACCCCACGAGAGTCATCCACAAAAGTCGGGGTCATACTCGACAGCGGACGTCTTCCGGGAAGTGGTGCATTGGCTAGCCCACCTTTGAGTTGATAGCCATTGGCGAATTCGGGTCTTAGGGTGAAATCATCAATTTCATTATTCAGCAAAATGCCAGTATCTTGCGCAACCAAGCCAGAGCCAAAAGTAAAATTGATAGACATCGTTGCGCCTACTCGATTGCCTGCGCTGTCGATGATAGAAAAATGGGTGGTATTGTAGGCATCGTTTTTCGATACGGGAAGCGCTGCGAGTTCGTGGCTAGGAGTGGCTTTTTCTGCTGAAATGCTCTCTCCCAGACCCTTCAAGTAACTCGTCTCTAAGAGGGCTTGGACGGGGGGAGGGGGCTGCTGATCAGGGTCGCCTAGTTGACTGCGGTCTCGAAAGGCTCGACGTAAGGCTTCAATAATCAAGTGTGCAGAAATCTCATCTTTGGCGCCTTTTAAAGAGAAGGGCTCTAAAAGATGTAGGGCTTGGCTTAGCGCAATGCCTCCAGCCGAGGGCAGTGGCGCCGTCGTGATGCGCGCACCATGGAATTGAATGTGAAGGGGGATGCGTGCGATGACCTTATAGTTCTCAAGGTCGGATGCCTGCCAGTGCCCTCCATTTTGATTGACGGTGTTTATAAGCGCTTGGGCGACAAAGCCTGTATAAAATCCATTAAACCCTTGGTTAGCCAGTCGTTCAAGGGTCAGGGCCAGTTGTGGTTGCTTTAAGCGCCAACCTGGCTTCGATGCCTGACCCTCAGCCCAAAAAATAGCGGCAGTGTGGGTATTTTTTTTAAGATGCGCTTGGCTAAATTGCGCCATTTTTGCATATCGGTTATCGACCAAAAATCCCTCCCGAGCCAGCTTAATGGCGGGACGTAAGGTTTCTTTTAAGGATAAGCGACCAAACTTTTGAGACAATTCGACAAGGCCTGCAGCCAGTCCCGGAATGCCTACGGCAGTGCCCCCCTCACGGGTTGCGCCTAACCGAGCCCGACCCAATTCATCCAGATAATCGTCTTCTTTAATATTATGAGGGGCAGTTTCACGAGCATCGAGCATCACTTCATGACGATCTCGTGCTCGGTGTAAAAGGAAAAACCCCCCTCCACCCAAACCGGAAGAATAAGGTTCCACTACCGCTAAGCTGGCAGCCACTGCGACGGCGGCATCAAAAGCGTTACCGCCTTCTTTTAGTATTCGATATCCAGCCTCTGTGGCCAGAGGGTGTGCGCTCGCAATGGCTGCCTGTGTTTTGGTTTTACCGGGTTGGGGCTGCTCGTTGGCAATACCTAGGCAAGAAAAAAAACAAAAAACAATAAAAATTATGATCGGGCTGGACTGATCAAATGAATGTTTTAAACACACTTTCAAAGCCATTTTGGCCTCTAATGAGAAAGGGGCATGCGCCCCCCTTTGATAGGGGATACTCAATTGCTTTATGAATGGATTATTCATATGAGAGCCTGAAATCAATATAGGGCAGTTTTTGCCATAGGGTGCCCATTTTTCAATTGGCTACGATGCCCGCTTGTCGAATAACGCCGCCCCATTTTTGTATCTCGTTATGCACAAACTGTCCAAACTCCTTGGCGCTGCCCTTCATGATGGTGGCGCCATCATCGGTTAGTCGTGTGTTCATAGAAGCATCGTTCATGGCCACTGAGATGTCGTGATTGAGTGGATTAACAATGGTCTGTGGGGTTGTTGCCGGTGCAAAAATACCATACCAAGAAACCACGGCATAGCCTGGCAAACCGGCCTCTGCGATCGTCATGAGATTGGGCACTATGGGGGAGCGTTGTGGGCTGCTGATTCCAATGGCTCGAAGTTTCATGGATTTGATATGGGGCAGGGCAGAAACAATATTGTTAAAGAGCATCGATACTTCTGCCGCCAAGAGGGCGGTCAAGGCCGGTCCCCCTCCTTTATAGGGCACGTGAGTGAGTTCTATTTTAGCCATTAAACGAAAAAGCTCGGCCGAAAGATGAGTCGACCCACCAACGCCACCGGAGGCATAATTAATCCGATTTGAGCCGGAGCGTGCGTGGTCAATGAGTTCACGCACCGACCGCAATGGCAGTGAGGGATGAATCAGCAGGATGTTCGGCGAGGCGGCAATCGGGCTTACGGCAATAAAATCGCGTTCCGCATCATAGGCGAGCTTGGAGTAAAGGGCAGGGTTAATGGCATGCGTGCCGATATGCCCCATCACTAGAGTGTATCCATCGGGTGCCGCATGTGCGGCGACCACGACCCCTATCACACCCCCAGCACCGGGTCGATTGTCTACAACAACCGATTGGTGAAGACTTTCTGTTAATCGTTGTGCGAGCAGGCGTGCCAATATGTCATTGCTACCACCAGCGGAAAAAGGCACGATCAGCCTTATCGGGCGATTCGGGTAAGGCGCTGAGGCAGTCGGGGCCATCAGACTGAGCAGGGATAGGGCTAATAAGATGCAAAAAACAGTCCCTGCTTTATTCATGACAGACAAGACCATCGCATTCGGCTGCAAAATGTAAAACCTGATCCGCACAGGTCGCAGGCATCAAATTTTGTAGGGCGTGATACTGAGAAGCAATACGTATAAGACGTAGATTTTTAACGTGCTCTTTGAGTAAAGCGATTTGTGTTTCGTCCGTAATGGGTCCTTGTGTAGGATATATGCCCATCACCGGCGCTGTAATCGAGGCCAAGTGCGGTACTGTGGTTGCACTAGACACCCAGCTAAACATTGCCACCAGCGTTTCTACGTCCGCTTTGCCCATCTCGTCTACATACCATTGCAACAGCCCGGGATCGGCTTCGGCAGGAAAGCGTCGACCCGAGTTGGAGGCTAATGCCCAGGCGCGAGCCCCCATTTTTCGTAACGCTTCGATACGGCTTCCATGACCATAGGTCGTTGAGGTTTTATCATGATCACTTATATAGACCGGCGCACTGATTAAGCTAAGAGTGCGAACCCTTTGAGGATGCTGGGCTGCAAAAAGAAGTCCGAGCACCCCCCCTAGGGACTCCCCACAGAAGTGAACTTTTTCCACACCCGCATGGTCCAGAATGGCAATAAGATCCGATAGGTAATTTTGAGCGCCCATGGCGTTTTCAAGTGGAGTGGGGCGCTCGGATAATCCCAGCCCGCGCAAATCCGGTCGAATCACTCGGTAAAAACGACTCAAATAAGGCACCCAGCTATACCAGAAACGAGCGTTTCGGCTAAAGCCGTGTTGGAGTAATATGACCGGCGCATTCTTCCAAGGATCGGTATAGTCATCCAGCTCGTAGTGAAGGGTCGGCTCTGAGGGGCGTTTAACGTATGGCATTGGACTTTTTTTTTGCGTATGAAAGAAAAATCCTAGATCGCTAGGAATGATGAAGGCCACATCATAAAGTATCGGAAGCGATCTGGGTAATTTCGATATGCTTTGTCGATTCTGATGGCCCTATCGTGAATGCGCTCCTGGCTATTACGATTTGTAGAGGAATTCATCCAAAGAAGAAAAAAGAGCATAAAATAAAACTCTTTTTTCATCTCACTCACCTTCATAATAGGTCGCATGATGAATACTCAGGAGTGTTTTTCCAGTCGGGTGCTTGAAGTGTCTGATGCGTTCGAAGCCAATGAGCTTTTTCAGGACCAGGGCTGGACCGATGGACTACCGATTGTGCCACCTACAGAATCGGGGGTCCGGTCTTTTTTAAGCCATGCCGGTTTAGAAGCCAATACGATCATTGGTTTTGAACCCGTTAGGCGGCGGCAAATTACCGCTGAAAAAGTCGCTATTGCGGCTTTAATGGCCGGATGTCGAGCGCAATATATGCCAGTGGTTGTGGCGATTGTTCGTGCCATGTGTGAGCCACCCTTTTGTTTACATGGCAGCACGGCCAGTACCGGGGGCTGTGCTCCGATGGTGGTAGTCAATGGTCCTATCCGTCAAAAAATTGGTATGAATGCGACCCATAATGTATTGGCCAACGGAAGTCGGGCCAATGCCTCAATGGGCCGATCGATTCGTTTATTGCTCATTAATGTTCTAGGTAGTCATCCTGGACAATTAGACCGTTCAACCTTAGGACACGCGGGCAAATATAGCTTTTGTTTTGCAGAAGATGAGGAGGATAGTCCTTGGGTTCCACTGGCGGTCGAAAGAGGAGTCCCGGTGGGCACTTCAGCCGTGACGGTGATGTCTGCCGAATCTCCCCACCAGATCATGAACGATTGGACGCAGGATCCTAAGGATATTTTGGATACTTATGCGGCGGCTATTCGGGCTAATATGTTGACCTATTCAATCTGGTCGGGAAACTACGCGCTCATTATTCCAAAGCAGCATCGAACCTTTTTTGCTGAAGCAAAATGGAGTAAGCAAAATATTAGGGATTATGTTTTTGAAAAAGCTTGCGTGAGCAGAAAAGAGTGGTGCCAAGTAGGCAAAACGGCAGTGGCTGGATTAAAAGACGAAAACAAGGTGTATACGGCATTAAGAACGCCTGAAGATTTATTGGTGATTGCGGCCGGTGGACCTGCCGGTGGCTTCGGGGCTATTGTGCCACCGTGGTATGGCCAAAAATCGCTAGCCGTGACGGTTGCAATCGATGATTGATTTTCACTCGGAAGGAGAGTTTGATGCTTAGAGTATTGGATCCGACTTTGGATGCGCAAGCGCAGATCACCCAAATGGCCCCCGCATTAAAAACTCTCAATGGGGCTGTGGTGGGTTTACTGGATAACGCAAAAAAGGGAACGGAACGCTTTTTTGATTATGTGGCGCAGATTCTTAAAAAAGACTATGGCGTTCGTGAATTTATTCGTTGTCGAAAACCCGATACCACCCGTCCTGTGCCACGCGAGATGCTTTTATCAATGAGTGGGGCTGATGCGATTATTTCAGCCGTAGGAGACTGAGGCAGTTGCTCTTCATGCAGTTTGCATGATGCGATTGAGTCAGAGCGTTTAGGCATTCCTGCAGTGGCAGTGATTACCGATCGATTTATTAAGAGTGCCGAGGTCGTCGCGCAGATTAATGGTCTTGACGGATATCCTTTTGCCGTGATTGCTCATCCGATTGCCAGTAACGATGATGAAGCGCTTCGAGTCAAAGCAGAGAGTGCTGTCAGGGATATAGTCCACTTATTGCTTCATCGTAAGGCTTTACCTGAATCAAGAGACACGGTATCGAGCCGACTGGCCTAGACGGTTTGGGGTTAAAAGCTGGGTAGGTGGTTTTAATCGCCTCTTTACTAGATGGGTGAAGCTGTGTGCCAGAGTCCTTGCTAAATAACTGCCCAAAATGTTGTCTGGCGGAGCTATTGGGAGGGATATTTTTTCAATTTTCGAAGAGATTTTTCCCTAGTATTTCGATTTCATTTTGGTTATGACATTTGCGTTTACTCTCGACTTAAAGTAATAGGTAAAGTCGTATGTGGTTGTTTTAGTTAAATGCCCCCCCTTTTTTGATAGGCTATTTTTTTACTTTTTTTTAATCAGGTTTTTATATTTGTCCTCCTTTTTTGTCTTCTCATCTTTTTTTACCCGAATGGTTTTGACGATCCTATGAGTGTTGAAAATCAAACGAAAAGTGCTTTAAGCCCTCCACAGCCGGTTGAATTTATGCAGGCCTTTTGGTTTTGGTTTAAGTTAGGCTTTATAAGTTTTGGTGGGCCTGCCGGGCAAATTGCGTTGATGCATCAAGAATTGGTCGAACGCCGTCGTTGGATTTCAGAAAAGCGATTTTTGCACGCCTTAAATTTTTGCATGGTCTTACCCGGTCCTGAAGCGCAACAATTGGCCACTTATTTAGGCTGGATGTTTCACCGAACAGCCGGTGGTCTCATCGCAGGCGGGCTCTTTGTTTTGCCGTCTTTATTGATTTTAATAGGGCTTTCCTGGATCTACATGGCCTATGGTCATTTGGCAGTCGTTGCTGGGGTAATGTATGCCATCAAACCGGCCGTGACGGCCATTGTGCTGATGGCCGCTTTTCGTATCGGCTCTCGCGCCTTACGTCATCCCTTATTGTGGTCTATTGCTGGGGCTTCTTTTGTCGCCATATTTTGGTTGGGAGTGCCTTTTCCCTTGATCGTTATGATGGCGGGGTTGATTGGTTTTTTGGCAAGCCTAAGGATGCCAGAAGCATTTCGTCTGGGGGCAGGCCATCAAGCGTCCCCGCACCACTTCGGCGCGGCCATCATTGATGACGATACGCCAGCCCCATTGCATGCGCGGTTTCATTGGAAGGGGATGGTGGGTTGGTTGGCCTTAGGGCTTAGTATTTGGGCGCTTTGCATGTTAGGGCTTGGATTTTTTTGTGGCTGGGATAGTGTTCTTATGCAAATGGGCTGGTTTTTTAGTAAAGCAGCGCTACTGACTTTTGGTGGGGCCTATGCCGTTTTGCCTTACGTCTTCCAAGGCGGGGTTGAGCAGTTTCATTGGTTAACCGCCCCGCAGATGATGGACGGTTTGGCTTTAGGGGAAACAACCCCAGGACCCTTAATTATGGTGGTGGCTTTTATCGGCTTTGTCGGGGGGTGGTCGCATCAGATTTTTGGTGCGCAGGGTTTGTTTTATGCCGGCGCCGCTGGTGCGCTGGTGGCTACTTTTTTTACTTTCCTACCTTCTTTTTTCTTTATTCTTATTGGTGGACCGGTGGTTGAGTCTGCGCAAGGAGTCATTCGCTTGACGGCACCGTTAACCGGTATTACCGCAGCGGTGGTGGGGGTGATTGTGAACCTAGCGGTTTTTTTTGCTATTCACGTATTGTGGCCCCAAGGTTTTGCAGGGCACTTTGATGTTTTTTCCTGTATTCTTGGTCTGCTTTCAGCTCTGTTGCTGTTTCGTTATCAATGGAGTGTGATTCGCTTGATCGGTGTTTGTGCTATCTTGGGTGGGGTGTATTCCCTTTTGGTTTAAAAGCAAAATAGTCCCTTACGCTAAGAATAGTTAAACGCGATATCCCTAAGAATGCCTAGAGAGCTTCAAAGGGGATGTGTTTTTTTAGTTTTATCAAAAAATGAAGAATGAGGAGATTACATGCGTTCGTTTTTTTTGTTGATTCTATGCGTGCTCAACGGGTTCGTGATTGCGCCCTTAGTCCAAGCGCTTGACTACCCAGAGCGCCCCATACATCTGATTGTGCCTTACCCCCCCGGTGGGGCTGCAGACAATACGGCTCGGGTGCTAGCGCCGCGTTTAGGGGAAATGCTCGGGCACCTACTGGTCATCGACAATCGCAGCGGTGCCTCAGGAATTATTGGTGCCGATTTGGTAGCCAAGAGTACGCCGGATGGTTATACCCTACTGCACGACGCTAGCGCTTTCACGGTTAATCCCGCCCTTCGTAAGTTACCCTTTGATCCGATCAATGACTTGGCTCCCGTGGCAAAGTTGATGCGTTCGCCCAATATGATTGTGGTCAATCCCTCGTTGGCCGCTTCAACCACTAAGGAGTTAATCGAGTTGGCCCGCACCCAACCAGGACGCATCACCATGGGTTCTTCTGGCTACGGGAGTGCGCCTCATATGGCCGGTGAACTATTCCAATACATGACTAAGGTGCGTTTTTTGCATGTGCCCTACAAGGGGGGAGGGTTGGTCTATCCAGACCTTTTGGGCGGACAGGTGATGATGTTCTTTGGCAGCATTGCGAGTGCATTACCGCATGTACAGGCCAATAAGTTAAAGGGCATTGCGTTAACGTCCAGTAAGCGATCCAAAAGCGCACCTTCCATCCCGACTGTGGCCGAGTCCGGTGTGCCTGGTTACGAAATCTACGAATGGAATGCGCTTTATGCGCCGATAAAAACCCCACGCCCCATTATCCAGAAATTAAACGCGCAAATGAATCAATTGCTAGAAACTCCGGATGTGCAGCAGCGGTTTTTTCAAATGGGGGCTGAGGTTGAATTACTCTCTCCTGAGGCTTTACGCACCTATGTGCAAAGCGAAATGGCGAAATGGAAGAAAACGGTCACCGCCATGGACATTAAGACGGAGTGAGTTTTTTCGTTTTACCCATTGAATCTTTTTTTATTCATTTTAGGAACGCCTAGACATGACGAGCATAGACAATAATGCCTTACAAACTTTGATGGATCGAGCCAATATCCACGATTTATTGAACCGCTATTATCAGGGGATCGATCGAGGCAGTATGGCCCAGGTGGAGAGTTGTTTTACGGAGGACGTGCGCTGTTGGTATGACGGACGACCCGCAACAGTAGGTCGTCCTGCCTTGATGGATTCTTTTCTGGCCTTTCGTAAACAAAAAACTGGGGAATGGAAGATTACGACCCATTTTATGGGTAATCTTAATTTCAATCGTTTGGAGGCCGATTCTGCAGAGGTTGAAACCAATGCGATCGCTTTTTTAGTACAACCCCAGACTACCGATACCTTTGTCAATATGCGTAGTTTGCGCTATGTCGATCAACTCGTAAAAACGTCCTCCGGTTGGCTCATTCAAAAACGCGTGCACACTTTGGATTGGAGTTGTCAGGTACCGGCTACCTTTGCCAAAACCACTGCAGAGCGCATTGTCAGCATTCCTGCAGGCTAAAGCAGCCTGGGACTGAGGGCTTAGTGTAGCGTTGTTTACATGAAATTCGGTTGTTGTCTTGATAACAAAATAGTCCATCCAACAAGGTGAAGTGATCGTTTAAGTGTGTTAATTAATTATTGAGGAGGTATTTCTTGAATAACCTGTTTCGTCGTATCGCTTTTAAGAACGCTCAATTGGCCAAGGGTGTGATTTGTTGTGGCGTGGGTCTTTTGACTCCACTCTTAAGTGCCGCTCAGGATTATCCCTCGCGCTCCATTCGTATGGTGGTGCCCTATGTAACGGGGGGAGCAACCGATATCGTCGGTCGCCTCATGGCACAGCGTATGAGTGAGAGCCTAGGTCAGCAAATTGTTGTCGATAACCGTGGTGGTGGGGCCTCGATTACGGGCACGGATGCTGTCGTTAAGTCCGCAGCCGATGGCTACACCTTGCTCTACGGCAATATTGCGTTGGGTGCCAATCCAGGCCTCTTTCCCAAAATACCCTATGATGCATCACGTGATCTCGCACCTATTAGTGAGGTGGTCACGATGCCTACTGTGCTGGTCGTGCATCCGTCGATTCCGGTTCGTTCGGTTAAGGCCCTCATTACCTTAGCTAAATCTAAACCCCGTCTTTTAAACTACGGATCTGCCGGCAACGGCAGTGTGAATCATTTAACCATGGAAGTTTTTGCTTCGGTTGCGGGTATTGATATGGTGCATGTGCCTTATCGGGGAGGGGGACCCGCTTTCATTGATTTGATGGGAGGGCAATTATCTTTGATGTTTGCAACCGTTGTCGCATCGGCCCAATATGTCAAAGAAGGGCGCCTGATCGGTTTAGGCATGAGTGGTGCTAAGAGAAGTCCGGTGTTACCCCAATTACCCACCTTGAACGAGTCAGGCCTGCCGAACTTTGATGTTGTGGAGTGGCATTTATTAGCGGCACCGGCCCATACCCCCTCAAGCATTTTAGAAAAACTTAATGCCGAGATCGGTAAAGCCTTGCAGCGCCCAGAAGTTAAGGATCGTATCGTGGCTCTAGGGGCTGATGCAGTTGGATCCACGGTTCGAGAAGCGGGCGAATTTTTAAATCGTGAAATTTCACGCTGGAATAAAACGATCAGTCAGGCCCATATTAAAGTGGCGGATTAAAAAGTATCCGTAAGCAGCCCTTTCACGATGTGGTCGATACGAGGGTTTTTAATGAACCGGTGAAGGCTTTTGAATCCACATCATGAGAATTGGCAATGTGAAAGCCGCTCTTCAGCGGTAAAATCACGGCTTGGCCACTTATGCGGTATAGGATCACCTTTAAACCCTTGAGCCTAGATGGATTGGGATGCAGATATACATTGTTTATGTGTTGACTGTTTTAAATTGCACGAGCGTTTTTTCAGCGCAAATGGTGCTGTCTTTGTTCGCCCTTAAGCTAGGGGGCAATGAGTTTCAGGTGGGGTTGTTATCAGCGACATTCGCTATTTTCCCCATGTTGCTGGCCGTTTCAGCTGGACGGCTGGTCGACCGTTATGGAGGCTTATGGCCTCTCGTGTTTGGAACGGTATGCGGAGGGCTGGGTTTATTGATTCCCTTTGTCTTTCCTTTTCTGTGGGCTTTGTTTCTGACGGGTGCTTTATGTGGTTTATCTGCCATATTTTTTAATCTGGCCACCCAGAATCTTGTTGGACTTTTAAGTACTGCGCAAACACGGGCGCGATACTTTAGTAACTATACCTTGTCTACTTCTCTCGCCCAGTTCATAGGTCCTGTGACCGG
>CAITMU010000004.1 GCA_903893565.1 uncultured beta proteobacterium | reverse complement strand
CCGAATATTAGGCATGTCTTTGCCTTAATAGCCCACCTACCCCAGAGGCCTTACCGTTCGTTTTACGCGTCATCAAAAGCCTTATCCCCCTCGGCATTGATTACACCAGTGACTTTCACTTGGGTAAAGTCATGAAGGGTTCGATCCATCAAGTGTGAGGGTTTGACATTACCCAAGGCGTTAAAAATGGTCTCTATTCGCCCGGGATACTGCTTTTTCCATTCAGCCAAAAGAATTTTGGCTTGTTTTCTTTTTAAGTTTTCTTGCGAACCACATAAAGTACAGGGAATGATGGGGAAGGCTTGCTCTAAAGCATATTGCTCTAAATCCTGCTCTTCACAATACGCCATCGGTCGAATAACAATATGCTTGCCATTATCCGACACGAGCTTTGGTGGCATGGTTTTAAGCGATCCCCCAAAAAAAAGATTCAACAAAAAGGTCTCTAAAATATCATCCCGATGGTGGCCCAATGCGATTTTTGTCGCGCCCACCTCTTCTGCCACTCGATATAGCACCCCCCGCCTTAATCTCGAACACAAAGAGCACATGGTTTTGCCCTCTGGAATCACTCTTTTCACCACACTATACGTGTCTTGCGATTCAATACGAAAGGGCACGCCCAATCTGCTGAGGTAATTCGGCAACACTTCTTCAGGGAAATTCGGTTGTTTTTGATCGAGATTGACGGCAATAATGTCAAAATTCACAGGTGCACGCGATTGTAAGTGCATTAAGACATCGAGCATCGCATAACTATCCTTGCCTCCTGACAAACACACCATCACCCGATCAGACTCAGTGATCATGTCGTAATCCGCGATGGCTTGCCCGACCAAGCGGCGTAAGCGCTTAGCCAATTTATTGGACTCATAGGCCATCTTACGTGCCTTAAGACTCTGAGGGGGGGCAATCGTCACAACCGTATCCATAGGGCTTTAACTCACACGTTTAAAAAACAACTCAATTCCATGACAAAACCGTTTTAATGCACTTACAAGGCAATACTTCGCCCACCATCCACCGCCAGAATCTGGCCCGTTACATAAGGGGCATTCATGAAAAAAAACGCTACGGCCTTGGCAATATCATCGGGCTCGCCTTCTCGCTGTAAGAGTGTTTTTTTTATGATGGATTGACGCACCCGTGCACTGCTCCATGCCGAGTGTTCGGGCCAGAGAATCGGTCCAGGAGAAACACCATTGACTCGGATTTCGGGAGCCAACTCCCTTGCTAAAGAGCGGGTCAATGCAGCCAAACCCCCTTTGGCCACCGTATACATCAAATAATCGG
This sequence comes from uncultured beta proteobacterium, assembly GCA_903893565.1. GTDB lineage: Bacteria > Pseudomonadota > Gammaproteobacteria > Burkholderiales > SG8-41 > UBA5216. The sequence continues at coordinate 30,754 of CAITMU010000004.1, read as the reverse complement.
GTAGTGGCAGTTCGGCATGAATATCGACAATATTGACAATGACCCCGCGCGTTCGTTTTAGGGCTGGAGCTGCCGCTTGAGATAAAAACAACGGCGCCTTCAAGTTTGTCCCCACCAAATCATCCCATCCCTTGTGGTTCATCGAGCCCATGGGGGTGGCATAAAAACTGGAAGCGTTATTAACCAATCCATCCAATTGGCCGTAGTGTTTAACACAGGCTCGGACCAAGGCCTGCGGGGCTAAGCGATCCAACAAATTCGCCTTTATCGCCATCGCGCTGCCCTGTCGCAGGGTATTAAACGATTTCACCAGTGCGCGGGCCTCACGTCCCGAGGATCGATAATGGATTACCAGATTAGCCCCTGCCGCATGTAAGCGCTCGCCAATAGCGGCCCCGACACGACGGGCACCCCCGGTAATCAGTATGGTTTTATTTTGCAAAGGTTGTTTCATAACGTATTGTTTATTTTATCGTATTCATTGATCATTCGGGATGTGAATCCATCCCAGCCATCCTCTTTAAGCGCTTTTTTAGCCGACTTACCCAAGCCCTCACCACAAGCGCTTGCCGTGAGTGACGCATTGTGTCGGCTGATTACCCAAGAAATTCGCGCAAACAATGAATGGATCAGCTTTGCACGATTCATGGAATTAGCCTTGTATGCCCCCGGTCTTGGCTACTACAGTGCCGGAAGCCAAAAGTTGGGGGCTGCCGGTGACTTTACTACCGCACCCGAATTATCCCCTTTGTTTGCCGCTTGTCTGGCCCGTCAATTAGCGCAACTTTTTGCCCAGGGCTTACAGCGCATTCTCGAATTAGGAGCCGGTAGTGGACGCTTAGCCTGCGATCTCTTAGTTCATCTGGCGAAATTAAATGCCCTGCCAGAGCACTATTTTATCTTGGAACTCAGTGCAGAACTTCAACAACGACAACGCCATCTGCTGGAACAGGAAGTGCCCCATTTGCTGCCTAGAATCCACTGGCTAAGCACATTACCCGAAGAGTTTGAAGGCGTCATTTTCGCCAATGAACTCTTAGACGCCACTCCCACGCATCGCGTAAGGATCACCCCCGAGGGGGTCGAGGAAATCGGGGTCACCACCCTCGCCGCTCATGTCGCTCATGTCGCTGGCGCCCCTTTAACCGATGAAGTTACCACCTCGTTTTGCCTTGCCTATCGACCGGCCAGCGAGCCGTTGCTCTTTGCCGCACAGGCCCTATCTTTGGATCTGGGCTTTGAAGCTGAAATTAATCTTAATACACGTGCATTAATCTCTAGTCTTACCCAAAGGCTAAGCCGCGGTGTGATGCTGCTGATCGATTATGGCTTCGGAGCAGCTGAGTTCTACCACCCTCAACGCCATCTAGGCACTCTTATGTGTCATTACCGTCATCATGCTCACGATAATCCCTTAGTGCTGCTAGGCTTACAAGACATCACCGCACATGTTGATTTTACCGCCGTGACCGAAGCGGCGATCAAATCGGGAGCCCATTTATTGGGTTACACCACCCAGGCCCATTTTTTAATCAACTGCGGCATCACCCAATTACTCTCCGACTCTAATCCCCAAGAAGTGCAGCGCTATGCTCCCTTGGCTGCACAAGCAAACCAACTGCTCTCGCCCGCCGAGATGGGCGAGCTTTTTAAAGTCATTGCCTTTGGCAAACACTGCGCCTTCCCTCTCCTAGGCTTTGCACGTGGCGATAAATCACATGCCCTTTAATGTTTTTAGTATCGTTTTAAGGCAGTGGATTAAAAAACCATCCTTATATGCTCTTTTTCTACCCGCGCTCACCACTGCGCTCGTTTTACATACGCACCTAGCCAAGAGTCAACCCTATCCAACCAAACCGCTACGTTTAATTGTGCCTTTTTCTACGGGCAGTGGTTCTGACACGCTAGCGCGAGTTTTTTCCAATGGGTTAGGGCAAACCTTACAGCAAACGATTGTGGTGGAAAACCGCGCGGGTGCCGCGGGTAACATCGGCGCCCAAATCGCCGCTCACGCCACACCCGATGGGTATCATCTGCTACTCGTTAATATTGCTCACGCGATCAATGTCTCTATCTACAAAAATCCTGGCTATGAGCCACTTCGGGATTTTGCCATGGTAAGCCTCATCGCATCCGGTCCTGCGCTGTTGGTCGTGCACCCTTCGATCCCAGCGCACTCTTTGCCTCAACTGATTCGCCTAGCGAAAGCACAACCGGGCACGCTTCATCAAGCCTCTGGCGGCAACGGCACTTTCACTTCGCTCTGCGCTGAATTATTTAAACGTGTGGCAGGCATACAGTTTCTGCATGTGCCGTATCGCTCGGGGGGTGAAGCCTTAAGTGCCGTGTTATCTAATGAAGTGAATATTTACTTTTCTCCCGTTTCTGGTGCGATCCACTCCGTCAAACAAAACCGACTACGTGCCCTTGCCATTTCCAGTGCCCATCGACTCGACCTCTTGCCTGACCTCCCCACTATTGCAGAAAATGGCTTCCCCCACTTTGAAGTAGGTAATTGGTATGGCCTTGTTTTGCCAGCCAAAGCCCCTGTTAGCCGAATCCAAGCCCTCTCTCTTGCCAGTCAAAACACCCTACACATCCCCACGGTTCAGCAACACTTAAAGACTTTGGGCTTGGTGACCATCGGCCATTCTCCTGAAGTATTTACCTCATTTTTTGCTGCTGAAATCAATCGTTGGCGCCCCATCGTGCAATCGCTTCCCTTTAATAACGAATAAGAAAGAGGCTGCAACTTACCGGTTCTGCGGCTTATCACAACACCGCGCCACAGCTTCAGTGCGTGCAGCTTCGATCGCCCATTTAATCGACTCAGGACTCATTCCCGCTTTCGCCACTTGCGCGGTATTAACGCTACGCGCTGCATTCAAGGCTTGTTTTATTATCATCGTGGGAAGGTAATGGTCTTCAGAAAAACCATCAACCTGTCTTGCCACACTTTCACAGACTTCCAGTAATCGTAGCAGTCGGTCTGGTTTACGAAACGCATCCGCACTTTGCAATAAGCCAACCATTTGCCCAGGGGTCAATAACGCGCAGCGCTGAACCGATTCATACAATCGTGCTGATAGTAAGGCAAGCGCTTTACACGCCGTTGGCACTCTTAACCTCAAGCACAATCGATCGAGCGGTGCGTATTGTGTTGCAACCGGTTGGTTCGCACTGAGCCCCGCAGCCACATTCAGTCCATCCCCTACTTGACAGCTTAAGAGGGCAAATCGCACTTCCAGCGAATAGCGCTGACTGGCCGCATGATCGATCCCGCGCATGAGGCGCGAACCTAATTGCCTATCGAGTCGATCAGATGCGCTGGGGCCGGTTGAAAAAAATGCATCCACTTCCGGCATGATGCGGGCTAATGCCCCACACTCTCGAAGCACCTCAAAAAACCGTGAGGGCTTTTCTTCCATCAATCCTCTCGCCAGTTCCTGCCAAACCCTCTCAGCCACCAACGCGTCGACTTCTCCATTTTGGACCATCATGCGCGCCAAGTGCAAAGTCGGCTCAGCTACTGCAAAACCAAAACGCGCGGCAAATCGCGCGAGTCTTAGCAATCGCACTGGGTCTTCAACAAAAGCCTCACTGACATGTCGCAAGACCCCTGCCTTGAGATCTACCAATCCGTGAAAAGGATCAACAATCTGGCCTCGATCATCCTTAGCCATCGCATTGATGGTCAGGTCCCGACGGGCTAAATCCTCTTCGAGACTTACTTCTGGATCGGCGTAAAAACTAAACCCTTGATATCCCCGAGCCGTTTTGCGCTCTGTGCGAGCCAACGCATATTCTTCATGGGTTTGCGGATGTAAAAAAACCGGGAAATCCCGGCCCACTGGTCGAAACCCCAGGGCTAACATCGCCTCAGGGGTTGCACCGACAACCACATAATCCCGATCCACCACGGGAAGCCCTAGCAATTCATCCCGTACCGCACCTCCTACGGTATAAATTTTCATGAGGGGCTATGAGTCAATCATCCTGGCCCCGCTCATCGTGTCGCACGATCCCGAAAACGAGCATAGCGCCCACGGGGATTTTGCTGTGCAAGCCACGTGGGGAGCAGGGCTTCTACGGATTGAGCCAAAAAGCCAAACGGTAGATGCCCCCCGCCCTCAATAACACTATCCTTTTGCATCGATCGCACATTATCGAGACTCATTAACTGGCCTGGCAAAATTTCCATCATAAACGCCATCAACCATGTCAGCGTTTGATCGGCAGCAAAAACCCAGCGTTTATGCGCCAATCCCAATGTCTGAGCCACTAGATCCACTAACCCCTTCAAGGTGTAGGTCGTCGGCCCTCCCAGATCATAAGTGCATCCCACGCTATCGTTACGCGATACCGCCTCGGCAATGACGCGCGCGACATCCCCAACATACACGGGTTGAAAACGCGCATGCCCTCCGGGCACAATCACCACGGGTAACCCCTTCAGCATATTGGCAAAGAGATTAAGAAAGTGGTCGTCCTCCCCAAAAATCACTGAGGGTCTAAAAATCGTCAATGCTAGGCCCGACTGGCGAAGTAAGCCTTCTGCTTGGGCTTTACTGCGTAAATACTGACTTGGCGCATCAAGCCCCACATGAAGGGCGCTCATCTGTAACACCCGTTGCACACCTTGTTGCCGACAAGCCTCGATGAGTGTTTTTGCCAAATCCACGTGCGCCGCACTAAAACTGGCCAGTGCTCGACCCTCATGCAATACCCCGACTAGATTAATGACCGCATCACACCCTTGCAGAAGTTGCCCCAATTGCTCGGGATCATGGATGTTAGCGTTTACCGGTTCCACCGTCGGCAAGGTCGTCAAGGTTTTGGCCTGCTCGGCATTTCGAGTCGGGACGACTAACCGATAGCCTCTCGCCGCCAAGGCGGCACACACGTGACGGCCAACAAATCCCGATCCCCCTAAGACACAAATTTTCTTAATAATCATTGTCCCACCATCGAAATGCTAAATTGAGAATAGAAGAGTTTACCTGATCAGATCTAATTAATCACCGACGACCCTCACATTAAGGGGTATCTCCCAAGGGTTTTTCATCACTGGGTGCTGGGCGCACTTCGCCCATTCGACTGCGTAAAGACTGCGGTTGTTGTGTCAGTAAATGGGCATAATAGCTTGCATTGGCCATAACCACTTTGACATAACGACGAGTTTCACTAAAAGGGATCGTCTCCACCCATACCGCCGCTTCCATAGCGCGCTCTGGCCGCCAAGTGCGCACCTTGTTGGGTCCGGCATTATAGGCCGCTGAGGCCATTACCAAACTATTATCCAAAAAATCATGCACATGGCGAAGGTAATAGGTCCCCATCATTAAATTTAATTCCACATCCATCATGCCTCGCTGACGCCAATCATTCAATCCCATCTTCCCCGCTACCCACTGTGCGGTGGCTGGCATCAATTGCATCAAGCCCATAGCGCCCGCGCCAGAACGGCTCTGGGGATTGAAGCGACTTTCCTGACGAATCAAGCCCAAGACCCAAGCCTCATCCAAACTTTGGCGTTGGGACTGAATTTTTAAAGACGATTCATAGGGCGTCAAATAACGCAGACGAAAATCATGCAGTGTCACCGTTTTTTCTGCCGTATTGATGGCCCAATCGGGAAAATCGGCCTGCTTAGCTAATTGGGCGGCGATGAGAAGCTGTTTATCCTCAAAATCTCGAATCGCCCACATCCACTCGCGATTAGCCTCCACCTTCAGACCCATAGCCACCAAAGCCAACGCCCGCTTAATCGCAGGATTTTTTCCCATGAGCTCAATATCGGCGGTGGTTGGAGTAAAGCCAACGTCAGGAGTAGTGACCTGCCCGCCTAATTCTTCCTGGGCTAATTGGCCATAAAAATTATATTCCTGCGCTAAGGGTTTAAACAATGCTTGAGCTTGTGCGACCTGACCCAAGGCCTTTAACGCTCGGCCCTTCCAATAACGCCAAGTAGGGTCGAGACCATCTTTGGCCATACGATCGATCGCGGCGACCAAGGTTTTCCAATCCTGCGCTCGCAAGGCAGCTCTGGCCTGCCACTCCAACTGCATATCGTTCAATTCAATAGCCCGAGCATACCAACTCAACGCCGCTGGGTCATGCTGCAACGCGCCGTGCAAGGCAATCTGCCCCCACACAAAGCCTCGCTCCTCCGCGCTAAACGTGCTCTCCATCGCCTGCCACTGTGTCGCCGCTTGTCGGGCCAAAACACGAGACCCGCGATAGGCGGCAAACATCATGAGCTCCCTGTCAGCACGAGAATCCATAGTAGGTAAACGCGATAATTGCGCCATTGGATTTTGCGCAACCGATAGCCATTGGCTAACATTGATGAACTCACTGGAGCCCTTGTCAGACAAATAGGTATTAGCCACTCGAGAAGCCATCGCGACTTGGCCGGAAACGAGATTCAAACGGATACGTTTCCACACATCCGCAACACTCAGATCGCCTCGACTGACCAAGGTTGCAAACAAGGGGTGACACGATTCGGGCGTCTCCTTATCGGTAAACCATAAAGGACGAGCCTCTAATAAGGCACTGGGCTCTTTTTGCCCGCGGTCTTGAATCAACCAACACTGAAGTTCCACATCAGGGGCTTTCACGCTCGGCCATTCCGCCTCAAAAACATCCCACTGTTGATTACTCCCCAATCGTTTTAGCCAATCACGTCTTAATTGCTCGCCAACCAAGGTATTTTGATATTGGTTTAAAAATTCTCTGATTTTTTGCGCGGGCTGGTCGCTTAAATGAGGACGAAATTGCCAATAGGCAACATAAGGCTCCAGCACGTGGCCTTTGAAACGGGGTGCTAGGCGATCTATTTTTTTAACCTCTCCCAATCGAGCGGCTTCCCGCAAGGCTAAAAAATCTTCCTTTAGCCGGCCAGCGGCAAGAGGCACTTGCCCCCTAGGCTTTAAAGAACGAATGTGCGATTGCGCGTCTACTGTCGTAAGATTTCTAGCTTGGCTGCGCTGGGCCCTATGCGCTGGGGCTGAGGCTTGGCGAGCAGATCCATGTGGGGGGTGAGATGCGGCTGGTTTCGCTGGCCGATGAACTCGATCTGCGGCAGTCGATGCCGGTGGCGCCACAGTCGCCTCGCCGGTGACCGCGTTAGCAGCCATGCCGAGGCCAAGGCCCCCTAAGACACCTAAGACCCCTAAGACCGATAAGATCTTTACCCACTCAACACTCACGACCCCAAATTTCATTCTCGTCCACTTCATCCTAAAAATAATTGATACGCAGGGTTATGAGTCTCCTCATAATGGGGATAGCCCACCTTAGCCAAAAATGCTTTGAACTGTATCTTTTGCTTTGATGGCACTTGCATTCCCACTAGCACCCGGCCGTAGTCAGCGCCATGATTCCGATAGTGAAATAGGCTGATATTCCAACCTAGGCTCATACTCTTTAGAAACTGAATCAAGGCGCCCGGGCGCTCAGGAAATTCAAAGCGATAAAGAATTTCGTTTTTAGCGCTATGCGCATGACCCCCCACCGTATGTCGAACATGTAGTTTCGCAAGATCATTGTCACTTAAATCTTGCGTAGCCAACCCCGCTTTTTCTAAGGTGCGTATCAATACGCTGGTTTCTTCCCGATTTTTAACTTGTACGCCGACAAAGACTCGAGCCAAACCGGGGTCGTCATATCGATAATTAAATTCCGTCACATTTCGAGGTCCTAGAAGTTCGCAAAAAGTCCTAAAGCTTCCCGGTTTCTCGGGGATCGTGACCGCTAAAATAGCCTCTCGGTCCTCGCCCAGTTCCGCCTCCTCGGCTATAAAACGTAACCGATCAAAGTTCATATTGGCACCACTGGCAATCGTAATCAGCGTTTTGCCGCGTAGCCCGTATTGCTTGGCATACGCTTTCGCACCCGCAATCGACAAAGCCCCCGCCGCCTCTAAGATCACTCGAGTATCGGTAAACACATCCTTAATTGCCGCGCACATAGCACTGGTATCGACCCGTATAATCTCATCGACATACTGCTGACACAAACGAAACGTTTCCTCCCCCACTTGTTTGACAGCGACCCCATCAGCAAATAATCCGACTTGTTCCAATTTGACACGTTGTCCGCTTTGCAATGACTGATACATCGCATCCGCATCGTTGGGTTCCACCCCAATGATCTTAATCTGGGGCCGTAAGCTCTTGACGTATGCGGCAATGCCTGCAATCAATCCACCACCGCCCACAGGCACAAAAATCGCGTGAATGGGCTCTCCATGTTGTCGTAGCAACTCCATTCCGATGGTGCCTTGACCCGCAATCACGTATGGATCATCGTAAGGATGCACAAAGGTGAGTTTTTTGTTTTTCGCTACACCGAGGGCATGTTGATAGGCCTCTTCATAGGAGTCACCATGCAAGAGAACCCGAGCACCACGCTCCAGTACCGCATCAATTTTAATCTGCGGGGTGGTCACCGGCATCACAATCGTGGCCTTGCACTTCAAGGTTTGTGCCGCTAACGCGACCCCTTGAGCGTGGTTACCCGCGGAGGCCGCAATCACCCCTTTTTTAAGGAGCGCTGGCGGCAAATGAACCATCTTGTTGTAAGCGCCTCGTAATTTAAACGAAAACACACTTTGTAAATCTTCTCGCTTAATCAACACCCGGTTAGCAATTCGTTTGGATAACTGGGGAGCCCACTCCAAGGGGGTCTCAATGGCAACATCGTAAACACGAGTGCTAAGAATACGCTTCAAATAATCTGGGGATGTCATGGTTCTTATCTCATTAAGCCCTCAAGGTTATCAGGAATTGGGCGGGCAGTGCAGCCTTATACAACTTGAACCCCTGTCCTATCAAAAAAGTGTTTATTTCGTTGGTAGAATACACAAAAAATTTCCGATTTCCTTCCTTTACGCTATCATGTCAATATGAATATTAATGAGATAAAACAATCTGCAGCCAAGGCGGCCATCGCCTACGTTGAAGACAATAGTGTTGTGGGTGTGGGCACCGGGTCTACGGCCGATTTTTTTATTGCGGAACTGGGTCTTATTAAACACCGCATCGATGGTGCGGTGGCCAGCTCAGAGAGTACCGCAAAAAAATTAAAGGCCTTGGGAATCAGTGTTTTTGATCTCAATAGTGTGAAAGAGTTACCCGTCTATGTCGATGGGGCAGACGAAATCACAGAGCATCTGGCCATGATTAAAGGTGGTGGTGGCGCACTGACCCGAGAAAAAATTGTAGCCGCTGTGGCTCGTCAATTCATCTGTATTGCTGATGATTCGAAGTTGGTTTCTGTGCTCGGCAAATTCCCCTTGCCAATCGAAGTGTTACCGATGGCGCGCTCCTATGTAGGTCGAGAAATCGTTAAATTAGGGGGGCTCCCTGCCTGGAGACAAGGCTTTACCACGGATAACGGCAACATCATATTGGATGTGCACAATCTTGAGATCTTAAATCCCGTCGAATTAGAAGGCCGAATCAATCAAATCGTGGGAGTGGTCACGAACGGGCTTTTTGCTCGGCGCGGTGCCGATGTGTTGCTGATGGGAACCCCTAGTGGCGTCAAAAAAATAACGCGGTAGACGACTTTACGCATCCACCGCCGCCCCCGCATCTTTAACGAATCGGGGGGGCCAAACCAAGCTGACTGGCCACGTGTTCGGCTGCAGCCAACCCCGTAATACCCCCCTTCGCCAACCCACCCACGTAACCGATTTGAGGACCTCCTTCTAGGCCTCCTGTAGCCGCCCCCACCGCATATAAGCCCTCAATCACCTGGCCATCCTGCTTTAGCACCTGGGCCTGTGCGTTAATGACAATCCCCCCCATTGTATAGGTGATGCCACTGGCCATCGGCACCGCGTAAAAGGGGCCTTCTTGGATCGGCAGCGGTTTATATTTTTTATTGTGCCGTGGCACCTCATCGCTTGGCATCAAGACGGTGCTGGCCCCTGCCGCCACCAAGGCTTCATTGTAGGCCTTGACTGTCAGCTGCAATACCGAAGGGTCCCATCCTGCTTTTAGCGCCAATTCCTGAAGTGTTGGAGCCACAAAAATCGTTGCCCCTTCATTAACCAGATGGGGATTGGCTGCAATCAAACCGTTTTTACCTGGCCCCTTCCAAATCGCCTCATCAAACACACACATTGCACTTAATGGGTCATCCAATTGAGCCACTGCATTGGCTACAGAGACTCCGCCACGGCCCTCATCGGTAAAACGTTGGGCGCTCGAATTAACCACGATACCGGCTGTCACCAGCGCATCCAAATAAGGATAAGGCCAGAGTTGGTCATTGGTTAGTGCATCCTTAGACAATACGTGACCATAAAAATGGGCCGTACCGCTTATCGCAGCCCCCATCTTCTGGGCCATCAATAGTCCATCCCCAAAGGCCGTGCCGCCGTTGCGTTGTTTTAGCTTCGCCGGTTGTGAAGACACATACTGCCGCACCAAGCTCGGATTGCACTGAAAGCCGCCATCTGCAATCACGACGGCTTTGGCATGGTATTGGCAAGCCGATCCCTTGGCCGTAGCCTGTACACCGACACAAGTGCCTTGCTGATCTAATAGGGACTCGACTTTGACGCCCCGCTGCAACTGCCCTGCACGCTTTAACAATTGAGATTCTAGGGTACGCAGCAATACGTCCCCCCCACGACCCTCCCAGTCCAATCCTGGGCGACTACGTCCCGGAGGCGCCAACACCCATTTATGGTATTCAGAGGCACTGGCCCTTAAAAATCGAATCCCTTCGGCCTGTAGCCACGCAATCAATCGCCCCCCGCCCTTCGAGAGTAATTGCGCCAAGGGCTCTGTCACAAATCCAGCCGTCGTATCTCGAATGAGATCGAATAAGAGGCTCGGGTCAAGAGTGATCTCGCGCATACAAAGATGAAATGTGCCCCCCGTATAACGGGTATTACATAAATATTGGTCTTCATGGCCCTGCTCTAATACCACCACTTTAAGACCGAGTTGTGCCGCTCGATTCGCCGCTACTAATCCCGCTATACCGGCCCCCATCACAATCACATCAGTCTGATAAACCGGCACACCTACATTGTCTGACATTGCTTTCATTCGCTTATCAATGAACGTTAATCGTAAACTACCCTGTCAATACCCTAATACCTGCAACTCAACACATTACTGGCTTTTTATACGCGCTTTAATCTAATCGCATCCCCGAGACCTTAACAATCCGACGCGCTTTTTCAATTTCATTTTTAATCATCGCATCAAAACTAGCGGGGTCACTGCCCACCGCTTCTGATCCGTCTTGCGCTAAACGTTCCCCCACCTCAGGCAGTTTTATGACTTGAACCCAATCGGCATTTAATTTTACTACCACGGGGGCCGGTGTCGAGGACGGGGCCAACACCCCATACCAGGTGATCGCCTCATAGCCCGTTAAGCCGCTTTGTGACAGGCTGGGTAATTGTGGCATCGCTGCAGAACGTTTTGCCGAGGTCACTGCCAGCGCGCGCAACTTTCCAGCATGTATTTGTGGCAATACCGTAAAAGTACTGCCAAAGGTGAGTTGAATTTGCCCTGCCATTACATCAATGATCGCGGGCGCACTGCCCTTGTAGGGGACATGGATCAACTGGACCTGGGCCATTAATTTGAAAAGCTCGCCGGCCAGATGTTGTGGCCCACCGTTGCCCGAGGTGCCGTAACTTAATTGCCCAGGTTGCTTTTTAGCAATAGCGATCAAATCCACAACACTGCGTGCCGGCAACAAAGGATGCACACATAACACCATAGGGGCTGCGGCAATTTGTGTGATACCAGAAAAATCACGAACCGTATCGTACGGTAATTTGGCATGCAGCGCTGGATTCGTGGTGTGCGGATTGGCCGTTAACAACAACGTATGTCCATCCGGCGCGCTCTTGGCGACTAGATCCGTTCCCATCAAGGTGCCGCCACCGGCACGGTTGTCCACGAGCACCGTCTGCCCCCATACCGTAGACAGTTTTTGTGCCAAAGTGCGTCCAATGAGATCGGTTCCCCCACCCGCAGAAAAAGGCACCACCACCCGCACGGTTTTAACCGGAAAAGCGCTCTGTGCCTGTACTGCCATAGTTCCCATCACGCCAAACGTCAGGCCTATCCACCACAAAAATCCGAAAGGCTTTCCCCTCATAGATGAACCCCATTCATGTGTTGAACCACCTTGGCCCATTTTTCAATTTCTGATTGAATGAGATTTCCAAACGCTAGGCTCGTCCCTCCCACGGGCTCGGCGCCATCGGTGGCAAGGCGTTCAGCAAAATCTTTTTTTTCTAACGCCCTATTCATCATGGTATTGATCTTTGACACAATCTGACTTGATGTGGCTTTCGGGGCCAATAACCCGTACCAACCCACGTATTCGTAGCCTGGTACACCGGACTCCGTAACCGTGGGCAAATGGGGCTGGCTCAGCGAACGTTTTTGCCCTGTAACCGCTAATCCCCTCACCCGCCCGGAACTCATATGTGGGGCGGAGGCCGGTAAACTCGCAAAATAAATCGCCACTTGCCCTCCGATTAAATCAGCTAACGCCGGTCCGCCCCCTTTATACGGCACATGAAGCAACTGAATATTGGCGAGCATCTGAAACAATTCACTGGCTAAGTGCGTAGAACTGCCCAATCCGCTAGAGGCATAGGTTAGACCATTCGGTTGCGCCTTAGCCAATCGCAGCAACTGTGTCACATCGGTTGCCGCCAAAGCGGGGTGAATCAAAATAATGTTGGGCGCACTCGCAATTTCAATAATCGGGGCAAAATCCTTCTGCGGATGAAAAGGAAGCTTAGGGTTAAGACTAATATTCACCGCATGACTGATCGGCACCGCGAGCAAGGTATAGCCATCGGCCTGTGATTTCGCCACGATATCGCTGCCATTAATGCCCCCTCCCCCGGGGCGATTATCCACAATGACATTGTGTTGCATTAAGCCTTGTAGACGCTGCGCCGACAAACGGGCCACATAATCAATGCCCCCTCCGGGCGCGAATGGCACCACGAGCCGTATCGGGTGAGTGGGATAGGGTTGGGCTGCTACCACGGCAGTTAAACCCATCGCAAGACAGAGGATTAAGCCTCTGCATACGAATGGCCCCGCCTCTAAAAACCCGTGCGTTGCCGCTTGACGTAGGCGCAAACAAAGCAAATCCCGGGCACACTGATCGAGGACTTTTTTCATCGACGCACGATCCATTTCAAATGCAGCATGGGGCTTAAGTAGACGCTTGCAGCGCCGCCGATAAATCAGCCGTATTCGGACAACCCTGCAACTGGCTGACGGCTAACAACATCTGTTCGATACGAGGCGCCGATTGCACCGGTTTAGCTAATAGGCGAAATTTCGCTTCAATTTCTGCGCGATCACACGCGTCCGCAGCGGTGCCGTGAGGGTCAATCACGGTGCACTGCATCTGCCGGGCCTGAGTGAACTGAATTTCAACCCGCGCGGCAAAATGGGCAGGGTATAGGGCATCCATTTTTTCATCGATCTGCAGTTGGGTTAAGGCGGCTACCCGACGCACTCGTGGGTCTTTAAGTCCCTCTGCATCAAAACCTGCCGGATCGCGCGGGTTTTTCACCGCAGCTACCCCCGCGCAGTAAGGAATACTGTATTGAGCCGACATGGCTTCCTGGGGATTGGGCTCCCCATTGTGTTCGACTGCTCGCTGGCTCGTACTAACAATAATTTTTTCAATGTCTTCTGGTGCAAAGGCGGTTTGTTTCTTAATCGATTCAATGGCATGCGATACCGAGTGAATCAAGCCACAACAAGGGTAGGCTTTGACCCATACTTTTTCGATGGCATAATCACGGCCCAAATCGGCGGTTAATGCACTGGGATTGCGATCAGCACCCCCAATGACCTCTAATAATCCGAAATGCCCGTCGACCGCCGATAACGGTCCGGTAAAGCCGCGCTGCACTAACTGACAGGACAATACTCCGGTCTCTGCCGCACGCCCGGCATGCATGCGCTTGACCATGCCTCCGGTGCCTTGGGTAAAAGCCTTAATGCCGCCAGCACTCGAACAGGCCACCCCAATGGCTGACAAAATCGACTCCACATCCATCTGCAGTACGAGACCGGCTGCTACGGTCGCTGCGATCGGACCTGCTACACCCGTGGTGTGATAGCCCCTCGTATTATGTTCTGCCCCCAATGCCCAACCCACACGCGACATCACCTCGTAGCCTGCGATAATCCCCCGTAACAAGCGCTCTCCGCTAGCCCCACTTTGCTCTGCCACCGCTAGGGCTGCCGGTATCACACAAGCCCCAGGATGCACTAAGGCCCCTTGAATAATATCGTCTAATTCAAAACCGTGGGAGGCCGTACCATTGGCCAGCGCCGCACGCGAGGGCGCCACACAACAAGCCGCACCCCACAAGCTCGCCTTACCCTGAGAGGCTTCCTCGCGGATTTGGTCCGATAAGATTTTCCCCCAAGGCTGCTGAGAACCATACAAACCACACCCCATGGTATCGAGCAATGCCAAAGTCGCACACTCGCCCAACCGTCCTTCCAACACTCGGGCCGGTAACTGTAATAGATGCTCAACCATCACCCGCATGCCTGAGACCGAAGATTGATTAACGCCTTTTGACATACACTCACTCCTAATACAAAGGACCTTGCTGTGGGGTAATAGACCGGTAGACTAACGTGTTGGCTGCCACGAGGGTCGGTATCGTTTGGTGAAGACTCAAACATCGATAGGCCGTTGTTTGATGCAACCCCACACAAGGCAAGCAAAGCGCGCCAGCGCTTACAGTCAGCGGCGGGGTTGTCACATCTTCAACCCAAAGATATTCATTGTCTTTCACGGGCGGGGCGATGCTATCGGTCGAAAATAAGTTGCGGATCCAAACAGCATAAGCCTCTCTAAAGCGCCGACTATTCGTGCCACCACCACCGGCAGCAAGATACACTTCACTTTCAAACACCGCAGGGCTTTCAACCGTATACATAGCCATATAACGGGGCTCTTTGGCCGCGTTTCGAAATCGCTGTCCTGACAAAAATCCGGGCACCGCTAACAAAATCTTAAGATTTTTCTCATACCACGCATTCCACTCCGACTCCCAGTCGGGTCGTGAGAACAAATGTTCCACCATGTAAACAATCATACGACTCCTTGCCTATTCGATTCAATAAGGGTTAAATTCTGCCACACATTCGCTTTTCGCGTTGCTATTGCGACATTACACCCTATGACTCGATTCACTACCCTACTATCGCCAGAACTGATCGCACAACACACCTCTAGTGGCGCTTGGCCTAATCGGCTGCTGAACGATTTTCTTGCCGATGATCTGGCAAAGACCCCTGACAAAGTGGCGCTCATAGACAGTCGACAAAAGCTGACCTACCGCGAGCTTGATCGTCGTGTCACGCGATGCGCTTTTGGGCTACTCGATATGGGATTAAAAGCCGAAGATGTGATGGCGCTCCAATTGCCTAATTGGATAGAATTTATCATATTACATCTTGCGGCTACCCGCATTGGCGTTGTCAGCGCCTTGATCACTCCAGTGAGTCGAAACCGTGAATTGGTTCATATGTTAAACCTCTCGGAGGCCAAGCTCATTGTTATCCCTGACCAATTCCGTCAGCATGATTATCGTAAAATGCTCTTTAATCTTAAGGCGGAATTACCCCACGTAAAACATATTTTGGTGGTGGGTGAAACCCTACACGCCAACGAAATGAAGTGGGAGTCCTTTGCGGATTATGCTTGGGAAAAAAATCAATCACTCGAACAACTCGAGCACCTGCGCCCGGACGCGAATGCGGTGACCGAAATTGTTTTTACCTCCGGGGCCACCGGTGAACCTAAAGGGGTGATGCACACCAGTAACACCATCGTCGCACCCCAGTTAGCCTTGGCCCAGTCACTTCATTTATGCGCCGATGATGTTCTTCATATCGCCTCCACCATTGGCCACCAAACGGGTTTTCTCAATGGGGTACGCCTGCCCTTACAATTGGGCGCTACGGTGGTGTTACAAGACGTATGGCGGGCAGAACAAATGGTCGAGTGGATTGACCAATATCGAATAACGGTTTCCAGTGGCAGCGCTACCTTTCTTTTGGATCTTCTGCGAGCCAACAATCTGGCAGAAAACGATTTGTCGAGCCTGCGGCTCTTTCGTTGTGGCGGTGGCCCCATCCCGCGCGCCTTGTTACATGAAGCCCGAGAAAAACTCCCGCAGGTGAGCATTCATTGCGGCTGGGGACAATCGGAAAATGCTGTAGTAACCTTGACGCGCCCCGGAGACACTGATGAAAAATTACTCTCTACCGATGGTCGCGCACAGCCTGGCATGCAGGTCAGAGTAGTGGATGCGAAACACCAGCCGCTAACACCCGATCAAGAAGGTCGGCTACAGTGTGCGGGGCCCTTCATGTTTGTGGGCTACATCAAACAAACCCAACTCACCCAAGAAAACTTTATAGGGCCCTGGTTTGATACCGGCGATTTGGCCACTTTGGATCTTGATGGCTATGTGAGGATCACAGGACGAATTAAAGATATTATCATCCGTGGCGGAGAAAACATTCCGGTCAAATACGTTGAAGATGCGCTGTACGAAGATACGCGCATTCAAGATGCTGCCATTGTTGCGATGCCCGACCCACGGCTAGGAGAACGGGCCTGTGCCTTTGTCATCTGCCGAGAACATCAACACTTAAACTTAAGCGATATGCAAGCGTTTTTATCGACTCGGGGTATCGCCAAGGTGTATTGGCCCGAACGGCTAGAAATTCGCGCAACATTACCTCGTACGGCCAATGGCAAAATCCGCAAAGCCGACCTACGAGAAGAACTTCGAAAAGAAAGCCAGAATACATCCAAGGCCCACTAAGCCCCCCCTTTTTTTGTCATCGACCGTTAGGGCTTTAATAACCAGCCTTGTGTTGTCTTTACGTTCAAATCCGTTTTGCTCCGCGCTCTTTACGCCACCCCGATATAATAGGGCTTAATGTCGCGATTACAGTGCTTCTTTTTTTATCTAAAGCCCAGTTAACTTTCAAAGTCTATTCCTTGTTATGACGGCCTTACTCCTCTCCCACGACTGCTATACGCAATTTGGCGATGCCCTCAAAGTAAAAATCCAAGCGTTGGGTTCGCCCTTAAACCTATTGCCTCTGCCTCAAAACAAAGATGCTCGATTAAACGTAGAAGAACTCAACTCAGTCAAAGTGGCTTTTTTTTCTCAAGACCTCTTTCCCCATCACTCACGCCAATTTTTTTCCTCCGTACGTCAAGCCCGAGCCCTTGAATGGCTTCACGTCTTTAATGTCGGGGTAGACCACCCCATTTACAGCGAATTACTCCAGCGCGGGGTTCGTATCACCACCTCAGCAGGGACCACGGCCGAGCCTATTGCTCAAACGGCGCTGGCCGGTCTATTAATGCTTAGTCGTGGCTTTCCTCGTTGGTTAAAAGCGCAAACCGAACACCGCTGGGCCCCTCAGCGACTGCAGGATTCGCCCCGAGACCTATCGGGGCAAACCGTGCTCATTTACGGATTAGGAAGCATTGGCCGTCATTTTGCCCGCTTTGCCAAAACCTTGGGCCTCAAAGTCATCGGCGTTCAACGTCGTGCGCGTCAGCCCGATGATCTCGTTGATGAAATCCATCCCCCTACAGCGCTCGATGCACTACTACCCAGGGCACAGTGGTTATTGGTATCATGTCCCCTCACCTCTGAGACGCAAAAACTCTTCAACGCAGAGAGATTAGCGCGCTTACCTCGTGGGGCCTATGTGCTGAACGTCGCACGAGGCGAAGTGTTCGATGAAGCCGCCTTAACCGAAGCGTTACGCGAGGGGCATTTAGGCGGCGCCTATCTCGATGTGTTTGAAGTGGAACCCTTGCCCACCGATTCTGCCTTATGGGATCTACCCAATGTCATCATCACCCCTCACAATGCCACCACCGCCTTAGGCAATCAACAAAGGGTATTGGATTGCTTTTTATCGCATCTTCAACAATGGCATCAAGGTCAACCTCTTTCTAATGAAGTGTTTTTATAACGCAAAGGCCTGAATGATGAAAAAAATTTTTTCTCTCGCACTGAGCCTAACAAGTCTTTTGGGCGTCAACCCCAGCGACGCACAAAACTACCCGACCAAAATGGTGCGTATCGTGGTGCCTTTTGCTGCGGGGGGCAATACCGATTTTACGGCTCGAAGCATCGGCACTAAACTCACCGAGGTCTTAGGGCAGCCCTTTGTGATCGATAACCGCCCAGGGGCCTCCACCAACATTGGCTCCGAGATGATCGCTAAGTCGGCCCCCGATGGCTACAACCTCCTCATGGGCGGGGCTGCCAATGCCATCAATGTGGCAGTATTGGCTAAAGTGCCTTTTGATCTACTCCATGATCTAACGCCCATCGTTTTATGTGTCAAAGGGGCGAATGTGTTGTCCATTCACCCTTCATTGCCCACAAAAACTCTCTCAGAACTGTTATCACTCGCTAAATCACGCCCTGGACAATTGAACTACGCTTCCTCTGGAGTGGGTAGTTCAAATCACATGGCGGCCGAACTTTTAAAATACATGGCAGGGATTAATATCAACCATATCCCCTACAAGGGGAATGCGCCTGCATTAACCGATTTGATTGGTGGCCATGTCGAAATACTGTTTAGCGGCGTTCCGGCCTTGTTACCCCATATCAAAAGCGGGCGGATCCGGCCGATCGCGATCGGTAGTCCCCGACGCTTTGCCGCTGTGCCACAAGTGCCCACCTTTGAAGAGGCGGGACTAAAAGGCTATGAGGCCTCCACGTGGTTTGGTTTAATGGCTCCCGCTAAAACGCCAAAAGAGATTGTCTCAAAACTGAATACGGAAGTCGGTAAAATTTTAGCCAGTTCTGACATCCGCGATCGTTATCAAGTGGAGGGTTTAGAGCCTCAAGGGGGCTCCATCGAGTCTTTTAACCAATTCATCCTGTCAGAAATCCAACTCTACACCCGCGTTGCTCAGGCTGCCCACTTACCGAAGCTATAATCACTGCATCCTTAAAAAATAAAATCCGGTTCGAGCCCGGAATAAAAGGGACACCCAATCATGCCGTTTGAATGTATTACACTAGATTTCCATGAAGAGGGGATTGCTCTACTCACCTTGAATCGCCCGCAACGTTTAAATGCCTTTAACCGTCAGATGATTAGCGAGTGGCGTGAGGCGCTCGAACAAGTTGCGCTCCACCCGCATGCCCGGGTACTCGTTTTAACGGGAGCCGGGCGCGCCTTTTGCGCTGGAGGGGATGCCGATGAGATGACGGAAATGTTAACAGCCCGTAATATTGATAGAAAAAATTATCTCTGGCACAGCATTCAAAAAATTCCTTTGGCCATGCAAAGCCTCGAAATCCCGGTGATCGCAGCGATTAACGGAACCGCTCGTGGCGCTGGCCTTGATATGGCTTTGATGTGCGACATTCGCATTGCCGCCGACAATGCGACCTTTGCCGAAAGCTACATCAATATGGGTGTGCTCTCCGGTGATGGTGGAACCTGGTTTTTACCGCGCGTGATCGGCGTCTCCCGAGCCCTTGAGTTATTGTGGACTGGACGGGTGGTGGAGGCCCCTGAGGCTGAACGGATCGGCCTCGTCAGCCAGTTGGTCGCTGAGACAGAAGTGCTTGAAACAAGCCTAAAACTTGCCCGTCACATTGCCGCCCAACCCAAACACGCCATCAGTCTCATGAAGCGTGCGGTCTACCATGGTCTAACCGGCACGCTGGCCGCACACCTTGATATGATCTCCTCACACATGGCGGTGGTGTTTGACACCGAAGAGTTTACATCTCGATTGGAAGCCTTCCACAGTAGGCGTAAAAAATGAGGGGGTTGTTAAAGCATCGGCTGCTTTTTCTGCTCCCGTGTGGCGTGCTCTTTACGGTCTTTGGCGTTCCCAATACGTTGGCACAAAGCTATCCTGAAAAACCCGTTCGCCTCATCGTCGGTTTTGCCACGGGTGGTGGCACCGACACTTTAGCCCGTCTTTTGAGTCGGCGCTTAGCCGAACAATGGTCACAACCCTTGGTCGTCGAAAATCGTCCGGGGGCTGATGGCGCCATAGCAACAGAGTTTGTGGCTCGTGCCCCAGCCGATGGTTATACCCTTGTGATGATCTCCAATGCCCACACCATTACCCCTTTTCAACGAAAATTAAATTACGACCCTATTAAAGACTTTGTTCCCGTCACCTTGGTCGCAGCTAACCCTAACTTTCTTCTCGTTCACCCTCGGCTACCGGTTAAACAACTGTCCGATTTAATTCGTCTAGCAAAAACGCGCCCCGGAGAATTAAGCTTTGGATCCAGTGGTACAGGCACTTCCCCTTATCTAGCGATGGAATTACTCAAATCCATGACCGGCATTCGATTAGAGCACGTGCCCTACAAAGGCAGCTCTCCTGCTGTGATTGATCTAATGGGAGGGCATATCCAACTCATGTTTGGTGCCGTCTCTACCACAGTGACCTATCTACAAAGCGGACGCCTGCGGGCAATCGCCATCAGTAGCCCCGAGCGATGGTCCGCTTTTAAAGAGGTACCGACCGTCGCAGAATCTGGTGTGCCCGGTTTTGAAGCGAGCTCCTGGTATGGGGTATTAGCTCCGGCCAATACCTCAGTGCCCCTCATCAATAAAATGCAAGCCGATATGGCCCATAGCATCAATACCGCAGAAACCCTTCAGTTTCTTCAAGGCATTGGTTTTATTGCCTCGATGAATACCCCCACTGCCTTTAGTGAAGTCATCCGAAACGATATGGCCCGTTGGGGAAAATTAATTAAAACCTTGGCTCGTTAGCGAAACCCTTTCGTTCATCTGCGCTTTTTTTCTGTCGTCTCTCAATGGTTTTTTACGGTGCCGTAATACCGGTAGACTCAATCAATTCACGCCACATCGTCATTTGTTTTTTAAGGCTCACGGCGAAGGCTTCTGGCGTGCTCCCCACCATCTCGGTGTCTTGGTCTTTAAATAAGTCACTGACTTTAGGGTCTGCCACCAGTTGGGCTACCGACGATTGCAACTCATGCGTGAGGACCGATGGGATTTTTGCTGGGCCGATTAAACCGGCCCAGGTATAAATCGAAAGCCCTGCCAATCCCGCCTCAACCATCGAGGGCACATCAGGCAACGCGCGCGAGCGCTTGGACTCTGTTGTCACCGCCAAAGCCCGTAATCGGCCATTCCTAATCAAGGACAATACCGTGGGTTGATACTGAATAATATTAAGATGCACTTGCCCTCCCAATAGGGCTGTCATGTTATCCCCCCCACCTTTAAAAGGCACATGGGTGAGCTTTACTTTAGCGACTTTATTGAATAGTTCTGAGTAAAGGTGCAAAGCGCTGCCAAATCCCCCAGAGCCATAATTAAAGTCTCCTGGGCGCGAGCGTACTACTGATATAAATTCACTGAGCGTCTGGGCGGGAAAGGCGCCATGAATCACTAAAACATTAGGCGCACGCATAATTTCACTGATAGGACTAAAGTCGCGAATCGGATCATACGGTAGGCGCTTAAACAATCCTGCCGACATCACGAATGCGGGGTTCGTCACCAGCAGCGTGTGGCCATCCGGGGCGGCTTTCGCCACAATGTCGTTGGCCAACAACCCCCCTGCACCCGGGCGGTTTTCTACAATAAAAGACTGCCCATAGCGCGCTAAAAAGTGCTGCGCTAGCAGTCGAGCGATTCGATCATTCGTTCCGCCTGGGGCAAAAGGGGCGAGTAGGCGTACATTTCGAGTCGGATAGGTCTGCGCCCTCACACTGACACCAAACCCATCGCCCCCAAAGCAACAAAATAGCGTAACCACCCCGACAAGACACCGTAAATATCCCGAAAGCGCCTTGGTCACCGGCCAAAAGGCCGGCAAAAGCATACGGCTTATGAACGCGTCCCACACCAACGATATTTTTAACATCTGGCCTAAATACAGGCGATGGTATAAACGTCCTGGACCCCTGATGGCAAAGGAAACTCTTGCCACGACTGACCTGCATCTTCGGTGCCCACTACTTGACCACTACGGCTCACACAATAAAGGCTAGCTGCGTCCCGAGGATGCACGCACACCGACATTAGCGTCGATTGAATGCGAATCCCATGATCGATTCGCTTCCACGTTTTCGCCACGTCATCGCTGCGATACAAAGAGCCTGCGCGACTAAACGCAGCCTCCGACAAACACGCATACATCACCTGGGGATTATGGGGGCAGACCATCACATCACGGCAATAAGTCAGTGGGGAAAACTGTCCGATTTTTGTGTCATACCAGCGCCCCCCTCGATCGTCACTACGAAATAAACCCATCCGCAACGCTAAAAAGACCGTGTCCGGGGCTGCTTCGCTAATGGCCATGGCATGAGAATCCAGCATCCCTTCACAGTCCCCACAAGAGCGCCCTCCCACACTACTTTTTAGATGCGGTTGTTCGGCTAATTTTATTAAACTAGCCGACATATCCTGCCAACTTTCTCCTCCATCGGTGCTTCGAATGACGCCACTGACTTCTAACGCAACATAAACATCATCCGGCCGATTAGCGTCAAAACTAATCCTAATCGTACGCGAATCAAAACCTGCTTTTTCACAATGCTTAGGACTTTGGGCTTGAGGTAATTTTTTCCAGTGTAGCCCTCCATCCTCACTACGATACAGGGCCACGGGTGCAGCGCCCGCGTAAATCACCTCGGGCCTAGTCGGATGGATGCCTATAGACCAAATCGGCACATTGCGATCAGGGAAAAAAGGCCGCTCCCAGTGCTCCCCCCCATCAAGACTACGAAAGGGGCCGTCTTGGGTGCCGACAAAGATGATCTGAGGATTTTGTGGATGCACACTGATCACGCGCACATCCACGTTCTCCGGTAAACCGGCACTTATACTTTCCCAGTGGGTTGCCTTGGCTCGCCGGCGAAATAACCCGCCCCGCGAAGCGACCCCAGCCTTAGACACCGAATACCCCGCTCCGACCCACAAATGACTCTGACTGACTGCACTCATGATGATATTTCTCCTCGCTTCCGCATTGTCCCCTGTGTAACAGGATCTTACGGATGGTGTGTTTTAATTACCTTCAAAAATCGGCATTTTTTTATTCGCAAAAGCATGATAGGCCCGATGAAAATCTTCCGTCTGCATGCAAATGGCCTGGCCCTCAGCCTCGGCTTCAATGGCCTCATCGACGCCCATATTCCACTCTTGATGCAATAATTTTTTAGTCATCTGATGCGCAAATGTAGGGCCATCGGCTAGATTTTTTGCCATCAACTGCGCTTGCGCCAGTAAGTGTTCCGGATCATGCAATTGATTATAAAAACCAAAGCGCTCAGCCTCCTCACCCCCCATCGAACGTCCGGTATACAGTAAGTCAGAGGCCCGTCCCTGACCAATAATACGGGGCAGTAACGAACAAGCACCCATATCGGCACCGGCCAGCCCCACTCGTACGAACAAAAAGGCCACTTTGCTTCGCACCGTGCCAAAACGCAAATCCGATCCACAGGCCATCATCGCCCCTGCTCCCGCACAAATGCCGTCGATTGCCGCCACAATCGGCTGCGGACAAGCGCGCATCGCTTTAATCAAATCGCCCGTCATACGGGTAAATTCCAAAAGCCCGGGCATTTTCATTTTGGTCAGCGGTCCGATGATCTCGTGCACATCACCCCCAGAACAAAAGTTACCCCCCGCACCGGTCACCACCACCGTCTTCACATCATCGACCGAATTTAATGCGCGAAAAGTATCACGTAATTCCGCATAGGACTCAAAGGTTAGGGGGTTTTTACGTTCGGGTCGATTCAACGTCACGGTAGCAACTTTGCCTTCGACTTCCCATTTAAAATGTTTGGGTTTGAAATCAGCAGCTTTATTCATGTTTTTGATACACCTTTCTAAAAAATAAATTTTTCACTATCACAGGTATTGGGGCGAGATTGATTCCTGGTGCCTACCTCAGGCTTTCGTCATTTTAATCCACCATAGTCAAACCACCGCTCACACTTAACACTTGACCCGTCAGATAGGCAGAGCGCTCACAGGCGAAAAAAAGCACAGCATCCGCAATCTCACTGGGTTTGGCAAAACGTCGGAACGGGATAGCACGCATCAGCGCTTCTCGTTGCTTATCGGGAATCGACGCCAATAGGGGGGTATCGGTTGGGCCCGGGCACACGCAATTGACATTGATTTTATAGCGCGCGGTCTCGCGCGCGAGAGATTTACTGAAGGCCACCACCCCGGCTTTACTACCGGCATAAACGGCCTCCCCGCCACTGCCCGCACGCGCAGCATCACTAGCGACGTTGACAATTTTACCCGCCCCCTGAGCGATCATTTGGGGTAAAAAGGCATGGGTAACCCGTAGAGTACCTAAGTAATTTAAGTCTACGAGCTTCTGCCACAAGTCAGGCGTCGTATTCACAAACGCTTCAATTTTGCTCCACCCTGCCACATTAACCACCACATCGACCGCATCATTGAGTGCGTTCACCTGATTACGGAAATGTAAAACCCCTGCCTCATCGGTCACATCCAAGCGTATAAAGGTGGCCGATTTGCCATCGGCATTGAGCGCTTTTGCAGCCGCCTCTCCTGCCGGTTCATTAATATCACCCAGCACCACACGCGCTCCTGCGGCAGCAAACACCTGAGCTGTCGCCAAGCCAATGCCCGAGGCTGCCCCCGTAATGACCGCTAATTTTCCATTAAGATTCATTTATATTATTCGCTTCCTGTCTCAAACCCCCTGGATCAACGGGGGCCCAGACAATGTCTAAAGTTTTTTGTTTAACCACAATTGAGTCACCATTTTAACTCAGCTAAGCGCAATCATCGTCACCGCTGATAGATCAACCTGCGAAGCACTTTAAAATTATGATACCTTTTAGCCTATGAAAATTCTTAACGACCCCTTTCTCGAATGGCCTTTTTTTGACGAGAAACACCGCCACTTTGCGATGGATCTATTAGCCTTTGTCAAAACACACCAAAAATCCCTCGAAGCCGATGGGGTAGAAGAAAAAACTGCGGTTCGTCAACTCGCCCTCTTATTGGGTCGTGGAGGCTGGCTCCGCCCATTACTGCCAGAATGGTTGGGGGGGCCTCGGCCTAAAGTGGATACCCGAACCCTCTGCCTCACGCGCGACATCATTGCCCGCTATTCGGGCTTGGCCGATTGTACCTTTGCCATGCAAGGGTTAGCGGCAATCCCGCTGGTATTATTTGGGACCCCTGAACAACAAGCCACTTATCTACCCGGCCTTTGCGATGGAAATCTCATCGGGGCCTTTTGTCTTTCAGAGGCCCAGGCAGGCTCCGATGTGGCGGCGCTGCAAACGAGCGCTATCCGTGAACAAGATCACTATGTGCTCAACGGTGAGAAAACCTGGATCTCCAATGCCGGGGTTGCCCATTGCTATATTGTGTTTGCCCGCACCGGGGAGGCGCCAGGGGCCAAGGGTTTATCGGCCTTCATCGTCAATGCAGATACCGCTGGGTTTAGCGTGCCAGAAAACCTCACGATGGTGGCCCCTCATGTGATTGGTCGGGTCAGTTTCAAGGATTGTAAAATCCCCCTCTCCGCTCGCTTAGGAGGGGCTGGCGATGGATTTAAAGTAGCCATGTCGACGCTCGATATTATGCGCTCAACGGTTGGGGCTGCTGCCGTGGGCTTTGCCCGGCGAGCGATGATGGAAACACTCATTCACACTCAAAACCGTCAGGTGTTTGGTCAAAATCTTTCGGCGTTTCAGTCCACACAAATGCGCTTGGCTGACATGGCCATTGAAGTCGATAGCGCGGCCTTGCTGGTCTACCGAGCCGCTTGGACCAAAGACACCCTTCGTGACCGTATTACCTTAGAGGCTTCCATGGCCAAATTGCAAGCCACCGAAGCGGCTCAACGGGTGATTGACTCTGCGGTACAACTGTTTGGCGGCTTAGGCGTCACTGCGGGAAGCGTCACCGAGCGGCTTTATCGTGAGATCCGCCCCTTACGTATTTATGAAGGCGCCAGTGAAATCCAAAAATTAATTATCTGTGCCGCACTACTTAAATAGGGCTAGGTCAACTGGCCTATTTTTCTTGCTCGACCAAGTCGGCACTCATCACGGCTCGCACTACAGCCATCGGTTGGCCATGACGTTCTCGCAAGGTTAACCACCACACACTGGCTTTTTTAAACGACCAAAGACTCGCCTCACCCATGAGTAAAAAAGAGACCACCTCCCCCAATGTAGGCTGATGCCCGACCACCATCGTGGTGCCACCCTCATAGGGCCAATTGATTTCTGTCAACAACCGATGAACATCGGTGGCTGTGCTAGCGGCCTCAGTAATATGAAAGGGCCGGTCGAGTGCAGCCGCGGTCTGTAGGGTGCGCTGCGCAGGACTGACTAAAATCCGAGTCTTCTCAGGCAGGCGCGGATTTAACCACTGCGCCATCGCCTTCGCCTGAAGGCGACCCCTTGCTGAAAGCTCTCGCAAATGATCGGGATAACTTTGCGTTGCATCGGCATGGCGCCAGAGTATCAACTCCATCATTCGGTTTTACACCTTGTAAAGAAAAACATACCGACTTTGTGGCGAATAATAAAAATTAGCCCTTTTCGCTATCGCGTTGTGGCATTGGCAGGGTGGCATATTGCTCGCCCGCCAAGACACCAGGTCCTTTTTTTTACGTAAGAGACGTTGTTCATCTTTCATCGATTAAAAAAGGAAGTCACATCGCATGAAGGGCTATTTTTTAGTCGGCACAAAACCCATGGCCGTATCTGCCCCTTGCCCAAAAAAATGTTGGTCCATTTGCTGCGCTAAATAATCGCGCGATTTTTTATCTGCCAGACTCAAACGATTTTCATTGACCAACATTTTTTGTTGTTCCAACCACTGTTTCCAAGCGACCTTAGAAACATTATCAAAGATTTTCTTACCTAGCTCTCCCGGATAAGGGGAAAAATCAAGCCCCTCCTCTTCGCGTCCTAACTTAATGCACTTGACCATTCTTGCCATAACCACTCCGAAATGTGAACCTGCATTTTTGGCCTTCGCTCTTTAACCCGACAACCTGTCCTACCCTGATTTGGCATGCTGCACTACAAGCGTTTGATGAGCACCACTGAACGACGTTGGTAGTTATACATCTGTCGTTTTTCGGCAGGAAGCTCATCCACACTCACTTCATTAAACCCCCGCTCCACAAACCAATGCTCCGCGCGCGTGGTTAATACAAAGAGTTTTTTAATCCGGCGTCTTTTCATCCGCTGCTCGGTGGCAGCCAGTAAGCGCTCTCCGGCCTCATGGCCTCTAAACTCCGGATGCACGGCAAGACATGCGAGTTCAGCCGCCCTTTCTTCGAGAAAAGGATAGATTGCAGCACAGCCTATAATCATGCCATCGCGCTCTAACACTAAAAAATGTCCAATTTCTATTTCCAACAAATCACGCCCGCGCTTAACCAAAGTGCCATCCGCTTCCAGCGGTTCAATAAGACGTAAGATCCCACCAATATCGTTTATTTTGGCGTCTCGTAACTGTTCCACGGGATCGGGGGCAATCATCGTACCCACCCCCTGGTGCGTGAAAAGTTCCTGCAATAACGCCCCTTCGGTATGACGAGAAATCAAATGCGCGCGCTTGACCCCTTGCTCGCATGCGCGCACGGCACATGGCAAATAAAAACGGACATCACCGTCAAATAAAGAGTCCTTTCTTGCCAAAAGCTTAGTCGCTTGCATCGGGGTTAATTCGCGTAGCAATCCGCCGCGTGGGTTAGTGACCCCTGATTTATCCATCATAAAAATGAGCTTCTCGGCGCCAAGCGCCACCGCCACTGACTCGGCAATGTTTTCTAGGGCCAGATTAAAAATCTCACCCGTAGGAGAAAATCCCAAAGGCGAAATTAAAACAATTTCCCCAAAATTTAATCGGTCTCGAATGGCCCCCACATCAATCTTTCGCACTTCGCCCGTGTGCTGTAAATCGGTCCCCTCCACGATCCCCATGGGCTTGGCCGTCACAAAGTTTCCGCTCGAGACGCGAATATCTGCCCCAGCCATGGGTGAACCGGGTAAACCCATCGACAACAGGGCCTCAATTTCTACACGCAAGCGACCACTGGCCTCTTTCGCTACGCTAAGGGTCACATCATCCGTGATCCGTAAGCCTTGCACATAGCCCGTGCGATGACCCATTTGCTTTAGTCTCGCCTCCATTTGAGCGCGTGCGCCATGCACCAACACCAAACGCACCCCCAAAGCCGCCAGTAAGTTCAAATCGTGATTGATGCCCTCAAAACGTCCCTCGGAAATCGCCTCTCCACCAAAGGCGATCACAAAGGTTCGGCCCCGGAAAGCATGAATATAGGGGGCGGCGGCACGAAACCACTGAACAAACTTGTCGGGGGTAGCTAAAGCCATCGGATGAATAGAAGACAAAGTGTTTAAAAACAGGATATTACGCGACTTAAGCGGTTAAACCAAGCGGTCTGACTTCGCTCTCGTTTGGCAGCCATTTTTTATTCCCGCATTCTACGGGTTTACAAATCCCCCCACATCGCCTGAATAGCGGCGAGAGCGGCAACCGCCGCGGTTTCCGTTCTTAGCACCCGCGGGCCCAAGCCGAAAAGCTCAAAGCCGGCAACCGTGGCGGCTAACACTTCTTCCGAATTCCAGCCCCCTTCGGGGCCAATCAATAACGTAATTTGACCTTGGGGCCGTGCCCGATCTCGCAATCGCTGAGGGGGGGCCGCAGGTGAGAGTAAAAAGCGACTCTCTGCCTCGATGACGGGCTCTGCGAGCCAGTTCATAAAAGACTTTACGGGTAACACCCGAGGCACTGTATTACGCCCGCATTGCTCACAGGCGGCCGCACTGACCGATTGCCAGTGCGCCACTCGTCGCTCGGCACGCTCCTCTTTGAGCCTGACCACACTTCTCTGTGTGGTCAGGGGTTGAATCACACTGACGCCTAACTCCACACTTTTTTGCACGGTAAAATCCATTCGTTCCCCAGAGGAAATGCCTTGGGCCAGCACAATGTGTAACGGAGACTCACAGCTTTGCTCTCGGGGTTGGCCCACCCGCAGAATTAAGACGGCTTTTTCAATGCGATCAATGACTGCGGCGTACTCCAATCCACGACCATCAAAGAGGGTCACGGGATCCCCGGCAGCCAATCGAAGCACATGAATCACATGGTGGGCTTGGCCCGCCATCACACGGCATTCCCCATGCTCAGAGATGGGTCCTGGAAAATATAATCGCGTCATGGTAATTGTCCTGACTAAAAAGTGCCTTAATGCTACACGATTGCTCTCTAAAGTGGCTGTCGCCCTTTTTTAGAATGTCTATCCTCATCCCTTGGCCCCCGCCAAAGCCCTTGCCCCTCGATCGGTCGCTTTTCTGCCAGAAATCTAGCCCTCATTTTGCTCATGGCATAAGTGCCCGGCTCGGCATAAAATCACGCTGATGGGCGTTCTTTGACTTTTCATAAACCTTTTACTCACTCACGCGATATTTTCCCCTTGCAAACCCTCAACCTCACAGAACACTATCTCATTGCGATGCCCGCGATGGCCGACCCCCGTTTCGCTAAAACGCTGACCTATGTGTGCGAACACAATGCCCAAGGCGCCCTCGGGGTCATCGTCAACAAACCCATTGATATGAACCTACAAAGCTTACTAAAGCAAATTCATATCGACTTTGTCTCTGACCGTTGCAAAAGCCTACCCGTTCACTACGGTGGCCCAGTGCAAGCCGATCGGGGGTTTATTTTGCATAAACCCAGCGGTCAATGGCAATCCAGCCTCAAAGTAGGAGAGGAAGTGGGGCTGACGACCTCCAAAGATATTCTGGAAGCGGTGGCCAAAGACGAAGGACCTGAAAATCTCTTGGTTTGTCTTGGCCATGCGGGATGGGGTCCGGGACAACTGGAGCAGGAAATGGCGCAAAACGCTTGGTTAAGTGTTCGAGCCGACCCTCATTTACTTTTTTCTCTCCCGGCCAACGAACGCTATGAGGCCGCCTTCCGGTTACTGGGTATCAATTTTGCCATGCTCTCAGATGAGGCAGGGCATGCCTAAAAGCGGTACGGTGTTGGCCTTTGATTTTGGTGAAAAACGCATTGGGGTTGCTATGGCCGAGTTAAGTGTTGGGATCGCCCACCCTCTTAAAACCATCCATGCAGAAGATAATCTGACTCGCTTTCAGCAAATTGCCGCCCTCATTCAGGAGTGGCGTCCGGTGAGCCTGGTGGTAGGCGAACCCCATCACGCCAACGATAGCCCTCATGCGACCGGCCGACTGGCCCGTCGCTTTGCCCAACGCCTGACTGGGCGCTTTGACCTTCCGGTGCACCTGACAGACGAAACCCTCAGTTCCCATGAGGCGCAAAGCTTACTCCAAGAACGCGGCCTTCACGCCGAAAAAATAAAGGCTGTCATTGACTCCGTGGCTGCGGCGGCAATTTTAACGACTTGGCTTTCCCAGCAGCACACGCCATGAATCAAAAAAATATATACTCCCCTCTTTAATCCCTTCGCCGCCTTGTGTTACGCTAGCGCCCCAATAAACCTCTATGAATAATTCGGGTAACCCCCTACCAGATGCCGAGCAATTGTTCGCTCGCTTACTGGATCAAATGAAACCTGTGGTCAAACCTGACACGGGAATCATCGGTATTTTTACCGGCGGCGTGTGGGT
>CAITMU010000003.1 GCA_903893565.1 uncultured beta proteobacterium | reverse complement strand
TAGTTCCACCGCGGCCCTTTGCATGAATCTTTCCGCCGTCGTGAGTGTCGACACCAGTATCGCCCATTTGGCTGGTGCCCTCGGTTTACCGCTATCCTTGCTCTTACCTTTTAATCCTGACTGGCGCTGGCTCCTCAAT
Organism: uncultured beta proteobacterium; assembly: GCA_903893565.1. Lineage (GTDB taxonomy): Bacteria > Pseudomonadota > Gammaproteobacteria > Burkholderiales > SG8-41 > UBA5216. The sequence goes on along the minus strand of CAITMU010000003.1, from coordinate 2,051 downwards.
CGATCGGATAGCCCTTGGTATAAAACCGCACGACTCTACCGCCAACCCACCCCCGGACAATGGGCGCCTGCGATCGACGATCTCCTGCAAGATTTACAAACTCTCTTTTTCGTCTCCCCTCCCGATCACGATCGCTCAGTGTGACCGATGAGTTCACGACCTATTTCTCCTGCTGCACCTGCTCAAACCCCCTCTCTGGATCCCCTTGCTGACGCGCTCCTGCAACAAGGGCTAAAAGCCCATCAAAATAATTTGTGGGACGAGGCTATCGCTTCCTATCAAAAAACACTGCTCCTCGAGCCGCAACATTTCAAAGCCCATCTTCTACTAAGCCTTATTTCGATTCAAATCAGACAATTTTTAGTCGCTCTGCAATGGAGTCAAAAAGCGCTTTTTATTGAGCCCACCAGTGGGGAAGCTCATTTCCATCTCGGTCTTGCGCTACATGGATTAGGCCATTTACCGGAGGCCATCGCTCAATATGAATGGTCAATTTGTTTTAACCCAGAACAAGCTGAGGCTTATTCCAATCGCGCCATTGCTTTGGCCGCTTTGCATGAATGGTCTGCCGTATTGTTAGCTTATCAAAGAGCCATCTACCTACAACCGGACCGAGCTGAACTGTACTGCAATCGCGGGGTGGGTTTTAAGGCGCTCAATCAAATGGACGCCGCCTTAAAGGATTACGAGCAAGCCATTTGCTTCAAACCCGATTTTACGGAGGCTTATTCAAACCGTGGTGTCGTATTGACGGAGCAAGAAGATTATTCACGCGCTGTAGAAAGCTTTGATCAAGCTATTTTACTTAACCCTCTGTTAGCTGAAACCCATAGCAATCGTAGTATGCCCTTAAGGTCCATGGACAAACTTAACCAAGCTCTAGCTAGTTGTGAACGAGCCCTCAGCCTCTCAGGGCAAAATACCCAAGCTTATTTAAACCGAGGCGCAACGCTAGAAGCACTCAAACGATCCGAGGAAGCCATTGAAAGCTACAATATGGCGATCGCTTTACATCCACAGTATTTTGAGGCCTATTCCAATCGCGGCGCTTCCTTAAGAAGCTTGGAGCTATTCTCCAAAGCACTTGAAAATCATGATTTCTCAATCCACATTAACTCACACTATCACGAGGCCTACTTTAATAAAGCCAACGCACTCATCGATTCACACCGACTGGAGATCGGTTTTACGCATTTCGACAAAGCGATCGAATTAAAACCCTATTACCCCGTAGCCTATTGGAATAAATCCCTCGCCCTGCTACTCGCAGCACAATATCAAGAAGGTTGGCGTTTATACGAGTGGCGCTGGAAAAGGGATCCACTAATAAAAAACACACGTGAATTTTCCCAGCCCTTGTGGTTAGGTGAGGAAAACCTCCAAGGTAAGACGTTGCTCATCCACTGTGAACAAGGTTTTGGGGACACCTTACAATTTTCTCGCTTTGTGCCACGTTTGTTGACTCTTGCTAAGCACGTTATCTTTGAACTCCCCGCTCCGTTGCTCGAATTACTCCAGTCTTTACCGGGTACGATTCAGTTTATCCCCCATGGCCAGACGCTTCCCGCCTTCGATTACCATTGCCCGCTCATGAGTCTCCCCCTTGCGTTGTCCGTCCTTATTGACGACTTAGAACCAACGCAAACCTATCTGTCGCCCCCGAAGGAAAAAATAAACCTTTGGCATGAACGCGTAAAATCACATCAAAAACCGTTGATCGGGCTAGCCTGGCGCGGCAACCCTGAGCACCTGAACGACGCCAAGCGAAGCCTCGCACTTCGCGACATCATTGATAAACTGCCTTCACACGTGACTTGGATAAGCCTTCAGGCTTTTATCAACGACGAAGAAAAAAAGATCCTACAAAATCAAGATAAGGTGCTTTATTTTGAAGAGGGCTTTGAGTCTTTTAGTTCCACCGCGGCCCTTTGCATGAATCTTTCCGCCGTCGTGAGTGTCGACACCAGTATCGCCCATTTGGCTGGTGCCCTCGGTTTACCGCTATCCTTGCTCTTACCTTTTAATCCTGACTGGCGCTGGCTCCTCAATCG
>CAITMU010000002.1 GCA_903893565.1 uncultured beta proteobacterium | reverse complement strand
TAAGCGTTTGAGAAAATCCGGTTGTTTGAGTATGCGTAACAGTTCCTGATTCAGCGTACCAATGATCTCTTTGGGCGTACCCGCGGCAACGCCCAATCCATACCAAAATTCCACAGAATATCCCGGCACCAATTCTGCGATCGCAGGCACCTCAGGCAGGTCACGTGAGCGTTGCTCGCTGGTAACAGCCAGCAGACGCAGTTTATTCGTGGCGATGTGTGGCAGCAGGCCCGCCCCGGGTGCAATATAAAACTGTATCTGCCCGCCAAGCAAATCCGCTATGGCGGCCCCGATACCCTTGTACGGCACGTGCACCAATTGCGTGTTGGTCATCTGCCGGAACAGCTCTGTCGCCAGGTGGGTGGAAGTGCCGGAGCCGCCGGAACCGTAGTTCAGGACACCTGGTTTTGCACGAGCCAGTGCGACAAACTCCTTCAGCGTGCCAGCCTTCACCGAGGGATGCACCGCCAGAAACAAGGGGCCGGACGCGATCAAGCCTATAGGCATAATGTCCTTTATTGGGTCGTAAGGAAGCTTATACAGTGCCGCATTGGATGAATAGCCCGACGACATCATGAGAATCGTATAACCGTCTGGATTAGCACTGGCTGCCAGCGCGACGCCCACCATCGCCCCAGACCCTGGGCGATTGTCCACGACAAATTGCTCCCCAAACTTTTCGGTCAGCTTTGCAGCGACCATGCGCGCAACGGTATCGACACTACCGCCCGGCGCCAGCGGCAGAATCATCCGCACATGCTTCGCAGGCCACTTTATAGCTTGTGCCTGCACGGTCGATGTGGCTACGGCAAACAGGCCCAAGACCAATGCCAGATATTTATACATGGAGGTATCTTTCACATGACAAAAAAATGCTTAGATTATGCCACTGAAATAACCCAAAAGTTGTACAAACAAAATGATCTCAAGGGTTTGGTAAAATGTGGAATTAAAATTACCGCATTTCAAAAAGACAAGCACAGTCTACCCTACCCAATATGTGGGCCGGTAGCGGCGGGTTAGAGGGTGATGGGGAAGGATGGGGGAGCCATTCTCTAAGGGCCAGACCTGTCTGGGCTAAGGCGAAAACAGCAATTTTGCAGGCTTGGTTTCAAATAAAAGCTCAGTCACCGTCTGCACCCGCTGCTTGACTGGGCAAGAAGTCGGCAGATGCGTGGATCACGCGGTCTTTGAACTGCGGAACCTATACGCGAATCTTGAAAAATTTCGTGAAAACCGTTGAAGACTTCCCTTGGCCCGGTTCCGAGTGTTGCAGCGCCTGGGGGCGCAACTGCTGATATAGGGCATATGCAGCATATGCGACGGCATGTTCCAGCAGACCGAATAAAGTTGGCCAGAAAAGTGGTGCACAATGCGCGATCTGAGGCGAGCAATGGATTGGTCGACCAGAGGGCCTCGCTCAGACGATAGATATCCTTGTAGCTAATAGCGTGCTCGAAACGGGAGATCGTCTAACCGGAGGCGAATGCACCATCAGCACCATCAGTACCTTCAGCCTCTTCGGTATCAAAGGACTTGCAGCCTACGCCTAGCCGAAACACGGGATCGTAGCGCAAGCTGTGGCAGTCGTTACCATCTTCGTCTCCGGAGGTGATCTGATAGAGGCGTTTTTTGATGATGTCGTGCAGGCGATGAATAATATAGCCCGGTTGATGGGTGTCGTCGATGGCCGCAGTTTCGCGCTCGGTCAAACCGATCGGATGGTTAACGCCCTTAAGTAGCAGCGGACCCAAGTCCGACGATAAGCCGCCGCCGGCAAAATCCGTGCGGATGCTACAGCCTGGAATCGAAGCAAATCGCTGTAGTTCTGGCGTAGAATCCATATTGGGCAAAGACCTGTTTACGTTAACGAGTGGGGCGATCAAGAATCCTCATGGTATGAATCACTTGCTGTATTTTTTACCCTTTTTATTCAAAATTCAGGCTAATACCAAGTTCTGCTTTGGTTCGTTGAAAATGTTGTACTGGCTGGCGGCCAATGCCAAAATGCTCTAAATATCAACACATGCTTTTAGTGGTATATACGGTTCACACCTATCAAGGACACAAAATGAATACCCATGAACTCGGCATCGCCGTGGTTGGTTCCGGTCGTATCGGATCACTCCGGGCGCAAATGGCGGCATCACATCCGGCAGTCAAATTTCTAGCGGTTTCCGATCTTAGCGCTGACCGCGCTGCGAACCTGGCCGAGCGAACCAAAGCGGATTTTTCTTCAAGCGATAACATGGCGGTTATCGGGCACCCACAGGTCAACGCCGTTATCGTTTCCACCAGTGAGCATGAGCACCTTGAGCCGGTGATGCAGGCACTCGAACTCGGCAAACCGGTGCTGGTCGAAAAACCCATTGCATTAACACTGGCCGATGCGGACAAAATTATCGCCAAGTCTGAATCCACTGGCACCCCGCTCTTCGTTGGCTACGCACAGCGCTTCAAGCGCCGCTATCTGTCTGCAAAAGATCAAATTCTCGAAGGCCGCGTGGGGAACATCACGGCGCTGACTGGCCGCGCTTGTAACACGCGTGCCCAAGGTATCGAAATACTTAAGCGCTCGGCCACCGCAACACCAGTCGTGGATGTGCTCACCTACTGGGTTGATGTGGCCGGATGGTTTCTCGAGGGCATCCGGCCTGTCGAGGTTACAGCACGCGGACACGGCACGGTGTTTCGTGAAGCCGGGTTTGATGTCAACGACGCAACCTTCGCGCTTATCACCTATGAGAACGGCGCCGTGGTAAACCTCGGCGTGTATTTTGCACTACCCGCGCATTCTCCACAGCTCGGCATGGGTGTGCGCATTGAAGTGTATGGTTCTGAAGGCGCGCTCATCCTGAATGATGACCACACCGACGAGCTGCTCATCACCAATAAGGGCATCCCACACGCCTACATTCCCGGCCTACAATTTAATACAGCATTTCTGTCTTCTTCCACGCCGGGGAACTGGCACCTTGGCGACTATTGGGGCCCGGTCGCAGACGAATCACGCGTGTGGCTGGATCATCTGTCACGCAATCGCCCGTGCCCTATGGCCACAGCGCGCGAAGCACGTCAGACACTGGAAATCACTCTCGCCATTGAGGAATCTGCGCGCATAGGAAAGGCCATTAAACTTGGGCAGTGAGTCGAAAGACTGGCAACATAATCCTCACCAACACCCAGTGCCTTGGAAAAAGGATCACGCTCTGAAGAAGCCTTGAATTTAGCCCTTGCGAAGATGTATGTCCAAAGGATCTCTACCCATAAAGTCATATATGGCGATGAAAGACTGGCAGGTGGGTAAACAACTGACACCAGAAACGTTTAACCCTACTTCATTTGGCAAACCCCTTGCTTGAAACATCGCGTTAAGCAACATTTCGCCTCTGTTAATATTTCTAGTGAATCAGACGACCCTTAGGTGAAAAACCCAAGTGGAATCGATTTTCGATAAAGCTACACTTAAGTTGCTTTTTTAAATTATTCCAAATAAAAAATGCGAAAAATAATCACTAAGCTGGTCCATAATTTTTTATATTCAATAAATGGTCTTGTTTTATCTAGCAAGGGGCTATCTTTTAAATTAGAGCTAATATGGCTAATTCTCGTAATGATTTTAGTATGGCATTTAGATATTGGGACTCTAGCAAAAATAGTGGGGGTAATAGCTGCCATTCTCTTATTAGCCGTTGAAATGATCAATACCTCGATAGAACTGTTATGCGACAGAATAACTCGCGACTTTGATGTACAAATCAAAAAAATAAAAGATGTTGCAAGCGGATCAGTATTTTTAATACTAATATTAAATATTATTTATATGACCTATTTATTATTAGCGAGCTAATAAAATTCAGTCATTCATCTGAAATGAAAGTTAATTTTGCAAAAATTATCACTTACATCCGTCAAAAAAACCTACAATCTTCTAGCAAGAATATATAATTTTCTCTATGGGGAGTCTTTGCAACAGCGATTAGGCCGAGAATCGCACACAATACCTTTTGAATGCTCCCTGCCCAGCACTACGGCAGCTTCACACGGTAGAGTAGCCCGCCGCCATTTTTCACACTGTCAAACATCACTATAAAATCCAGTGTATCAAGGCTTTCACGCATGACTGTGACCCCTTCAGCTTTGCCGTTTGGCACGTTTTCGATGGTGCCGATCAGTAAGGGTGGCGCCGACGTATTAAGATCCATCAGATGCAGACGGTAGTCGATATCCTGATTCTGCGCTGCCCCCGATAGTATTAGCAGGCGGCCCGCAGACAGGCTGGCAAGATCGCGTATACCTCTGTCCGCTCCCAACGGCAGGACCCGAACGTCAGGCTCCCCCTTCCATTTAGAATTTCCCAGCGCAAACAGTTCGTCAATAGGCGCGCCGATAAGATAGGCCTTGCCATTATCCACTGGTGCGCGCAGGCCCACCCATAGCTTACCACCCGATAGGGCTATGCCCTCAATATTCAATCCATTACTAGCCGTATCCAAGCGCTTTCCAAACCGATCGCCAACCTGTAGGGCTGCCGTGAGCACATCAGATAGGCGGTAGGTCAGTTCTATGGATTTCACAGCTTCACCAGTGCCTGCCATAGACACCCTCGCGAGAATAAAAGAGGATAAGCGGAAGCTGTTCGAATGACGCGAACAGCCGTGCGAGCCAACGACATAGAACTGCCGGTTTTCATAGGCTACGCCCTCACCGTCCAGATCCGCAAATTTCTTCGCGCCCGCGCAGCTGATGGATGGCGGCATACCCACAGCATTACCTGGTGCGTCCCGACCGATGAGAGGTAAAACCGCGCCTGGTTGCAGCACGCTACCGTTTAAGCTAACGAACTGGGCGCTGGTACTTTCATCATCGATCAATAAGCAGAGTGTTTCCAAACCTGCAGTCGGGATACAGGCCATACCGCTAATATCTTGTGCGACACCACCTCCCTTGCCACTAATCTGCCCCGCTACGCTAAGCCGGGTCAGAGGCACCAGTACACCACCCCTTTCTTGTGACAAAGCGGGGGTCGCCACCATCATGGCTAATGCAAGCCATGAAAGGGAATAACATATTGCCACTGTGAGCAGTTGGCATGGCACACGCGGTTTATTCTTAATGCTAGGCCCCTTGTTAGCTTTAATTCGTTTCACTACCCTACACAGATTCTCTCTTACCTAGACTTCCATTAAAAGCCCTGGCCCTGTGCCTTGGGTTTCATTAAACGATCAAATCATTCTACTGGGAATGTGACTAAAAATCTTCAGCAAAAAAACGCCAACTTCACTGGCTTCTAGGGAGAGCTTCTTGGGTTTTGATCCAATCGCCCTGCTGGGCAGTATCTCGTATCCGATTTTTTTCATCGGCTCACCGATTATGATCCTCGCATCTTTTCCATAATCGGTCGCCCTCATGTCGTTGCACTTAACTTCGCTCGTCGTGATCAACTGGCGGCGGGACTTTCACCGGTTGAAGCGCGCCCATGCTGAGCGCACCCAAAAAATTCCAACCGATACGAGTTGGGACTTTGCGTAGTCGTGGGGACGGCGACTACCGAATAGGATTCGGCAACTATATCCTTACCATCAAGCATTGCTAACTGCCCAAGGCATCTTTTTTGTGCGATGCCTTGACCCCCGGGAGGCCTAAAAAACCAAAGCTCTTGGACGACACTTCGTTTCTCCAACAACATTGCGCGCAAACAACACACCCCCTACAATCAATCCCCTAGGGCGCAAAAAAAAGATAAGAACCTCCCCTTCACTTCAATTCACTTACCCCACGTATTGTTTCCTATGATGAATTTCATCCTTCGCTATCGCTCTTGGCTACTGGATTGGTCTTATTCCTGTCGCCGTCTTAGTCTCCCCGACCAGCGCAGGCACTCGGCTTTCTTAAATCTAACGGCCTTAGGCCTTTTTTTAACCGCAGGACTTGGCACCAGTTCGCTAGCGTCAGCACAAAATTTTCCTAGCAAACCCCTTCGCTATATCATCCCCTCTACCCCGGGTGGCGGACAAGATTTAGTCGGACGGGCACTCGCCCCGCGGCTTAGCGAATTGCTAGGTCAACCGGTCATCGTAGATAACCGCCCCGGTGGCAGCACGATTATAGGTGCCGATCAAGCGGCTCATGCACCGGCGGATGGCCACACCCTATTCATGGGCTCTAACACCACCCTTTCCATGAATCCCAATCTACACGCCAAATTACCCTACGACCCGATCAAAGACTTTGCCCCCATTTCACGCATCGTGATTTTGGCCAATATGCTAGCCGTTCACCCCTCTATGCCGGTTCGATCCGTTCGTGATTTAGCCGCTTTTGCCTCAGCGCACCCCAATCAATTAAATTACAGTTCTTCGGGCACCGGCACTCCTGCCCATTTAGCAGGCGTTATGTTTAACGAAACCGCCCGCGTGAGTATGACCCACGTGCCCTACAAAGGTAGCTCACCGGCCCTCACTGCGGTGGTCAGTGGTGAGACTCAACTCGTATTTTGTACCCTAACCTCAGGGCTACAACTGATTCGCGGCCATCGACTTCGCGCCATTGCCGTCACCAGCGCTCAGCGCGCTATCAGCTTACCCGATTTGCCCACCATTGCTGAGTCGGGCTACCCAGGCTACGAGGTCATTACGTGGTATGCCGCAATGGTGCCGGCAGGCACTCCTCCAGCCATCATCAACCGACTACACTCAGAATTTTTACATATCTTACATAGCGTAGAGTTTAAACATTGGCTCATCTCCCAAGGCGGGCAAAGCGCCCCCTCTTCGCCAGAAGAACTCACGGCACAGATTAAAAAAGAATTATTAGTCTATGCCTTGATTATCAAAAAATCCGGCATGAAAGCCGATTAAATCATGCTGACTTTTAGCCTGAACTACAGGCGATTTGAAGTCTTTTAGGCCACATTCATAGTGTGCGGAATACACGCAATATCTCTACATTACCGTCTTTTATTCGGTATGGAACAATTTACGAATACCCAACAATATTCTTGTTCAAACCCCCTACCTACCCTACCCCGTTCTGGAAATTGAGCTAATTTATTAGCGCTTTCACCGTGACAGGCTCATTACCTCGATTAGCCTCGTGTTGCTAAGTCTTCCAACGGCCACAATTAAGATCAAAAAAATTATTG
>CAITMU010000001.1 GCA_903893565.1 uncultured beta proteobacterium | reverse complement strand
CTAGATAACAACATGCAGCCCACGGGCGAAGCCTTAGTCTATCCCAAACAACAAATGATTTTTGCTGCCAATAGCGTGGGTATCATCCCACTGGGATTCATCGACAGTATCGCAGGCTTTGGCGACTGGGAGGCTTTTCGCAAAATGGTACGCCGGTCTCGTGACTTTGGCTTCATGGGTGCCGGTTGCATTCACCCCGGTCAGGTTACGATCGTTAATGAAGAATATACGCCCAGTCAGACGGAAGTGGTCTATGCCCGTAAAGTGATCCAAATGGACCAAGAGGCTGCGGCTCAGGGTCGGGGATCCTGGTCTTTGGATGGCAAGATGATCGATATTCCTATTATTGTTCGCGCTCAAAAATTGATTGCTCGCTTTGATGCGATCAAAGCGCGAGAGGCACAAACTTTGTTGGCGGTTGAAAAAAAATAAATCTCCCACATTGACTTGTTCTCACCGCCTTGCCCATCTTCCCTCACGGGATGAATCCGGTTTCAAACGCTTTGCAGTGCTGGGCTAGATTGGGATGGCTGCACCGCACCGGCCAGAACCCCTTCTGCTGTCATCGATACGCTTAATACTACGGCTAGAATGAAGGCTCAAAGAAACGGATATTATAACGAGCGCTTAATCACCCTGACCTTCCCTCCTTTAGGAGGCAGTTTGGTGATTGGTAATTAAATTCACTGTGAATTCACTGTGAAATACCCCCCATATTACCCAATGCCGCAAGGCGCTGAAGGCGTCCGAAACCCAGATACAGTAGCGTAAGAAAAAATAACGAATCGCCAAAAAACGCTAACTTATTTTGAGCCTTATACCGGCGATAAAAAACCTAAAAAGGGCTCGCTTTGGCAAGGCCTGGCTTGCTAAAATCGCCCCTTCACAACCCTTTCATTCCTTTTACTCGAACGACCTATTCCCTTTATGCAAAAACGTCTCAAAGTTGCTGTTACCGGTGCCGGACTTAAAAATAGCCCTGATGGCCGCGAAGGATGGGCCGCCCGGGCCCATCTTCCCGCGCTCAAAAAACTCTCCCACCTCTTTGACGTGGTGGCCGTTTGTACCACCACGATGCAAACCGCACAAAATGCTGCCCAACACTTTGACGTACCCCACGCCTTTGATGATGTCGAAAAAATGCTGGCCGCCCTACCCGAGATTGATGTGGTCTGCGTTTCAGTACGACCCATTCACCATTTCAAAGTCGCCAGCGCCGCCCTTCGTGCGGGGAAACACATCTACTGCGAGCAACCCCTCACCGTGTCGACCGAACAGGCCCAAGCCCTCTACGACATGGCTAAAAAAGCTGGGGTTAAAACCGTCATTGGCCACCAAAGTCATTATGAACCAGCCACACTTTGTATGGCGCAAATGCTCAAAGACGGTTATATCGGACGTCCTTTATCCTTTAATCACACCTATTTTGTGTCTAACTACATCGTGCCGCGCCCTTCTCACCGTCAATGGCTGTTTGAAGCGAATATGGGGGGGCATCCGGGCTATCGTAGTGGTCATAGTCTGGATCGCTTACATTCTGTGTTGGGTCAACCGGTGAGCTCGATTTGCGCGGATATGGCCATACAAGTACCCGAACGCATTGCTGTTGATACCGGGGGTAGCATCCTTAGCACCCAAGTCGACAATATGAACTACTTGCTACGTGTGGGAGAAAACATCATGGGTACCATGCAGACCTGCTTTACGGCCTGGTATGGTACGGGTAACCAATTCCAAGTCTATGGCACTGAAGGCATGCTAATGCTCGCCACTGGAGAAACGCCCGAGTGGGAGAAAGAAAGCGGCCAAGGCGATCCGTCTCGTGGTGAACTCAAACTGTATGGTGCCCGTGCGGACTTGAAACAATATGTCTCTAACCCCACTGCCCCTGAAAGACTACAAAATCAATACCGTGAAATCCCTATTCCTAACGAACATTTTTATATTGATAATATTGCGCGCGGTGGTGGGGCTTATTTAACCGCACAAACTTGGCACGCCTTTGCAGAAGCGATCCACGAAGGGCGAGAATGCGCCCCAAGCTTTCTGGATAAACTAAGAATTCATCGGGTATGGGACGCGGCCGAAGCCTCGGTGGCCAAACGCGCTTGGGTGGACGTCGATTACTCGGGACTGCCTTCTTAATCTCATAACCTGACTTAGCGTCTAGCCTATCCAGAGGTGAGCCACAATCAGTCGCGCGGTTTTCATGCCGCGCGACTCCCTCGGTCTATCGCTCGTCTACCTCACGGCTTTTTAAACTTCATCACGAATTCATCGTTCGGTTGCAGGGACTTAAATACCGGGATATCGCGCGGATCCAGTGGATTTCTTAAAAAATCAGCCTCTGCTACCCACAAAAATCCTGCTGACTCCACTTCCTCACGCACCAGAGCCTGATCAATCCGATGTAAGGTTTTTGACTCACTCACGCCCGTATGGGCACGCCCCGAGTGATCCGCTACCACATAAATACCACCCGACTTTAATGCCGCAAAAACCGCTTGATTAACGTGAGCTCGATTGACGCCCGCACCCCCTAGGTCATGATACGAAAATAAAAAAGTCACTCGATCAAACGTCCCCTTGCCTTGCGTCTCAGTCAAAGGCGCATCAAAGGGGCGCACATTAAGGCTTAAGTTTTTTTGTGAATAAAGCGCCATTCTCTGCGCAAAACGATCTTTCACATTATTTTGCATCGTCGTTTGTGTGTTCTGTGCCACCACATGTCCCTTAGGGCCAACCAACCGAGCGAGCAATTCTGCGGTATAACCGCCTCCCGCTCCTAACTCCAGCACTTGCATGCCGGGCTGCACGTCTAGAAACGCTAGCATCTGTGGGGCCTTGCGTTTTACATCGGTGGTACGATCCGCTGCACTACGATCCGGTGCAGCTAATATCGCCTCAATTTGTGCTGGACTAAGGGATTGCGTGGTCATACAACCCAATAAACCTGCCAAGACACTCCAACCGAGGAGGATCATCACGTTTTTTTTATAAAAATGACTTACCCTGTTAATGCTCATTGTAGGATTTCCTTTTGCTCTTGTGCTACGTTAACCCTCTAGCCATGATGGCCAAAAACTCACTGACTACCCCAACATTGCGGCTCCACTCTTTATCGATTATCCATCGTGGCCTTCCAGGCCGCGATACCGCCTTTAAGCGAAAGGGCTCCACCATAGCCCTGATCGTAGAGTAAACGGGTTGCTTCACGGGTACGTGCCTCGTCGTCTGAATACAAAATAATAGGCTCCATTTTAGGTAACCCTAAAAGCGACAATTTTTCTTTTAATTGTTGCGCTGGCACGGATCGGGCAGACTCAATATGCCCTTGATTAAAAAGGGCGGGCTCCCGTAAATCAATGATCACGGGCTGGGGTTGGCTTTTGAGTAATTGTTTTAATTCCAAAACAGTAATCTCAGGGCCGCCTTTTAAGCCTTGATTTGAAAACACAAAAATCGCCAACAATATTAATATTGGCAATAACCACTTACCGAGCATAAAGATTGCCTTTGTCTATTCCATTGAATTGAACTATGTTACTACACTGCAAGTTTTTCGGTTCATTTCGCCCCGTCTACCCCCGTTTACCCCTGCGCGACTTCATTGGTCTTTTAGCTGAGCCCTTCCTTTTTTGCTCCCTCCCCTCGGCTGTCTTGGGTTTTCTTAGGGTTTTCTTGGACTTTCTAATACCCCCTAGCCCTTTTAGAGCGCTCACCTTCATCCCCTGTCGAGCCCATACGCCGCAACAGCCCATACCCGAGCCTAGCCGTCCGCGTTAAAATCCCCCATTCGGTGAGATGAGTCTCCCCGTATATTCGCTTTTTTTCTCCCACCCTTCACCTTTCAAGAAACACCGCTCATGAGCTCCCTGACCGAAACGCTTGTCGACAAAATACTCGCCGTTCAATTTGATCAACTGCCGGCAGCGGCGATTGACATGGCCAAACAAGTCACCTTAGATGGTATCGCGGTGATGCTGGCCGGTGCCACAGAACCCTTAGGGTTGGGACGTATAGTGACGCAGTATGTGAAAGAGTGTGGCGCAAACCCTCAAGCCTCCGTGGTCGCGGGAGGGTTTAAGACCTCGATGACAAATGCTGCTTTTGCCAATGGCACCATGGCCCATGCCCTTGATTTTGATAACACGTGGTACCCCTTAAACCATCCCACCTCTCCCACCCTTCCTGCTGTATTGGCCAGTGCCGAACATAAGGCCTGTAGCGGAAAACACATCATCGAATCCCTTGTGGCCGCCTTTGAAGTTCAAGCTCGCTTACGCATGGCCGCTACCGGTCTTGAAACGGGTTCAGGCTTTCATAAGCCAGGCACTACCGGGCAATTTGGCGCCGTCACAGCCGCCAGCCGGATGTTAAAACTAAATCGGCAACAAACCCTCATGGCCTTTGGGTTGGCGGGCTCACGAGCCGGTAGCATGTCCTTAAACACCGGCACAATGACCAAATCCTCCCACTCTGGCCATGCGGCTCGCATGGGAGTGGAATGCGCACAGCTCGCGCAAATGGGTTGGAGTGCACATGCCGATATTTTTGGCCCTAAGGGATTTTTTGATACCTTCCTTTTTGGTAAAGCCGAACCCCAACGTCTGGTGGAGCATTTTGGCGCGCCGTTTCGCATGGTAGACCCCGGGGTGGGCTTTAAAAAACATCCCTCTAATTACTTTACCCACCGGCCCATAGATGCCGCACTCGCCTTAAAACAAAACCATCCATTTACACCCGAGCAGATCGAGCACATTCACATTCGTTTCCCCCGCTTCGATTATGTTAATCGGCCTCAGCCGGAAACCGGTCTGGATGGTAAATTTAGTGTGCAATATACGACTGTCATCGCGCTCTTAGACGGAGAGATTAGTGTCGATTCGTTTAATAACGAGCGCCGCTTTGCCCCCGATGTTGTCAGCCTACTGGCGAAAACAAAACTCGAAGTCGATGACACCATTCCTACCGACTTTGATCAAATGCATTGCGAGGTGAGTCTGACGCTGTCTGATGGCCGCACAATCACGCAGAGGGTCAAAAAATTAACGGGCTGGGTAGGTCTGCCTTTAACCCGAGAAGAGCGCATGAAAAAATTCCATACCTGCGCTCGCCGAGTCCTATCGCAAAGTGAGGCCGATGCCATCATCACCTTTATCGAAGATTTAGACCACCACAACGATATTACCGAACTAATGCGCCTGGTGCGTCAATAAACGAAAGCCTCGAATCACGATGAACCTTCTTAGCCCTCAGCCATTTTTTTCCCTTCTGACCGTCGTCCATGTAGGACTATGGACCCTACTCAGTGGATTAAGCCCTAACGCCTCTTCTGAATCGGTCCGTTCGTATCCCACTAAACCGATCCGCTTCATCATGCCTTATCCGGTCGGCGGCAGTATCGATCTAGGGGGGCGTACGGCCGCCCTCCAAGCCGCTGAATTTCTCGGTCAAGCCATTGTGATCGACAACCGCACCGGTGCAGGCGGTACGGTGGGCACAGAATTAGGCGCTCGCGCCAATCCAGATGGTTACACGTTGGTCATGGGCGGCACCGGAACGCTTGCCATTAGCCCCAGTCTGGCCCGGAAACTGCCTTATGATGTGGATCATGACTTTACCCCCATCACGCTCCTCGCCACGACACCCTATGTTCTCGCGATACCGCCCGGCTGGCCCATAAAATCGATCAAGGAGTTAATAGCGAGCGCTAAATCACAACCCGATAAAATCATTTATGCTTCTGGAGGTAGCGGGAGTGCGCCGCACTTAATTGGAGAGATTTTTCGGCTTCGGGCTGGAATACGATTGATGCATGTCCCTTACAAAGGCAGCATGCCTGCAAAAATCGATCTCATGGCAGGACGGGTCCAACTTTTTTTTACGGGTGTGCCCTCCATCGTGGCTGAATTAAAAGTCGGTTCGCTGCGTGCCTTAGGTGTCACTAGTGCCAAAAGGAGTACATCCCTGCCTGAGGTGCCTAGCATCGCGGAAAGCGGACTTCCCGGTTTTGATGTAAGCCCCTGGTTTGGCGTGCTGTGCCCAGCGCGCACCACCCCTACGATTGTCACCCAACTCAATAAAGCCTTTGTTAAGTCATTACAAACCTTACCCGTGCGTGAATCGATGCATCGTAACGGATTTAATATCGTCGGCAATAACAGCATTGAATTCTCCCAATTTATTCACACTGAACGTCAAAAATGGGCAGAGGCTGTTCGAGAGTCTGGCGCTACAATGGAATAATAAACGCTTCAACGCGGTAATACTTTGTCACCTCCAACCGCCTCTTTTGTAACCTTATATAACCTCTTGTATCTCTGAAAACGACCTCATCAAACAAGAATAAAGGATCCTAATGCTTACCCCCAAGAATCTTCAGGCCCTTACCCTGTCTACTCCAGCGGAGCGGCTCTAATGGCGGGCGGGCCCCTAGAAGGGGTAACCATCGTTGACCTAAC
Source organism: uncultured beta proteobacterium (assembly GCA_903893565.1). Lineage (GTDB taxonomy): Bacteria > Pseudomonadota > Gammaproteobacteria > Burkholderiales > SG8-41 > UBA5216. The sequence continues at coordinate 2,225 of CAITMU010000001.1, read as the reverse complement.
CTCCGTTGTCGTAGGCCCCTTAGCCACCCAGATCTTAGCCGATCATGGGGCTGATGTTATCAAGGTGGAAGCGCCCTCCGGCGACATTGTTCGCTCACTAGCGGGCAAAGGCCGTAACCCCAACATGTCCGGTAAATTTCTACACTTGAACCGTAATAAGCGCAGTCTAGTGCTGGATTTAAAAAAACCTGAAGCATATGCCGCCTTAATGCAGATTCTCGCTACCGCCGATGTGATGGTCTGGAACATGCGTCCTCCAGCCTTAAAGCGCTTGAAATTAACTTATGAAGATATCAAAAAGGTCAACCCAAAAATTATTTGCTGTGGCATGTATGGCTTTGGCCAAGATGGCCCTTATAAAGATAAACCCGCCTACGACTCTATCATCCAAGGCTCCGGTGGAACCGCCGCTCTTTATCAAATGGCCACGGGAGAGCCTCGCTACCTACCGATGGTGGTGGCCGATCGAACGGTCGGGTTAATTGCGGTGCAAATGATTCTTATGGCCCTTTTCCATCGTGAAAAAACAGGTCAAGGACAATCGATTGAGTTGCCCATGTTTGAAAATATCGTTAAAGCCACTCTAGAAGAACATATGTATCTTAAAACCTTTGTGCCGCCTTTGGGCGCCATGGGTGACCCGCGGTTGATTGACCCTCAATCACGCCCACTACCTACCTTAGACGGTTATATCTGTGTCTCGGCTAATACCAATGACCAGGCCTTTGCCGTATTTGATGCCATCGAACGACCTGAATTAAAAGTGGATCCACGGTTTTCTACGGTGGCGGCTCGATTTAAAAATACGGCGGATTATTTCGGCCTACGTGCCGAGGCCTTAAAGAAAAAAACAACTGCTCACTGGATGACTATTTTTGAAGCCTCTGATGTGCCTGCCATGCCCTTTCAAACCCTAGATCAAATCCTTGAAGACCCACATCTAAAAGCGGTGGGGTTTTTTGAAACAATTGATCACCCCAGCGAGGGGAAAATCATCAATATGAAATTACCCAATCGCTTGTCCCTAGGGGCTCGCAAGGACTTCTTACCCGCCCCCAAAATCGGTCAGCACAGCGTTCAAATTCTTCGTCAAGCAGGCTTTAGCGAGGCATTGATCAAAACCTTGATCGATTCGGGTGCAACGCTCGATGGTTCCGCTCCAGAGCACGGGGCCACTGGCTAAAAGATTTTTTTCTTTCCCTTTCAACAAAGCTTACTTTTTTTCCAAAGGAGCATTACCAATCTATGTCTACATCAACTCATGTCGCCATTATCGGCGGGGGCATTATGGGCGGAGATATCGCCACTGTATTTGCCGCAAAAAACTGGACCGTACATGTCATGAGCCCTTCGCTCAAAACCCGTGAGGCGCTACCGGCACGATTGAAAGCAGGACTTGAAAAAGTAGGCGCTTCCAAAGACTGCGCGCAACAGGTCCATTGCTATGAACAGTTAGAAACGCTGCCTTGGCAAACCATCGACTTAGTCATTGAAGCGGTCACCGAAGACTTGGCTTTGAAAAAAGCGCTGTTCGCCAAAATTGAAACCTTAGCCCGTGCTGATACACCGATTACGACCAACACCTCTAACTTTCAAATTGGGGCCGTTACCGAAGGGCTTAAGAGTGCCTCCCGTATGGCAGGACTGCATTTTTTTATGCCGGCCCATTTAGTGCCTTTAGTGGAAGTCGTCAGCGCGAGCACTACGAATACCGAAGTCGCGGGCCAATTAGAAACCCTGATGAAAGCCATCGGCAAAGCCCCCATTCGGGTTAACAAAGATATTCCAGGCTTTGTGGGCAATCGCTTACAACAAGCGTTAATGCGTGAGGCCATGTGGATGATCAATGATGGTGTGATTGATGCCGAGGGCATCGACACTGCAGTGCGTTTTGGTTTCGGCTTTCGATTTGTTGCCTGCGGCCCTTTTTTACAAAAAGAAATGTCCGGCTGGGATACTAATTTTGCTGTGGCCTCTGCGCTCTACCCAACTTTGCATAATGAAACCACTCCCCCGCCATTTTTTAAAGCCATGGTTGAAAAAGGCCATGTCGGTATGAAAGCACAACACGGTTTCTGGCAGTGGACAGCAGAAAGTATTACACAAGAAAAAGCACGCATCGAAAAAGCCTTACAAGCCGGATTCGCTATCCTTGACAGTGACAAACCGAAGCATGATTAAAACAAAGCTATTGGCTTAAATTTTTCGTGCTCTTAACCCCTCTT